>CAJODB010000066.1 GCA_905233185.1 uncultured Alphaproteobacteria bacterium | reverse complement strand
TTGATCTGCGCTTTAAACTCTTCGCATACACTTTCACGTTCGAAACGATTCTTTTATCTATTCCGTCATACCTGTTCATCACGCAATAAATCCTAAAAACGTGATTAGTATGAGGAAAAAATCAGAATCAGTGAATAAAATGAGCTTTAAAAAAAATCAAGTTTAGTCTCCTACATTGCCTGAAAATGAGAGGGTATTTTTGAAAAAAATCAAGTCTCCAAAAAAAATCATCAATTCTGCTCTTTTAAGGGGTTTGATAGAACGACTCTCTTATCAAGGAAATATTGTTTTTCTGAAGCATAAATTATTTCCTCATAATTTTTTTTCAAACTTTTTTTTATATTCATTCTAATAAAATAAATTAGTTGCCTGATTTGCCCCTCTTGGACAGTATGTTTCGAATGTTTTTCTAGCTTGGCTGCCAATTCAGACCAGTTTTTTCCATTTTTGGGCTGACATTCGAGTATAGCTTTATTATGCGCTTTTAGAAGTTCTTTGAAGATAATAATTTGTTGAGTAGCTTTTTTATCTATTATTTTTGTATCATTCAGATATATCCCGTCTTCTTTGATTGAGATGAATAAATAATTATTATATTTGTGTTCTTCAATCAACTTAAATAAGATATCGAAACGAAAATTAATAAATCTTTTTAAAAAACATGTGACACCTCTGTTACAACAACTACAAAAAAAAGACCGATATGGTCTGCATTAAAATTTTAATCAATAATTAATAAAAGTTAACAATGATTAATAATTCTCTATTCAATAATCAGAACATTGAGGTGAAGTAAAAATTTTTTAAAAAAGTCTGAACATTTTTCCGAGAAAAACTGAATAAGTAATATAGACGGAGGATGTTATGGCATTACTTGCATTAGATCTCGGAACAGCTTGCGGATTCGCGATATTTAAGGACGGAAAGTTCATCAGCGGAACGAGAAAGCTCGGAACATACAAAAAAAAATTCGGCGCGCGATTTCATGAATTTCGAACATGGCTGTTGAATATCATTGCAAAACACAACATCGAAGCAGTCTATTTCGAAAGAGTTTTCGGGCATAAAGGCGTCGAAGCTGCGCATTGTTACGGAGGCTTTTTATATATGCTTGCATCTGTGTGCTTTCAGCAGAATATTCCTTGTATAAGCTTTTCGGTTCAAGCGATTAAGAAATTTATGACCGGAAAAGGCAACGCGACAAAAGACGAAATAATAGCTGCCGTAAAACGTAAAGGCTTCACCCCCGCAACCGATGATGAGGCAGACGCAATAGCCATAATGTTACTGGCTTTAAAGGAGGAGATGAGCAGAGACAAAAAGACTAACAAAAGCACTTCCGGGTCCTTCCAAGCCCTGGGAGAGAGCGGATCGCAAGACCCCACAATCTCGCTAGCGTCAGAATTTTTTCGAGGGTTGACTCCTGAAAGACATTTGAAACCCCTTAATTCCAAGAAAAACAAGTTTTCTGTTTGAAGGATTTTTTTATGACCTCTCAAAAATGTGGCTCAAAACTGATTTTCAAAACATTTAAAACAAGCGATTTAATCGAATATGCTCGCAATCCGCGCAACAACGATGCAGTGGTTGACAAAATGGTTGGCTGCATCAAAGAATTTGGATTTCGAATTCCGATTGTCGCAAAAAGCGACGGCAGTGTGGTTGACGGTCATTTGAGATTGAAAGCCGCGCGAAAATTGGGACTCGAAGAAGTTCCTGTTGTAATTGCCGATGATTTATCCGAAGCCCAAATAAAAGCATTTCGTTTAATTGCAAATCAATCCGCGAATTGGGCAGATTGGGATGAAGAATTACTGAAACTGGAATTTCAAGAATTAGAAAAGCTGAATTTCGATTTGTCTCTGACAGGATTTGATTTGGATGAAATTGCGGAATATTTAAAGGAAGATGAGGAAAGCGAAAATACTGTAGAAGATTTTGAAGAAAAAGATTTCCCGATAACAAGCAAGGTTGGAGATTTGTGGATTCTGGGAAAACATAGATTATTGTGTGGTGATTCAACAAACGAAATGATGTTCAAAAACTTATGAACGAAAATCTTGCTGATATGATTTTCACAGATCCGCCTTACAACGTAAAAGTTTCAAATATCTCAGGAATCAACAAAGAGCATAAACATTCGGAATTTCTTATGGCTTCGGGCGAAATGAGCGTACAGGAATTTATAGATTTCCTCTCTAACATTTTCAAAAACCTCGTTTCATTTTCAAAAAATGGTTCGCTTCATTATGTTTGCATGGACTGGAAACACATTTACGAAATTCTGACAGCGGCAAAAGAAAATTATTCCGATTTCAAACAATTATGCATTTGGAATAAAGGCGTTGGAGGCATGGGGAACTTTTACCGAAGCCAGCATGAACTGATTTTCGTATTCAAAAACGGAAACGAAGAAAAACAATTTCATGGAAATCGAACTAACATCTGGACTTATCCGGGAATGAATAGCTTTGCGACGGAAAATCGAGACGAATTATTGGCAGCGCACCCGACTGTAAAGTCATTGTCTCTAGTAAAAGACGCAATCCTAGATGCTTCTGATGAAAACGATTTAATTTTGGATTTGTTTGGAGGTTCGGGAACAACCTTAATCGCATCCGAAGAAACGAATCGGAGATGTAATATCATGGAGTTAGATCCGAAATATGTCGATACAATCATTCGTCGCTGGCAGAAACAAACAGGAGAACAAGCAATTTTAGAATCGACAGGAAAAACTTTGGAAGAAATTAGTTTTGAGAGAAATGTAGCATGATAGAATCCGACATTTTAAAATATCAAACATTCAAAACAGATAAACTCATCGAGTACGCGAGAAATCCTCGAAAAAATGATTTTGTTGTTGATCGCATGGTTTCATGCATAAAAGAATTTGGATTTCGCGTTCCGATTGTCGCAAAAAGTGACGGAACAGTTGTTGATGGTCATCTTAGATTAAAAGCAGCAAGGAAATTAGGTCTCGAAGAAGTACCTGTGGTCATTGCGGATGACCTCTCCGAAGCTCAAATAAAAGCGTTTAGATTGGTTGCGAATCAATCCGCGAATTGGGCTGAATGGAATGAAGAATTTTTGCGCTTGGAATTGCTCGAT
>CAJODB010000065.1 GCA_905233185.1 uncultured Alphaproteobacteria bacterium | reverse complement strand
AATTGGTACAGATTTTATGTATCTCTTAAACAACAGCACAATTGCTCCTACAGCTGACAATGAAACCAGCAAAGCTCTTGAAAGACTATATCAAGCAACCGTTGCAAAAGGAATTACTTCTGATACTGTTGTAGCTGTTGATACGGCAGACAAATTTAACACCTCCGTAAATGCTATTACTTCAAGACATGAAGATACAGCTCACTTCCTACAAGCTCTATCCGGAACTCTTACCGCTGGTCGTGTCTCTGAAAATAACTTCTCCACAATACAATCCGAAGTTATTCCTTCGTTTTCCGTTTTCATTATGAATATGATTAACGCTGCAATTCCTTCGGATTTCGGTTTATAATTTCAGCATATGTTTCGAGATGTTCTCCTATTACAACAAAATTAACATCAACTTTACATATGTTTGAAATAGGCTCCTGCAATATGGAGCCTCTTCTTGTTATAGTCTTTCTCCTATGAAAGGCAGGCATAATGTGGTAGAATATGGAATTATGAATGCATATAGTTTAGATTTAAGAAAGTTGGTGTTGGCATATGTAGAAGAAGGCCATTCACAAGCGGAAGCGGCAAGACAGTTTAAGCTTCATTCGGTAACAGTAAGTAGATGGATAAAGCTTAAGAAGACAACCGGGAGTTTAAAAGCAGTTGCGGTACCTAGGAGTCCGCATAAGCTTCCATTGGATGCCTTAGAAAAATATGTGGAAGAACATCCAGATGACTTTTTGAGAGAAATAGCTTCGCACTTTGGATGCGAGATGCCGTAGCGAGGGCTCTGAAAAAGTTGGGATTTACTCGAAAAAAAAACAAAAAATATACAGGGAAAGGGATGAATCGCAAAGGAAAATATTTATTAACAAGATAAAGGAACTGCCTGAAGATCAACTGGTTTTTCTGGATGAATCTGGAATCGACACGTTCTTATATAAGGAATACGGACGAACTAAAAAAGGAGAAAAAATCATGGCAAAAGTATCGGGGAAAAAATTCGAAAGGCAATCTATCGTTGCGGGTTTGTGCGGAAAAACTACTCTGTCTCCGTTTGGATATCACGGAACTTGTGACGCTAAATTATTTAATTTTTGGTTAGAAAAAATGTTGGTTCCAAGCCTAAAACCAGGGCAAACAGTAATCATGGACAATGCTTCTATTCACAAAACAAATGCAACTCGAAGTATAATTGAACAAGCCGGATGTAAATTGCTTTTTCTTCCTCCATATTCTCCTGATTTGAATCCTATTGAACATCTTTGAGCGAATATTAAAAGAAAACTTTCCCATATCTTACATGATCTCCCCTCCATTCAGGATGCTTTACATGCCTGCTTTTCATAGGAGAAATACTATATCTGATAAAAGTAAATGAATGAATAAAATAATTTCGTTACCCTTCAACTACGTGTACAAAATCCGCGAACATCAACGAATTCCGTTCGTATAATTTTTTCGATAGCAGTTTGTATATCGTTTGCCTTTGATTTGCCCTTTGAAATGTTTTCAAGAGAAAGTTTTATTTCTGACGCAATATCGTTTTTGATATCCTCCAATTCTTCTTGCTCGGATGGTTCAAAAATTCTCATATCAATTATATCTGCGAATATTTTTGTTTAGTTTCTGCTGCCGTTACTTTAATAATAGTATCTATATTTTATAATAGTACATAGTATTATGATGAATAATAGAGTTCTTGTGAAAGTCGAGAAATGTATTTTGAAGTTTTTGATTTCCAAAAGCCAAAAGAGCCAAAAATGACTTTCGCAAGAGATCTGATTTGAAATACGGAAAATCAGCGGATTAAAAAAATGCTAAACAAATTTCTTCTCTCTATTTTATTATCATCTTTCTTGCGACATTTCTAATTCTTTCGGAAAGTGCAGCAAGATCCGGATTTTCTCCATGATACTCGTGAGATGAAACATAACCTTCATATTTCTCAAAATATCTGTTGTAATCTGTATGAATTGGTGTCCAGTTTTCTTGATTCGTATAATGCAGTGGGAACAACTTTGCATGTACGTGATTTATTCCAAACCCCTCATAAATTAATGCGGTTCTTGCAACATCATCAAAAGTAGCGTCAAGTAATCGTCCGACAATTCCGGCTTTTATTGTTAATTTCGCCAATTCTTCATCTGGCATATGAAATGCATAGCTCTGAAAATGTTTTTTCGGAATTACAACAGAGGCACCTAATGTATTCGGATATATCGATAAAAATGCCAAATGCTCATCATCTTCCCATATCTTATGCACGGGACTTTTCCCTGCAACTATCTGGCAGAAAATACAATCTTCATGACTTGCGTTACTATTTTCACCGTCATGATTATTATTCTCGCTACTACACATAACTACTACTACACTCACTATCTCTGCACAACTATACGACTAAACAATTACTTTTACACAACCATATAATTAAAAAACAATAAACAATAAGTAAAAACTTATAAATCAAAACGGAAGTTTCATTCCAGGAGGTAGTAATCCACCCATCTGTTCTGTCATTTTTGCTTCTAATTTTGATTTTGCATCGTTATACGCAGCTGTAATTAAATCACAAACTATCTCTACTTCATTTGGAGACAGTAATTTCGGATCAATATGAACTTTTTTCATCTCACTTTTTCCGCTTATAGTGACAGATACCATACCACCGCCGGAAGTTCCGATAATTTCCAAATCA
>CAJODB010000064.1:755-2771 GCA_905233185.1 uncultured Alphaproteobacteria bacterium | reverse complement strand
TCATAAAAAATCTCCTAAAAATCGGTTTTCAAATTTTGATAAAACTCAAGCATTACGTTATGAATCCAAACGCATGTTCAAATCTTATCAATTGTTTTTGATAGTTATTTCAGCATTTTTTACGGCGGAATAAATTTAAACATCATCTCAAGCTCCGTTTATAATTCGGCTAAATACATTTTGTCTGAGACACATCGGATCAACTCCTGCATAATCACAAACATTTCTAAAATCAGGATTATTCTCGAAAATCCAACGGAATCCGTTCTTTATCATTGCCGCGAAATAAGTCTTCTATGGCTTGAACGATAACTGCATTCCATAAAGCTTCCTCTGACATCACATACTCCAAGGAATATCTTGTCCGTTTATAAACTCTGGATAAGAAAAGTTATCTGGAGTGATGATCGCAATCACTCGGTTTTTATCCTGATACTGACCGCTTTTGTCGTGTTCAACTCCGATTTTTATAACGACATCAAGATTATTCAGCTCATTGAAAGAATTGATCTGACGTGCGGCTACAGCAATTTCAGACATGTCCTTTGGATTTATTCCTTTTGCCGATTCAAGAATCGCTCTGATTCGAGCTTTTCCCATGTTTACCCATTTATCCGAGCCTTCGAGTCCGATTTTATCGAAAACCTTTCGTTTGGCGTATTTCCCTTCAAGAATTATCCACTCGCAGTTTAAATAAACTGTGTCGCCACCTTTGCTGCGAGTAATAAAAGGATCTGTCGAATCATTGCCTGGTTTTATCACTAATCGAGCTTTTGCAATCGTATTTACAGGGATCAAATCAAAGCTATTTTGTACTTCTGCATCATTAAAATTCATCATTTTTTATTTTCCTTTCTTGATTTTCGCTAATAATTTTCCGAGATGAGCATCTTCGATTTCGTTCAAACAACCGGAGCGATCTTTCGCCGGATACATGTTTGCATTGATGGTGTGACAGATAAATTTTCGTTCTAATTTTCCGGATTCGCCTTTCATCGGTACCATCGAGATTACCTCATCCAAGATTCCAGGTAATTCAACTGTAGTTTTTGATCCTTCAATTTGCGGAATCCATGAAGTTTTGTTGTAATCGTCCGCTTTTTGATCAAGCAATCCAACGAAAATAACATCTTTGTCGGGAATATGCTGAAATTGGTTCAGCCAAGAACTCATTTCTGAAGCTAACAAACCATAAGCAGCGCGAATGTCAGGCTTTCCTGATTTATCCGAAAAAGATTCGGGCTGATTTTTGCACCACGCCAAACAAATTTTCGATGCAATTGTGATCGAATCAATGAAAATGCACTTGTATTTCGAGAAATCGCAATCTTTGAATTTTGCTTTGGCTGAATCATAATGACGTTGGCTGTAAACAGACTTCGAAGCAGGATTTACACCGCCGATTAAACAAGCAATGTCGCGAGCGTCTTCCCATGTGCGAACCGAAATCGAATCGCCGAGCCAATCTTGCACAGCCAACAATCCAGCTTCAAAATCCAAACAAAGAGTTGGTTCGGAAAGCGTTTTTAACAAACTCGTTTTCCCTATTCCTCCGAAGATAGCCATTTTCACGCCTGTTTGCTGTTTCAGTCTCTCTTCTGCAGAAATTATTTTCATGATTACACCTCCTCTGGAATTGAAATTTTGAATTTAGTTTTTCCCGGAGTAACCGTTCGAGCGTCTGCAAAAAGCAGTTTATCTTCAGGTGACAATTGAGCATATTTTCGTTCATCGATTACATGTGTTGTTTTGATGATTGCTTTTCGTTTTTCCTCTGAAATATTTTTGATAATTTCGCCGATTTTTTCCGAATCCCACGTTACTTTTTTTGGGACTTCAGCCGTAATTTGAAAGCCGCTTTCATAAAATTTAGTCGTGCCTGTGTTTTTATTTTCATCATGCAGCTTGTTTTGAACTGTTTCAGAAAAGCGTAAATTCAGCGCATCTTCCAACTTTTCTTTCAGCTCCTTTGTATGATTCACCAACTTTGTGACCTGATCACTCAAATCAGCTAAA
>CAJODB010000064.1:0-694 GCA_905233185.1 uncultured Alphaproteobacteria bacterium | reverse complement strand
CTTCCCATCCAATTTCTCCTTAACTTATCAATAAAAACCAAACGATTTTCAGAATTTTCATAGTGATTAAACAGAAAAGCGATGCGACTGATATCTCTCGAAATGCTTGAGCGAGAAAGTCCCGTTATCATTACAGTATCAGAGATTGAATATCTCAACAGCAGCTGATACAGCATTCGAAACTTAATCGGCAACATATCGATGAAATCCGATGCCTCAATAAGCTCAATGAAGTTATCGCCGTGTATTTCATCGCTGTACTCGGAAAGTCGGACAATCGAATCACGTTTCTTGCGCATATAAGTTTCGATTAATGTTGCACAGCGTCTTTTCAAAATTTTTCTGATGAAATGTTCCAATTCGCCACAACCTTTATCGAACTTAGCAATGCATGAAAGAATTTCGCACATCAATTCCTGCTCCAGATCTTCAAGATCCATGGAACGAAAAATCGCTTTGCGCTTTAAATTCTTCGCATACACTTTCACGTTCGAAACTATTCTTTTATCTATTCCGTCATACCTGTTCATCACGCAATAAATCCTAAAAAACGTGTTTAGTATGAGGAAAAATTTGCAAGAAGTATCTAGACGCTACTCAAAAAGTCGTTACACTTTATGATTTTAACTATTTGATTTTTCTGCATTATTTTTTTCAAAAATTACACTTTCAAAAAAGTCGTTACATCTGCTTA
>CAJODB010000063.1 GCA_905233185.1 uncultured Alphaproteobacteria bacterium | reverse complement strand
TTGTGCCATTTTTTTCCGTTTTCATCTACGAATGTATCATCGTTGTTTTTTCTGTATGAGTTATTCATAATTTTTCTCCAAGTTAATGACGTTATAAAATTTCCATTCTTAAAGCATTGATCATTTGCACGCTTCCGTCTAAGTTCGTCAGGGAACTTTTTACTTCAGTTACGCCGTTCATTCGGCAGCCTAATTTGTCGAAATCTGCGAGACGATCGATCAAATCGCAAAAGTGACAGGAAATTGTAAATTCTTTGATTCCGTTCTCTTTCAGAGTGTTTACAATTGCTTCGACATCGTTCGCCCATATTATGTCATCGAAATCGATAAGTTCGTTTGCAGCTTTTTTGCTCTTTTCATAAGCGAAATATAGCGTGCGACTGATACCTTTTCTCTCAAATTCAGTCCAATCTTTCGAACCATTCTCTAATTCCGCGATATAAAACGATGATTTTTGTTGATCTTTCAAGCTATCTATATACATCTTTGTCCTCATGTCTAACTTGGTTGTAATATAACTCTTTGTTCCTGATTATCAAGTTAATTCTTTGAATTTATTGGCTTTTTTATCGCTTTTCTATTTATACGATCATTTTCTCTTGCTCACTCCAGAGAAGCGGAATTTTTCCCGTGAGAATTTGTTGAGTCGAGAAATTTTTCGGCATCCAACCGTTCATGATCATTTTTTTGATTTTGGGACTGAAGCTGTTGAACTGCAGGATTCCTCGAAGGTATCGAGGTGAGATTTTATTCAGCTCGCAGAACTCTTTTTGGCTGATGTGAGGATTCTCTAACAGCCTTTTCTGCAGGATGTAAGCCTTCGTCAAAAGTTTCGAGAAAGGTGTGATCTGATAAGCATTTTCAGGCTTTGAAACGCTAGCTCGGCGTCCTTTTCTCGTATTGATTTTCAGCGGAATAAAGACTTCAGGTGATAATAATTCCATTTTTCGCTCCTTAAACTAACTGCACGATTAAACTCTCGAAATCCTCTAAATTCAGGTCAATTTTGATGCCGTTTTCTTGAATTACGATCTTGTTGATCAGCATATGAATGATTTTCCTTTGTTCGGCCTGATACAAAAAATTCCAGACGTCATTTAAATTTTTGATCGCTGTCATTAAATCAGCTTTCGAAACATCTTTGCGCCTTTCAGCCAGGCGATTCAGGCTCATCACAACTTCAGGCGACTTCAAAATACGAACAATCTCTTCGACAACTCGTTTCTCTATAACCTCAGCCGGAAAGGTGTGCTGAGAAGCTTCGCAGGACTTGTATTTTGAGCAAGTGTAATAGCGATACTGCAAGCCCTTTTTATTTGAGCAAGTTTGATGCATCAGGACATTGCAAGAACCGCAATGAACAAGCCCCTTCAAAAATGACGGAGTCATCGTTTTGCGTACCTTTTGACCCGGTTTTTCGTGCTTTTTGAAAATCTCCTGCACCTGATTCCAAACACTTTCCTCGATTATCGCCTCATGCTCACCGGGATAAACATTCTTTTTGTGAACAACGCAGCCTTTGTAGTACGGATTCTTGAGAATACGCAAAACAGCTTTCGGCTCAAACATTTTTCCCTGCGGAGTCTCTTTTCTCGGACGTGTGCGATGTCCTGCATTATTCAAAATGCCTGCAATTTCAAAGTAAGATTCAGTCTGAAGAAACTTGCTGTAAATGAATTTTACAACCTTTGCTTCTTTTTCGTCGATAATGAGCTTGCGATCCTTGCAAGTATAACCGAGAGGCGGAGTTCCACCCATCCACATGCCTTTTTTCAGAGATGCCGCAAATTTATCTCGGATGCGTTCGCCTGATAATTCTCGCTCGAACTGCGCAAAACTCAGCAGAATATTCAGCATTAACTTTCCTGATGATGTGGATGTGTTGAACGACTGAGTTACCGAAACGAAACTGACGTTATATTGATCGAAAAGCTCCACAATCTTTGAAAAATCAAACAAAGAACGAGATAAGCGATCAATTTTGTAAACAACGACCATGTCAATCAAGCCTGCTTTAATATCTTCAAACAGCTCTTTCAGCGCAGGTCTGTTCATATTCCCACCTGAAAATCCGCCGTCATCATAATGCTTAGAAACCAAACGCCAATTTTCATGAATCTGACTTGCAACGTAATTTTCAGCTGCCAAACGTTGCGCATCAAGGCTGTTGAACTCTTGTTCCAAACCGTCTTCGCAGGATTTTCTCGTATAAATAGCGCAACGAATAAACTTTCTTTCCATCATTTTTTAACTCCGAAAAATTTTAAGCCATTCCATCTTGTGCCTGCGATTTTTGTTGCAATAGCCGAGAGCGAATTGTAAATTTCGTTGTTATACGCAAAACCGTCTTTGACGACCAAAACTTCATGCATTTTTCCATGATATTCTTTCGTGATTTTCGTGCCGATCATCGGACTGAATTTCCGAGCTTTCTTTTTCGGATCGATCGGAGTTTGAATTTTCTTTGCACAAGCTTTGATTTTATCCTCAGTTTCAGCATCTACACCGCCATAAACTAATTCTTGGATTTTGTAAGCGATTTTTGCTGTCATATGCTGCCGGCTTGCGACTTCAGGCGGATGATCAAAATATTTGTTCCACATTGTTCCACATCGCCTCTAACTCAGCAGATTTCATGTTCTGCAGTGCCATAACTTGCTTAATCACGTGAAAATCTCCGTTTACGTTCTCTAAAATCATTGTGGTTCTCCAATAAGTCAATTTTTCTGCTTCCTATTTCCTCTCCAAACACAGGAAATGTCAAGGTCTAAATCCGTCTTTTTTCTTGCAATTGGAGACTTTTTCGCTTTTATATATCGAATGATCGCTTCGTAAACGATTTGAGCTATTTTTTCTGGTCTCGTTATGATTTTCACCTCATTTTTCAAGGTTTCACCTTATCCCAACAATATTTTGCCTGATATAACATAAACTTTCTTGTTTCCGTACGGAGTCCATTTTTGCTGCCGATAGTCTCCGTTGTGATCTTTCAATAAAAATCCCTTGTCGATCAGCAGTGA
>CAJODB010000062.1 GCA_905233185.1 uncultured Alphaproteobacteria bacterium | reverse complement strand
GTGACACATAAATCAGAATTAATATCATCGCCATAATTTGGTGTTAATAAAATCGGCTCAGGTGCATCGAGTCGAGAAATTCCTACATTGTAGCTTGGAACTCCCAACTTTTTGGAAAAAGTAAGTTTTGTGATACCTCGATTAATCGGCAACGGAGAAATTTTCGGAGCTAAATTTTCATTGAATGCGATTAAATGACTGCCATCAGAAACAATTTCCAACACGAACGAAAAATCATCTTGAGGTTCGAAATCAGTTTGAAATTGAATTACTAAATCTTCAGTTACAAATAATCTATAAACTAAAGTTTGCTCTTCTAAATCGATAATTCCGTTGTTGCAAATTTTTACCTTACCCAAATTATAAATTGTGGCATTGCTTACCATGTCACAGATCTCCATTTCACCGCTTTGATTGATCGAAAGATTGTCTCCGAGTTTTACGATTCCGAAATTCGAAAATGTTGCTGGATTTAATTCGTCTCTTGAAATTGTTCCACTGTTATTTACTAAACCATCACCTGTTTTTATGATGCCGAAATTGCCTTCAGTGGCTTTTGTGATTATCGGAGCTGAAATAGTTCCTGCGTCATTTGTAAAACCGCTACCAACTTTCACTAATCCGAAATTTTCGTGAGTTGCGATCTGGAGTTTTTCCTCAATTTCTTCTGCGTTATCACAAAAAATTACAGATTCATTTCTTGCAGATTCTAAATCAGATTTAGCCTGACAATTCGTTAGTTCTACTTTCGGAAATAATATGAGTTTCATTTGCTTGGCTTGTTTCAGAATTTTCTTGAGGTGTCATTCCGTTTTTCGAAATTTCTAAAATGTTTCCCCAAGCAGTATCGAAATTGGCATCCGTCTTTTTAACTGAACACTGACCTAATTTCCCGCCGGCATCTCCACCACCGTCCAAACATTCGAAACCGTTTCCATTTTGATTCACGACCAAATATCGGTTCGCTGAAATATTTTGTATCTCTGAATTTTCTACAGTGTAGGGCAGATGAACAGAGCGATTTTCTAGATCAAAAACTGTTTCGGATAATTCTTCGATTTCTTCTTCGATGTTTTTTACATCCTCATCAATCATGCCAAACGTTGAGCGCAAGTCATTAATGTCATCAACAACATCGTGATTTTTGTTCGGCAATGGATAATGACGATTAGGTGTTATCATTCTCCGACCATCGCCTCCAAAGCTGTTTCAATTGCGGAAATTCGACTGTCCAATGAAGAAACATCTGACTCCAATGTTCTGATTTTCGGATATAAATTTGTTCCTTCAAGTAACCAAGTATGCGCATCTTTTGCCGTTACGCATTTGAAAGTATAAACCGTGTTCTTTTCCGTAATTGTTGCGATTGGCGTTGTTCCATCAGATGCTCCCGAAAAAGTCTGATCAGGAAATACCAAAACTAAGTTCTTTCCTGCTTCGGAGTTGCCGACTAAGTTAATTGGTAATTTATCCTGAGAAATAGAAACGATTTCTATTCGATCTCCTATTTGTGGTGATTTTGGAAATATGAATTTAGTCGCCATTTTAATACTCCCTCGTGGTTATGTGTTCGATTAGCTGAATTTCAGAAATTGTAATGAAATTTTTCTTCGTATTTACTGCTTCGATTTTATAAAATTTGTAAGCTGTATCGTTTTCTAAATCCCAAGTTTTAGTTTCGTTGTGTGTCCAAGTTAATGCGCCAGAATTTAATAACTCATCATAATTTTCACCATCATTTGAGCCATACAAAACAAATGAATCAGGCTCTTCATTTGTGAAAGCTCCGGACATTTTCAACATATTTGCTTTGTCTGCTTCAGGAAGTTCAATTTGAATCCATCCAGACTGATTTTTCGTTGACCATGAATCAGAATCTGACACAACATTATTGAAAGCCAAGTACGGATAATAAACTCGTTGTCCAGTGTAGGTATCACTTGCAGTTATAATGAATTCATCTTGCGAATTGGCGGTCATTATTGGAGTTAATCTACGATATATGTTTAGCTCTCGTTTGTATTCTCTTAATTCTGAACCAAAGTTAATTTCGGAAAGCGCGAAATATCCTTCTCCATTCTGGATCGCTTGAGCTTGCACACGATAATATAAATATGGAATTTCATTGAAAAAGGTAATTTTCTTTTTTTCTCCGCGTGTCCAGATTTGAT
>CAJODB010000061.1 GCA_905233185.1 uncultured Alphaproteobacteria bacterium | reverse complement strand
TAAATCTTCGGTGTCATCGGGATTTTGCTGAACATATATTGATGACGAAGGCGAAGCATCAGTTAAATCAGACGCACTTCCGCTGTATAATTTGCTGTAGGTGAGCTTTCCCCATGAAGTTACATCGGAAGCCATCTTCGGAGTAAGTAAAAATAATTCGCTTTCGTTGTTATCGATTTTTGTTCCCCAAAACTGCATCGATCTAGGATAATTTGAGTTTTGCCAGCCAATATATAATTTGAAATAGCGAAAGCATCCTTTTAATTTAGTGAAAATGTTCCCGTTGACTGTTTCATTTTTTCTGTAAATTAATGTTGTCCAATTTCGTTTATCGTTGGATGCTTTTAAACAAAATTCACTGAGAGCTTGATCCGAATATTGCGAAGTGAAATAAACGTAATCGACAACGACCAATGAAGAAAACTCGAAATAAAATTCTCGTCCGAAAAAATTTACGTTGTCCGTTGATGATTTTAGTTGATCATGCGCTGACCAATCCGAACCGTTATGCGTTACACATAAATCCGAGTGAATATCGTCACCGTAATTCGGTGTTAAAAGCGTTGGTTCAGGGGCATCGAGTCGAGAAATTTCCACATCATAAGATGGTACTCCAAGTTTTTTTGTAAATTTTATTTTCGTTGTTCCTCGATTAATTGGTAGCGGAGAAATTTTCGGATTCAAATTTTCGTTAAATGAAATTAAATGAGTTCCATCAGAAATAATTTCTAAAACAAAAGAAAAATCATTAGAAGGTTCAAAATCAGTTTTGAATTGAACAACTAAATCTTCAGTTACGAACATGCGATATTGCAAAGTTTGTTCTTCTAAATCGATGATTCCGTTATTGCAGATTTTTACGTTACCTAAATTATAAATTGTAGCATTGCTTGCCATGTCGCTGATCTCCATTTCGCCGTTTTGATTGATTGAAAGATTTTCTCCAAGCTTTACGACTCCGAAATTTAAACAAGTCGCAGGATTTATTTCGTCTCTTGAAATCGTTCCGTTGTTGTTTACTAAGCCATCGCCCGTTTTCATGATTCCAAAGTCATTTTTTGTGGCTTTTTCAATTATCGGAGCCGAAATTGTTCCTGAATCATTTATAAAACCGTTCCCGACTTTTACTAAACCAAAATTTTCGTGAGTCGCGATTTGAATTTGTTCTTCAACTTCTTCTGTATCATCGCAGAAAATTACGGACGAATTACTTTCTGGACCTAAGTCTGACTTAGCCCGATAATTTGTAAGTTCTACTTTCGGAAGCTGTTTGTCATTTTCAATTTCGGTTTCGTCTGCATAAATATGAGTTTCATTTGCTTGGCTTATTTTAGAATTTTCCTGAGGCGTCATTCCGTTTTTTGAAATTTCTAAAATGTTTCCCCAAGCAGTGTCGAAATTCGTATTCGTTTTTTTGATTGAACACTGTCCTGAAAATCCGCCAACATCTCCGCCACCGTCCAAGCATTCGATTTGCGGAAAAATTTTGTATCTCGGAATTTTCTATTGCGTTTGAACAATGAACCGCTCGATTTTCTAAATCCGAAACCGTTTCCGATAATTCTTCGATCTTTTCTTCGGTGTTTGTTACATCGCCATCGATCATTGCAAATGTCGAGCGCAGGTCACAAATGTCATCAACAACATCGTGATTTTTATTCGGCAATGGATAATGACGATTTGGTGTTATCATTCTCCGACCATCGCCTCCAAAGCTGTTTCAATCGCGGAAAGTCTTGTCTCCAATTCGCGAATTTTCGGATTTAAACAAGTTCCTTCAAGCAACCACGTATGAACATTTTTTGCCGTTACGCATTTGAAAGTATAAACTGTGTTTTTCTCAGTAATTGTTGCGATCGGAGTCGTTCCGTCAGATACTCCCGAAAAAGTTTGATCAGGAAATACCAAAACTAAATTTTTTCCTGCCTCGGAATTTCCAACTAAATTTATTGGAAGTTTATTTTCTGATATCGAAACTATTTCGATTCTGTCTCCGATCTGCGGTGATTTTGGAAATGTAAATTTAGTCGCCATTATCAATACTCCCTCGTGGTTATGTGTTCGATTAATTGAATTTCAGAAATTGTGATGTATGCGGATTTCGTATTTACCGCTTCGACTTTATAAAATTTGTATGCCGTATCATGATTCAAATCCCAGGTTTTTGTTTCGTTGTGCGTCCAAGTCAGTTTTCCTGAATTTAATAACTCATCGTAATTTTCTCCGTCATTTGAGCCATACAAAATAAATGAATCAGGTTCTTCATT
>CAJODB010000060.1 GCA_905233185.1 uncultured Alphaproteobacteria bacterium | reverse complement strand
AGCTCCTCCATTATCTGCTGTAATTACCAAACGATAATATAAATATGCAGTTTCGTTATTGTGGAATGCAAAAGTTTGAGTTTCTCCTGTAGAAGACCAGGTAACGCCACTTTTAGATAACAATGTGTTCCAATTCTCATTATCATTACTCCCTTGAATTTCGAATTTTGTCGGAGTCTGGTTTAAATATCCGTCTGATCTGCTTGTTATTTTTGCGAGGTTGCATATTGTGGCTGTCGGAAATTTGATTCGCAGCCATTGAGTTCCTGTTCCGCTTGAGGCCCATTTTGTTGAACTGTCACCATCAAACGCATAAAACGGAGCATGTCCGTCATTATATTGTGAACTCGCAGTTGCTTCATAACCGTCTTGGTTTGCTGATAAAAGTTTCGGCACACTCGCATAAAAATTCCATTTCCCGGAATCTCTGCGAAATAATCTGAAGCGAGAAATCCGCCAATATCCGTCAGCTCGGCTATTTGAAATGCATGTTAATTTATAAAATTTGTGAGCAGTCGTATTTTCGAATTCGTGCCAGCGAGTTTCAAATTTATAGAAATCTCGTTGATATTGCCTTTCTAAAAGTAAAGTCCAATTTTCATCATCATTTGAACCTTCCAATTTATACCAGCGCATTGTTCGATCTAAATAATCATTTGGTCCGGCGATATCCAGAAAATTTGCAATTTGCGCTTCGATAAATTCGTACTTAATCCAGTAAGTTAAATCTTCGGTATCATCAGGATTTTGCTGAACGTATATTGAAGATGAAGGCGAAACATCTGTTAAATCTGACGCACTTCCGCTGTATAATTTGCTGTAAGTGAGCTTTCCCCAAGAAGTTACATCAGAAGCCATTTTCGGAGTAAGCAAAACTAATTCACTTTCGTTGTTATCGATTTTCGTTCCCCACAATTGCATTGATCGAGGGTAATTTGAGTTCTGCCAGCCAATGTATAAATTGAAATAGCGAAAGCATCCTTTTAATTCGGTAAAAATGTTTCCGCTGACTGTTTCATTTTTTCTATAAATTAATGTTGTCCAATTTCGTTTATCGTTGGATGCTTTTAAACAAAATTCATCGAGTGTTTGATCCGAATATTGCGAAGTGAAATAAACATAATCGACAACAACTAACGAAGAAAATTCAAAATAAAATTCTCGCCCAAAAAAATTGACGTTACTTGTTGAAGATTGCAATTGATCATGAGCTGACCAATCTGAACCATTGTGCGTTACACATAAATCGGAATTTATATCATCTCCGTAATTTGGAGTTAAAAGTGTAGGCTCTGGAGCATCTAATCTGGAAATTTCTACATCGTAATTCGGAACTCCTAATTTTTTTGTAATAAAAATTTTTGTAATGCCTCGATTAATTGGCAGCGGAGAAATTTTTGGATTTAAATTTTCGTTGAATGAAATTAAATGCGTCCCATCAGAAATAATTTCCAGTACAAAAGAAAAATCATTAGAAGGCTCAAATTCCGTTTTAAATTGAATTATCAAATCTTCAGTCACTAACAGACGATATTGCAAAGTTTGTTCTTCTAAATCGATGATTCCGGTGTTGCAGATTTTTACGTTTCCTAAATTATAAATTGTAGCGTTGCTTGTCATGTCGCTAATCTCCATTTCGCCACTTTGATTTATTGAAAGATTTTCTCCGAGTTTCACGACTCCGAAATTTGAAAAAGTTGCTGGTTTTATTTCGTCTCTTGAAATTGTGCCATTATTATTTTTTAGACCATCGCTGACTTTTATGATTCCAAAATTTTCTTTAGTGGCTTTTTCAATTATCGGAGCTGAAATTGTTCCAGAATCGTTTATAAAACCGTTCCCGACTTTCACCAAACCAAAATTTTCGTGAGTTGCGATTGAAATTTCTTCAGATATATTTTCAATCTTATCGCAAATAATTACAGACGAATTATTTTTTGAATCCAAATCCGATGTAGTCTGACAGTTTGTAAGTTCTACTTTCGGAAGTTGCTCTTCATTTTCAATTTCTGCTTCATCTGCATAAATATGAGTTTCATTTGCTTGGCTTGTTGTTGCATTTTCTTGAATTGTCATTCCGTTTTTGGAAATTTCTAAAATGTTTCCCCAAGCTGTATCGAAATTCGTATTCGTTTTTTTGATTGAACACTGGCCTAATTTCCCTCCAGCATCTCCGCCACCGTCTAAACATTCGAAACCATCTCCGTTTTGATTCACAACCAAATATCGATTCGCTGAAATATTTTGTATCTCTGAATTTTCTACTGAATAAGGTAAATGTACGGCTCTGTTTTCTAAATCCGAAACGGTTTCCGATAATTCCTCAATTCGTTCTTCGGTATTTTTTACATCGCCATCGATCATTGCAAATGTCGAGCGCAAGTCATTGATGTCATCAACAACATCGTGATTTTTGTTTGGCAATGAGTAATGACGATTCGGTGTTATCATTCGATCATTCCTTCAATTGCTGCTTCAAGAGCAGAGAGCCGATTTTCGAGCGACTTAATTTTCGGATTTAAACAAGTTCCTTCGAGCAACCAGGTATGAACATCTTTTGCTGTTACACATTTAAAAGTGTAGACAGTATTTTTTTCTGAAATAGTCGCAATTGGCGTTACTCCATCTGAAGTTCCTGAAAAAGTTTGATCA
>CAJODB010000059.1:1672-2363 GCA_905233185.1 uncultured Alphaproteobacteria bacterium | reverse complement strand
ACTTGGAAGAACAGGAAAACAAGCTAGATTGCGAGAAATTATGCATGATGATAAACAAAGTTCATTAGTTAGAGGTTGGTTAACACAAAGAAAGAATGCAGCTCAAAGACTAAATCTTCCACCAGGATATGAATTAGCTCATAGAAAAGGATTTGAAGCCTCTAAAGGGTATGGGTATAAATTTTCTGATCCACAGCTTATTGAATTACATCGACAACAACATTTACATGATAAAATGGGACGTTTAAATAAGGATAGAGGGAAAAAATAATGAATTACAAGTTATCCCAAAAAGAACTTGAATCTGTTTTAAAAGTTGATATAGATAAGAGAGTAAAATACTTCAGAAATATGGTAGGAGATAAAAGCACTCTTTGGCTGTGTATTGATGATAACGGAAATCTTTTTACGGGGTTTGATAAAAACAATAAAGAATGCTTATCTGTTTGGCCTGCTAAAGAATATGCAGAATTTTTATTAACTAAAAGTTCTTTAAAGGCTTTTAATTGTATTAATTATTTGAAATCTATGGATATACATGATTTTTTAGATGAGTATATAGATGAGCTAACTGATTTAGACATATATATTTTGATTTTTCCAACAGAACACGGCGGTGCTCTTATGTCAGCAGAATCTTTCAGGAATATGATGATAGAAGAATTGTTGAAATATGAAGATTTTGAGTGAT
>CAJODB010000059.1:0-1634 GCA_905233185.1 uncultured Alphaproteobacteria bacterium | reverse complement strand
TTATTTTTACACCTATTTATTCTCCTTTTTCTTTTTTCATTCGGTTTTGTCGATGGAGAGGTTTTGCGCATCGACAACAGTCGTACGCATCTTGAGGGCGTCTGGAACGTCACGGACAAAACCTCTCAGAGCCACATAAGGACGTCGGAATTTACCACAGATGCGCTACGTCATACCGTCGAGCAGACTTCGCACACAACAGGTTGGTCGGTAGCGTTTTCCCCTGCTGCGCTCGTCGGCATGGGCCTTGGATTTGAGAGAGCGACATTGGTGGGAACTCTGCCGAGCATCTCGTTGCAAAAGGCCGATTCCGATACGTTCTTAAATTCTCCGCGGCCAATGACTCTTACGGCGGATGATTTGCTGATTACATGCGACAATGCGGTCATTCGTGGGTCGAAGATTCACGCGCGGCTGCTGGAAATGATCGTGAGCGGCGATCTGACCATTGAGAGCCTGAAGGAGAAATTCCGATCGGAGTCTCACAGCGCAAGCATTGGCACGAAGCTTGATGCGCTCCACGCTTTCGTTACGAATTCGGCGTCGATTTCAGGGCTTGGAGACTCGCGTCTCGGAGCGGTTCCGACGATGCGGTTTGTTGATGAAGAGGTTCTGTCGGAGAAGGTACGAGAGGTTGCGCAGTTAGTCGGGCAAGAGAAGTTCTATCTGACCGTCGGAGGGCTTTTGCACAAGATCGGAGCTACTGTCGGGCTGCAACCTGACGGTGTGGTGGTACATGACGATGAAGAGCGCATTAACGCAGGGCAAATCCTGGAAGAAAAGGTTCGGGAAGCTGAGCATCACGAGCGGCACGTTTTCAATCCGAGTGTCGCAGAGCTTTGCAGCATGATGGCTGAAGTCGACGCCTTCAAGCAACTTCGCGCAAAAATTCAGTTACAAGAATCGTTGGAAAACACTTCAGTAGAAGAAAAAGAGCAGATCGACCGTGACATGCTGAAAGTTCAAGCGGTTGTTACACAAGCGAATGCTAAAGCTGAAGCAAAGCGGAACATTGTTATTCAAAAATTGCGGAAATCTATTGCAGAAAAAGCACCTGAGATAACTCTACAAACTTCAAAAATTACTGATGATGAGTTCGCTTTGTTTATAGATCAATATGCAATCATAAATAGTGATTCATTTGCACAACAGATTTTACAAGAAAACGAACAATTAAAATCAGAAGAACTGAAAATTTATGAGCAAGCAGAAAAAGAATTGGAAGCATTAACTCTATGTGATAAGGCGAAATTCTATACCACAGGCATTCAAGAAGCTATAGCAGAATATGCTAGAGAGATTGCAACAAGCCCTGTCGAATACGCAAAAGATTTAGGAATTGGAACTATACAACTTGCAGGAGATTTTTTTATTCCAGGAGGTGTTGATGATCCGATTGAGTACTTAAGAGATGAAAAAACAGGTGAAGAAGCTATTAAATCATATGGACAATCTTTATTTTTTGATCTTTCAACGGCAACTATTGGGAAAAAATTAAAAGTTGGAGAAAAACTAACACGAATTGCACAAAAAGCTGAAACAGCAGTTAAAGATGCCGTCCTTAAAAACGTCGCAAAAAGACTTGGAAGAACAGGAAAACAAGCTAGATTGCGAGAAATTATGCATGATGATAA
>CAJODB010000058.1 GCA_905233185.1 uncultured Alphaproteobacteria bacterium | reverse complement strand
GCGTCTCAGGATGTAACGAGAATTGCAACTGCCATTACAATGATTGACGCGGATATTTCTGAATGTTCGGATTCGATTAATACAATTAATAATACTGTTGAAAATTTGGATGCAAAATCTTTGAGAATTCCTTCGGAGCTAGTTGGACAGATTGATACTGAACTTAAAAATCTGCAGCCGAGACAATATATAGTGGTTAATGAAGATGCCAGCGGATTTTCAACAGTTGAAGGCGGTGGAGGCGAAGGAGGAAAAAAAGGCGAAATTCTCGTAAAAAAGAGTGATGCAAATTTCGATACAACATGGGCTGACCCGCGCTCAATTTCGAAAAAATCTCCGGTTATAAACGAAACTAATTCTGATTTCGCTTTAAAAAATAATTGTGTTGTTATTCTTGCCGATTCGCTTGAAATCGACAATTCAGATCAGGCACCGCGCCGTGGACTCACTCATCGACAGGTAATTTCAGACACAATTTGCGACGAAGCTTTTTCTTATATTTTATGCGACGCGGTTGATTCGAGTGCTGAAGATAAATCCGATATCGCCAGCACAACAAATTTCGGTCGCGTGAAAATCGGATCCGGAATTAATCTCAACAACGGCACAATTTCGGTCGATACAATCGGAATTGCGAGCAAAAATGACTTCGGTTTGGTGAAAATCGGAGACGGATTGAATGTTGAAAACGGAGTTATCTCAACTCAAACTTATCCTCATGCGGATCACGAAAATTTCGGAATTGTAAAACCGAGTGCGGATTTTTCTTTTGGTTCCAACGGAGAATTGCAGCTCGCAAAACAAACTAAAGATGTGATGTATCAGATTATTGCTAAAAATTCTGCAGAAAATGGAGTCATTAAATTAGTCACTGACTGTGCTTATTATCGCGCGTTCGTTCAAAGCGACACGATGTTTAACTTTGATTTATCAGATTTTAATCCGAATAACGATGTTGCTTTCGATCTGGAAATTATTTCGGATGGGAAATATGTAATTCGTTTTGATCAAGAAATTTTATGGACAATAAGTTGTGCAGGAGTTGAAGCGGGCTCGACTTTGATTCATTTTGAAAAATTTATAGGTGAAAATTGTTTTCGCGCAACTTTGAAATCAACAACCGGGGCAGGAACTGAACGCTTGTTAACTTTAGATAGCAGCAGTGACATTACCGACAATTACATTTGTGCTCACACAGGATTAACTGGAATTTCAGACGCTTGTAAATTATTAGCAACTCAGAATGTTCGGGACGTTTACACATCTCCAACCAATCCAAATGGCGTGACTTGGTCGATTGATTTTGCAAAATCAACTTACGTAACTTACATTCAACTTTATCTGTATTCGCCAAATTATTATAGTTATGATTTTTTCTTTGTAGAGGCCAGTGTTGATAAAAAAAATTGGATCACACTCGATTCGCGCTACAGCAAAATTGAATCAACAACTCTAACTTTAAACGTTCATAGCTTTTTCAAATATTATCGGTTGCGTTGGAAAGGAGGACGACTTAGCTATGTGGAATTTTACGGATACGACGTTGAAGATGCGAAGTTTGAACTTTCAAAAGTCGTCCCGATTATGGCAGCGGATTCTTCAAATGGATTTGTTATTACTTCTTCCGGTTTAACTGATGGAAATTTGTATAACATAACAACTGATACAACAGGAGATTACGCGAATTTCGAAACTCAATTAANNCAATATTCTGGATAAAATACGAATTGCCGGAGGCAGAATCAGTCGACATGATTGATCTCGGAGCGCGCCAAGGGACAGAATGCAATCGTATGCCGACTTGGTTCAAAATTGAGGCTTCGAACGATGATACGAACTGGGATTTGATTTTAGAACGTCAATATTTATCGCAGTGGTATCACGGAGAGACGCGCCAATTTTGGGTTAACAATTCAACAAAATATAAGTATTATCGCTTAAGTTCAATTGAGCAGCCGACGGCGTATTTTTCGCTCAGCAGATTTCGTTTGTTTAAAAAAATTGAAGGGCAAATTCCGACAGTCGGATTTGTGCCACAAATGTCTTCGATTTCGCAAGGTGGTTATATAGCTTCCGGTAGTTCTGTTTCCGGAAGTTCGCGTTCTCCGCATCATGCTTTCGATAATGACACAGGAACAGCTTGGGTTTCGGCAGAAAATTCTGACGTTACAACTCATTGGATTCAAATAAAATTTCCGACAGCCACAATTTGTGATGCTATTTGGATGCGTTCGCGAAATGATGAATATTACATTCAGGCTCCGACAAGTTTTGAAATTTTAGGATCAAACGACGGCGAAAACTTTATAACGATTAAAACTTTTTCAAATTTAAGTTGGACACAGGCCGAACAGAAAATTTTAGAGTTTCAAAATGCTAATGAATATTTATATTATCGCGTTCATTCGCTGAGTGTTTGTAATAACGGCACGCGATTTGCTCTTTCAGAGCTGAATTTCGGTTCGTTGCAACGGCAATATAAAAGAAGTTTGAATAAATACACTTATCTTGTTCCTACTCTGAGTAGCAACACTTCTGCGTCAGGTTATATCGCAAGCGCATCATCTGAATATAGTAACAATGAAGGGGCTTGGCGTGCTTTTGATCAGCAAAGTAGTCAATGGACAACAAGAAACGGTGTGAACAGAAATGTAGAGTTGAAAATTACTCTCCCAGAAGCTCAAAAGTGCGATTTGATTATGCTGGAAACTTCAGATGCCAACGCTCGAGTTCCTCAAACATTTAGAATCGAAGCGTCAAATGATGATTCAAATTGGACAGCTTTATATCAGAATTTAGAAGGCGCAAATCTTTCAACTTACAGTAACTATTATTATGAAAATCCTTACAAAGATACAGCTTTCAAATATTACAGATTGTACATACTCACAAACAAAGGAGATGGATTTATCTCATTGAGAGAATTTCAGC
>CAJODB010000057.1 GCA_905233185.1 uncultured Alphaproteobacteria bacterium | reverse complement strand
TCGTTAGAAAAAGCCAGATTTTGTGAGGTTGTTATGGGTAATGGTATGTGTAAAGGTACTGATATATCAGTATATAATTATATATCTAACATTCTAACATTACATTATATATTATATAGTATAAATAATTTACTCATCTCTACAGCACCATCAATAATACTGTCAGTGTTTTTCAAAAAAGCTGATTTTTTGTTATGGCTGATTTTCTCTCATACTGAGGTGTTTTCAAACCATTTCTGCAATAACATCAGAAATTTTGAAGAAATAATAGCCAGAATATATGAAAATGCAAAGAATGCTGATATTTTAGAAAAAATAAGTAATTTAGCTTTGCTGCTCGAGGTTACGAATAATCATTTTTGGTTACGAAAATGGCGTAACCGGTTACGAGTTCGACTTACAACAAAGCCCTCATATATCAGCCAAAAATTGCGTAACCAAAAAATAGTGGTTACGGAACCTGTTCAATTAGGTTACGCATTATTTTTGTCGGATAAATGCTCATTTTTCAACCTAAAAGCGGCTTAAGGAGTGCAAGACCAAAATCGGTGCTTTCGTAACCTAAATTGCATTTTCGTAACCAAACACATTAAGGAGATTCGTATGGATAAATTATTTGAAGCATTAAAAAATGCTGATATTCCCGCACCAAATAAGGATATAGAGACCTTCAGAATCGTTCGCTGGGGAAAAAATAAGCGTTACTGGCTTCGAAAATTCGATAATGGATATATTTTTGGGGATTTCGTGAATGGGATCAGTTCGCACATATTCAACAAAGATTACAAAGGAAAACAGCTTGAAAAGGATGATACAAGCTCGAAAAGAAGCTGAGGAAGAAATGCGTCAAGTTCATGAACATGCTGCGCAAAAAGCCGAAAATCTTTGGAATAGTCTCCGTGAAACCTCTGAACATCCGTATCTTTCGAAGAAACAAGTTCTGTCTCATGGCTTAAGAGATTATAAAGGCTGTCTTGTGATTCCACTGAAAGATGTTGATGGAAAGCTGTGGTCATTGCAATTTATCAATGAAAATCATGAAAAACGTTTTCTGAGTGGAGGAAAAAAGAATGGAAACTATTTTCTTATCGGAACTCTGGCTGAAAATGCGTTTATTTGCGAAGGTTACGCAACTGGAGCGACTGTTTACGAATGCACGGGAGAGCCTGTTGTAGTGGCTTTCGATTCGGGAAATTTGAAATCTGTAGCTCAAGCTCTTCGAAAGAAATATCCGAATTTAAAAATGATTTTATGCGCTGACAACGATTGCTATCACGAAAACGGATTTAATCCGGGAGTTGAGAAAGCGAAAGAAGCAGCTGTTGCAACCGGTTCTACAATTGTAGTTCCTAAATTTAAAGATATGTCTTCAAAACCGACTGACTTCAATGACTTGTTCATTTTAGAAGGCAAAAAAGCTGTGAATGCAATTCTGAAATCCGCTATGCAACGAGAACAAGAAGGTATTCCTGCTGGATTTTTGCTGTCCGATGAAGGCTTGTTTTTTGTATCAGATAAAATGAACGATACGATCAAAATTTGTGATTACATCAATGTAGAAGCTTTCTTAAGAGAACTGGACGGTTCAATTTCCAGACTTATTAAGTTCCGTGATTACCGAAATAATTTGTGCGAGACGATCATTACTTCAAAAATGTTTGCAAATGTCTGATTTCCAAGGGATTTATCATGAAATGGAATGGCGTCGAAAAGCGCAAATTGATGGAATATTTGCTGCTGTCTGTTCCGAACAAAGAAGTTAAACTCGTTGAGTGCACAGGCTATTGCGGAAACGCATATTTGAGGCCTGATCAAGTCATCGGCAACGAAGATAACGTCCTTCTGAGCACGAATCTCAGAGACGAAGCTTTCGGCACAAAAGGAAGTCTTGAAAATTGGATTCAAAATGTTTCAATGTACTGCGTTGGAAATTCTCGTTTGGTGTTTTCTGCAAGTTTAGCTTTTGCGAGTCTGTTGTTGAAACCTTGCAATGTGCAGAGCGGCGGATTTCATCTGGCAGGCACAAGTTCAACAGGAAAAACGACCTGTCTACGAGTCGCTTCATCGATTTTTGGTTCACCTCAATATCTTAAAACCTGGCGAGCAACTGATAATGCGCTCGAAAGTCTGGCTTTCAAACGAAACGATGCACTTTTAGTTCTCGATGAATTATCTGAAATGTCAGCACAAAAAGCAGGTAATGTCGCTTATATGTTTTCACACGGAGAAGGCAAAGATCGGCTCGGAAAAGACTGTAATTTGAGAGAAACATTTCACTGGCGCACGCTGTTTTTATCCAGCGGAGAAGTCGATTTAGCCGCTCATTTATCAGAGGTAGATAATAAATCGAAGGCAGGTCAGGAAATGCGTTTCATCAGCATTCCTTCGAATTCAATTAATCGAACGAACGGACTTTTTGAAAATTTGCACGGATTTCTGGATGTTTCAGAGTTCGGAAAACATCTGCAAGACAGCGCATCCAGATATTACGGTCATCCTTCGATTGAGTTTGTGAAACATGTTTTGAAAGAGGATAAAATCGAAGAAAAATACAACGATGAGCTAAAACGTCTCAAAATCGGGTATCTTCCTGAAAATCCCACGAGCCAAGACAATCGAGTATTTGAACGCTTTATGTTTGTTGGTTTTGCGGGTGAATTAGCTACGAGATACGGTTTAACAGGCTGGCTTCCAGGTGAAGCTTACCAATCCGCACTTACATGTTTTCAATCATGGCTGAAAGAGAAAGGAGGAGTTGGAGATCTTGAAGAAAAACGCCTGATGGAACAGGTGTTAGCGTTCTTTGAAATGCACGTAAGCAGTCGTTTTTTTGATCTCGACAGCTTTCCCGATCAGCGCATCACGAATCTTGCAGGATACAAACGAAAAACAGGTGATGACCTTGTTTATTACGTTACGACCAGCGTATTTAAGAACGAAATCTGTAAAGGTTTCAACCGAAATTATGCAATAGAAACATTGCTGAAAAATCAGATTCTTCAGGGCTGCCAGCAAAAATGGACACCTCACGGGAACAAACGCATGTATGTCTTTGTTGGCAAAAATTTTGTGAATTATGAAGGATAAAAGCGCATGCAGAACACAGATGATAAAATGATTTCTAAAACGACAATATTGGCGCGATTGATTTATAAGGCGATCGTAAGATATGTAAAAGCGAAAAAGTCTCCAATCACAATAAAAAATCCAAAATTCGGTCTTGACTTTAACCGTGTTTGGAGAGGTAATATCCGAGAATCAATTGACTTATTGGAGAAAACAAATGAATCGAGCAGAAGATGATTTTGAAATTTTGAAACGTATAACGAAACTGCAGAAACAGTCTGAAAAAGAGTTATTGAAAGTCTGGCGTACAATGTTTGAAGGAGATCCTGAGATTGTGAGCCGAAAATACATGATCGCCAAAATTGCTTACAAAATT
>CAJODB010000056.1 GCA_905233185.1 uncultured Alphaproteobacteria bacterium | reverse complement strand
AATAGCGAAAGCATCCTTTTAATTCAGTGAAAATGTTCCCGCTGACTGTTTCATTTTTTCTATAAATTAATGTCGTCCAATTTCGTTTATCGTTGGATGCCTTCAAATAAAATTCACTGAGAGTTTGATCTGAATATTGCGAAGTGAAATAAACGTAATCGACAACAACTAACGAAGAAAATTCAAAATAAAATTCTCGTCCGAAAAAATTTACATTATCCGTCGATGATTTTAGTTGATCGTGCGCCGACCAATCCGAACCGTTATGCGTTACACATAAATCGGAATTAATATCATCACCATAATTTGGAGTAAGCAATGTTGGTTCAGTTGCATCAAGTCGAGAAATTTCTACATCGTAATTCGGAATTCCTAATTTTTTCGAAAAAGTAATTTTTGTGATACCTCGATTAATTGGCAGCGGAGAAATTTTCGGATTCAAATTTTCATTGAATGAAATTAAATGAGTTCCATCAGAAACAATCTCCAAAACAAATGAAAAATCGCTTTGCGGGTCGAAGGCTGTTTTGAATTGAACAACTAAATCTTCAGTTACGAACATGCGATATTGCAAAGTTTGTTCTTCTAAATCGATGATTCCGTTGTTGCAGATCTTTACGTTACCTAAATTATAAATTGTAGCGTTGTTTGCCATGTCATCGATCTCCATTTCACCGCTTTGATTGATTGAAAGATTTTCTCCGAGCTTTACGGTTCCGAAATTTGAAAATGTCGCAGGATTTAATTCATCTCTTGAAATCGTTCCGTTGTTATTGATCAATCCGTCACTTGTTTTTATGATTCCGAAATCATTTTCAGTTGCTTTTGTAATAATTGGAGCTGAAATTACTCCGTCATCAACATTTATTCCATTTCCGACTTTTATAAAGCCGTAGTTTAAATTTGTCGCAATTTGGGATTCATCTTCAACTTCCTCAATTTCATCACAAAAAATTACAGATGAATTATTTTCTGAATCCAAATCCGATTTAGCCTGACAGTTTGTAAGTTCTACTTTCGGAAGTTGCTCATCATTTTCAATTTCGCTTTCATCTTTAAAAATATGAGTTTCGTTTGCTCGGCTCGTTTCAGAATTTTCCTGAATTGTCATTCCGTTTTTCGAAATTTCTAAAATGTTACCCCATGCAGTATCGAAATTTTCGTTTGATTTTTTGATGGAACATTGACCTAATTTCCCTCCGACATCTCCGCCACCATCTAAACATTCGAAACCATTAGCATCAGAATTAACGACCAAATATCGATTGGCAGAAATATTTTGTATTTCGGAATTTTCTACAGCATAGGGCAGATGAACAGAGCGATTTTCTAAATCTGAAACTGTTTCCGATAATTCTTCGATTTCTTCTTCGGTATTTTTTACATCGCCATCGATCATTGCAAATGTTGAGCGCAGATCATTGATATCATCAACAACATCATGATTTTTATTCGGCAATGAGTAATGACGATTCCGTGTTATCATTCTCCGACCATCGCCTCCAATGCTGTTTCAATCGCAGAAATTCGATTTTCGAGTGACTTAATTTTCGGATTTAAACAAGTTCCTTCAAGCAACCATGTGTGAGCATCTTTTGCCGTTACGCATTTGAATGTGTAAACAGTGTTTTTTTCTGTTATCGTTGCGACAGGTGTCGTGCCGTCAGCTGTACCTGAAAACTAAATTTTTTCCTGCCTCGGAATTTCCGACTAAATTTATCGGAAGTTTATTTTCGGATATTGAAACTATTTCTATTCGATCTCCGATTTGCGGTGCTTTTGGAAATGTGAATTTAGTCGCCATTATCAATACTCCCTCGTGGTTATGTGTTCGATTAATTGAATTTCAGAAATTGTTATGTATGCGGATTTCGTATTTACCGCTTCGACTTTATAAAATTTGTAAGCTGTATCATGATTCAGATCCCATGTTTTTGTTTCGTTATGAGTCCAAGTCAGAGGTCCGGAATTTAATAACTCATCATAGTTTTCTCCGTCATTTGAGCCATACAAAATAAATGAATCAGGTTCTTCATTTGAAAATCCGCCTGACATGCGGAACATATTTGCTTTGTCTGCTTCTGGTAATTCAATCTGAATCCATCCCGATTGTGATGCTGTTGTCCATGAACTTGAATCAGATACGTTATTGTTAAACGCTTCAAACGGATTATAAACTTTCGCACCGGAATAAATTGAATTCGCAGTAACAACAAAACCGTCTTGCGAGTTAGCTGTCATAATTGGAGTTAAT
>CAJODB010000055.1:1204-4147 GCA_905233185.1 uncultured Alphaproteobacteria bacterium | reverse complement strand
GCTAGATATACTCTTAACAGGAAAAATTACCGAAAATTCTGAAAGTTTATACGCTCAAAACTACCGATTTTTTCAAAATAAAATTAATCGATTAACCGTCGCTGAATGTTGTTCATTGCCAAACATAATTTTATATAAATGTTCTCTGTTGCATATTGAATCTGATTCAAAAGAAGATGGTATAAGCATTCTCGAATCAATCAAAGAAATGAAATAAAAAGCAGTCTTTTTCATTACTGCTTCCTTTCTACCTATAACAGCATTTATGATAATCTTTGATATTTTAAATTTTCAAAACCTCAACAAAGAAGACATACTTGAACTTATTTAGCTAAATTTTCTTTCTTCGGATACTAATCATCCTTTTTCAGAATTAGTTTTTGGATGCCAAATGCTGCAAGTAAAGCTTCTATAACAACATCTATGTGGTCGGGGGTAAAAAACATGATGATCGCAGCAGCGATAGCGATTGTTCCTTTTACCTTTTCATTTGTGATGATTGATTTTAAGTTTTCCATTTTCTTTTTCTCCCTAATTAATTTGTCTGTAAGCCCGATTGAGCCAACCGTTTAAAAATTTCTGCTGACTTGGATTCTTCGCCGCAATCAGTCGATAATATCCAGCAGCTTCGGATTTGATCGCAGCCAATAGATTTGATGGTTTGGAAAAAATCACGCCAGAAAGAGTCTGAGAGCCCAGTAAACCATCTTCGACTACATTTATACCCACCGAACGCAATGCCCTCTGTAGAACAATCGTCGTGGCTCGGATTCCTAAATTCACTGATAAATCAAATAGTTGACTTGCAACATTTTCATCGGGAATTTGTTCAAATTTTCCCTTTAACCAGTAATCACAAAAGTAGATTTTTTGCGCATCTTTGAGGCTTAATTGCCGAATATTCAAATTCGGATAACTGCGCTGAGAAATACCATATTTTGTTTCACCTCCGGGGTCAGTTGAATTATTTACATATCCGCCCTCATTTTTCAGCATATAATTGAATGCTTTCTTGAATTTTTCGCTATAAACTGCCATTTATCCTTCTCCGTTACAACAATCGACATTTGTTACGAATCCGTTCGAGCTAAGTGAATGTTCAACCCGATTGATTATCCAATTTGTTGGAATTTTCGAATTAAAGCCTCGCAATATAAGTGGACTTTCTGCGAAAAGATCGGTTCTTCCTGCAATTGAAAATCGAAAAGTTTTGTTTGATTTTGCGGCTCGTTTAAATTTAGCTTGCGCTGCCGCAATAGCTTGTTCTTTTGTTGAAAAAATTTCTTGAAGCTCTGTTTCAGGATCGCCGTTTCCAACTTTTTCCAAATGATATTCGCCGGTATTTTTATCATACCAATTCGCGAAAACAGTTCCTGAAAATCCGTCTGATTCTGTTTCTCGAAAATTACATGAGTAGCTTGCGACCTCTGATGCTTCTACATATTTTATTGGCAATGATTTTCCGCTGACAGATTTTCCTGAACCTTCATTTGCAACAATCAAGTGACCATCAACAGGTTTCGCGACCGCTCCGATTTTTTGCGATATTCGAGTTATGTAATTCATATCACTTTCTGCAAATTGAGGGGAGTCACTTAAAGTTACCTCCTTCAAGTCATCAGAAATTTCTGAATCAAGATCAAACTCTGTTCCCATTTTCTGAAGTTTATTTTCAATCGTTCCTTCATTCGTTTTTGTTCTTTGCGAGCGCATGGCTTTTGATGCTGCGTTGCACTGAATTCGAACAATGTGTCTTGCTCCATCAACACAAAATATGTTCCGATTTTTGTTAAGCCTGTTTCTTTATATCCGAGAGAGACTTCAACTTTTGCTTCAGTGTTGGGAAATTGCAAAGCTCTGTCAAAGTCATCTAATTCAATTTCGCAAGAATCAGAAACAATTCCGGTTTCATCAGTTGTGCGAATCGAAATTACTCGTTCTTTCGGAAAAGTGTTACTTCCATTTATTGAAATTGAAAAATCTGGAGTTAGTTCCATAAGCGCACCTCTGAATTACTTTTTTGAATAACTTCTATATACGGAAGTTTAATTTCGATTCCTGCTAATAATTTTTCGCTGGTGATATTTGGATTCGCTTGCATAACTTTTTCTAAAACAGAAATCGTTCCGTAATGACGCCAAACAATCCAATCCAGAATATCTCCTTCTTTCGTGATATAAGTCACCATCTTAAGTAACTCCTTGCTAAATTTGTGAGAGTATCAACAAATGAGTTTGAAGAATCATTATTCAAAACCGCTGAGCTATTTGTTGTACTTGGTAACCTTTTCAGAACCAAAGAAAACTCGATTTTTTATCGAAATAGCTTTGAGTTTCTTTGATTGAAGTAATGACGAACTTTCCTAAAATCTCTCCGTTATCACTGATTAAATTGCTGGCTATTTTGCATAGATTTGATTTACGAATGTCATCTATGTTTTTGTACCCACCGTTTGATGAATCAAAAAGATAAGATATTCCTAATTCTTTCGCAACCAAATTTTGAATTTGATTTTTTGCTGTTCCAACTGCAAGTTTTTCGATCGAATTGTATTGAGTTTTTACATTTATCTTTGGATAAAACACGCCTTCAATTTCAATCTGATCTTTCGAAATTCCGAGATTCTGTAAATTCGGTAAATCTCCGATTCGTTCCGCATCTGACCAATTAAATTCTGTTGTTCGACTGAGACTATTCGGACTTAAACTTTTTAAATTGAATTGAAAATCTCCTAATATCATTACAAAACCTCTGGTACAGGATCGTATAAAAATGTCTTGCTGAAATCCGAAACTCGGTTCATAACTTTCTGCGATATATTTTCTGCTGTGTCCTTTTTATCGACTTGTATATTAATCGTAAAATTATTATTTTGAGTTCGATTTATCTCAGAATGCATTGGCTCTATTTTCGGTAACTCCAATTTTTGGGTTGCATTATCTT
>CAJODB010000055.1:0-1147 GCA_905233185.1 uncultured Alphaproteobacteria bacterium | reverse complement strand
TTTTCTAATACCACTCGAAACGTTTTTGAGAACGCCACCAAAAACTTTTCCTAAAGTTCCGACTGCATTCAAAAAATCACCTATAAAATTCCAGATTCCCTCGCACCAAGTCCAAATTTTCTTAAAAAGATTCGCAACCCCGTTGTATAAGCCTGTGAAAAAATTTGAGATGCGCTCTCCTATGTGACCCCAATTTTCGTATATCCAATAACCGATTGTTAAAGCTGCGGTCAAAGCCGCAATTATCGGATGTGTTCTCGTAATTTTCGCAAGCATACCAAAAGCTTTTATTACGTATGGAAGAGCCTTTCCGCCAAGATACCACAATTTGCTGCTTACATCCCAAAGCATTCCTCCTAATCTCGGCAGAACTGTGCCGATCAAAAACCATGAGGCTTGAAATAATCCGGAAAATCCGCTGATTGCAATTGGTATTAAGGAAATTAATGCGATTAAAGCAGAACTGGCAACTCCGATAACATTTGGCAGCACAAAGAAAATGGCTCCAAGAAAAGCAATGCCTCCAGCTAATTCAAGCGCACTGAGATTAAGATTTTCGAAGATATTGTTTGGAAGAGAAAAGTTTTTACTATCAAAAATTTCATTGAACGTAGATTTTATTTTTTCAGACAGAATTGAAAAATCAATTTGGCTTATTTTTTCTTTTAAATGCTGAGTTACTTCTGAAAAATCCGGTAACTTAAATTTTAAATCGATATTGGAATTTTGCGTTTTTGCATAAATCTCATCGAACCAAGCAGAAATATTCGGTAGCTTAAATTTAAAATCAAAAGTTTTTATTCGCTCGATAATTCCGGAAATTTCCATATTTTTTAGTTCATTGAAAAAAACTCTGAATTTTTCTGTAAATGACGGAATTTTTACATTCGTAAGGCTTTCCCAAAAAGTTTTTATTTTTGTTTTTCCGATTCCGGCAAGCCAGTTAATACGAGATATCAATGTTTCAAAGCTAAAAATAAGTTTTCCATCAATTCTTTCAGAAATCCCAAGAAAACCTCCGACAACTGTTCCTGCGATTCCGGCAAACTTCAAAAAACGAAAAACCAAATCTTGTACGCCTGTCCCCATTACATTTAATCCGAGCCTCAACGTTTTGGCGATTATCGCTAATCTATTCATACCACCG
>CAJODB010000054.1 GCA_905233185.1 uncultured Alphaproteobacteria bacterium | reverse complement strand
AATGATTTTTCTCTTAAAAATGGTTTCTTCAACTTCTTTTCGCGTGAGCTTGTTGCCTTCTATTTTTGTGGAATAATGAATTGAGGCAATTTTTGCGCTGCTTTTTAAAGAAGCCATAAGAGCAGGCGAAATATTGCTGTTTTTAAATGATTCTTTTATATTCTCAATCTTTGTAAGATAATTCAAAATGTTTTGGGTAATTTTATAATTCGGATTGAAAGCCATTTATATCTTTATTTTATCTTTAAACTAAGTTTAATCTAGCGCAATAGTACTTTTAATTCAAGCACAAAAAATTTTTAAAAAAAATTGCATTTTTCCTGAACATTTTTTCGAGAAAAACTGAATAAAAAACTGAATAAGTATATGTGGCACGATGGTGTTTTATGTATACGCAAGAATATTTGGAAGCAGTAGAAAAAGCGATTTGCGATTTACAGTCTGGAAAAAGAGTGACATCGGTTTCTTATGGCGATACGCAAGTTCAATATGCACCGATTAATCTTGCTGATTTACTCAAGCTTCGCAGCCAAATAAAAGCCTGTCTCGCAGAATCAACATCTCGCAAACGTCAGGTGATCTTTTCGACCTCAAAGGGGGTGCGATGATAAGGATCGCTGATTTATACGCAGGTATTGGTGGTATTCGTCTTGGCTTTGAACAAGCTTTCGGAAAGGAAAATGTTGATTGCGTATTTACCAGCGAAATCGATAAACATGCTGTTACCACTTACAGCGCGAATTTCGGTGAAGAAAACATTTATGGGGATATAAGAGAAATTTCTGCTCATGAAATCCCGAATCATGACATCTTTGCCAATCATTTTCTGTTGCTGGTTTAAAAAAAGGATTTAATGACGAACGAGGTCAAGCATTCTTTGAAATCGAAAGAATTTTAAAAGCCAAAAAGCCTCCGCTCTTATTTTTAGAAAATGTACCAAACTTAAAAGATCTGGATAACGGTACAGTCTTTCAATTTATATTAGAACACCTGAAAGAACTCGGGTACAAAATCAATTATGAAATTTTAAACGGAAAAGATTTCGGCGTTCCGCAAAACAGACGGCGTTTATATATTGTCGGGTACTTGGATCATAGTAAAACTTTCGAATTTCCGAATATTTGCAACGAACATACAGTAATTGCTGATATTTTAGAAAAAGATGTGGATGCCTCTTACATTATTTCTGATCATCAATGGAATTATTTCAAAAAACGTTCATTTCTAAAGAAAATAGGCGGATTCGGGAAATACAACGTTTACTCAGGCAAAGAAGCGAATACTTGCACTCTTTTAGCCTCCTACAAAGCTCATTGTTCACGAATTTTAATAGAAATGTCTGAAGGTAATCCGAGACGTCTGACCGAAAGAGAATGTGCAAGACTTCAAGGTTTTCCCGACTCTTTTATTATAAACAGAGTTTCGGGTTATCAAGCCTATAAGCAGTTTGGTAACAGCGTTTGTGTCCCTGTAATAAAAGCGATTGCGAATCAAATTAAAGAGACATTTTTTACGGAGGATCTGCGATGAACATCTTCCGATCGATCAGTAATTTTTTAAAAAGGAAATCGACAGCAGCTTATGACGGCGCTGGTCATGGAAAGCGTCTTGGAAATTGGTATCCGTCTAATTCGTCGATTAATTCTTTATTGGCTTCCAATTTAAACACTTTACGAACCCGATCACATGATATTGTGCGAAAAAATCCATACGCAATGAATGCCATTGAAGCTATTGTCTCAAACTGTATTGGTACAGGAATCAAGCCACAATCAAAAGCGAAAGACGCGGAGTTTCGTAAAAAGATTCAAGAGCTTTGGCTTAAATGGACTGATGAATCAGACGCAGCTGAAGTTTGCGATTTCTATGGCTTACAAGCTCTCGTCCTCCGAAGCGTAATCGAATGCGGAGAATGTTTTGTTCGGATAAAAATCGATAAGCGAAACGCAACCATACCTCTACGTCTGCAGATTTTGGAAGCTGAGCATTTGGATTCATCAAGGGATGGCACGTTACCCAACGGAAATGTTATTCGTTCAGGTATCGAGTTCAGCAAAAACGGGAAAAAGATTGCGTATTATCTTTATAAAGAACATCCTGGCGATTCTTGTTTTTCAGCATCGAGCAGTGTTCGACTTCCTGCTCACGAAATTTTACATATTTACAGACCTCTTAGACCGGCACAAATTCGCGGTGAACCTTGGTTATCAAATGTTTTACTGAAACTCCATGAACTCGATCAATACGAAGACGCAGAACTTGTACGTAAAAAAACAGCTGCTATGTTTGCAGGATTTGTAACACGTTTAGATCCTGATTCAGAGATGTTCGGAGAAAAAGATACAAACGATCAAGGAGTCGCGTTTGCAGGGTTAGAGCCTGGCACCATGCAATTTCTTGATCCGGGAGAGGATGTAAAATTTTCCTCTCCTGCTGATGTTGGTGGCACATACGAAGCATTTATAAAACAGCAACTTCGAGCAATTTCTGTTGGCTTAGGCATAACCTACGAACAGCTTACAGGTGATCTTTCTGGAGTAAATTATTCCTCAATTCGTGCCGGTTTATTGGAATTTCGCAGAAGATGTACAGCCTTACAACATAATTTAATTGTTTATCAGTTTTGTCGTCCGATTTGGAACAAATTCATCGAACTTGCCGTGCTTTCAGGCGCAATTGACGTCCCAAACGATGCGACCTTTCCGCTTGTAAAGTGGATTCCGCAAGGT
>CAJODB010000053.1 GCA_905233185.1 uncultured Alphaproteobacteria bacterium | reverse complement strand
TTCACCTGAAGTTTGGAAAAAATTATCCGAAATCGTAAACGAAAATTTTGAAAGCGAAGACGGTGTTTTTCGAAAAATAAATATGCTCGCGATCGATTCGGGATTTTCTACGCAGGAAGTTTATGCTTGGGTACGAACTCAATCAGTTCAAAACGTCATAGCAATAAAAGGAGTCGATAATTCACTTCTGCCTTTGAATGCTCCGACTAAAGTTGACGTAAATTTCAGAGGAAAGAAAATCACCAACAGCGTTCGATTATGGAAAATCGGAGTTTCAATTTTGAAAAGCGAATTATACGGCTGGCTGAAACAAACACGAAACGAGGATGGCTCAATTCCTCACGGTTATTTGCATTTTCCCGAATACAATACGGAGTATTTTAAACAACTTACCGCCGAACAGCTTGTTACGAAAATCGTAAAAGTACCCAAAACGAGAATGGCAGAAAACGCGAGACCGAAACGAAACTCTCGACTGTCGCATTTATGCAAGAGCAGCAGCAATCGCTCTCGGCATCGACCGCTGGACAGATGCGAAATGGGAACAAATTTCCAGAGCAAAAGAAAAAATCGAAAACTCCAATTCACCTACGAAAAAATCCAGACCGAAAGTTATAAAAAGTAGCTGGATTTAAAAAACTATAAATTATTCTTCAAATATTTTGTACTTCGGCCGCTTCCGATTTTTTGAATATCTCCGTTTTTTATCATTTGCCCCAACACATTTTCAACAGTGGTGGGACTCACATCCGGAAGTATTTTTGTTATGTCTTTTTTCGATATCGGAGTCAAACTATTCAATACAGCAGCTTCTATTCGTGCATGCTTACTGATTCGTTTAGTGCCGATTACCGCAAATCTTTTATCAAGTTCTTTGTAGCATGAGTAAAGAGTTATCAAAAATTCCAGAATAAAAGGAGAATAATCATTTTTTGTTTCATGCCAACCAATCGACGACTGCAGTAACGCATTGTAATAATTTCCTTTTCGATTATTGATTTGCTCTTCAAAAGAAATGTACTTTCCCACATCAAAATCGTTTCTATAAAGCAGCAACAGAGAAAGCAATCGAGAAAGTCTACCATTTCCGTCTCGAAACGGATGAACACAAAGAAAATCCAGTATTACGCAAGGGATTAAAAGAAGCTGATTAATATTCGGATTATCTTTTGCATCCATGTAAGCTAACACAAGCTGCTGCATTTCTTCGGGAGTATCAGCTGCAGATGTCGGATGAAAACGCACTCGGCGCATTCCTGTTTTGGCATCCTTTTCAATAATATCGTTATCTTCCGATTTATATTGTCCTGCATATTCATAGTTTGCAATATTCAGCATAATCGAATGCAACTGTTTTATATTTTCTTCGCCGAACGAAATATAGCCGTAATTTTTGTGTATTTCAGCAAGAGCGTCTCGATAGCCGGCGATTTCTTCTTCATTGTGATTAAACGGTACGCTGCTTTTGTTGACGATTTCTCTGATTCGCTCATCGGTAGTAACAATTCCTTCTATTTCATTAGAATGCTTAATCGACTGTATCTGAGCGACAGCAGCAAGCTCTGTATATACATCAGCAAATTGCAACTGCCTGTCTTGAGATAAAACATTCAAAGCATATATATTCCCGATGATATCGATAAGTCTTGCTGGTAACAAACCATTTTCCAAAAAAGAGTAATCAAATATATGCATATAACACCGCCTTTCTGCATATAATTTAGCATGATATGTGCAGTAAATCCATCTTTTATGCATAAAAAAGTGAAAACCTTATGCAGAAAATAAAATTATTAAAAAAATTGCATTTTTCCTGAACATTTTTTCGAGAAAAACTGAATAAGTATATGTGGCACGATGGTGTTTTATGTATACGCAGGAATATTTGGAAGTAATAGAAAAAGCAATTTGCGATTTACAGTCAGGGAAGCGAGTTACTTCGGTTTCTTATGGCGATACTCATGTTCAGTATGCGTCGATTAATCTTGCTGATTTACTGAAACTTCGTAGCCAAATAAAAGCCGGTCTTTCGGAAACGAATCCTCGCAAACGTCAGGTGATTTTTTCGACCTCAAAGGGGGCGCGATGATAAGGATCGCTGATTTATATGCAGGAATCGGAGGCATTCGGCTTGGCTTTGAACAGGCTTTCGGAAAAGAAAATGTTGATTGCGTTTTTACCAGCGAAATCGATAAACATTCCGTTACCACTTACAGTGCGAATTTCGGTGAAGAAAACATTTATGGAGATATAAGAAAAATAAAAATTTCGGCTTCAGAAATTCCTGATCATGATATTTTACTGGCAGGTTTTCCGTGCCAATCATTTTCTGTTGCAGGATTAAAAAAGGGATTTAATGATGAGCGCGGTCAGGCATTCTTTGAAATCGAAAGAATTTTAAAAGCCAAAAGACCGCAAGTTTTATTGCTCGAGAACGTACCTAATCTAAAAAGCATAAATAACGGCGAAGTTTTTCAATTAATGTTGAAACATCTGAAAGATCTTGGATACAAGGTTAATTATGAAATTTTAAGTGGCAAAGATTTCGGAGTTCCGCAAAACAGACGTCGTTTATATATTGTCGGCAGTTTGGATCACAACAAAAATTTTGAGTTTCCGAAGCCGACGAAAATAAAAACTTATGTGTCAGACATCATAGAAAAAGATGTTGATGAAACTTACTGCCTCAGTGATTACAGATGGAATCACCTGCGCGACAATAAAATTAAAGAGCATACAGGTTTTGGTGGTTATAAAGTATGGACAGGTCAAGAACGATATGTTGTAACATTAAGAAGCGGATACGCTGCCCATCCGGAGAATCTTCTTTTTGAAACAGAAAGAAATCCCAGACTGCTTACAGAGAGAGAATGCGCGAGATTACAAGGATTTCCTGATTCATTTACCGTGAATGCAGTTAGTCGCAATCAGGCTTATAAACAATTAGGAAACAGTGTCTGCGTCCCTGTAATAAAAGCGATTGCGAATCAGATCAAAAACATATTTTTCACGGAGGATTGTTGATGAACATCTTCCGATCGATTGCAAATTTTTTGAGGAAAAAATCAACAGCAGCTTACGACGGCGCAGGACATGGAAGGCGTCTCGGGAATTGGCATCCGTCAAATTCGTCAATCAATTCTCTTTTAGCTTCGAGTCTTACGACGTTAAGAACTCGCTCTCATGATATTGTCAGAAAAAATCCATATGCGCTGAATGCGATTGAGGCAATTGTTTCGAACTGCATTGGAACGGGAATCAAACCGCAATCGAAAGCGAAAAATGCAGAATTTCGCAAAAAAATTCAGGAACTTTGGCTGAAATGGACAGACGAATCAGACGCAGCTGAAGTTTGTGACTTTTATGGCTTGCAAGCTCTTGTACTAAGAAGCGTTATCGAATGCGGAGAATGTTTTGTTCGCATAAAAATCGATAAGCGAAATGCAACTGTACCTTTGAGATTGCAGATTTTAGAAGCTGAACATTTGGATTCATCGAGAGACGGCGCACTTCCAAACGGAAATTTTATTCGCTCCGGAATCGAGTTCAACAAAAACGGCAAGAAAGTAGCATACTATTTATATAAAGAACATCCAGGCGATTCTTGCTTTTCAGCCTCGGGAAGTATTCGACTTCCTGCCCATGAAATCTTACACATTTACAGACCGTTGCGACCGGGACAAATTCGTGGCGAACCTTGGCTGAGCAATGTTCTTTTGAAGCTTCATGAACTTGATCAATACGAAGACGCAGAACTTGTTCGCAAGAAAACAGCTGCTATGTTTGCCGGATTTGTGACTCGTTTAGATCCTGATTCTGAGATGTTTGGAGAAAAAGATACAAACGATCAAGGCGTTGCTTTTGCAGGATTAGAACCCGGAACAATGCAATTTCTTGATCCGGGAGAAGATGTAAAATTTTCCTCTCCTGCAGATGTCGGCGGAACTTACGAAGCATTCATAAAACAACAATTGAGAGCGATTTCCGTTGGCTTGGGAATCACTTATGAGCAGCTTACGGGCGATCTTTCTGGTGTAAATTATTCCTCAATAAGAGCAGGTTAATTTCGCAGAAGATGCACGGCTTTGCAGCACAATTTGATTGTTTATCAGTTTTGCAGACCGATTTGGAACAAATTTATTGAACTTGCAGTGCTTTCAGGGGTAATTGACGTACCAAATGATCCGACTTTTCCGCTGGTAAAGTGGATTCCGCAAGGTTTTTCGTGGGTTGACCCTCAGAAGGAGCAAAAAGCTCAAATGGAAGCTGTTCGTTGTGGTTTCAAATCACGTGCAGAAGTAGTTTCAGAGCTCGGCTACGATGTTGAAGAAATAGATGCTGAAATTTCAGAGGATAATAAACGAGC
>CAJODB010000052.1 GCA_905233185.1 uncultured Alphaproteobacteria bacterium | reverse complement strand
CTGCTATGAAACTTCAAGATTCTTTGGCAGGAGTAAAAGCCGTAGTAAATTTTTCAGAAGCGGATGGATTACAAAAATTCGGACAAACTCTTTTAGAAATATCAAGAAGAGTTCCTGTTGCTGCCGATGATCTTGCGTCAATTGCAGCTGTCGGCGGTCGGTTTGGTGTACCGCTAAAAGAACTTTCAACTTTTTCTGAAGAAGTCGCAAAAACTGCTGTCGCATGGCGAGCCAATTCTACTCAAACAGCAGAACGAGTCGGGAATTTAATGAAAGTATTTAATTTGAGTACTTCTCAACTTGTTCCATATTTCGATTCGATAAATGAACTTGGAAATAAAACCGGAGCAACGGCAGATCAAATTTTACAGGCAGTAAACAAAGCTTCCAACGGACTTGTTACTTTCAAACTTTCGATTCCTCAAGCCGCAGCCTTAACTAGCACAATAATTTCGTTCGGTGAAAATGCAGAAACAGCAGGAGCTGCTGTTGGAACATTATTGCAAAGATTATCTATAGCTCCAAAACTAGGTGCAAATGCTCAAAAAGCTTTACGCTCTCTCGGATTATCTTCTATTACTCTTCCGAAAATGATCGCTGAAGATCCTCAAAAAGTTTTGGATAAATTATTTGAAGGTGTAGCTAAATTAGATTCCGAAAATCGTAGTTCTGTTTTGTATTCGTTATTTGGTCGAGGAGCAAGCGCAACAGTTGCGAAATTGGTAGATAATCTTGAGCTTTACAGAAAAAATTTAGGCTATGTTTCCGATTTGAGATTATTTGAAGGTTCACGAGATAACGACTATAAAATAGTTTTGGAAACGACAAAATCGCAAATAGATTTGCTCGGAAATACTTTGTCTACGTTCAGTAACTGCATTGGAACTTCATTACTTCCGGCATTTCAAACTGTAGTATCCACAATTAATTCCATTCTTACTCCGATAACAAAATGGATGGAAAAGAATAAAGAGCTTACGCAAAGCATAACAACAGCAATTGCAGGATTTATAAGTTTTCGAATAGCGACTTTTGCTCTCGGTTATGCTTCAACATTTTTATTCGGCGGACTAAATCGATTAACTATTGCTTTTAAAGGAATCAGACTTGCGATGAATTTTGCAGGGATCTCTTTTAAAAGTTTTCTCGGATGGCCTGCGGCTTTAGCAACAGCTGCTTGGATTGTTTGGGATAATTGGAATGTTATTCAAAAATTTTTATCAAATATTTGGTCGTCTGTAGAACCTCACTGGAATAATTTCAAGAAGATTATGGATGAGTTGTGGATTACAGAAAAAATAAATATAGCGTGGAATGCTATCAAAGACCTTTTTACAAGTTTATGGAATGGAGTGTCTCCTGTCTGGGATAAATTCGTAGAAAAAATAAATGTTCTTGGAGTTGTTGATCCTATTCTTAACGCATGGGAAAAAGTGAAAAGTTTCTTTAAAGGATTTTTTGATGAAATTACTCCATTATGGAACAAATTCACAGCACCTGTTTCAAATTTATTCAACGAAGCGAAAAGCGTGGTTTCAAAAGTAAAGGAATTATTTTCAAAAGACGAATCTTTAACTGATGCAAGATTAAAGATGCCGAAAATAACATCTGCGCCTTCTGAAATATCTCGCAACCAAAATAATAATTTCAATATCACAATTAATGCAGTTAAAAATGATGATTCGGAATCAATAACGAATAAAGTTATGAATCGGGTTTCGGATTTCAGCAAAACATTTTTATATGACACAGTGCCGGAGGTACTATAATGATTCTCGGAGATTTTCAGTTTAACTTAAAAAGTTTGAGTCCGAATACGCTTAGTCGAACGACAGAATTTAATTGGTCAGATGCGGAGCGAATCGGAGACTTACCGAATTTACAAAATCTTGGAATTTCGAAAGATCAAATTGAAATAGAAGGAGTGTTTTATCCAAAGATAAATGCAAAAATTCAATATAACTCGATTGAGAAATTAACAATCGGAACAGCAAAAAATCAAATTCAAAATTTGGTTGCGAAAGAATTAGGAATA
>CAJODB010000051.1 GCA_905233185.1 uncultured Alphaproteobacteria bacterium | reverse complement strand
TCGCTCACTCTCTTAAATCTAAATTACGTACTGTATTCAGATCATGTCTTAATCTAATATCACTTACTAAATCCAGATTATTTACAAAACTCATATCGTGTCTTGAATCTGGATTGTGTTATAGAAGCAACAGAAAAAATGACATCTGCTATCACAAAATCAGCAAAAAAGGTAGTACGCATCGTTATAATAAAGGTGGCATCCTCATCGAATTTGCGTTTTCAATACCCATTCTGATTAGTCTCCTCTTCTTCATTAATGATCATTATCGCTTCCATGAACTAAAGGATAAGGTCAAATCCTCTGCTTATCTTGCTGCATCTATGATCCAACAAATCAATAACAACAAATCTGATAAACAGTTAATAAAATCTGATATGGGAAGAATAGCTTTCGCCAGTGCCATGAATTTCTTTCATGGGCAATCAATATTTGATCCTTGGCCTTTCGGAGTGTATTATGTTCTGGATTGTTTCTGGGTAAAACGCATTGATAGCGATACTTATCAATATCAAGAATCTTGGGGATCAACTTATGGTACTACTACTGATCCCAACAAAATTGGTAGCTACTATTCTGTATCAACAATAGATGCAAATAAAGTTAAATCTATTCATCCAAACTTAATTTGCAACACTAACGGCGAAGAACGATTATTAGTAGAATGCGTTTATAAGAAAAAAAATCCTTTTTATAGTAAAAATAAATTGGGATTTTTTATCCTGGAACCTCAGTGGATGAAAAGTACCGATGGTTCAACGATATCTATTTTTGTATACCATACCATCATTACGCCTAAACCCGGATTGTTTCCAGTTAAATAATTGTTTCCGGTTAAATAGATTTCTTGCAAAAATCCGAAAAGGATATTTTTTAGAATCTGATTATTAGGAAGTAGAAACTATAGATATCCATAAATTACTTTTTCAGAAATTCTATTATAGCCCCAATTATGGACTAGCTTGCAGGAAGAACTGTTGAGAAGCCGAAGGTTTAAAAGGTTTTAGTTGATAAACAGTAAGAGTAGAATTGATATGCATAAACATGTTGATAAAAAATCTGTGTCTGGAGTATTCCAGCATGAATTTGTTTTTGAGATAATCAAAAACCATCTTGACGAGAGAGCGTTTGTGCAGAAGGATTTTCTCCTAGAATGACATCAAAATGATTTTTTATGTTACGCTTTAATTCTGTAATTATTTTCAATCCACGAGCCATCAAGCGCAGAAACAAATCTTTGCTGATGTACCCCCACATCCCTTGTCGGCGAACAAAAAGCCTTTCATACATATTTACTGTCATTTGAGGCACTAGCGGTCAATCATCTATGTTCTCTCTTTCGTAAGTTTTGTGTTCATTAAATTCCCTTTTTCGTCGTTAATTATGTGTAATTTGAAACCGAAAAACCAACCTTTTATCGACTTCCCATTCTTCCACCCCCTTTTCGCCAATTCTTTGAACACGTTACTTCTGTAAATCCTTTCCAGATAACATGTGTTCAAAGACGTTGAATTTATGTACGCAATCTTTCTTCTTTTTCTCAAAGTACAGCAAAACAGGATCGTCAAGAAATACAATATTCATGGCATCAGTGTGATAAATCTCTTATAATTTGGTATTTTTTCGGAAACTTCTGCTTGTATTATCGCAGATATGATTTATAAAAATACTAAAAATTCCAACATGAAGATTTATGAAATATTAGTACTATCATCGCTATTTTACTTTCGAGTAATCCATGACTTCTTGTCGGCCTTCTTGGCTCTTTTTCATATTCGATCTGCTTCCTTTTCCTCTTCTCTTCCAACTCTCTCAAAAATCATGTATCAAGCAAAATAATCTTGTGATATCTTTCTTTATAGCTTTGCTACTTACGACTGTTTTTTTTCGGAGTTTCGCCTCTCTCTTCTCTTTTTTTCAACTACTTCTTTCGTTATTGGAGTTAACAAATCACATAGTAGCTATTTCATATAGATCATTATGGTCGCTGAAAAAAACAATGTACATGATGTGTATATTGGAACTTATTGTTTTATGATTTGATATTCTGTATTCTTGAT
>CAJODB010000050.1 GCA_905233185.1 uncultured Alphaproteobacteria bacterium | reverse complement strand
TTAAGATCGTTTATGTAAAAACATTTGTTAAGGAAATAAACAAGCAATAAATCACTTTTTATCCCATTATTTTCGTAATCATCTATCTTCTTGCATATTATCAGCAGGAACTTTTTTAAAGCTTGAAGAATTTTTGTATTGATACTAATTTTTTTTAAACATTTAGAACTCCTTTTTCAACAAAAACAACCATTAACACGATTTGATTTACTGTAAATATTAATAAAACATTAATAAAACTTAACAAGTATATCAGTAGATGAATTGTCAGAGAGTGGTACGCGCAAAAAATCACAAAAAAATTTAAAAAAATCTGAACATTTTTTCGAGAAAAACTGAATAAGTAATATGACAGGAGAAAGTTATGACACTACTTGCATTAGATCTTGGAACAAGTCTCGGATTTGCAATATTTAAGGACGGAAAGTTCATCAGCGGAACGAAGAAATTAGGAACATACAAAGAAAAATTTGGCGCGCGCTTTCATGAATTTCGAACATGGCTGTTGAATATCATTGCAAAACATAATATCGAAGCAGTCTATTTCGAAAGAGTTTTTGGGCATAAAGGCGTTGAAGCTGCGCATTGTTACGGTGGTTTTCTATATATGCTTGCCTCTGTGTGCTTTCAACAGAATATTTCTTGCACAGGACTGACTGTTCAGGCGATCAAGAAGTTCATGACGGGAAAAAGCAACGCAACGAAAGACGAAATGATCGCAGCAGCGAAACAGAAAGGATTCAATCCTGCAACAAATGACGAAGCCGACGCTATAGCCATAATATTACTTGCCATAGAAGATCAAATTAATAGGGACAAAAAGACTAACAAAAGTACTTCCGGGTCCTTCCAAGCCCTGGTAGAGAGCGGATGCGAAGCCCCGCAACTTCGCTAGCGTCAGAATTTTTTCGAAGGTTGACTCCACTGGAGCATTCTGGAGCTGCTAGTTCCAAGAAAAATAAAATTTCTGTTTGAAGGATTTTTTTATGACCGAACTTTCTCAAAAATGTGGTTCAAAATTGATTTTCAAAACATTTAAAACAAGCGATTTAATCGAATATGCTCGCAATCCGCGCAACAACGACGCAGTGGTTGACAAAATGGTTGGCTGTATTAAAGAGTTTGGATTTCGAATTCCGATTGTCGCAAAAAGTGACGGCAGTGTGGTTGACGGTCATCTGAGATTGAAAGCAGCCCGAAAATTAGGTCTCGAAGAAGTTCCTGTCGTAATTGCAGACGACCTTTCCGAAGCGCAGATAAAAGCATTTCGTTTAATTGCAAATCAATCGACGAATTGGGCAGATTGGGACGAAGAACTTTTAAAAATCGAATTTCAAGAATTAGAAAAACTGAACTTCGATTTGTCTCTGACAGGATTCGATCTGGATGAAATTGCAGAATATTTAAAAGAAGATGAGGAAAGCGAAAATACTGCAGAAGATTTTGAAGAAAAAGATTTTCCGATAACAAGTAAAATTGGTGATCTGTGGATTCTCGGAAGGCATCGATTATTGTGTGGCGATTCAACAAACGGAAACGATGTGCGAAAACTTATGAACGAAAATCTTGCTGATATGATTTTCACAGATCCGCCTTACAATGTAAAAGTTTCGAACATTTCGGGAATCAACAAAGAACATAAACATTCGGAATTTCTCATGGCTTCGGGCGAAATGAGCATACAAGAATTTATCGATTTTCTCTCAAAAATTTTTAAAAAACTCGTTTCGTTTTCGAAAAACGGTTCGCTTCATTACGTTTGCATGGATTGGAAACACATTTACGAAATTCTGACTGCCGCAAAAGAAAACTACTCCAACTTCAAACAACTGTGCATTTGGAATAAAGGAGTCGGAGGCATGGGAAACTTTTATCGCAGCCAGCATGAATTGATTTTCGTATTCAAAAACGGAAACGAAGAAAAATCATTTCACGGAAATCGAACTAATATTTGGACTTATCCGGGAATGAATAGCTTTGCGACAGAAAACCGAGACGAATTATTGGCGCATCCGACTGTGAAATCTTTGCCGTTGGTGAAGGATGCAATTTTAGATGCTTCAGATGAAAACGATTTGATCTTGGATTTGTTCGGAGGTTCGGGAACAACTTTAATTGCATCTGAAGAGACGAATCGGCAGTGCAACATCATGGAATTAGATCCGAAGTATGTCGATACAATCATTCGTCGTTGGCAGAAACAAACTGGTGAGGTCGCAATTTTAGAATCGACAGGAAAAACATTTGAAGAAATTTATTCAGAGAGAAGTATCGCATGACTGAATCGAACGTTTTAAAATATCAAACATTCAAAACAGATAAACTCATCGAGTACGCAAGAAATCCTCGAAAAAATGATGTTGTTGTTGATCGCATGGTTTCGTGCATAAAAGAATTTGGATTTCGAATTCCTATTGTCGCCACAAGTGATGGTACTGTGGTCGATGGTCATCTGAGATTAAAAGCTGCCAGAAAATTAGGTCTTGAAGAAGTTCCTGTAGTCATTGCTGATGATCTCTCGGAAGCGCAAATAAAAGCTTTTCGACTTGTAGCTAATCAATCGGCAAACTGGGCTGAAT
>CAJODB010000049.1 GCA_905233185.1 uncultured Alphaproteobacteria bacterium | reverse complement strand
AGGCGGATCTGTGAAAATCATATCAGCAAGATTTTCGTTCATAAGTTTTTGAACATCATTTTCGTTTGTTGAATCACCACACAATAATCTATGTTTTCCGAGAATCCACAGGTCTCCGACTTTGCTTGTTATAGGAAAATCTTTTTCTTCAAATTCCTCTGCATTGTTTTCGCATTCCTCGTCTTCTTTTAAATATTCTGCAATTTCATCCAGATCGAATCCTGTCAGAGACAAGTCGAAGTTCAGCTTTTCTAACTCTTGAAACTCCAATTTCAGCAGTTCTTCATCCCAATCTGCCCAATTTGCGGATTGATTCGCGATTAAACGAAATGCTTTTATTTGTGCTTCGGATAAATCATCGGCAATAACGACAGGGACTTCATCCAATCCGAGTTTGCGAGCTGCTTTCAATCTCAAATGACCGTCAACCACACTGCCATCACTTTTGGCGACAATCGGAATTCGGAATCCAAACTCTTTAATACAGCCAACCATTTTGTCAACCACCGCATCATTGTTGCGCGGATTGCGAGCATATTCGATTAAATCGCTTGTTTTAAATGTTTTGAAAATCAGTTTTGAGCCACATTTTTGAGAAATTTCAGTCATAGAAAAATCCTTCAAACAGAAATCTTATTTTTCTTGGTATCAGCTGTCTTTGAATGCTTGTTCGGAGTCAACCCTCGAAAAAATTCTGACGCTAGCGAGATTATGGGGTCTTGCGATCCGCTCTCTCCCAGGACTTGGAAGAACCCGTAAGTGCTTTTGTTAGTCTTTTTGTTTCTATTAATTTGATCCTCTATGGCAATTAACATTATAGATATGGCATCAGCTTCGTCATCTGTTTCGGGATTGAAGCCTTTTTGTTTCGTAGCAGCGATCATTTCATCTTTTGTTGCGTTGCCTTTTCCAGTCATGAATTTCTTAATCGCTTGAACGGTCAGTCCTTTGCAGGGAATATTCTGTTGAAAGCACACAGATGCGAGCATATATAGAAATCCGCCGTAGCAATGCGCCGCTTCAATGCCTTTGTGTCCGAAAACTCGCTCAAAATAAACGGCTTCAATATTGTGCTTAGCAATAATGTTTAGCAGCCATGTCCGAAATTCATGAAAACGTGCTCCGAATTTCTCCTTGTATGTTCCGAGCCTCTTCGTGCCGCTGATAAACTTCCCATCCTTAAATATTGCGAATCCGAGACTTGTCCCGAGATCTAATGCAAGTAGTGTCATAACTTTCTCCTGTCATATTACTTATTCAGTTTTTCTCGGAAAAATGTTCAGACTTTTTTAAATTTTTTGTAATTTTTCGCACCGACCAATCTCTGACAATTCATCTGCTGATATACTCATTAAGTTTTATTAATATTTTATTAATATTTACAGTAAATCAAAATTGTGTTGTTGGTTGTTTTTGTTAAAAAAGGAGTTTTGAATGTTTAAAAAAAATTAATATCAATACAAAAATTCTTCAAGCTTTAAAAAAGTTCATAAAATCTCAAAGTTCCGAATCTAATGAACGCTTATTTTTATCGATCGAAAAAGATGGAATATATCTTAATAAAGCTAAAATCGTAAGCTGCGATGCCAAAAAACAATATATTTTCTTGTATTCTCTGCTGAAATTACAAATAAACGGAACGCTGAGGGCACAAAAGATCAGTTTGAAGTGGCAGTCCGCAACAGAAAGCATAAATTTAGATAACAAAAAAATTTTAGAAGAGCAACAAATTAAACAAATTGTTTACAACATAAGAAAGAATGTAATCGCAATCCACTGTAAAGACATTTGTGATGATTTTATAAAATACGATTCCTCACGGGGATATTTTTTAGGTGAAAAAACGACTTTAATTTTGAAGTGATTTTTGCAAATTTTACCGAATTTTTTTGAGATATGACCGCAGCAGAAAAAAATCGTTATTTTTCAATAGGATTTTTGGTTGATTTTTTACCAGATTTCATTTGCTTGTTACCGACATTTCGCTTTTTTCATTCCATACTAATCACGTTTTTTAGGATTTATTGCGTGATGAATAGGTATGACGGAATAGATAAAAGAATCGTTTCGAACGTGAAAATGTATGCGAAGAATTTAAAACGCAGATCGATTTTTCGTTCCATGGATCTTGAAGATTTGGAGCAGGAATTGATGTGCGGAATTCTTTCATGCATTGATAAGTTTGATGAACATTGCGGAGAGTTGGAGCATTTCATCAGAAAGGTTCTGAAAAGACGCTGCGCAACTTTAATCGAAACTTACATGCGTAAGAAACGTGATTCGATTGTCCGACTTTCCGAGTATAGCGATGAAATACACGGC
>CAJODB010000048.1 GCA_905233185.1 uncultured Alphaproteobacteria bacterium | reverse complement strand
AACGGCAAAGAGATATTATTGAAGCCGAATACATAGCACAAGTACGATTTGCAAACGGGGAAGGTTTCTCAAAATCAGCTCCGATAACAGCTCCTATGGCAGGTGTTCCAGTTTCTATTGAACAAATAAACTCTCCAAAGAATCGTTTGGAAAGGTTAAGGCAAGAAGAGTTAACCAAAATAGGAGAAGATGACGTCCAGCGATGCGCGCGATTCATTCCGATTGTCGGACCTGCGATAGATTACTCTTATGACAGAATTTCAGGGACTGAATTTGTTGGAAGTTTGGGTATCGATGCTGCCTCAACTCTTGCTTTAGGCGGAATGCAAAAGGCTGTCGCAGGTTCAAAAGCTGCTCTTCAGGCTCAATTCCAAAGGAATTTGTATGCTAAATTTAATCAGGCTCCTTATAATCCTAGAGCAATGGAAGCCATGCTAAAAGCACGATATCCTGAATCAGAGATTGTAAGTAGCACTATGCCGAGAGCAAATGCCAAAAACGTTAAATTAGCAGGAACTAGACATCCAAAAACAGAAATTATATATAGTAACAAGGGAATGCCAATTTTGGATGATATTGCTAAGGTTGAGGTGCTTCTACCTGAAGAAATTGCTTGTATAAAAAGTAGGAAGTTACATTTTTCTGAGGCTACCAAAGAGCTGCATAAGTTAATAGATAAGGGATCTGTGAGTAGAAAACAATTCAGTTCTAAGCAATTGAAGGCTATTTTTGATGATGCTGAAACTATTCCTGGGTATACATGGCATCATCATGAAAACAGAGGAAGAATGCAGCTAGTACCGAGTGAAATTCATAGAGAAACAGGTCATGTTGGAGGTTTCGATTTGTGGTTTAAATGAGAGGGGGAGATAGTCATGAGATTTTGGAAAAGTAAACTAGTTAATTCAGGTGTATTAGATATTGACGTTGATTTCGTTGAAAAAAGAGTGGGGGTAAATTTCCCAGAAAAGTATGTTGCATTGATGCAGGAGCACAATGGCGGCAGAATAGAAAATAATGAATTTGTTTACAAAGATATAAATGGTGATACAAATACAGGTTCTGTAAATATGTTGAATCTCTTTGATCTTCTAAAAGAATATATTGATCCACCCGAATTTTTTCCAAAAGGCTTGGTTCCATTTGCAGATGATGGCGGCGGAGACTTAACGTGCTTTGATTACAGAGGGTGTAAAGAAAATCCTCCAATCGTATTTTGGGTTTGTGGAGACGAAGAAGGAGATGGTATTCACTTTGTGGCTAATAATTTCGATGAATTTATAAACATATTGTACTGAGTGATTACTAAAAATATACATTTAGTGCTAGAGAGAGAAATGATATTTCAGGCAACAAGCCTAAAATAGGCTATACATGGCATCATCATGAGAATGTTGGTAGAATGCAGTTAGTTCCAGAAGATGTAAATGGAGCTATAGGTCATCATGGTGGAGATAAATTATGGGGAATAGAAAAAAAGTAATGGAAAAATTATCAAATGGAAATGTATTAGTAGACTACGGCACGATAGACATAAAGCAAATAATAATGCTGGAAGAGAATTTTTCTGTAATTTTTCCTAAAAAATATACTGAGTTTATTATAATACACAATGGAGCAAGTTTGATTATAGATTCCTTTAATTTTTATGATAATGACCTTGAACAGCAGAATAATGCCAGCATAGCGTTTATACCAATAGAAAAAATCACAAAGTTTATGGAAGGATTATTAAATGAATCGAAAGATGATCCTGGCTATTTTTCGCAAAAACTTATTCCATTTGGTGATGATGGTGGAGGGAACTATATGTGCTTTGATTACCGTGAACATAAAGGAAATAATCCACCAATTATTTATTGGAATCATAGTGTATATGAAAATTCAAAAAGGATCTCATTCATCGCAAACTCTTTTGAAGAATTTATAAACATGTTACATAAATATGAAGATTAAAGTCCAAAGGAGCCGAGCTATGACGCAAAAACCATACAAAATCCACATACCAAACCGAGGGAATCTCGAAGTTGTTGTTCATGGCTTCAAAATCGGCGTGATTGATCGCAGGCGCATGACTTATCTCGAATACAGAAACGGAAAATTTCTCATGCAAGAGGTCGGTGAACACGTTTTCGACCGCAGAATCTTCCGAATCGCTACAAGAGAAGACATAAACAGGGATGAATTTTTCGAAAATAAACAGTCTCATCCCTCTTTTTTAACACTAAAATTACCAGAAAGCCATTTCTGTAGAATTATAAGCTTAAAAAGCAATAACGTTTTTTCAATAAACAACGATCATTTGTTGTTATTACTTTGAGAAA
>CAJODB010000047.1:3809-4605 GCA_905233185.1 uncultured Alphaproteobacteria bacterium | reverse complement strand
TCTCCGCATTCGATTACGCTTCTTAAAACTAAAGCCTGCAAGCCATAGAAGTCACAAATTTCAGCTGCGTCTGACTCATCCGTCCATTTTAGCCAAAGTTCTTGAATCTTTTTGCGAAATTCTGCATTTTTTGCTTTCGATTGAGGTTTGATTCCTGTACCGATGCAGTTTGAGACAATCGCTTCAATAGCGTTCATCGCATAAGGATTTTTTCTGACAATATCATGAGAGCGAGTTCTTAACGTCGCTAAACTCGAAGCCAAAAGAGAATTGATCGACGAATTCGAAGGATGCCAATTCCCGAGACGCTTTCCATGACCTGCGCCGTCATAAGCTGCTGTCGATTTCTTCTTCAAAAAATTTGTGATCGATCGGAAGATGTTCATCTGAATTCCCTCGTAAAAAATGTATCTTTGATTTGTTTTGCGATCGCTTTGATTACGGGCACACAAACACTGTTACCGAACTGCTTATATATTTGAGTTTTTGGTACTTTGTCGATGATAAACGTGTCGGGAAATCCTTGTAATCTCGCACATTCTCTCTCTGTGAGTCGTCTCGGATTGCCTGTCGGATGTTTAAGCATAATTTTTTCAGGATGACTAAGATATCGGGCGACTAATGTCGTTGTACAAGGCGCATTTTCATCAAATATTTTGTAGGAACACCAACCTGTTGAACCGCATTTCATTCGCACTTGAATATGATTCCATCTGTGATCACTGAGGCAGTAACTTTCATCAACGTCCTTTTCTATGATGTCTGATACATGAGTTTTTATTCCTGACGGATTCGG
>CAJODB010000047.1:0-3755 GCA_905233185.1 uncultured Alphaproteobacteria bacterium | reverse complement strand
GCCACTCAGAATTTCATAATTGATTTTGTACCCGATTTCTTCCAGGCGTCTTAGCATAAATTGAAAAATCTCACCGTTATTTATGCTTTTTAAATTAGGGACGTTTTCGAGCAATAAAACTTTCGGTTTTTTGGCTTTTAAAATTCTTTCGATTTCAAAAAATGCTTGACCGCGCTCGTCATTAAATCCTTTTTTTAATCCGGCGACAGAGAATGATTGGCACGGAAAACCTGCCAATAAGATGTCATGATCCGGGATTTCCGAAACAGAAATTTCTCTTATATCTCCATAAATGTTTTCTTCACCGAAATTCGCAGTGTAAGTCGTAACAGCGTGTTTATCGATTTCGCTGGTGAAAACGCAATCAACATTTTCTTTCCCGAACGCTTGTTCAAAGCCAAGACGAATACCTCCGATTCCTGCATATAAATCAGCGATTCTTATCATCGCACCCCCTTTGAGGTCGAAAAAATCACTTGTCGTTTGCGAGAGTTTGATTCTGCAAAACCGGCTTTTATTTGGCTGCGAAGCTTCAGTAACTCAGCAAGATTAATCGGTGCATACTGAACATGAGTATCTCCGTAAGAAACCGAAGTTACTCGTTTCCCGGACTGTAAATCGCAAATCGCTTCTTCTACTGCTTCCAAATATTCTTGCGTATACATAAAACACCATCGTGCTACATATACTTATTCAGTTTTTCTCAAAAAAATGTTCAGGAAAAATTCAATTTTTTTAAAAAAATTTTTGTTTGGTCTTTGAAAGCAATCATCTCAATTCATTTTTTAATACAGTCTTATTTAAACAAACAAAACGTGAGTTAAGCATGTTACCTTTTGTTTTTAAAAATCCGCTGGTTGAAGTTGTTGAGAAAAGCAAAACATATTATGAAGTGAAAAAAATCGTAGATGAAAACATCGCGAAAGGAGTCGAAATGCGGCAAACGAATTTCAAAACAGATCCTGTCGGTGTGATGCCGGAAAAATATTCAAAATCGAGATCAAATAGGCGGTTATTTTCGATGTTCTCTTCCCCAAGCGCACATTGCATTCAGAATCGGAATAAGCGATTCGCCTTTCTCCGATAAAAAATACTCCACTTTCGGCGGAATTTGCGGATATTCTTTTCTCACAATCAAATCATCTCGCTCCAATTCTTTCAGCGTTGAGCTCAGAGTTTTGTGCGAAACAATTCCCAGATATCGCTTCATTTCGTTGTATCGAATAATTTTAAACAGCGAAAGCGCATATAAAATCGTTAATTTATACTTTCCGCTGATCAGAGACAGCGTGTGATTAAAGCTCGTATCTTCGAATTTTTTCAGCAATTCTTCCTGACGATATCTTTCTTCTTCCATTACTTTCCTTTAAGTTAGTATCTAACCGAAATGTTCGTACTTGCTTTTTATATTATACAACTTATGATGAAAACATTGAAGATATGAAAGGAGTTTACTGATGAAAATCGTTTATTGGTCGGATTATGCTTGCCCTTACTGTTATATCGGAGAAAAAAGATTAGAAACTGTTATTGATGAACTCGGATTGAAAAAAGATATCGAAATCGAAATGAAAGCTTTTGAGTTGGATCCGAACGCGAGTCGCGAAGTTCAATCGAGAACAGACGAACGTTTCGCGAAAAAATACGGGATGAGTCTCGAAGACGCGCGCGATCAAATCGAAAAAATTTCAAATCTCGGATGTGCGGAAGGAATCGATTTCAAATATGCTGAAACTCAATATACAAATATGCTCGACGCTCATCGTTTAACAAAATTTGTCGCTGCTAAGGGAAAAGATGTCGAGAAAGTCGTTAATCTTTTGTTCGATGCATATTTCACGAAAAATTTAAAACTCTCGGACCGAAAAATTTTGGCAGACATCGCGAAACAGGTCGAAATAAATGAAGATGAATTGAATGCAATGCTCGACAGCAAAGATTTCATCAGTGAAGTCCGAAAAGACGAAAACGAAGCTTATGCTCTCGGCGTTCACGGCGTTCCTTTTTTTATGATTGACGGAAAATTTACGATTCCGGGTGCACAATCGAAAGAAGGAATTAAACAGACTTTACTGCTGGCATTAAACAATCGGCTTGAAAATTCCGAAAACGGTATGAGTTGCGGGCCTGACGGATGTCATTAATTCAAAGTGAGCATAATTATGTTTTTGAAAAAAGTTTTTGTGTTTTTAATAACGTTATTCAGTTTTTCATTCGGTAACTGCAGTGAGCAAAATTGTTTATTGGTCGGATTATGCTTGCCCTTATTGTTATATCGGAGAAAAAAGATTAGAAACTGTTATTGATGAACTCGGATTGAAAAAAGATATCGAAATTGAAATGAAAGCTTTTGAGTTAGATCCGAACGCGAGTCGCGAAGTTCAATCGAGAACAGACGAACGTTTCGCGAAAAAATACGGAATGAGTCTTGAGAATGCGCGCAATCAAATCGAAAAAATTTCAAATCTCGGACGTGCGGAAGGAATCGATTTCAAATATGCGGAAACTCAATATACAAATATGCTCGACGCTCATCGTTTAACAAAATTTGTCGCGGCTAAGGGAAAAGATGTCGAGAAAGTCATTCATCTTTTGTTTGATGCATATTTCACGAAAAATTTAAAACTCTCGGACCGAAAAATTTTGGCAGACATCGCGAAGCAGGTCGAAATAAATGAAGATGAATTAAATGCAATGCTCGACGGCGAAGATTTCATCAATGAAGTTCGAAAAGATGAAAATGAAGCTTACTCTCTCGGCGTTCACGGTGTTCCTTTTTTCATCATAAATGATAAATACATTCCCGGAGTTCCGACAAAAGAAAGCATAAAACAAATTTTATCGAAAGCGATCGAAGAACAAACTTCGAAAGTCGGTGCGTTTTGCTCTTTGGAAGGTTGTTCGTCTTAATCGGAGAATCTGATGTTTTTCAAAAAATTTATTATCATATTTTTGGGATTATTCATGGCTTGCAATTGTTTCGGAAAAAATAACATGAAAGAAGTGACTGTTTTAAAAGTCGTCGTGCGCGATGTCTTTGATACGAATTCGTATTTTTATATCGATTCGAAAACGAAACACGGATTTTTGATTGACCCCGGAGCTGAAGCGAAAAAATTGACGTCGATAATCGAACAAAACGATTGGAAAATCGAAAAAATTTTGCTCACTCACGGACATTTCGATCACACAGGAGCTGTTGAAGAATTGCATAAAGCTTTAAAAATTCCGTATTTCATTCACAAAAACGGAGAATTATTTTTAAAAAATACGCACTATAATTTATCTCAGTATTGTGAAAGAAATGTTGTTTTGAATGAGGGAAAATATTTTGATGACGGCGATATAATTTCGCTTTCCGAAAATCCTGAAATAAAATTGCAAGTAATTCACACTCCAGGACATACGCCGGATTCAGTCGTTTTTTATGATGCAAAAAATAAAATCGCATTTGTCGGCGACACGATTTTTAAAATGGGAATCGGAAACGCAGGATATCCGGGAGGAAACGCCGAAGATTTGAAAAACAGCATAATAAATAAAATTTTCAAACTTCCTGCCGAGACAATACTTTATACAGGACATTCGGAAGAAACAACAGTAGCAACAGAAAGTAATCGATATAGGTAATTTTAGATCCATCGACTTTTTATAACTTTCGGTCTGGATTTTTTCGCAGGTGAATAGGAGTTCTCGATTTTTTCTTTTGCTCCGGAAATTTGTTCCCACTTAGCATCAGTCCAGCGGTCGATGCC
>CAJODB010000046.1 GCA_905233185.1 uncultured Alphaproteobacteria bacterium | reverse complement strand
AATTGTAGCAACAGAGAATGGAAAAACAACGAGCAATTCTTCCGATGTCTCGATTATGTGCAATATCAATCTTATGCCTGATGCTGCGCAAATATATAAGACATTACATTACAAACACAATCAGGAAGATAAATAAATATTCCAAACAACGGGAAATATTAATTCCTACAACATTAAGAGAGTTTTTTTTATTGGATTAGAAAAATATTTTATATGTTTCTATTGACAGAAACATTATTATATAATACTATTAATAACAGAAATAATTATCAGAGCAAGTGCAATGAATGAAATCAAAGCAGTTGCAGAATTGTTATCTAAGATGGATTCTGCAGATGAAATTTTTCAATTTTTGAAGGAACTTCTTACAGAATCCGAACTCTCTGTCTTATCAAAACGATGGCGAATTTTAAATTTGTTATTAGAGGGGAGAACACAAAGAGATATTGCAAAAGAACTGTCAGTCAGTCTTTGCAATGTTACGCGTGGTTCAAAAATTTGTAAATCTCCAAACGCTGTTGTTAATAAATATTTGATAAATGATGGAGTCAATAATGAAGAAACAAGAAAACATTGCAGTAAAGAGCAATATTCAACCAACACATGATGGATTTTACGGAAAATTCGGCGGGCGATTTCTACCTGAACATTTAAAATCAGAATTTGAGAAGATTACAGAAGAATTTTTGCGATTTAAAGGTAATCCGCAATTTAATTCTGAGCTTGAATATCTTTTAAAACACTATGTTGGTCGTCCTAGTTCGATTTATTTTGCAAGAAATCTTTCAAATAAATATGGAAGCGAAATTTATCTCAAACGTGAAGATTTAAATCATACGGGTGCACACAAAATTAATCATTCTCTTGGTGAAGCGCTATTAGCAAAAAAATTAGGAAAAAGAAAACTGATAGCAGAAACCGGAGCAGGTCAGCATGGGGTTGCGATTGCGACATGTGCTGCTTTAATGGGACTTGAATGTGACATTTATATGGGTGAAATCGATGTAAAAAAAGAAAAACCAAATGTCGATAAAATGAGAATTTTAGGCGCAAATGTAATTTCCGTAAAAATCGGAGAAAGAACTCTAAAAGAGGCAGTTGATGCGGCATTTGAAGCTTATTCTCTAGAATATGAAACGGCGCTTTATGCAATAGGATCAGTTGTTGGGCCTCATCCTTTTCCGATGATGGTCGAATATTTTCAGTCGGTTATCGGAAGAGAAGCAAGAAGTCAATTCTTGGATTTAACAGGAAAACTTCCTGATTGTGTGATTGCTTGTGTCGGAGGTGGTTCTAATGCTCTCGGGATTTTTAACGGTTTTTTGGAAGATGATCAAGTAAAATTGTTTGGCATCGAACCATTGGGAAGAGGTTCTGGTATGGGTGATAATGCTGCCAGCATAACATACGGAAAAGAAGGAATTCTACACGGTTTTAAATGCATGTTATTACAGGATGATGCCGGAAATATTGTAAACGCATATTCTGTTGCAAGCGGTTTGGATTATCCTGGTGTTGGACCTAAACACTGCTATTTGAATGAGATTGGAAGGGTGGTGTATGATACAATCTCTGATAAAGAGGCGCTTGAGGCATTTTTTGAACTTTCAAAGTTAGAAGGGATTATTCCGGCTTTGGAAAGCTCACATGCAGTTGCCTACGCTAAAAAACTAGCAGAAACGAAAAGATATCCAAAAATTCTTGTAAACTTATCGGGTCGTGGAGATAAAGATATCGATTATATTTTGAAGCTGAAGAAAAATAAGAAACAATAGGGAGATTTACAAAAGATCTCATGCGGAAGTCGAAAAAACATTTTGCAAACTCTAACTTTCCAGGCTCCGGTAATATCGAAAATCTTATAATATCGCAAAAATGACTTTCGCAGAGATCTGAGACTAAGAAATTTGAGAAAGCTAACAAGATTTATACTAAATTTATATAAAAATTTACGTAATTTATACAAAATTCATAAAAGCGACTCACCAACATAGCAGGTGATTTTCTGTATACAAAAAAACAGGCGCACTAAAAAGCTACGCCTGTTTAAATCTTCTAAACTAAGTTAGCAGATTAGAAGCGTACGTTGTAAGAAACCAACGCGCGGATATTAAATCCATCGTTTGCTTTCAATTCAAGTCCGTTATCTTTCTTCGTGGACTTAAATCTGTATTCACCTTCCAAACGTGCTGTAAACTTCTTGCAGAAAGCTTTCTCAACACCAAGAGCCAATGTTGGAACAATCTTTGACGCTTTCATATCAACATTTGGTGTAGCTGCAGCAATTGCTCTTGCATCGATACGAGCTTTTGCTGTGGAATGAGAACCAGAAACCTTGAAGTAAATCATGGTGTTATACTTTGGCATGATATAACCAAGTCTCAAACCGA
>CAJODB010000045.1:2869-3347 GCA_905233185.1 uncultured Alphaproteobacteria bacterium | reverse complement strand
GGAATGGACGCAAGGCGAGCAAAAGATTTTCGATTTTTATAACACGATTCCATATTTGTATTATCGAATTGAAGCCGTAACGATTCAAAACGGAGGCAGCTATTTCGGCTTATCTGAAGTGAATTTTGGCACACGCATTCGAGAATACAAGCGAGAGCTAAACGCCTATCGTAGATTAACACCGATAATGACAGCAAATTCGCAAGATGGCTTTGTTGTAACAGCAAACTCAATCTACTCGGGTGCAAAAACTTACAATCCGTTTGAGGCATTTAATAACTCTGTTTCTGATTCAAGTTCATGGACGACAAAAACTCAATCAGGATGGATTCAAATTGAACTTCCAGAAGCGGATAAGGCAAACATGTTCAGAATGTCAGGCGGTTTTGCGGATGAAGAACCTGATTCCTTTATTTTATACGGCTCGAATGATGGGGAAAATTATGATGAGTTACTAAATTCAGGTGCGCTAACTTGG
>CAJODB010000045.1:0-2828 GCA_905233185.1 uncultured Alphaproteobacteria bacterium | reverse complement strand
TCGAAGCGGTAAACACGAAATCCGCATATATAACAATTTCTGAAATTCAGCTAATTGAGCACATAACCACGAGGGAGTATTGATTATGGCAACCAAATTTACATTTCCAAAAGCACCGCAGATCGGAGACCGAATTGAGATTGTTTCTATTTCGCAAAACAAGTTACCGATCAATTTGGTTGGAAACTCGGAAGCAGGCAAAAATTTAGTTTTGGTATTTCCCGAGCAAACTTTTTTGGGAGCTGCTGACGGAGCAACACCAATCGCAACAATTACTGAGAAAAATACCGTCTATACTTTTAAATGCGTAACAGCAAAAGATGTTCATACTTGGTTACTTGAAGGAACTTGTTTAAATCCGAAAATCTCGAAAATCGAATCGATGCAATTGAAACTGCACTGGAGGCGATGGTCGGAGAATGATAACACCAAATCGCCATTATCCATTGCCGAATAAAAATCACGATGTTGTCGATGATATCAATGACTTGCGCTCAACGTTGGCAATGATAGATGACGATGTAACGAACACCGAAGAAGAAATCGAAGAATTATCTGAAACGGTTTCGGATTTAGAAAATCGAGCAGTACATTTATCTAATTCAATAGAAAATTCGGAAATTCAAAATATTTCTGCAAATCGCTACCTTGTTGTGAATCAAAGCGGAAATGGTTTTGAATGTTTAGACGGTGGCGGAGATGCCGGTGGGAAATTAGGTCAGTGTTCAATCAAAAAAACGGACGCGAATTTCGATACTGCTTGGGGAAACATTTTAGAAATATCCAAAAACGGAATGACACCTCAAGAAAATTCTGAAACAAGCCAAGCAAATGAAACTCACATTTATGCCGATGAAGCCGAAATTGAAAATAATGAGCAACTTCCGAAAGTAGAACTTACAAATTGCCAGGCTAAATTTGATTTGGAATCTATAAACAATGAATCTGTGATTTTTTGTAATGAACCTGAAGAAATTGAAGAAGAAATTCAAATTGCGACTCATGAAAATTTAGGCTTAGTGAAAATTGGTGATGGCTTTTCGAACAATGCCGGAACGATTTCGGCTCCGATAATTACGAAAGCCACTGAGGACAATTTCGGAATCATCAAAACGGGCGATGGTTTAGTAAATAACAACGGCACGATTTCAAGAGATGAAATAAATCCCGCGACATTTTCGAATTTCGGAATCGTAAAACTCGGAGAAAGTCTTTCAATCAATCAAAGCGGTGAAATGGAGATCTGCGACATGGCAAGCAACGCCACAATTTATAATTTAGGTAACGTAAAAATCTGCAACAACGGAATTATCGATTTAGAAGAACAGACTTTGCAATATCGCATGTTTGTAACTGAAGATTTGGTGATTCAGTTCAAAACGGATTTCGAACCACAAGCGGATTTTTCGTTTGTTCTGGAATTTATTTCAGATGGAACTCATCTTATTTCATTCAACGAAAATTTAAATCCGAAAATGAGCACGTTGCCGATTAATCGAGGCATTACAAAACTTACTTTCTCAAAAAAGTTGGGAGTTCCGAGCTATGATGTCGAAATTTCTCGACTCGATGCGCCTGAACCGACACTTTTAACTCCGAATTATGGCGACGACGTCAATTCAAATCTCATGGTTACGCACAATGGTTCAGATTGGAATGCTCACGATATGTTAAAAAGTTCTACCAATGAAATAGATTTTTGGGGACGTGAGTTTTTCTTTGAATTTTCAACATTAGTTGTGGTTGATTACGTGTTCTGTCATTTCAGATATGCCGATAGAACTTTAGGAGAATTTTGGCTGAAAGCTTCAAATGATAAGAAAAATTGGACAACGCTTTTATACAAAAACAATGAAATAGTAGCCAAAAATGTTCCAACTGAGATAAAAGGATGCTTTCGATATTTTAAGCTGTATCTTGGATGGAAAGACGATAATTATCCGAGAGGATTTCAGTTGTGGGGGACTCAAATTGATAATAATGAAAGTGAATTAATTTTGCTTACGCCGACAATGTCTTCGAACGAAACTGGATTTGCAAAAATTACCTACAGTAATTTACATGAAAATGGAGCACCACAGTTAACCGATACAGATGCAAACTCATATATATATGTGAAATATAGTGAAGATACGACTGATTTATTTCGATGGATTAAGTACGAATTTCCTGAACCTGTAATAGCTAATTTACTAGATATTGCGGCATTTAGAGATAATTTAGAGCGCACAATGCGTTGGTACAAGCTTGAAGGATCAAATGACGATGAAACTTGGATATTATTACTCGAAAGACAGTATCAAAGAGATTTTACCGGAGATGAAACCAGATGGCATGAATTTGAAAATACAACAGCCTACAAATATTACAAACTGACTTGTAAGAGTACAAACGGAGATCAATATTGGCGCATTTCCAGATTCAGGTTGTTTAGAAAAGAGTTTGGGAAGCACAATTTTTACAGAGGCATTCCGAAACTAACTTCTGCCAATCAAGATGGCTATGAAATTTTAGCAAGTACACAATTTGCAAATGATCATGCAGGATATTTCGCATTTGATGATAATACTCAAACTCGCTGGGCAACAACTGCTAATTCGGGAGATGCATGGCTGCAAATCAAACTTCCTACACCAACCGCTTTTAATGCAGTGCAAATTGCATCACGTGGAGACAGTTCTCTCGATCAAGCTCCTTCTGCTTTTCAAATTCAGGGCTCAAACGATGGAGAAACTTGGAACGTTCTTGATTCAGAAAGCAATGTATCTTGGACGACTCTCGGCGAACTGAAACTATTTACCTTTGAGAATGAAAACGCTTACTTATAT
>CAJODB010000044.1 GCA_905233185.1 uncultured Alphaproteobacteria bacterium | reverse complement strand
CCTTGGGCAATTTGATGCCGCATATTCCATGCCATTTCACGAATGTCTTTGATTGAATAATCGTTATATCGCCCGATATAAAGGTTACATTTCTTTTTATCGATTTTACATCCCAGGAAAAACCTGATAGTACGCGTTGCCGCCGAATATCGCAGGAACAGTCCGGGTATTGTCCCGTCACTTACCTGTAAATTCACATCCGAATGCAACAGATGTATCCATGTATCCCGAAACGGTTTAGTATAACATTTCCATTGTTCTGCCATATGTGTACTCCTTTGTTACAGCTACACAACAATGCACGATAACTACGGAATATCCAGTAGAAACAACTATTTTTTGCTGCTTTTCTTCTGCTCAAGCCACTTGTCTATATCAGATCTGCGATATCGTACCATTTTGCCGACCTTAAAGTATTCTGGCCCGATGCCCAGCGCACGATATTGGCTTAATGCGGAAACAGACGATCCAAGATATGCTGCTGTCTCTCTTGGTGTAAGCAGCCTGTCTTTCAAAACATCTTCCTTTATATTTATAAGTTTATAGTTTGGTTCTCTCTCCATCCCCCCATAATTCAAGAACTCGTGTTCCATGTTTTTCTCCTTTGGGTTTTGATGGTTTTGTCCGGTTCAAAAAACGCCGTAAAATATCATCTAAAATCACAGCAATTTTTGATATCCTTACATGCAAATTATAGCATGCTAAAAAATAAAAGTCTTGTAAAAGCCGCAGAAAAACACACTTTTTTTAGCAATGAAATTGTATCATAATGTATCAAAAGCATATCAAAGCATATAAAAATGCACTTTGGTCAAACTTTTTTGCTCCCCCTCATCGACGGCACCCGACCCAAAAATCACCATTTTCAAACGAATCGATTTTTATAGAAAAATGCATATATTTTTCTATCAAAATATTCATTATTGGACATCAATAAATTATTAAAAAACTATTTCGGCAATCTTAATAATGCCGTAGTATTTTCAGCATCCTCAACAAACGCATTTGTTGATTGTAATATATCAGTAGCTGTGCGCAAATCAGTCCAATCTATTTGACTAGTATATTTTTGAGCAAAATCCATCGTCTTTATTATAGAATCAGTAATTTTGTTATGAGAGAAACCTTTCAATGCCATCAAGTAATTCGAACGATAAATTGTTGGTATTATTATACGAGATTCGTTGTTTGCAACAAGTTCTGAATTCATCATAATTCTTGATATACGCCCATTCCCATCATTAAAAGGATGAACTTCTGCTATTGCACACATCATAAACACAGCACGCGCAAAGGCTGTATCCAACCTTGAATACAATTCAAAAGCTTGTTTTAAAGTTCCGACAACAAGATTTGGTTCAACAAATACTGTGGATCCGGCCTGGTTTAATAATGTTTTAAATTTTCCGGGTTCTTTTTCTGGTCTCCCTTCCATTATACGTGCATGCCTTTTTTTTAATATGTCAATAAAGTCATCAAAATTCTTTGGTGTACGCAACATATCATGTTCGCTAGAAATAACAGCATACGTTCCTGCTATATCATGTGCATCATCGGGCCGAGATGCGGGTATTTTATTATTAAAAACTATATCCTGTGCTTCAGAAACAGCAAATTTAGTTCCCTCAATATAATTAGAAAAATATGATTCATAAAAACATAAAACTGGAGAAAAGTTCTGTTCAGTTTTACGAATTACCGGAGCGGTTGAACTAAGTGCCTCATATAACGCCGTGAATAACACAACACGTTCAGGATCAAATTCTTCACCCATAGAGCGAGCAATACCAACATTAGATTTCAATCTTGAGGTATGAGTTCTTAACAACGTACTGATGATCGAATTTATTTTATTGAACTCTGATTCCAACTTTAACGTGGCAGATAAAGTGCGCATATCGTCACGCAATTTATTTAATGCGGCCTCCCCATTAACCCGTATATATTGATCCAATTTTTCTTCTATTTCTTGTTGAGATAAATAACGAGGTTCTATACTAACTTTGTTACGAGATACCCTCATATTCTCTAAGTATTTTCTAGCATTAGAAGCCAAAAACAAATTTCCCATAAAAGGTGTATCAGATGGCTGAACAGCCGCCCCAGGACGAGGATAAATTGTATAAGAGCCAACTTTTACCGGTCGTCTGGATTTTTCTGAAACGATAAATATTTCATGATCTTTATTTGGTCCCATATAAAAAGCGGTTCGATCTGAGATAATGGCACCAGGAAACAACAACCCAACAATTTCCCATAAACGAGTAGAAACAATCTTGTCGACATCGTCTGTGACATTAGAAGTATACAAATTACCGGTCAATTTTTTTACCTGACCATCCTTCAATAGACGAGAAACCTTATAAGCCACATCGCCCGTTGATAAAAACACCTCTGGTAAATTATCTATCACCATACTTAAACCTCTTTACTGTAATTTTATGTTATTTTTAACGTGTTTTCAAGAGCATTTTGCAATAATTTGTCGTTTTTNNNNACTCTATTTTTGCAATAATTTGTCGTTTTTAACTAAAAATACGCATATTTTTAGCAAGAATTTCTATTGTTTTTGATTATTGCTATTTTTTGTCGTTTTTAATCCCTTTTTAACATCTTTTTGCAATTATTTGTTATTTTTAACACTGTTTTTGCAATAATTCGTCGTTTTTAATGGTATTTCTATAAAAAATCTCGCTTTTTATATAAAAATGTCGTATTTTGACACAAAAGATCACACTATGAAGAATAAAAAGACCCTTTTAGATAAAACTGCATCACGCATCAAAAGACGAAAAGATAACGTTTTTATCTTAAGGGATTTTGATGACCTTGTTGCAGAATATGACTATGATCAAATGCTGCGTGCATTACGCATGTTAGTAAAAGATGGTACATTGGAAAAAATCGGATACGGTATATATGCAAAAACTCGTACTTTTAATAATGGGGTTGTACTACCAAATGCTCCCATAGGCGATTTGGCAGAAGAAGCTTTACAAAAACTTGGGATCAAAACAGACAAATCGTCTTATTGGCATGAATACAACGCTGGGTTATCAACACAGATGCCAACCGGTAGAGTTATTGCTGTAAACAAACGAGTAAGACGACACATAGAGTATAATGGATTTGATATTTTTTTTGAAAAATTAAAAAGCAAAATTTAGTCCGTTAGTCGCGATAAAATCATCAAAAATATTCCGTAAAAGTCGGTTTGTGTGTTCTCTCTTTTGTATGTTTTTGGCACATGTAGCTACACGATAGTGCAATTTTTTTGCTACACAGGGGCTACACATAAAAAAACAGCTACACAATGGCTACACAGCTATACGCGAAAAAGTGGCTGATTTATGCATCTTACACGCTGCAACCCAAGGGAATCCGGGCAAATTGCGGGCTTGCTGTTAATCCGTATGTCACTTTGTCAGATAAATTATACTTACAAAAACTGCAGATTTCTGCGAAATTTTGACAAAATATCGATTGTTTATAAAAGCCATAAAAATGGCCATTTTTACAAAAAACGTCCCTAAACATACGGACTGGTCCGTATGCCACGAAAAAACACACCATAAAAACTGCGGAAATTCAACACCCTCGTCCGTGTGTCTGCTACAAATTTTCTATATTTATAGCAGAACACCGCCAAAAAACAAAAATCTACATATTAGCTACACAAAGCACATTACACAACATATACAATAAAAAACACGCCTCATAGGGCGTGTCATTCAAAAAACGAAACAACGCTACATCACAGCAACATTCAAATCACTATTTGCCGGTCGGTCAAGTGGGATAATTTTTGCCAGTTCTTTATCGCTTATATTACGAGAGGCCAACACCATATCGTAATGC
>CAJODB010000043.1:739-3425 GCA_905233185.1 uncultured Alphaproteobacteria bacterium | reverse complement strand
ATCTGCCGTGGGTGTTCGAGAATTGAGAGGAGCTGCTCTTAGTACGAGAGGACCGGAGTGGACGTGTCACTAGTGTATCGGTTGTGACGCCAGTTGCATCGCCGAGTAGCCATAACACGGAAGAGATAACTGCTGAAAGCATCTAAGTAGGAAACTCGCCTCAAAACTAGTTCTCGCTATCAGGGACGTGGAAGACCACCACGTTGATAGGTCAGGTGTGGAAGCGCTGTGAGGCGTGAAGCTAACTGATACTAATATCCCGATTGGCTTGATACACTCGACAATCAGTCGTAAGTTTCTTTAGTTTTTTCTCCTTTGTTTGTAGGTTTTTCTGATTTTTCTTGGCTTGGTGGCCATAGCGGGGAATTACACGCTCCATCCCATCCCGAACTGGAAAGCGAAGGTCCCCTGCGGCAATGGTACTGCGTCCTTGAGTCGCGGGAGAGTAGCACGCTGCCAGGCTTAGTAAAATCAGAAAAACTTTTCTCTTATTTCTTACTTTCCTTATACCGCCTCTGATTGTTTTCGGGCGGTTTTTTTGTGACTTATTTCTATTCTTATAATTAATCTATTACCTAAATTATTCCTCCACACTAACAGTAAGTATTATTCCTAAAGATTCTGTGAATTTTCTGGATTCTTCTATATGTGATAATTGCTCGCTTGTTGTTGACTTTGGTATGCCGATAAAAATTTCTTTTGAGCGAATCGGAGCATTTTCAACAGAAGTTATTGAGGAAATTTCTTTTGCTCTTCTATTTATTATTCTACTTATACTCTTAGGATCAGATATTCTTGAGGTACTTCTCGTATCTAAAGTCGTTATGCTCAAGGCATGACCACTTTGACGATCAAAAGCATCAATTCCTTTTGTTGGATCTTTTTCAAATGAAGATGGTAAGCTTTTTTGGATCGCTTGCTTAAATTCTAAGCCACGTTTAGCATTGCTGGTTTCGTTCCAGTTAACTTTTTTGTTGAATAGAAAATTTGAGCTACGTTTTATTGATTTAATACTGGATACTAAAGTCTTTGTTTGATTTAGTCCTTGTATAGCAGCACTTGCTCTGGTAGTCATTTCTATATATTTTCTCTTTTCTTCAGGGGTTCGACCACAATCTTTTGCTTCATTTGCGGCTAGATAATTCAAAGTTATTACTCCTTCATTGAAAGCTTCTGATCTTATCAAAGTCTTTGTCACTTCTTTTATTGTTTTTTTTCTTACAGCTTTCTCTAATCCTAGTTTTCCAAGCTTTGTAACTAATTTTATTCCACCTTTTCTTAATGCTAATTGAGCAGTTGCAAGAGGTATAGCCGCTCCGCCTGTTCCAAATACCTCTATTGCAACAGAGGTGTAAAAAAGAGCATCAATAATATATGGGCTATGTTCTTTTATTTTTTCTATCCACATGTTTATTTTTGGGTGGTCTGCAATATAATTATCCCATAATACTTGCATTTCATAAATTGTATCTAATAGCGAGCGTTTTAAAAATTCCTCTTGTTCTCTATAATACATAAGTTGACTTCTTACTTTTGTTAAGAATGTTTCTTCTTTTGATAATGTAGGGATTTTTCTTTCTGCGCTTGATGATATATCATCTTGAAAATGTTCTGCTAATTCTATTTCATCTATTTCTAAATTTTTTATTTTTTGTTTTATTTTTGCTTTTTCTTGTTTTATTTCATTTGTTTTTTTGATTTTTTCCATTACTTCAGTTTTTTTTAAGAATTCATCTATTTCTTTCTGAGTTTTTTCGCGCTCTTCGACTGGGACTCCCTCCTTCATCTGCTGCAGTTCGATTTTTGCACGCAGTTGCTTGAATGCGTCGACTTCGGCCATCATACCGCAAAGCTCAGCGACGCTCGGGTTGAAGACGTGCCGTTCGTGGTGCTCGGCTTCCCGAACCTTCTCCTCCAGGATTTGCCCTGCGTTAATGCGCTCGGCATCATCAGACATGACCACACCGTCAGGTTGTAGGCCGACAGTAGCTCCGATTTTGTGCAAAAGCCGTCCGACAGTCAGATAGAACTTCTCCTGCCCGACCAACTGCGCAACTTCTCGCACCTTCTCCGACAGGATCTCCTCATCAACAAACCGCATCGTTGGAACCACCCCGAGACGCGAGTCACCAAGCCCCGAAATCGGCGTCGAATTCGTAACGAAAGCATGGAGTGCGTCAAGCTTCGTGCCAATGCTCGCGCTGTGAGTCTCCAACCGAAACTCTTCCTTCAGGCTCTCGATGGTCAGATCGCCGCTCACGATCATTTCCAGCCGCGCGTGAATCTTCGATCCACGAATGACCGCATTGTCGCACGTAATCAGCAGATCGTTCGCTGTAAGCGCCATAGGCCGCGGAGAGCTGAAGAACGTATCGGAATCGGCTTTGTGCAACGAAACGCTCGGCAAGGCCCCTGCCAATGTCGCCCCCTCAAATCCAAGGCCTACGCCGACGAGTGCGGCAGGCGAAAGCGCTACTGACCACCCCGTTGTGTGCGAAGTCTGCTCGACAGTGCGACGTGGCGCATCCGTGGTGAATTCCGACGTCCTGATGTGGCTCTGAGACGTTCTTTCCGTGACATTCCAGATGCCCTCAAGATGCGTACGACTGTTGTCGATGCGCAAAACCTCTCCATCGACAAAACCGAATGAAAAAAGAAAAAGGAGAATAAATAGGTGTAAAAATAA
>CAJODB010000043.1:0-691 GCA_905233185.1 uncultured Alphaproteobacteria bacterium | reverse complement strand
ATCACTCAAAATCTTCATATTTCAACAATTCTTCTATCATCATATTCCTGAAAGATTCTGCTGACATAAGAGCACCGCCGTGTTCTGTTGGAAAAATCATAATTTTTATGTTCTGTTCTATCAATTCATCTATATACTCATCTAAAAAATCGTGAATATCCAAAGGTTTTAAATTTGAGCTACCTATATCGCAATTAAATTTAGTATTTTTAAAAAAAAATTCTCCATATTTTTGGGCAGGCCAAACATATATACATTCTCTGTCTTGAGTATCATAATTAGCAAATAAATTACCTTCTTCATCATAACTTAACCACATTATACAGTGTTCACCAACTACATTCCTAAAATATTTAACCCTCTTATCAATTCCTAGTGTTACAACAGAATCAAATTCTTTTTCAGATGGTTTATATCGCATTATTTCTTTCCCATATCTTTATTTAATTTGCCCATTTTATCATGTTTGTGTTGTATATTATGAATGCTTTTCCATTTTGGATCTGCGAATTCATATCCATAACCTTTAGCAGCTTCAAACCCTCTTCTATGAGCTAATTCATACCCAGGAGGAAGAGTTAAAATTCTTTTAGCATTCTTTCTTTGTGTTAACCAACCTCTAACTAATGAACTTTGTTTATCATCATGCATAATTTCTCGCAATCTAGCTTGTTTTCCTGTTCTTCCAAGT
>CAJODB010000042.1 GCA_905233185.1 uncultured Alphaproteobacteria bacterium | reverse complement strand
TCAAAATGGTCAGGGGTATTTTGCTTTTTCTGAAGTAAATTTCGGCACTGAAATTAGAGAATACAAACGAGAACTAAATGCTTATCGCAGATTAACTCCGATAATGACCGCAAATTCTCAGGATGGTTTCATTTTAACTGCGAACTCGATTTATTCAGGCGCAAAAGTTTACAATCCGTTTGAAGCCTTCAACAACACTGTTTCTGATGCAAGTTCATGGACGACAAAAACTCAGTCAGGCTGGATTCAAATCGAGTTGCCTGAAGCAGACAAAGCAAATATGTTTAGAATGTCTGGAGGATTTTCGAACGAAGAACCCAATTCATTTATTTTGTATGGCTCAAATGACGGAGAAAATTACGATGAGTTGTTAAATTCCGGTTCGCTTACATGGACTCATAACGAAACAAAAACTTGGGATTTGAATCATGATACAGCTTACAAATTTTATAAAGTCGAAGCGGTAAATACGAAATCCGCATATATAACAATTTCTGAAATTCAATTAATTGAACACATAACCACGAGGGAGTATTAATCATGGCTACCAAATTCACATTTCCGAAAGCACCGCAAATTGGAGACAGAATAGAAATCGTTTCAATATCCGAAAATAAACTTCCGATAAATTTGGTTGGCAATTCCGAAGCAGGAAAAAATTTGGTTTTGATTTTTCCGGATCAAACTTTTTCGGGAATATCTGACGGTACAACGCCAATTGCGACTATTTCAGAAAAAAATACTGTTTACACTTTCAAATGCGTAACAGCAAAAGAAGTTCATACTTGGTTGCTTGAAGGAACTTGTTTGAATCCGAAAATTAAGTCGCTCGAAAATCGGCTTTCTGCTCTTGAAGCAGCAATTGAAGGAATGATCGAATGATAACTCAAAATTGTCATTACTCATTACCGAACAAAAATCACGATGTTGTTGATGACATCAATGACCTGCGCTCAACATTTGTAATGATTGATGACGATGTAAAAAGTACTGAAGAAAAAATCGAAGCATTATCGGAAACGGTTTCAGATTTAGAAAATCGTTCAGTTCATCTGCCTTATGCTGTAGAAAATTCGGAAATTCAAAATATTTCAGCTAATCGCTACCTCGTTGTGAATCAAAACGGAAATGGTTTCGAATGTTTAGATGGTGGCGGAGATGCCGGAGGGAAATTAAGCCAGTGTTCAATTAAAAAAACAAACGAAAATTTTGATACTGCTTGGGGCAACATTTTAGAAATTTCGAAAAACGGAATGACAATTCAGGAAAATTCTGAAACGAGCCGAGCAAACGAAACTCACATTTATGCAGACGAAACCGAAATTGAAAATGACAAACAGCTTCCGAAAATTGAACTTACGAATTGTCAGGCTAAATCTGATTTAGAATCTGCAAACAATGAATCTGTAATTTTTTGTAATGAACCTGAAGAAATTGAAGAACAAATTCCAATCGCAACTCGCGAAAATTTTGGATTAGTGAAAATCGGAAACGGTTTTATAAACGATTCGGGAACAATTTCAACTCAGATAATTTCGAATGCGACTGAAAATGATCTCGGAATCATAAAAACAAGTGACGGATTGATCAATAATAACGGCACGATTTCAAGAGAGGAAATAAATCCTGCGACTTTTTCAAACTTTGGAGTTATCAAACTCGGAGAAAATCTTTCAATTAATTCAGCTGGTGAAATGGAGATCGGCGATATGGCAAGCAACGCTACAATTTATAATTTAGGAAACGTGAAGATAGTTCAAAAAGGAATTGTTGATCTTGAAGAACAAACTTTGCAGTATCGAATGTTTGTAACTGAGGATTTGGTTGTTCAGTTCAAGACAGCATTCGATCCGCAAAGCGATTTTTCATTTGTTTTGGAAATTGTTTCTGACGGCAGTCATTTAATTGCATTCAACGAAAATTTGAATCCGAAAATTTCTCCGTTGCCGATTAATCGAGGCATTACAAAAATTACTTTTTCCAAAAAATTGGGAGTTCCTCATTATGATGTAGAAATTTCTCGACTCGATGCTCCAGAACCAACGCTTTTAACTCCAAATTACGGTGATGATATTCACTTGGATTTATGTGTTACGCACAATGGTTCGGATTGGTCAGCACATGATCAATTGCAATCTTCAACAAGTAACGTAAATTTTTTCGGGCGAGAATTTTATTTTGAATTTTCTTCGCTAGTTGTTGTCGACTACATTTATTTTACTTCACAATATTCGGATCAAACTCTCAGCGAATTTTGTTTAAAAGCATCCAATGATAAGCAAAATTGGACGACATTAACTTATATAGAAAATGAAACCGTGAGCGGAAATATTTTTACCGAATTAAAGGGATGCTTTCGCTATTACAAATTATATATCGGCTGGCAGAACTCAAATTATCCTCGATCAATGCAATTGTGGGGAACAAAAATTGATAATAACGAAAGCGAATTAGTTTTGTTGACTCCGAAAATGGCGTCAGATGTAACTTCTTGGGGAAAGCTTACATACAGCAAATTATACAGCGGAAGTGCATCTGATTTAACTGATGTCTCACCTTCATCTTCAATATACGTTCAGCAAAATCCTGATGATACAGAAGATTTAACTTACTGGATTAAGTACGAATTTACCGAAGCGCAAATCGCAAATTTTCTGGATATCGCCGGACCGAATGATTATTTAGATCGAACAATGCGCTGGTATAAATTGGAAGGTTCAAACGATGATGAAAATTGGACTTTACTTTTAGAAAGGCAATAT
>CAJODB010000041.1 GCA_905233185.1 uncultured Alphaproteobacteria bacterium | reverse complement strand
TGCACCGGCTATTGCGGAAATGCGTATTTAAGGCCTGATCAGGTAATCGGTAATGAGGATAACGTCCTGCTGAGTACAAATCTCAGGGATGACGCTTTCGGCACAAGAGGAAGTTTAGAAGGTTGGATTCAGAACGTCTCTATATACTGCGTTGGCAATTCTCGTTTAATGTTTGCTGCCAGCTTAGCTTTTGCAAGTCTGCTGTTGAAGCCCTGTAATGTACAAAGCGGAGGATTTCATCTTGCTGGGACTAGTTCAACAGGAAAAACGACTTGTCTTCGGGCAGCGTCATCGATTTTTGGTTCACCGCAGTATCTTAAAACCTGGCGTGCTACAGATAATGCATTGGAAAGTTTGGCTTTTAAACGCAATGATGCGCTTTTAGTTCTCGATGAATTATCTGAAATGTCAGCGCAAAAAACAGGTAATGTCGCTTATATGTTTTCGCATGGAGAAGGAAAAGATCGACTGGGAAAAGACTGTAATTTGAGAGAAACATTTCATTGGCGCACGCTGTTTTTATCCAGCGGTGAAGTTGATTTAGCCGCTCATTTATCAGAGGTCGACAACAAATCGAAGGCTGGTCAGGAAATGCGTTTTATCAGCATTCCTTCGAACTCAATTAATCGAACAAACGGACTTTTTGAAAACTTGCATGGGTTTTCGGATGTTTCAGAGTTCGGGAAGCATTTGCAGGATAGTTCAGCTAAATACTACGGTCATCCTTCGATTGAGTTTGTGAAACACATTTTGAAAGAAGAAAAAATCGAAGAAAAATACAACGATGAGCTAAAACGTCTCAAAATCGGATATCTTCCTGAAAATCCCACAAGCCAAGATAATCGAGTATTTGAACGCTTTATTTTTGTTGGTTTTGCGGGAGAATTGGCTACGAAATACGGTTTAACAGGCTGGCTTCCGGGTGAAGCTTATCAATCCGCACTTACATGCTTTCAATCATGGCTAAAAGAGAAAGGCGGGGTTGGTGATCTTGAGGAAAAACGCTTGATGGAACAAGTGCTGGCATTCTTCGAAACACATGTAAGCAGCCGTTTCTTTGATTTGGATAGTTTTCCTGACCAACGTATTACGAATCTCGCAGGGTATAAACGAAAAACAGGCGATGACCTTATTTATTACGTCACTACAAGCGTATTTAAGAACGAAATCTGCAAAGGTTTTAACCGAAATTATGCGATAGAGACATTACAGAAAAATCAGATACTTCAGGGCTGTCAGCAAAAATGGACACCTCACGGGAACAAACGAATGTACGTTTTTGTCGGTAAGAACTTTGTGAATTATGAAGGTTGAGGTGCGGTCATGAAAGACAATGGAAAAATTCTCACGAAACCGGAAAAATTGGCACAAATTATTTATGAAGCGGTGATCCGATATACGAAAGCGAAAGAAACTCAAATAAGAAGGGAAAGAGCGAATTCAGAGCTTGACTTTTCTTTTATTCAGAGGGGAAATAGCATCCGTGAGATTGACTTATTGGAGAATAAAGGTGCTGCTAGAAAACGTAAATGAAGATTTGAGTGTAATTAAACAGGTTATGGCGTTACAGGACATGAAAAGTTCGGAATTAGAAACCGTTTGGAGCAAGTTTTTTGATTATCCGCCTGAAGTTTCAAGTCGCCAGCACATGATTGCTAAGCTTGCTTACAAAATCCAAGAGCTGGCCTATGGCGGAGTGGATGATGAAACTGAAAATAAAATAAAGGCTTGTGCCAAAAAGATTCAGACCCCGAAGGATCAGAAGAAAAAAACACGGAAATTCAGTCCGATGATTGGTACAAAAATCACGAAGGAATATCACGGAAAAATACACGAGGTTTTGGTTGTGAAAGACGGCTTTTCATATAACAACGAAATTTATAATTCACTTTCTGCAATTGCAACAAAGATCGCAGGCACAAGGTGGAATGGCTTAACATTTTTTGGGATTAAAAAATAATGGAACAGAAAATTACACGCTGCGCAATTTACACTCGCAAATCCTGTGAAGATGGTCTTGAGCAGGAGTTTAACAGTCTTGATGCCCAACGCTTAGCGGGGGAGAACTTTGTTGCCAGCCAGGTTCATGAAAATTGGCGTTTGGTTTCAAAGCATTACGATGATGGTGGATTTTCAGGCGGAAATATGAATCGACCGGCGTTGAAGGAGTTATTTGAAGATATCAAAGCAGGTTTGATCGATATGGTCGTCGTTTATAAAATCGATCGTTTATCTCGCTCATTATTTGATTTTTCAAAGATTGTAGAGCTTTTTGATAAGTATAACGTCAGTTTCGTTTCGGTGACTCAGTCGTTTAATACATCTACGTCATCAGGGAAACTGATGTTGAACATTCTGCTGAGTTTTGCTCAATTCGAACGTGAGCTTTCCAGTGAACGTATAAGAGATAAGTTTGCTGCGTCTTTGAAAAAGGGCATGTGGATGGGAGGAGTTCCTCCGTTGGGGTACACCTGCAAAGATCGAAAACTCATTATCAGTGAAGAAGAAGCGAAAGTTGTGAAGTTCATTTACAATAAGTTTTTACAGACGGAATCTTATTTAGAAGTTGCAGAGATTTTGAATGCTGCAGGATATCGGACAAGACCAAGGAACGAGAATACTCTCGGTAAAAAGTTCGAACCGAAGGCGATTTTGCGAATTCTACGAAATCCGTATTACAAAGGCTGTGTCGTTCACAAAGAGAATGTTTATCCTGGTGAACATGAGGCGATAATCGAGGAATCTGTTTGGAATCAGGTACAGGAAATTTTTAAGAAACATGGAAAACCGGGCCAAAAGGAGCGCAGAACAACGACTCCGTCATTTTTGAAAGGGCTTGTTTATTGCGGAGCTTGCAATGTGCTGATGCGTAAAACTTGCTCCAATAAGCGTGGGTTGCAGTATCGATATTACACTTGCTCCAATCATCTGAGATACAAGTCCTGCGAGGCTGCACAGCACACCATTCCCGCTGAAATCATAGAAAAGCGAGTCGTCGAAGAAATC
>CAJODB010000040.1 GCA_905233185.1 uncultured Alphaproteobacteria bacterium | reverse complement strand
TTCGCTACTGGTGATAGAGGCGGAAGTATTATTGATTTGGCTGCTTTTGCTTACAATTGCGATATTGTGGAAGCTGCTAAACATTTACAGCAACTTTTTATGGTGGACAGGTGGACAGTTGCTGAAATATCGTAGCCACTGTCCAGTGGACTGTCCACTTTTTGAAATTCTTGAAAGCCTTGATACTCAATGGCTGTCCCTCTGTCCACGATGTCCACTCGATTTTTTGGTTTTTTTGAATTTTTTTAAAGATTATTCGTATACATTTCCGCGCACAGCAATGCGAACGATCACAACCGTCACTTTTTCATCTTCTACTTTATATATTACTCGGTAATCGCCAACACGCATTCGAAAATAACTTTTCCAATTGCAAACCAAAGGTTTAAATCGGTATGGATTTTCAGAAAGACGTTCTTCTATAGCTTTCAAAATAGAATTTCGGAAATTCCTTGGTATTCTTGCAAGCTGTTTTAAAGCATCTTCGGTTAATTTAATCTGGTAACGCATCTAAATACTTTTTAGCTTCATCAAGAGAAACAGTTTTTTTATCGGAAATATCGCCCATTTCATTTATGAGACGGACATAATAAGCGTCTTCATCATCTTCTATTCGGCGTCGAATTAGATCAGCGCAGATTTTTGATACCGATGTTTTTGCTTTCTTAGCCATTTGTTTTATGAGCTCTAAAGTTCCAGCATCAAGCGCAATATTAACTCGTTGTTCTATAGTTGCCATTTCAATACCTCATCAAAACGCATTTTTATATTATCACTAGTGATTGATTTTGTCAACTTTTTTGCAATAACGTGTTATGATTGAGTTAGGAATCAAAATATTTCACAACTTTTTCTAAACAATTCGATCATAATTATAATGTATAAATATAGTTATTCGTTTCTTATTATACAAAACGATGAAATACATAACTTATATATTGTATTTATAATAGTGACAGTTATAACACTGCATTATCTGCAATAAGAATCTCTACCAGTTTATACACAGTTGAGCCGTGCGAGTAAAAACAATCTCCATCTGCAAGTTTTTCTCTTTTCTTAGCTCGATCTACAGCATTTTCAATCATTTGTTTTGTAAAGATTCTCATATCTAAATTTTTATCATAATTAGGAATGTGTTTTCTCAGTCGATTCAGACAATCTTTTTGAGACACAACGTTTATATCTTCAAAATGAAACAGTAGCCAATATTCAAAACTTGGATTACTCAGAGCATGGTTATGCTGAATATTATCAACCCAATTTTTCAGTAAGTTAAAATGGTCGTCTGTCCAATTATCCCTATCTGAAATAATCCAAATCTGATCTGTTTTCGATAAACGATTTGCTTTTTCAATTAATTTTGCTCTTTCCACTAATCCTTTTGGAGACGTTGCATTTCCACTGTTTTTGTGTGTTTTCAGTACGTAGCTATCAGATCTAAATACCGCAAAATATTGAGGTTCTGTTTTTATTCCTTCTGTAACTAAATGAATAATCCTTTTTACAGGAAGGTTTTTGGATTTTCTGCTGCTGTTATATTTCATTATTTCTCCAAAGAATTACCCAACGTTGGGAACTCCCCCGAATCTTCCGTCCATATAACTTTTTCGGATATTTAAATCATATCTAATATCCTTAAAATCACTGAATGAAACAAATTTTGATGCTCCAAATTTATTCCTATCTATTGTCCAAATTTCATCTCTGCGAAATACATTTTGATCGATTAAATTTGTATCGTGCGTTGTAAATATTAATTGCCCTCTTTTCGTGTTGTTACAGCTATCCAAATACATTTCGATCAAATGCCGTACTAAAAGTGGATGCAAACTTCTATCTATTTCATCGATTACATATATTTTTGGAGTATCATTGCAAAGTTCCGAAAAAGCAGGGAATAAATCCATTGCTCTCAATGTTCCATCTGACTCATTAGTTAAATTAAACTTCACACTTTCACCCTTGCTATTGAGATGAATTGCAATCATTCTCTTAGCAAGTATATTCCCATCTTTTTTGCTGATTAAAATTCTTTCACGTCCAATGCGCAGCTTGAATGTTTTACCTTCGGGAATTCCAGCTAATTGTGTCTTCGAATTATTGTCTATTGGTAATGAACTGAATGGAATTTCTTCGCATTCGATCCTATCAATTCCGACATCACAGCTTTTAAAATAATTGTTTATTTCGTTGTATAGAGAACTTTTCTCATCAAAAAATTGCTCAAATGCATAAAAAGTGGCATCTGGCGTAATAATTTCGATATTGTAAAACCAATCATAAATCTTTTTGAAATGATTAGCATTTTGAAATACTGAACTCGTTAAAAACAATTGATTTTTGCGAGTACTTTTGAAAATAAATTCTAAAAACTTCATATCAGGAAGATTATTATCAAAAATAATCTCATCATTTTTTCTATGAAACAATACTTTTTCTCTAGTTTTTACTTCTGATAATTTCTCTTCAATAACGTATTTTTGATTTGCAGCAAATGAATACTCAAAAATCTTATCATCAATTAATAACCCAACAGAAAACTTGGACGGCTTTTTAGCACATTCATCATCGAGTAAATAAGGATAAAAAGGCAGCGATTCATCAGGACGTGAACCATTGAGAATAAAAACTTTTGCGAGAGAAATTATCTTTATAAAATTGGTTTTTCCTGATGCATTCGCGCCATAAATCGCAGAAATTGGCAGAATACGGTTTTTGCATTTAAATAATCGCTCGCCATGTTGCTGTTCACGTGTAGCGATCATTGAAAATTCTGTCACCTCTTTAAAAGATAACCAATTTTCTATGGATAATCCCAATAACATAAGTATCTCCATTACCTAGTTTCGTTATTATAACATAAAATCGCAGCAATTGCAAAAAAGATGAGAAAATATCTCGACTTTGACCTTTTATTTTTTCCCTCTTCAAATAATAGAGGTTATATATATTTATAATATATATAACTTCATGCTTTTATTTTTATATCCTGAAATTAAAAAAACAATTTATGCATAATTTTATATTATTTCTCTGTTTCTGAAAAACTCAAACGGGAAGATAAACGGATTTTTGCTTTTTCTTGATATTTTGTAAGATATATGCAGATTTTTCTAGGAATTTATGGGGACAAAACAGGATTCTTTCACATATCGATGCAAAGTGTTCCAATTGCAGCCGAGCATTC
>CAJODB010000039.1 GCA_905233185.1 uncultured Alphaproteobacteria bacterium | reverse complement strand
CTAAATGATATTCGCCAGTATTTTTATCATACCAATTCGCATAAACAGTTCCAGCAAATCCACCTGATTCGGTTTCTCGAAAATTACATGAATAGCTTGTAACCCCTGATGCATCTAAATATTTTATCGGCAATGATTGTCCGCTGACGGATTTCCCCGAACCTTCATTTGCAACGACTAAATGCCCATCGACAGGTTTTGCGACTGCTCCGACTTTTTGGGACATTCGAGTTAGATAACTCATATCACTTTCTGCAAATTGAGGGGAGTCACCCAAAGTTACATCCTCTAAATCATCGGAAATCTCAGGTTCAAGATCGAACTCTGTTCCCATTTCCTGGATTTTGCCCCCGATTGTTCCTTCATTTGTTTTTGTCTTTTGTGAGCGCATAGCTTTTGATGCGGCATTGCATTGAATCCGAACGATGTGTCTTGCTCCGTCAACTGCAATTTCTCTAACAAAATAAGTTCCGATTTTTGTTAAGCCTGTTTCTTTGTAGCCAAGAGAAACAACAACTGTCGCTTCCGTATTCGGGAACTGCAAAGCACTATCGAAATCATCCAGTTCAATTTCGCATGAGTCAGAAACTATTCCGGCTTCGTCCGTTGTTCGAATCGAAATTACTCGTTCTTTCGGGAAATTAGAACTGCCGTTTATCGAAATTGAAAAATCTGGTGTTAGTTCCATAAGCGCACCTCTGAACTGTTTTTCTGAGTAACTTCTATGTATGGCAGTTTGATTTCGATACCTGCATCTAATTTTTCATCTTCATCAGTAACATTTGGATTCGCTTGCATAACTTTTTCCAAAACCGAAATCGTTCCGTAATGCTTCCAGCAAATCCAATCTAAAACATCGCCTTCTTTTGTGATATAAGTCACCATCTTAAGTAACTCCTTGCTAAATTCGTAAGAGTATCGACAAAGGAATTTGACGAGTCATTATTCAGAACGACTGAGCTGTTTGTCGTACTCGGAGACCTTTTCAATACCAAAGTAAATTCGATTTTTTGTGGTTTTCCGTTTTTATCGAAATAACTCTGTGTCTCTTTGATCGAAATGATCACGAACTTTCCGATAATTTCTCCGTTGTCGCTGATTAAATTATTGGCGATTTTGCATAAGGCAGACGTGCGAATTGCTTCTATGCTATCGTACCCGGAATTTTCAGAAATATTCAAAAAATTCATTACTCTTGAAGTCACGCTGTTTCCGATAATGTTGTTTATAGAATTTTCTTTTGTGAATTTCGGATAAAACACGCCCTCAATTTCAATTTGATCTTTTGAAATTCCGAGATTCTGTAAATTCGGTAAATCGACGATTCGCTCTGCATCAGACCAATTAAATTCTGTTGTTCTGCTAAGAGTGTTCGGATTTAAACTTTTTAAATTGAATTGAAAATCTCCGAGAATCATTACAAAACCTCCGACACCGGATCATATAAAAATGTTTTGCTATATTCAGAAACGCGGTTTATGACCTTATTTGTTATTGATTCCGAATCATCATTTTTAACTGCATTAATTGTGATATTGAAATTATTGTTTTGATTACGCAAAGTTTCCGATGGCATTTGCTTCATCTCAGGCATTTTTAATTTTGCTTTTGGTAACGATTCTTCTTTTGAAAATAATCCTTTTATTCTTGAAACAGCACTTTTTACTCCGTTGAATAGATTTGAAACTGGTGCTGTAAATTTGTTCCATAATGGAGTAATTTCATCAAAAAATCCTTTAAAGAAACTTTTTAATTTTTCCCAAGCTTTAAGAACAGGATCAACTATTCCGAGAGCGTTTATTTTTTCTATAAATTTATCCCAGACAGGAGATACTCTATTCCATAAATTTGTAAAAAGGTCTTTGATAGCATTCCATGCTAAATTTATTTTTTCTGTAACTACCAAATCATCTATAATTTTTTTGAAATTATTCCAATGAGGCTCTACAGTTGACCAAATATCTGAGAAAAATTTTTGAACAGTATCCCAATTATTCCAAACAAGCCAAGCCGTAGTTGCTAACATTGTAGACCATCCGAGAAATGATTTAAATGCTATTCCTGCTAAACTCATTGCAAGTCTGATTCCTTTAAAAGCAATAGTTAATCGATTTAAACCTCCGAATAAAAATGTAGAAGCATAACCGAGAGCAAAAGTCGCTACTCGAAAACTTATAAATCCTGCAATCGTTGTTGTTATGCTTTGCGTAAGCTCTTTATTCTTTTCCATCCATTTGGTTATCGGAGTAAGAATAGAATTAATTGTGTATACTACCGTTTGAAGTGCCGGAAGTAATGAAGTTCCAATGCGGTTACTGAACGTTGACAAAGTATTTCTGAGCAAATCTATTTGCGATTTTGTCGTCTCCGAAACAATTTTATAGTCATTATCACGTGAACCTTCGAATAATTTTGAATCAGAAACATATCCTAAATTTTTTCTGTACAGTTCAAGGTTATCGACTAATTTTCCGACTGTTGCACTTGCTCCTCGACCAAACAACGAATACAAAACAGAGCTACGATTTTCGGAATCTAATTTAGCTACACCTTCAAATAATTTATCCAAAACTTTTTGCGGATCTTCAGCAATCATTTTCGGAAGAGTAATAGAAGATAATCCGAGAGTGCGTAAAGCTTTTTGAGCATTTGCTCCTAGTTTTGGAGCTATAGATAATCTTTGCAATAATGTTCCAACAGCAGCTCCTGCTGTTTCTGCATTTTCACCGAACGAAATTATTGTGCTGGTTAAAGCTGCAGCTTGAGGAATCGAAAGCTTGAAATTAACAAGTCCGTTAGAAGCTTTATTTACTGCTTGCAAAATTTGATCTGCCGTTGCTCCGGTTTTATTTCCGAGTTCATTTATCGAATCGAAATATGGAACAAGTTGAGAAGTACTCAAATTAAATACTTTCATTAAATTTCCGACACGTTCTGCTGTTTGAGTAGAATTGGCTCGCCATGCGACAACAGTTTTCGCAACTTCTTCAGAAAAAGTTGAAAGTTCTTTTATCGGCACACCAAACCGACCGCCGACAGCTGCAATTGACGCAAGATCATCGGCAGCAACAGGAACTCTTCTTGATATTTCTAAAAGAGTTTGCCCGAATTTTTGTAATCCATCCGCTTCTGAAAAATTTACTACGGCTTTTATTCCTGCCAAAGAATCTTGAAATTTTATAGCAGATCGAATCGGAACAGCAAGCGAAGCTCCTAATGCTGCAATTTCCATAATTTGAGAACGATAAAAAGCCCGTTTCTGGAGAATCGCTTGTTGTTTATTCACTGATCCAAGCAAAGAATTATATCGTATTTTCAATTTATCTAAAGCCGAAGCACTTAAAGCTGATTGTCGTTCCATGTCTTTAATAACATTTCCGACTTCTTTAAGTTTTGAAGTACTGCTAGAAACAACGGAGTTAAAACCACTGCTTAATGTCGCTCCGATCGTTACAAGCAATTGATGTTTATTTTCTGACACGTTTATTTAACTCCTTTAGATCGTTCATCCATAAAATGAATTCATCCGTTTGCATTTCCAGCCATTCAGAAATTCCCCCTTTAGACTGTGAAGCCATAATCAAAACGGCTTTTCTTATTTCGCTTCCGTTTCCGGAGATAAAAAATCTCGTAACCAATTTTGAATATGCAAATAATCAGCTATTTCTAAATTTTCTATGGCTTCAGTTGAAATTTCTCCGAGATTCGCAAGCAAATGAACGTCACGTTCTAGATCTGAAAGATTTTTTCTGCTGATTGCTATTAAATCTCTAACTTTCGGTTCTCTCAGAGAAATTTCATGAACAGCTACACCATCAATTGTTATTGGTTTTGTTAATTTAAATTTTTGCATTTTATTTTCTCCTCTAATTTATATTTGCAGTGCCTGACGAATTTCAGATAATTGATCCGTACCATTTATATTTCGAACCATATTTACAGGATCGATTTCGATTAACTCAACTCCGTTAATTGTAAATTTATAGTAATTACACGCTACCGAACATTTGAGCGTGGCTTTTTCGGCAGGTGTCCAAGTG
>CAJODB010000038.1 GCA_905233185.1 uncultured Alphaproteobacteria bacterium | reverse complement strand
TTCCGGAGCAAAAGTTTACAATCCATTTGAAGCATTCAATAATAACGTATCCGATTCAAGTTCATGGACGACAAAAACTCAATCCGGCTGGATTCAAATTGAATTACCAGAAGCAGATAAAGCCAATATGTTCAGAATGTCAGGTGGATTTTCGAACGAAGAACCTGATTCATTCATCCTTTATGGCTCGAATGACGGCGAAAATTATGATGAATTATTAAATTCAGGTGCGCTTACATGGACGCACAACGAAACGAAAACGTGGGATTTGAATCATGATACAGCTTACAAATTTTATAAAGTCGAAGCGGTAAATACGAAATCCGCATACATCACAATTTCTGAAATTCAGCTAATCGAACACATAGTTACAAGGGAGTATTGATCATGGCTACAAATTTTACATTTCCAAAATCACCACAAATCGGAGATCGAATAGAAATAGTTTCAATATCCGAAAATAAACTTCCGATAAATTTAGTCGGAAATTCCGAAGCAGGAAAAAATTTAGTTTTGGTATTTCCTGATCAAACTTTTTCGGGAGCATCTGACGGAACGACTCCAATTGCAACAATTACTGAGAAAAATACTGTTTACACCTTCAAATGCGTAACAGCCGCCAATATTCATACTTGGTTGCTTGAGGGAACGAATTTATATCCGAAAATCAGGACATTGGAGTCAGACGTTTCTTCACTTGATAGTCGAATTTCCGCGATTGAAACAGCATTGGAGGCGATGGTCGGAGAATGATAACACCGAATCGTCATTACTCATTGCCGAACAAAAATCACGATGTTGTTGATGACATCAATGACCTGCGCTCGATATTTGCAATGATTGATGGCGATGTAAAAAATACCGAAGAACGAATTGAGGAATTATCGGAAACAGTTTCAGATTTAGAAAATCGATCTGTTCATCTGCCCTATACTGTAGAAAATTCCGAAATCCAAAATATTTCAGCGAATCGATATTTGGTCATTAATTCTGATGGTGATGGTTTTGAATGTTTAGACGGTGGCGGAGATGCAGGCGGATTTTCAGGAGAGTGTTCAATCAAAAAAACGAATACGAATTTCGATACTGCTTGGGGAAACATTTTAGAAATTTCAAAAAACGGAATGACACCGCAAGAAAATTCTGAAACAAGCCAAGCAAATGAAACTCATATTTATACAGATGAAGCAGGAATCGAAAATGACGAGCAACTTCCGAAAGTGGAACTTACGAATTGTCAGGCAAAATCTGATTTTAATGCGGGAAATAATGAGTCAGTAATTTTTTGTGATGACGCAGAAGAAATTGAAGAACAAATTCAAATCGCAACTTGCGAAAATTTCGGCTTGGTAAAAATCGGGGATGGCTTTTCGAACGATGCCGGAACAATTTCAACTCAAATAATTTCGAAAGCTACAAAAGAAAATTTCGGAATCATCAAAACGGACGATGGCTTAGTAAATCACGACGGAACGATTTCAAGAGACGAATTAAATTCTGCTACATTTTCAAATTTCGGAGTCGTAAAGCTCGGAGAAAATCTTTCAATCAATCAAAACGGAGAAATGGAGATAGCGGACATGACAAGCAACGCTACAATTTATAATTTAGGAAACGTGAAGATAGTTCAAAAAGGAATTGTTGATCTTGAAGAACAAACTTTGCAGTATAGAATGTTCGTAACCGAAGATTTGATGGTTCAATTCAAAACGGATTTCGATCCGCAAAACGATTTTTCATTTGTTTTGGAAATTGTTTCTGACGGCACTCATCTTATTTCATTTAATGAAAATTTAAATCCGAAAATTTCTCCGTTGCCGATTAATCGAGGCATAACAAGACTTACTTTTTCAAAAAAATTGGGAGTTCCTCATTATGATGTCGAAATTTCTCGACTCGATGCATCCAAACCGATTTTGTTAACACCAAATTATGGCGATGATATTAATTCTGATTTATGTGTTACGCACAACGGTTCAGATTGGTCTGCTCATGATCAATTGCAATCTTCAACAAGTAATGTAAATTTTTTCGGACGAGAATTTTATTTTGAATTTTCTTCGCTGGTTGTTGTCGATTACATTTATTTTACTTCGCAATATTCGGATCAAGCTCTCAGTGAATTTTGTTTAAAAGCATCCAATGATAAGCAAAATTGGACGACATTAATTTATATAGAAAATGAAACAGTAAGCGGAAACATTTTTACCGAATTAAAGGGATGCTTCCGTTATTACAAATTATACATTGGCTGGCAGAACTCAAATTATCCTCGATCGATGCAGTTATGGGGAACGAAAATCGATAACAACGAAAGCGAATTGATTTTGCTTACTCCGCGAATGGCTTCTGATGTAACTTCATGGGGAAAACTTACTTACAGCAAACTAAACAGCGGAAGCGCATCGGATCTTACTGATGTTTCGCCTTCGTCTTCAATATACGTTCAGCAAAATCCTGATGATACCGAAGATTTAACTTACTGGATTAAATACGAATTTACTGAATCGCAAATCGCAAATTTTCTGGATGTCGCCGGACCAAATGATTATTTAGATCGAACGATGCGCTGGTATAAATTGGAAGGTTCAAATGATGATGAAAATTGGACTTTACTTTTAGAAAGGCAATATCAAAGAGACTTCTATAAGTTTGAAACTCGTTGGCATGAATTCGAAAACACCACTGCATACAAATTCTATAAATTAACGTGCATCTCAAACAGTCGAGCTGATGGATATTGGCGAATTTCACGTTTCAGATTATTTCGCAGAGATCCGGGAAAATGGAATTTTTACAGCAGCGTTCCGAAATTGTCTTCATCCAATCAAGACGGATACGAAACAACTGCGAGTTCACAATATAATGACGGTCATGCTCCTTTTTATGCGTTCGATGGCGACAGTTCAACAAAATGGGCATCAAGCGGAACAGGAACTCAATGGCTGCAAATCAAATTTCCGACAGCCACAATATGTAATGTCGCTAAAATAACCAGCAGATCAGACGGATATTTAAATAAAGCTCCGACAGAGTTTGAGATTCAGGGAAGCAATGACGCAGAAAATTGGAATACATTGTTATCTCAAACCAATGTTAAATGGACTTCTACCGGAGAAACTCAAACTTTCACTTTTCAAAATAACGAAACAGCATATTTATACTATCGATTGGTAATTACTGCAGATGGCGGCGGATCTGATTATTCTTTAGGAGAATTTTCGCTCGGAACGATAAAGAAAGAATACAAAAGATATTTGCATAAATACACTTATCTTGTTCCGACTTTAACGGGCAATACTTCTGCATCAGGTTATGTTGCAAGCGCATCATCAGAATACAGTAACGATGAAGGAGCTTGGCGCGCTTTCGATCGTACAGGAAGGCAATGGA
>CAJODB010000037.1 GCA_905233185.1 uncultured Alphaproteobacteria bacterium | reverse complement strand
GGAGCTTGCGCAAGCAACTCAGCAATATCAAACTGCAGCTCAAGCTGCCGCTGTTGCAAACAATAATCTGCAGACGGCAATAAATTTGGAGGCAGCAGCACAACAGATACTGCAAACGGAACAGAAGGCGTTGCAAACAGCACAACAAACAACAGTTCCAACAACGACAACAACACCGCAAATTCCGATGACAACACCGCAAAATCAAGCCGTTGCAGCTCCTGCAGTATGACGAGAAAAGAGACAGACATTAGACTTACGATGTACATAGAAAAAGATACTCGCATCATAATATATCATGATGAAAAAAAGAGATAAGCATTAAACCTCTTTAAGTATTAAACCTCTTTAGTCATTTTTTGTTGTGTGATTTCATTCTCATGATGTGATTAAACCTTTTACGGAAGTCATTTTTTGCCTTTTGTTTCTTCTGTTTTTTTTAATTTTTGAAAACAAAAAGTTTCAAAAAACAGTTTCCAACGACTTTCGTAAGTACTCTATATATCCTCTTCCTGTCCTCATCCTTTGCAAGGTAAATGGATGATAATAAAGGAACGTATGAAAAAAATCTGTATAATGAAAAATCTGTATGATGAGAAACGACAAATGGATAGACTCGCTATACTAATTCTATATTAGGCTTATTGTGAAAGTCATCTTTAGTTTTTTTGAGTTCCTGAAAATCAAAAGCATCAAAATGTCGTTTTTGACTTTCGCAAAAGATCTATTAAATTTCTATACAAAAAATTGCTCTATACTATCATCGGCATAAATATGTATGGTATCAGGCCTGAGATACAGCAGATTAAGCAACTATAAGATAAAATAATAATAAAATGTTTTGGCACAGACATAGCGATAAGTTCTTCTGCAAAAATATTCGGTCACAATACATCGATCTCTACTGCAAAAGCGTTTTTGGTACGAATATTGCCGTATAAGCAGCCATACAGTGCCAGCGCAGATAATAATTCTGCATTTTCGGGTGCGATAACAGATAATCCATGTCCTGACCGAGAGTTGGAAACAGAATTATTGTATTCTCATCAGCAAGATCCAGATTGTTGACCAATCTAACGACGTTTACTTCATACGTGTACTTGAAATTCAAGAAAAAGTTCCAATTGAAAAAGGTGATTATTCTTTCGCCAATTGGATCCGGAGCTGCATTATCAAAAAGCACCCATATGATCCTTTTTCCCTGTATTGATTGCTGATACAAGTAATCAATAACCTGCACATCGTACTGTCTTTTCGCATACATTCGCTCCAGATACGCAGCACTCGTATATACATCTTTCCAAAGTGGGAGTAGCATCACACACATTGTTCCGAGCTGTATCCACAAATTGTTGTATTTGCGCAAAGAGTGCAAAAATCTGGCGAACGCAGGAAGACTCAAAAACACAGATGGAATAAAAAGATAAACCTCATGTAAATTCAGGAAAAACATTGCCATAAAATATCCTCCTCCGGCAAAAAGCAGAGAATCCACCAAAAGGTTATTTTTATCGCCGAAGTAAACTATAGAAAACAGTCTTGCAACACATAAAACTCCTGTCATCCACATAATTGGTTCTACATTCAACAGTTCCAAAACTAAAGCTAATCCGCGTAATTCAGAGCGTCCCATTTTGTATGTCCAATTCGGCGGATTCTGAAGCCACAAATATGCGTATGTCACAATATAACTCAATGCAACAACGACAAGCGCTCCATAAAATAAACGATCTTTTTTAGTAAGTTGCTTAAATTCGAACACAAATCTCGTAAACGCAATGATTAAAAATGTGCCGAAAATAGGTTCTTTTGCATAAGTCATGTATGCCGCAATTAATAACGACACAACATAATACTTCGTGGATTGCTTTTTCTCTGCTTTCCATAAACTCAGCATAAATGCTGCGTACAAAATCCAGATTATTCTCTCCGCAGTTGGAAGTGTTATGTTCACTTGCCAAAAAGCTCCTGAAAACATCAGAATCGTAATAGCAACCAAGCTGGAAAAATAATCATTGTCTGTTATCTTTAGGAGAAACTTCAACGAAAATATCATGCCAGCAAGGAACAAAACGCTGTTCCAAAGATAGTGCGCTGTTACAGTGTGACCAAATGGCATAAGCAGCAGGATATTGTAGTCGGCTAATCCGAGCGGCCAAAATCTTCCGTCTCCATGCCAACCGAAAATGGGTTTTCCAATGGCAGTAGAGATCCAAAATTGGCTATCGTCTCCGTAGACCCAATTGGCATCATACATGATCAGGGTTATGCCGAACGCAATTGCAATTCCCATTATCAAATAGGCGATGGTTTTATTTATCTGAATATTTGAATTGCTAATTTTTTTAAAACCATCGAGAAAGCTCTTTAACATGATACTATGCTCCACTACAAAAACTATACAAAATAGACCTTTTGCAAAAGTCATTTCTGCCATTTTTTAGTCTCTGGAAATCAAAAGCTTCCAAATTCTATTTTCAACTTTTGCAGAACTCTAAAATACAAATAAATTTTTAGTATCCTAAACAAAAGTACAGAAATCCAATAGATTAAGCAAATATAAAAAACAATTAAATGTTTTAGTGAAAACATAACGGAAAATTTTGCATTGAAAATATTAAGCTGCCGTACAATTTCAGGAATTAATATTAAGATATTTTGTGCAAGAGATGAATGTTATTTCGGAATTTGAAGAGTCAAAGGAAAACGTGGTCGAGGAGTCTCGAAGAAAACTCAGATCTTCGGACTTTTGAAAAGAAATGGAAAAAGTGTTTGTGACAGTTGTTTCAGGTTGTTCTAGATAAGAGTTGATACCAATTATTCAAGGGAAAATTTTTAAATGTTTTACCTTTATTTTTTCATACAAATACAATATTCGATCCTTAATCGTTTGGTATCTATTTTTATAATAGACTATCATCCTGTTATAAAGAATAAGCAGTAATGTTATTAATATCAATTGAGTTACTATACTTTCAGATGAGAAAATAGAGTTATTGCGAAAGTCGAAAATGGCATTTTTGAGAATCTGATTATCAGAGATAATAAACAGTACAAAATTACTTTCACAAGAGATCTAATAGTTCTAAAAAAACACTCAAAAAGACGCAAGCTATATCACTATAGTTATGTGAAAGTCGAAAATGGCATTTTTAAGATTTTGATTTCCAGAAGCTAAAACGAACCAAAAACGATTTTCGCAAGAGGTCTACCGTTTCTTGTAAAGAAATTACATTCTGGTCTGATTTGTAATAAAGATGGAGATGAAAAATTACTTATAGAACATAGTTATAAAATGATGACTAATTTTAGTAAATAAAAGTCGAAATTCATCATAATACTGAAACCAAGCACTATACTAACGAGACATGATCCAGGCGTTTATTGAGAAAGTGATATCTTGTTTTACTATGATTTTATTGTTACGCAAAAATCTGTCTGTCCCCTGTTAAAGAATGATTTATATTGACAATAAACATCACATTCCGAAATTAAAGAACCGATTTTACGCATATTCTCCCATTACCTACCTTTTTGCATTTGCCGACCACTCAGGATCTATTGCCTCAAGAGGAGTTGCAACTTCATGCTTATTATATCCTGTTATATCAACGCTGAAAATTTT
>CAJODB010000036.1:5866-6311 GCA_905233185.1 uncultured Alphaproteobacteria bacterium | reverse complement strand
ACTTCCGGCTGCATTGAACGGAATTTTAGCTCAAACAAGCGCAACTGTAGTTGTTGTAAGGATTGCTGAAGGAATCACCAACGGTGAAGGTGATGATGCGATAACGGCAGCCGAAGCGACGATAAATAATGTCATCGGTTCAGTTTCTGCGGATGGAAATTACACAGGAGTTTATTCTTTCTTGGCTGCGAAAAGTAAACTCGGATTAACTCCACGGATTTTGTGCGCCCCCGGATTCGCAATAAAAGAAGTTATTACCGAAATGATTTCAATTGCCGGAAGATTAAGAGCGATAATTGTTGCAGATTGTCCAACAAACACTACAAATGAGAATTTACTCAGGTTCGTAACGGATTGCTCAAGCGCAAGAGTTTACGCAGTTTATCCTGAAGTAATAAATACAAAGAACGAAACAGTTCCTGCAAGTCCTTACGTTGCTGGAGTG
>CAJODB010000036.1:0-5843 GCA_905233185.1 uncultured Alphaproteobacteria bacterium | reverse complement strand
GATCAATGGCATTGTCGGATTAAGTAAGCCAATTGATTTTGCGTTCGGAGATTCTTCATGCCGTGCAAATTATTTAAACAAAAAAAATATCGCAACGATTATCAATCAAAGTGGCTATAAACTATGGGGGTAATCGTTCAACAGTAAACGAAGGTGCATACAAATTTTTATGCGTAAGACGAACAGCAGATATAATTTCAGATTCAATCTTGCAGGCGCATCTCTGGGCAGTTGATCGCAACATCATAAAAAATTATCTGACAGATGTTACCGAAAGCGTGAATGCATTTCTTGCAAATCTAAAATCACAAGGAGCGATTCTCGCAGGAAAGTGTGTTGCAAATAAAGAATTGAACACTGCCGCTAACATTACCGAAGGAAAAGTATTTTTCGATTTTGAATTTACTCCGGCATATCCGGCAGAGCAGGTAACGTTTAGGGCATACCTCAAAAATGATGAAATCGAAACGATATTAATGGAAAATCTGGCGCAATAAAGGAGAATGATGATGCTACCAAAGATTTTGAAAAACTTTAATTTATTTGTTGATGGTCGAGGTTATGCGGGTCGTGTCGATGAAATTACTCTTCCGAAATTAACAATCAAAACAGAAGAGTTCCAGGGCGCAGGAATGTCAGCTCCGGTCGAAATTGATCTTGGAATGGAAAAACTAGAAATGGAGATGACTTTTTCTGAGTATGATCCTGAGCTTTTTAAACTGTTTGGTTTAACTAACAGCTCCGAAGTCGCATTTACAATTCGCGGAGCTTTGGAAGGTAATGGATCAACTACGCCAGTCGTCGTCAATGTTCGCGGATATTTTAAGGAGCTTGATTTCCACTTGGACACCTGCCGAAAAAGCCACGCTCAAATGTTCGGTAGCGTGTAATTACTATAAATTTACAATTAACGGAGTTGAGTTAATCGAAATCGATCCGATCAATATGATTCGCAACGTCAATGGCAGCGATCAGTTATCAAAATTGCGTGAAGCACTGCAGGTATAATGCTCAAATTTTTAGTTTTAGGAAGAGGAGAAAAAAAAAATAAAATTATCAAATTCAGTAAAAATCGATGGAGTTGAAGTCCACGAATTAAATTTAAGAACTCCGAAAGTTCGGGATTTAATAGCAGCAAGCAAAAAAAAATGTTTCAGAATCCGAGCGCGAGGTGAATTTAATTGCGAATCTCGCTGAAGTATCACCTGAAACAATTCAAGACTTGGATTTATGTGATTACATGAAAATTCAAGATTGGCTGAAGGATTTTTTGTCAGTTTCGACGGGGCAGAACTAAGGTGCGCAGTACTGGTTATGGCTTCCTATTCCAAAGGCGGAATTTCTGAGTGGCTCGAAATGGAAACAGATGAATTCGCTCTTTGGCTTAAGGAGCTGAGAGAATTAATAAGGAAAAAATGATATGGCAGAGAATAAACATCAGTTGATTGTGACAATCGGAGCAGCATTAAACAGTGGTTTTAACTCCGCCATATCAAAAGGAACGACGAAACTTCATCAAGTCGGCGGAATGATGAAAGATATCGAGAAGCAATCGATTATCAGTTCAAAATCTATCGATAAATTACAACTGAGATACAGCTCATTAACCACATCCATGGCTCGGCAACAGGAAATTTTACAAAAACGGGCATTTTATCAATCTCAAATTATGGGAATTGTTGCGCTTGGTGCTTCTCTTGCGATTCCAATAAGAGCGGCAATGCGATTTCAAAACTCGTTAGCAGGAATAAAATCAGTTGTCAATTTCCGAGAACCGAAAGAATTAGAAAAACTGGGAGATGAGTTATCAAAAATATCAATGATGATTCCGGTAACCGCAGATGAACTTGCTGCTGTTGCGGCGATTGGCGGGAGATTTGGAGTTCCGTTAAAAGAATTAACAATTTTCACAAAAGAAGTAGCGAAAACAGCTATTGCTTGGAATGCTCCGGTCAATGATACTGCGGAACGTGTCGGTAATCTGATGAAAGTATTCCAAGTAACGACGTCTCAATTGCCGACCTATTTCGACGCAATAAATGATTTAGGAAACAAAACAGGGGCGACAGCAGAACAAATTTTGCAGGGACTCAATCGTGCTTCTGATGGTATGGCGAATTTTAAATTGGCGTTGCCAAATGCGTCAGCTCTGGTCAGTACTATCATTTCATTTGGTGAAAATGCGGAAACAGCCGGAACGAAAGTCGCAACTATGCTTCAGCGATTGGCAATTGCTCCGAAACTAGGTGCTTCAACTCAAAAAGCATTACATACAATCGGAATGTCTTCGGTAACGTTGCCGAAAATGATTGTGGAAAATCCTGCAAGGGCATTAGATAAATTACTTACTCAGTTATCAAAACTTGATCCTGAAAAGCGGGGCTCGATTATGTATTCGATTTTCGGTCGTGGAGCTAGTGCAATGGTCGGAAAATTAATTGATAATCTTGCGTTATACAAAAAAAATCTGGGCATTGTAGCCAAAGCGGATTTATACAAAGGATCTCGCAATGAGGATTATGATATTGTTTTCGAAACGTTGCGATCCAAACTGAAATTATTGTGTAATACCTTTACAGCCTTTAGTCGAGAGATCGGTTTTTCTCTTATACCTAATGTAACAAAAATAGTAACAACGATAACAAACTTTTTGCGACCAATCATAAATTGGATAAACAGGAATAAAGAACTTACGTCTACAATAACAACGACAATCGCAGGATTGATCAGTTTTAGACTTGCTACTTTTGCCTTAGGCTACGCTGCCACATTTTTATTAAGTGGATTAAATCGCTTGGCTATCACTTTTAATGCATTGAGATTCGGATTAACAGCGATTGGAACAACGGTAAAAACGTTGCTTTTCGGTAAGTTCGGAAAATTAATTGCGTTATCGGGAATTTTATCTTCTGTTCTTATGGGATTGAATAAAACAACAAATGGGAAATTAGTTTTCAGCTTTGAAACGTTATCTTCTCGTGTATCAGTTTTAACAACAGCGTTAAAATCACAGTTATCTCCTATATTAAATGTGATAAAAAAACAATTTAGTAATATCTCGGAGCAACTTAGCAAGCATTTATCGCCACAAACTTTAGCCACAATAAAAAACATAACTGATTTTATAAATCAATTCGTTACTCAAGTTTGGAATCTGGGAAAAAGTATTGGCGAAACGTTTGCGTCGTTATTTAATTCCAATTTAAAAAATAGAAATCCTTTTAAGGAAGTACAAAACCAAGCGAAAAATTCTTCTCAAGTCATAAACAGAAGTTTCATCTCCGGTTTAAATGAATCAAAAGCTGAAACACAAAGCAACGCAAACAGCATTATGAGATTAGGTGCTTCTATAGCTATTTTAAGCGGACTGTTCTATATGATTTCAAAAGTCGTATCTTTTGTTGCGGGTATTGCTTTTTCCGGTTTTGGTAAAATCCTTATGGGAGTTTTTAACAGTGCGGGAATTGTCGGACGTATTCTTTATTTCTTCGCAACAACAATTGTCCCTCTCATATTCCAGGGGGTAATGCTAATGGGAGCGACATTCTGGTTCTTTGCCGCTACCGTAATACCGACTGCAATAAAAGGATTAGTCACTTTAGGCGGGTGGATGCAGACTGTATTTTTAAAATGGCTACCCGTTGCCTTTAGAATGCTGGAGTACTTCAGCACAAAAATTATTTCTTTATTTCGTATGTTTCCGATGTTAGGAGTTATTTTGAAATCATTTCTCATCGGAAGCGGAATTTTTCTACTCGGATATCTCGCTTACAAAATAATTACGGACTGGGAAGGAGTTAAAGCCTTTTTCTTCAATTTTTGGAATGGGATCAAAGAAAGATTTGAAAAAAATACTGAGCGCATTTCAAAATTTTTCAGAAAAATAAAAGACGTATCAAAAACAGCTATACAATTTACAATGAACTTCGGTACGATTTTGTGGTACATCGGCAAAAACATAAACGCAATTATAGATGTATTTTTATTTGGTCATGATGTAATCATTCCTGCTTGGGAAGCGATAAAAACGTTCTTCTCAAATATCTGGAATGACGTCAAACCCGGATTTGATGCTTTTCTCGCAAAAATTCATGAATTACAACTCACAGATAAAATCATAAAAGCATGGGAAAAAGTAAAAAGGTTTTTCTCAAATCTAATAGACAAATTAACTCCTGCTTGGAATAAATTAATCAGTCCGATTACAAGTTTATTTGGAAAAGAACAATCGATTTCAGAGATTTTAACTCCATCAAAAACATTAAAGCTAAGCAGTACAAATAACAAATTACCGGATATATCCGATTTAAAAACAAATGTTAGCGGTAATCGCTCACAGCATAATAATTTTTCCATTACTATAAATGCAGCGAAAAACGATGATTCAGAAGCAATAGCCAACAAAGTTGTTAATCGAGTTTCTGATTTCAGCAAAACATTTTTATTTGATCAAGTGCCGGAGGTATTGTAATGATTCTCGGAGATTTTCAATTCAATTTAAAAAGTTTAAGTCCGAATACACTAAGTCGAACAACAGAATTTAATTGGGCAGATGCTGAGAGGATTGGCGACCTTCCAAACTTACAACATCTGGGAGAAGGCGTGTTTTATCCAAAGATAAATGCAAAAACTCAATATAACTCAATTGAAAAACTTGCAATTGGAACAGCAAAAAATCAAATACAAAATTTTGTTGCGAAAGAATTAGGAATAACTGATCTTTTTGATTCATCAAACGGCGGGTACAAAAATATCGATGACATTCGCAAATCAAATTTATGCAAAATCGCCAGCAACTTAATTAGTGACAACGGAGAGATTCTCGGAAAATTTGTAATTACCTCCATTAAAGAAACGCAAAGTTATTTTGATAAAAACGGACAGCCACAAAAAATCGAATTTACATTAGTTTTGAAAAAATCACCGAGTACAACAAACAGCTCGGCAGTTTTGAATAATAATTCTTCAAACTCATTTGTTGATACTCTCACGAGTTTAGCCAGGAGTTATTTGCGATGGTAACTTATATCACGAAAGAAGGCGATGTTTTAGATTGGATTGTTTGGAAACATTACGGAACAGTTTCGGTTTTAGAAAAAGTCATGGAAGCGAATCCAAATATTACTGATGAAAAGTTGGAAGCAGGAATCGAAATAAAACTTCCATATATCGAAACTGTTAAAAAAACTGAAGGAGAAATAAGATTATGGAACTAACACCGGATTTCTCTATTTCGATAAATGGAAGCAACACTTTTCCAAAAGAACGAGTCATTTCGATTCGCACAACGGATGAAGCCGGAATTGTTTCCGATTCTTGCGAAATAGAACTGGATGATTTCGACGGAGCTTTGCAGTTCCCGAATACCGAAGCAAAAGTTGAAATCTCTCTTGGATATAAAGAAACTGGCTTAACAAAAATCGGTACTTATTTTGTAAAAGAAATTGCAGTTGATGGAGCAAGACACATTGTTCGGATTCAGTGCAATGCGGCATCAAAAGCGATGAGATCTCAAAAGACAAAAACAAATGAAGGAACGATTAAAAATAAACTTCAGGAAATGGGAACAGAGTTTGATCTTGATTCAGAAATTTCTGATGACTTAGAGGATGTAACTTTAGGTGACTCCCCTCAATTTGCGGAAAGCGATATGAATTATTTAACGCGCATGTCTCAAAAAATCGGGGCCGTTGCAAAACCAGTAGATGGACATTTAGTTGTTGCGCATGAAGGTTCAGGAAAAACCGTCAGCGGAAAATCATTGCCGATAAAATATTTAGATGCGTCCGAGGTCGCAAGCTACTCATGCAATTTTCGAGAAACAGAATCAAGCGGATTTTCGG
>CAJODB010000035.1 GCA_905233185.1 uncultured Alphaproteobacteria bacterium | reverse complement strand
GACGGAAGTATATTAATTAATGGAGAGGATGTTACATATAAAACGCAATATGAACGAGCATCTTTTATCGCAAATGTGTTTCAAGATCCAAAAGTCGGAACAATCGGAAATATGAGTATACGCGATAATTTAAATATGGCATATATGCGAGGGAAGAGTAGGGGACTGAAAATCAGCAGTACAAAAGAGCGAGATGGTTTATTTCGGGAAAAACTGGGCGTATTGGGCACAGGACTTGAGAAAAGGTTAGATGATTATGCAGGTGATCTTTCCGGTGGTCAAAGACAAGCTATGAGTGTTGTTATGGCTCTTTTATCTGATTCAAAAATATTGCTTCTGGACGAGATAACAGCAGCATTAGATTTTGTAAATTCCGAAAAAATTCTCGATATGGTTAATAAGAATATCTATGAGAGGAAAAAAACATGCCTAATGATTACACACAACAAAGAAGATCTTAAAAAATTCGGCGGAAATGTCATGACATTAAGAAATGGGCGAGTAGTATAAATAGTAGTATATTAGTTAGCTTATTAACTTACTTATTATAAATTCATTTATGCGCCTCTTTATAAAAATTTAACTTTTTTATTGTAAGTATGTTTTACAGATACTGATGGAAAGTTAATGAACCAAAAAACACTGTCATTTCTCATTATTTTCGTGCTATGTCTTGCTGTTGCGTCCTGTTATTTCGAAACAACAGATGACGGATTATCAGATGAATTGTCGGAATATTTTTATACGAGAACAGAAACAGGAGATGACGAAAGATTTCCTTTCTTGGGATTTGATCTTTCTTCCGGAAGGATTACTGCCAGCGACGATCATCACATTTTTCGTAGCATAAACAAACCGTTTGAAGAAATCGCTCTAACGACCTTCAATAAATATAAGAAGTACGCAGAGCATCACAGAAATATTGTAGAGACATCACTTGATAAATCATCGTTTGTTCATAAAAGGTATATAACAACATATCCTTTTGAATGGACTTCGGGTATGATAAAAGATGCGTTTCTGTTTAATTTGAAACTTGCGCTTGATTTAAAAAAATATGGCTTACTATTAATTGATCCTGCGCCTAACAATACTGTTTTTGATTATACAAGACCTGTTTTTGTTGATTTCGGAGGTATTCTTGCGGATGATTTTTCTCCGAAATACGTAAATCGAATTACAAATGAAGAATGGAAACGATACATTTTAGATATAGAAGAAAGAGAACCGGAAATTTTTCAGAAGTTTGCGAAAGCATTTGTGTTACTAAGTTACGGAAAATATGATTTAGCGCGTAAAATGCTGATGAATCGCCATAGAATGTATATTTTAGGGAAAAATGTCGAGGATAATGCAGATATTGTGCAATCAGTAAAGACCCATAAATTGAAGACTCATACATTATCTGATGATTTATATAGGTCTTTAATAAAAAAGGTAGAAGCTATATCTGTGAGTGCCTCTCCACATCAGTTCAATTATAACTACTACAAGAATAAAAACGAAAATTTTGATTTTAAAGATCGCAAAAATTGGAAACAGAAACAAAATTCAATCTACGAGATATTAAATAGATATAAGCCGGAAACTGTTATTGATATTGGCTGTAATACAGGTTGGTTTTCTATTCTTGCTGAGCGAACGGGAGCTCGAGTTATATCGATTGATTCTGATGAAGCTGTTGTAGATTATTTGTATCAGTATAGTAAAGAACATAATTTAAACATTCTACCTTTGAAGATAAATTTTGAAAATCTAGATAAAAAATATTACGTAAAGATTGGAAGTGATTGCGAATTTTCTGAAACTTGCAAAAATGTTGCTCTATACGCTGCGCCAATATTACGTTTAAAAAGTGATATGACATTTTGTTTGGCATTAGTTCATCATTTAGTATTACATTTCGGAATGAGTGCTGAAAAAGTCATGAATATACTTGCAAGGATTACGAGAAAAGTGTTGGTACTGGAAGTTCCAAGTCTTGATCAAGTGATATTGTCGAATTTGTCATATTACCGGTATGCAAGGGACATTAAGAAAGAAAATTATGGTGTTGAATGCTTTATCAATGAAGGGAAAAAATATTTTAAGAAATTTAGAATATATCCTTCAACTCCAGAAAGTCGAACAATTATTGTTTTCGAAAAATAGATAAGCATCGAAAAACGGATGAATAACAGAGCTATTTATTGCTTAGGATATTAGGATTTGTTGATAAAAACAACGTACTTCTTGCAGAAGCTATTTTTTTGTATTAGATTTTGTGAAAGTTGAAACGGCATTTTTAAGCTACGGCATTTTGCAACTTTTAATCTCTAAGTGTATAGTTCCTCAAGTATATAATTCCTCGCTGATTGCTGCGCTGCAATAAAAACAATTGTTGTCAACGGCTGCTGAATACCCTCTTCCGCTGCTCGTATCTTTAAATGGATAACAGATGCTAAGATGTTACTTAAAGTTGGACGGAGAGAAGCTGTCCCGCCGCTGATGTTTTAAGTACGTCCGCAAGATTATGCTCCTTCATCTTCAAAAAAGTGCGAGACCAAACGGTACCTTGCGGTGGTGGGTTCTTTATTCCCTGATGGTATAGTTTCTCTCTACTTGCAAATATTTTATACCCCGCTTTCTTGCTTATGATTGTGTATGTGTATAATTTTCTCTGCTGCTTGCGGTGGGGATATTTTTTTCAGAGCCAAAAAAGCCAAAAATGACTTTTGCAGAAGCTCTATTTGTAGATACTGAAAATCTTAAATTATGAAAATCAAAGACTGCAAAATGCTATTAGGTTATTGCGAAAGTCGAAATGGCATTTTTGAAAATCTGATTATCAGAGATAATAAAGAGATAATAAATAGTACAAAATTACTTTTGCAAGAGATCTATTTTCGATTTCGCGATATAAATGTGCAATAAAATAAATGTGCAATAAGTCTGTAAATCTGCGCAGTATATCTGTTGTTATTTTAAAGTTATTATTTTATAGATTATTATTTAAAATTGTGAGTAATTGCGCAGACTATATTATTTTCCGTATCCGTATTTATGATTTTCGCGATACCAATATATTGCTGATGATAAGTGTATTCTGCCTGATATGTGCACTTATCATTTTTTTGGAGATATCTTTTTATGCGAAACGTTTCCAGATCGTTGTTCAGACCGCATAATAAAGCTTTTCCCAATGATTCCTTCAGACACCAGGCAATGGTAAGAGAATTTACATTGTGTTCAATTGGTTCATTTTGTAAGGAAATCTTTTTTAATGCTCTGATTTTCTCGGAATTAATGTATTCAAGATCAATTCCGCATGACGACATGTCATTTATGAAAAAACTTGTATTCTTTCTAAAAACGATTGCTGCTGCATAATTACCGGAATGCGAAATAGATACAGCATAATCCATATCATTCTCTATTACAGGATAGCCTTCTTGCGTATTTGTAATGCAGATTTTCTGCGGATTTTGTTCTTTGGTTAACTGCGTTGTTAGCTGCATAAATGCATTTTTAGCGGCAATTCGTCCCATTATGTAGTGATATTTGCGTTTTTCTGATCCAAAACTTTCGTACTTATGCAATTCATTCGTATTCAGTAGTTTTTCAGCTAAATTTTTTTGAAAATGACTATACTGTATATTACACTGTACAATAGAAACTATTGCGATATCTGAATTCTTTGAAACCAACTCATCTTGCTCTTGCAAATTAAGCTGAATATCGTAATTTTTTATCTTAAAATCAGCATTTTTCAAAAAATTCAGCAAACTTCGATCCTAAATCATCGCCATTCCGCCGTTTACGTGCAATACATGACCTGTTATATAAGATGCTTCTGAGGTCGCGAGAAATCCAACAGCTGC
>CAJODB010000034.1 GCA_905233185.1 uncultured Alphaproteobacteria bacterium | reverse complement strand
ATACCCACCACACTTCACCATCTTTAACTGTCGTTCTGACTTCATTGTTTTTGTAATTAAAAATTTTCAGTTCACCGTTACTCATAAAAAATTCTCCTACAATTCGGTTCGTAAATTTTGATAAGACTCAGGCGTTACGTTATGAATCCAAACGTATTAAGAGTTTTGATCAATTGTTTTTCTTTGTTATTTCAGTAATCTTTACAGCGGAACTAATTTAAATATCATTTTCAATCTCCATTGATAATCTTGCTGAACACATTCTGTCTTAGACACATCGGATCGACTCCCGCATAATCACAAACGCATCTGAAATCAGGATTGTTTTCAAAAATCCAGCGGAATGCGTCTCGCCGTTCTTTATCTGTTCCACGAAACAAATCTTCGATGGCTTGAACGATGACAGCATTCCACAAAGTCACCTCCGACATTACTTACATACTCCACGGAATATCGCTTGCCCCGTTCATAAACTCCGCGTAAGAAAAATGGTCAGGCGTAATTATTGCGATCACCCGATTTCTATCTTGATACTGACCGTTTTTATCGTGTTCCACTCCAACTTTGATAACAGCATCGAGATTGTTCAGCTCATCAAAAGAATTAATTTTGCGAGCAGCCACAGCGATTTCAGACACGTCTTTCGGATTAATTCCCTTGGATGATTCGAGAATAGCTCTGATGCGTGCTTTTCCCATATTCGTCCATCGATCAGAGCCCTCAAGCCCGATTTTGTCGAAGATTTTTCGCTTTGCGTATTTCCCTTCGAGAATTATCCATTCGCAGTTTAAGTAAGCTGTATCACCATTTTTGCTGCGAGTAATAAAAGGATCTGTTTGGTCATTCCCTGATTTTAAAACCAATCGAGCTTTCGCAATAGTATTTGCAGGAATTAAGTCGAAACTGTTTTGAGATTCTGCATTATTAAAATCAATCATAGTTTATTCTCCTCTTTTAGTTGCTGATTTTATTTTGGCTAAAAGTTTTCCGAGGTGAGCCTCTTCGATTTCATCAAGACAGCCTGAACGATCTTTTGCTGGGTACATGTTTGCGTTTGATGTGCGACACACAAATTTTCTTTCAAGATTTCCAGATTCATCCCTCATCGGCACCATCGAGATGACCTTATCCAATATCCCCGGTAATTCCGTTGTTGTCTTTGCTCCTTCAATTTGCGGAATCCATGAGGTGCGGTTGAAATCGTCGGTTTTTTGATCAAGCAGCCCAACGAAAATAACATCTTTATCTGGAATATGCTGAAATTGCGATAACCAACTAGACATTTCAGAATCGAGTAATACGTAGGCAGCGCGCGTATCAGGTTTTCCTGATTTGTTCGAAAATGATTCAGGCTGATTTTTGTACCAACTCAGACAGATTTTTGAAGCAATCGTGATCGAATCGATGAAAATGCACTTATATTTCGCAAAGTCGCAGATTTTTAAGGCAATTGATGTCTTATTCGGTCAATCCGTTATTTTTCAAATGTTCAATAAAACTACAAATTATTTTCTCATTTCTTTCGGCAATATCTCTTTCTGTAAAATCATCCTTTTCATTAGCTAATTGCCGAAGTTCTTGAATATCCGTACCGTCCTGCCTTTTCCCATTTTTATTTAAGTATGATCCCACATAGTACTTTTTCTTATCAGCAAATCTATAGTCAGATGCACGAATATTTATTCGGCTTTCCAAAAGAGATTTGTTACCCAATGATTCTCTGTCTTTTTCTGAAAGCGTCTCGGAATTCCTGTTATTTGCAAATATATGTTCGATCTGATACTTCGAATTTATGGTTAATTTTTGTTGAGGTATATGAAATGCCCACCATGTTAACAAAGCTTTTGTTATAGGTTTCGAATTATAAAAGGCAAAATTTAAAAACATATTTTTAGTGTTTTTTGCCTCAAATTTATGATCGCAAAAATCGACATTTTCTCCATTGATAAGCTTTACCATCTCAGCATAAATCGGTGTTCTTAAAGCATTTACTCCAGGATTTGTAATTGCGTATGCAAAGGTGAAAGCAGTAATCTTTTCTAAAAACAAACTAAATTTATCATCATTAAGCAGATTATCTGCATCTTTATTAGCCATAAAGTACACTGACGTAATGCCGGTCCATAGATTGTTCGGCGCGTACTTTAATATAAATAATCTTCGCAACACATCTTAGGAAAAACGTAAATTATTCAACGAATAAACATCCTTCCAAAAATCCGCAAGATCGATTAAATTTCTGAAAGTTTGTTCGTTTAGTATGCCATATTTTTCTTTACTTGAATTTTCTGGAATCACTTTTGCTTTTTTATTTGGATTTTCGTAAAATTTTCTCAATGATATGGTCGTTGTATCCTTTATTTCCCTCTTAGCCCGTTCGTAATACATATATCTTATGAACAATTCATCCAAAGGATTGCCAGAAACTTTTTTAAATATCTTATTACAAACTTTTTCTAGATCTTTCCATATTCCATCAAAATGTTGCTTCATAAAATTTTTGCGCTCCGCCTCGTTGGCAAATTTATCAGCTTGCTTAGAGTAATATTTATAGAATTTAAATTTGAAAATATCGGAATCAGAAAGTTGCAATCCTCTGTTGTTGACTGTAAAAAAAATATCTGTCGCACTTTCTTCTGACGGTGTCTCAATAGGGAATATGATAACATTATTCAAGATACGGGCAGGTAAATATGAAAAGTAGTTTGGGTATTTTTTGATAAATTCCTCTATCTTCATTTGAAAAAATCGATAATTTTTTACGTAGTTACTTTCTTCCTGTTCTTTGCTTTTGGACACTTGCGTTTCATCTGCAAACAAATCGATCTCTTTTTTATCAATTACCGCTTTTGAAGTGGATGTTTTAGATGAATCATCAATTAGTCCTGTAGTTAAAATAGAAAAAAAATCTTCTTTATCATCGTCATTAATGGATTCGGAATCTATTTTTAAAGATGTTAGCAAATTTCCGAATTCGTCTGTTTTCCAAATACATCTGCCGATAATATCCTGCATAGCTTGTGTTTCAGAGTCTTGCATATTTTGATACTTATTGTAAAACGCACGCAAAAGCAACATTAATGAAATTAGTCTTTGCTGACCATCTATAACTTCCATTTGTTTATTTTCATTTAGAAAAGTTTCAATTGGTCCTAAAAAATATTCATCGTTATTATCAAATTTGCTGTAATCGTCTTCTGGAAAAGCAAAAGCCAATAGGTCATCCCATAATGTTCCGCATTCAGCTTCTGTCCAAGAATATTGGCGCTGATATCCAGGAATTAAAAAGTTAGATTTCTTATTTTCAAGAAATTCCCTGATTGTTTTTCTCGATACTTGTAACTCTGCCATAGCAATGCCTTTATAAAAATTCGTTAACCGCAATTTACCAGGAATGTATTGAAAAACTGTTAACATTCCTCATGTGTTTGTTTCATGAATTTCGTAAATGGTTGTTGAACGTTATAGCAAAACACGACATTGAAGCCGTCTATTTCGAGCGAGTTTACGGATACAAAGGCGTTGAAGCCGGACATTGTTACGTCGGGTTTATGTATACCTTTGCATAAACATTCTGTGCATAAGTTTTTCAGTGCAATCCATCAAAAAATTCATGAAAGGGAAAAGCAATGCCAGTAAAGAAGAAATGATTTCAGCCGTGAAATGTGAGGGATTCAATCCTGAAACCGATGACGAAGTAGATACAATAGCCATAATGTTACTTGCTCAAAAAGAGACAATAAACAATGCGAAGAAGACAGGCAAAAGCAAAAACGAGTCCTTCCAAGCTCTGAAAGATAGCGGATCGCGAGACCCTGCAATCTCGCTAGCGTCAGAATTTTTTTTCTTAACTTTACTTTACTCAAAAATGAGATGGAGAAAATGAATAATCTATGTGAAGTTTTTGATGATCAACCACTGAATAAGATAATAAACAAATCAAATGATTTGTGGATTCTCGGAAATCATCGTTTATTGTGCGGAAATGCAGCAAATTCAGATGATGTTCAAAAATTGATGAATAACCAGATTGCAGATATGATTTTCACT
>CAJODB010000033.1:4262-8385 GCA_905233185.1 uncultured Alphaproteobacteria bacterium | reverse complement strand
TTACATCTGCTTATTTTTCCGTTCTATGAACACATGATCTCCAAATCGATAACCATGCCATTTTGATGAATCGATTATGTTTTTGGAGGAAGTTATTTTGCGAATACGATGAATCGAAGTACGAATTTGATTTTCAAGATTAAATGATTCAATTCCCATTTTTCTGAGGTTGAAAGAGATCTTCGAAATTGAAAGATAGGTTGAACCTGAAGAAATTTCATTTTTATAATGTTCGATCAAAATTTTAAGAATAGCAATTTGTAGCTCTGATTTTTTATCTATAATCTTTATGTGATTTAAAAAAAATCCATCATCTTGCAAAGAAACAAAAAGCAAATCATCATTGATATTTCGTTTCGACTTACTTTTTTCGTAATCATCTATCTTCTTGCATATTCTCAGCAGGAACTTTTTTAAAGCTTGAAGAATTTTTATGTTGATACTAATTTTTTTTAAACATTTAGAACTCCTTTTTCAACAAAAACAACCGCTAACACAATTTGATTTACTGTAAATATTAATAAAATATTAATAAAACTTAACAAGTATATCAGTAGATGGAGATTGGTTCGCGCAAAAAATCGCAAAAAAATTTAAAAAAGTCTGAACATTTTTCCGAGAAAAACTGAATAAGTAATATGACAGGAGAAAGTTATGAAATTACTTGCTTTAGATCTCGGGACAAATATAGGGTTCGCAATATTTAAAGATGGGAAGTTCATCAGCGGAACGAAAAAGCTCGGAACTTACAAAGAGAAATTCGGGGCGCGTTTTCATGAATTTCGGACATGGCTATTGAATATCATTGCAAAACACAACATCGAAGCCGTCTATTTTGAGCGAGTTTTCGGACACAAAGGCGTTGAGGCTGCGCATTGCTACGGCGGATTTCTATATATGCTTGCGTCTGTGTGCTTTCAGCAGAAAATTCCTTGCATAAGCTTTTCGGTTCAAGCGATTAAGAGGTTCATGACAGGAAAAGGCAACGCAACAAAAGATGAAATGATCGCTGCAGCAAGACAGAAAGGTTTTAATGCTGAAACAGATGATGAAGCTGATGCAATAGCCATAATGTTACTTGCCATAGAAGATCAAATTAATAAGGAGAAGAAGACAAGCAAAAACACTTCTGGGTCCTTCCAAGCCCTGGGAGAGAGCGGATCGCAAGACCCCACAATCTCGCTAGCGTCAGATTTTTTTCGAGGGTTGACTCCTGAAGGACATTTGGAAGCCTCCGATTTTAAGAAAAATAAGATTTCTGTTTAAAGGATTTTTAAATGACCGAACTTTCTCAAAAATGTGGTTCAAAATTGATTTTCAAAACATTTAAAACAAGCGATTTAATCGAATACGCTCGCAATCCGCGCAACAACGATGCAGTGGTTGACAAAATGGTTGGCTGCATCAAAGAATTTGGCTTTCGAATTCCGATTGTTGCGAAAAGCGATGGCAGTGTGGTTGACGGTCATTTGAGATTGAAAGCAGCCCGAAAATTAGGTCTCGAAGAAGTTCCTGTAGTCGTTGCAGACGACCTTTCCGAAGCACAGATAAAAGCATTTCGTTTAATCGCAAATCAGTCTGCAAATTGGGCTGATTGGGATGAAGAATTGCTGAAATTGGAATTTCAAGAATTAGAAAAGCTGAATTTCGATTTGTCTCTGACTGGATTTGATTTGGACGAAATTGAGGAATATCTGAAAGAAGATGAGGAAGGTGAAAATGATTCCGAAGGTTTTGAAGAAAAAGATTTTCCGATAACAAGCAAGGCAGGAGATTTGTGGATTCTCGGAAAGCATCGATTATTGTGCGCTGATTCGACAAATGAAAATGACGTGCAGAAACTCATGAACGGAAATCTCGCCGATATGATTTTTACAGATCCGCCTTACAACGTTAAAGTTTCGAACATTTCGGGAATTAACAAAGAGCATAAACATTCGGAATTTCTTATGGCTTCAGGCGAAATGAGCGTGCAGGAATTTATAGATTTCCTCTCCAAGATTTTTAAAAACCTTGTTTCATTTTCGAAAAACGGTTCGCTTCATTACGTCTGCATGGATTGGAAACACATTTACGAAATCCTGACAGCAGCCAAAGAAAATTACTCCGACTTCAAACAACTGTGCATTTGGAATAAGGGTATCGGAGGCATGGGAAATTTTTACCGAAGCCAACATGAGTTGATTTTCGTATTCAAAAACGGAAACGAAGAAAAACCATTTTACGGTAATCGAACGAACATCTGGACTTATCCGGGAATGAATAGCTTTGCGACAGAAAACCGAGACGAATTATTGGCAGCGCATCCGACTGTAAAGTCATTGTCTCTGGTAAAAGATGCCATTCTGGATGCATCCGATGAAAACGATTTAATTTTGGATTTGTTCGGAGGTTCGGGAACGACTTTAATTGCATCCGAAGAAACGAATCGTCAATGCAACATCATGGAATTAGATCCGAAATATGTCGATACGATTATTTGTCGCTGGCAGAAACAAACTGGAGAGGAAGCAACTTTAGAATCGACAGGAAAAACATTTGCAGAAATTTGTACTGAGAGAATGACCGCATGACAGAATCCAACATTTTAAAATATCAAACATTCAAAACGGATAAACTCATCGAATACGCAAGGAATCCGCGAAAAAATGATTTCGTTGTTGATCGCATGGTTTCCTGCATCAAAGAATTTGGATTTCGAATCCCGATTGTCGCAAAAAGCGATGGCAGTGTGGTTGATGGTCATCTGAGATTAAAAGCAGCAAGAAAATTAGGTCTCGAGGAAGTTCCAGTTGTAATTGCAGATGATTTATCTGAAGCACAAATAAAAGCGTTTAGGTTGGTTGCGAATCAATCTGCAAATTGGGCTGAATGGAACGAAGAATTTTTGCGTTTAGAGTTACTCGATTTAAAAGAAATGGACTTCGATTTGGATCTTACGGGGTTCGATATGAGTGAAGTGGACCGACGACTTATCCAAGCCAATCGAGAAATTCACGATGACGATTTCGAAGAAGACGAAACAAATGAAAACGAATCGGCGATTACAAAGCAAGGCGGTCTTTGGATTTTAGGAAAGCATCGATTACTGTGCGGAGATCCGACAGACCAAAATGCAATGAAGCAACTTATGAACGGAAAAGAGGCCGACATGATTTTTACGGATGCTCCGCATAGTGATGAATTGTTCGAAGAAACTATAAAAAATATGATTTCATGTTCAAAAAATGGTTCGATTCATTATATATGTGCAGATTGGAAGCGCATGTATGAAATTATTTCAATTGGTCGCAAGCATTATTCCGAATTTAAGCAACTGTGTTTTTGGAAAAAAGATCGAGCGAAACCGAGTGAATTTTACGATAACCAACACGAACTAATTTTCATTTTCAAAAATGGTGAGGAAAAGCATATCAACAATTTTGGTTTGGGCGAAACGGGACGATATCGAACAAATGTCTGGAGGTATTCCGAAAATTTGTGCGGAGAAAAACCGGTTCCTCTGATTGCCGATGCGATTTTGGATTGCTCGCATAACGGAAACATAATTTTAGATCCTTTCGGAAAATCAGGAACGACACTTATTGCCTGCGAAGAAACCGATCGAATCTGTTACATGATTGAATCCGATCCGAAGTTTGCAGACACAATTATAAAACGTTGGCAGCAGCACACAGGCGAATCCGCAATTTTAGAATCGAACGGAAAATCATTTGAAGAACTCGGAGAATAAATCATGGCATTAATTTCACAATCAGAATGGGCTCGCAGGCAGGGATTTTCAAAACAGTATGTCGGAAAATTGATAAAGCAAGGAAAGATTCATTTGATTGACGGAATGATTGACGAATACACTGCGAATGCAGAATTGGAAATGAAACGCAATATTGACCTGCCGCGCCAAAGAAAAAATCACGGCAGTTATTTTGTGCAGGATGACATGCATAATCTTTTGGTAAAAACGAAACTAAAAAACGAAATCGAAAAAGGAAAATTAATCGAAGCCGAAGTTAAAGAAAAGCTCGGCGAATTAGTTTCAATGGCAGAGGTCAACAGAGTTTTTTATGCTAAAGCCAAAGCTGTTCGTGACGGAATTTTGAATGTTCCAGATCGAATCTCAGCG
>CAJODB010000033.1:0-4233 GCA_905233185.1 uncultured Alphaproteobacteria bacterium | reverse complement strand
ATTCACAAAATATTGACGAAAGAATTGCGACAGGTGCTTGAGGAATTATCGCACCATGACATCAGCTAAAATTTTATCGGACAGTTTTAACAGCGGAATTAAACCTGATTCTGAAATTTCTGTCTCAGATTGGGCAGATGCCAATAGAATTTTATCACAAACAGCGTCATCAGAACCCGGTAGATTTCGCACGTCAAGGACTCCCTATTTAAAAGACATCATGGACGCGCTTTCGCCATCTTCAAGTTACGAAAAAGTTGTTTTTATGAAAGGTTCGCAGATTGGAGGAACTGAGGCAGGAAATAATTGGGTTGGTTACATGATTGATCAAGCTCCTGGGCCGATGCTTGTGGTTCAGCCAACTGTTGAGATGGGAAAACGTTGGTCGAAAGGTCGTCTAGCGCCTCTGATTGAAGATACTTTGTGCTTGCGTGATAAAGTAAAAGATCCTCGCTCAAGAGATTCAGGAAATACAGTTCAATCGAAAGAATTTCCGGGAGGAATTGTTGTAATCACAGGTGCAAATTCTGCTGTCGGACTTCGTTCAATGCCTGTTCGATATTTGTTTTTGGATGAAGTTGACGCTTATCCGCCTGATGCTGACTCTGAAGGCGATCCTTTAACTTTGGCTATTCAACGAACAGCGACTTTTGCTCGCAGAAAAATTTTCATCGTTTCGACTCCGACAATTAAAGGACTTTCGCGAATCGAAAAAGAATTTGAGGAAACCGATCAGCGATATTTTTTTGTGCCATGTCCTTTTTGCGGACATTTTCAAACTCTAAAATGGGAGAACTTACACTATGATAAAGAACATTCTGAATCTTTTTATGTTTGTGAATGCTGTAAAGGAAATATTGAGGAACATCATAAAACCGATATGCTCAGACGAGGCGAATGGCGAGCGACAAACGAAGAAAAAATCTCAGAAAAAGTAATCGGATTTCATTTGAATTCGCTTTATTCACCTGTTGGTTGGCTGAGCTGGAACGCTTGCTTGCAAAATTATGAAATAGCGAAATATGACGAGCAACTTTTGAAAGCATGGACGAACACGACTCTCGGATTAACTTGGGAAGAAAAAGGCGATGCTCCTGATTGGGGTGTTTTATTCGATCGGCGTGAAAAATATAAAATCGGAATTGTTCCGAAAGGCGGATACGTTTTAACGGCTGGAGTTGATGTTCAAAATGATCGATTGGAATTAGAAATCGTTGCTTGGGGAAAAAATCGCGAAAGTTGGTCAGTTGATTATCGCACTATTTACGGCAGTCCGACTTCACCTGAAGTTTGGAAAAAATTATCCGAAATCGTGAATGAAAATTTCGAAAGTGAAGACAGCGTTTTTCGAAAAATAAATATGCTTGCGATCGATTCGGGATTTTCTACGCAGGAAGTTTATGCTTGGGTGCGAACTCAATCGGTTCAAAACGTCATGGCGATAAAAGGAATTGATAACTCACTTGTGCCTCTGAATGCTCCCACCAAAGTTGACGTAAATTTTCGAGGGAAAAAAATTACAAACGGCGTTCGATTATGGAAAATCGGCGTTTCAATTTTGAAAAGTGAATTATATGGTTGGCTGAAACAAACACGAAACGAAAACGGATCAATTCCTCATGGTTATTTGCATTTTCCCGAATATAATACAGAATATTTTAAACAACTCACTGCCGAACAGCTCGTCACAAAAATTGTAAAAGGCTACCCAAAACGAGAATGGCAGAAAACACGAGATCGGAATGAGGCTCTCGATTGCCGAATTTATGCACGAGCAGCTGCAATTGCTCTCGGCATCGACCGCTGGACAGATCAAAAATGGGAACAAATTTCCGAAGCAAAAGAAAAAATCGAAAATTTACCTGCGAAAAAGTCCAGACCGAAAGTAGTGAAAAGCAGCTGGATATGATTTTTACCCCTTTACTTTACACAAAAAATATGCTCTTTTTATGTAAGAAGTGAATGAGTAAACATGCGAAAAACTGTAAAAAATAAAATAGTATCACGAATTTATGGCAGAGGAAGGGGTTGGGCTTTTACGCCAAATGATTTTATGCAAGATTTTAAACGATGGGAAATAGGAAATTCACTTGAAGATTTAACTAAGGAAAATAGAATCCGAAGGTTAATACAAGGAGTGTATGATTACCCCTTGTACAGCAAATTGCTCAAAAAAAATGTTGCTCCCGACATGCAGCAAGTAGCTAATGCGATTGCGAGAAAATTTAATTGGCGTATTCAGCCTACCGGAGACACTGCGCTGACTTATTTGGGGCTTTCCAATCAGGTAAACGGTAACTATACGTATTTATCCGATGGGCCTAATAAGCAATATGCAATCTTAGAGCAAATTTTAAATTTCAAACACATGAGTTTTAAGGAAGCGACAATTACCGATAAAAACGCAATGTTGGTTGTGCAAGCAATAAAGGCAATTGGAGAAAAAAACATAACTGAGGAATTTTTGCAAAAATTGGCGTCTAAATTTTCACAAAAAGAATGGCTGAAAATAAAAAAGCAGAGCTCAACAGCTGTTATATGGGTACAAAATTGCATTAATTCTATTATAGAAAACTTCGGAGCATAATATGATGTTGGAAGAAATTGCACGAGCGACGGTCTCAGAAAGAAAAGCCGTTTTTCTTGAATCTGCAAAAATCAAAAATATGAATGCAGCTATGATTGAGAAAGATTTTTGGGTTTGTTGGACATTAAAACGACTTTTTTCAGATAAAGACCTGCAAGAATTACTGTGCTTTAAAGGAGGAACTTCTCTTTCAAAAGTTTTTAACGTTATAGAGCGTTTTTCAGAAGATATCGATCTGATTCTTAATTGCGATGTTATTTTGAACGGACGTGACCTGATCCAATCTTCAAAGACGAAACAAATTTCTTTAAATAAATCCCTTATTGAAGATTCGCAAAAATATATAGCGACGGATTTGAAAAATAAAATTCAAAAAATAACTGAAGATATTTGTGCAGTCGAATTAGATAATGATGATAAAAATATTTTGAACATCAAATATCCTAAGGGTATTGATAATGATTATTTGTTACCTTTTATAAAACTTGAGATCGGACCGCTGGCTTCGTGGATTCCAAACAGTAATTACAAAATCAAACCGTATATCGATTGCATAGCAAGTCTGAATTTTGAAGACATAATTGTGCCGACAATTGTAGCTGAACGAACATTTTGGGAAAAAATTACTATTTTACATCGTGAACATTTTCGCACCGAAAAGCATAAACATCCTGAACGCTATTCACGACACTATTATGATGTGTATCAAATGGGACATTATTTTATTTTGGATTCAGCTTTACAAAGGATAGATTTATTAGAAGCCGTTGTTGATTTCAAAAAAAGATTTTATCCTTGCACTTGGGCAAATTATGATTTGGCTCAGCAAAAGACGATAGAGTTAATTCCATCTGAATACAATATGGATTTTTTGAGCAACGATTATCAAAAAATGAAATTAATGATTTATGGTGATTATCCTGAATGGAATGAAATCATAGATTTCTTGAAAAATTTAGAAAACAAAATTCGTACATTCTAAGATTCAGAATAAAACTTTCTTTAAGAAGGTTACCTCAAAAATACTTCCGGCCTATCGAATCTTAAAAAATTTTCAAAATCCGTGAGAAAAAATCAAACCTCCGTTGAATATATACAAATGGAGGATGGTGTTTTATGTATACGCAGGAATATTTGGAAGCAGTAGAAAAAGCGATTTGCGATTTACAGTCGGGGAAACGAGTGACTTCGGTTTCTTACGGAGATACTCATGTTCAGTATGCGCCGATTAATCTTGCTGATTTACTGAAGCTTCGCAGCCAAATAAAAGCCGGTATTTCGGAAACAAATTCTCGCAAACGTCAGGTGATCTTTTCGACCTCAAAGGGGGTGCGATGATAAGGATCGCTGATTTATACGCAGGAATCGGAGGCATTCGGCTTGGCTTTGAACAGGCTTTCGGAAAAGAAAATGTTGATTGCGTTTTCACCAGCGAAATCGATAAATATGCTGTCATGACTTACACCGCAAATTTCGAAGATAAAAACATCTTCGGTGACATAAGAAAAATTTCGGCTTCAGAAATTCCTGATTATGATATTTTACTGGCAGGTTTTCCGTGCCAATCATTTTCTGTTGCAGGATTAAAAAAGGGATTTAATGATGAGCGCGGTCAGGCATTTTTTGAAATCGAAAGAATTTTAAAA
>CAJODB010000032.1 GCA_905233185.1 uncultured Alphaproteobacteria bacterium | reverse complement strand
TGCTTTTGCCGCTTCAAATACTTCTTTTGCTTCTTTTAATTCTGGAATAAATTTATACAGTTCTTTGCATTCTTCAGAATATGGGTTCTTAAAAAACTCAATCCAAAACGTTATCGGACTTTCTTTGGTAAACTTTTTCAACTTATCCAGCTCAAGAAACTGAATTTCCAGCAAATTCGTTATGCATTCGTGCGTCTCATCATCTGTAATATGGCATTTCCTCCAATATCTCTCATCTTTATGAAATAGCTTGAAATTCAATATGTTAATCGATATTGTACGACGTAATTTTCCGTAATGATCTCCCACCACAAGCGATCCGGCAAACAGTTCTGACCAATAGAACAGCGCACGTCCGACCATGTGTTCATCTCTTCCGACTTGGAGTTCGATATCAACAATTTCGCCGCTATTTGTCTCCGCACGAACGTCCAGACGAGACCCTTTTTGCGTTACGTGACGTTTAGTAATCTCACTATTCAAAATCTTGGCACTTTTTATCGGGTCTTTAGCTTCTATGGCGCAATTCAGGAAATGTACTAACAGACGCTCATGCTTCGGATCTGTGAATAGCATCTTGAAGGCCACATCGTTGCGAGGAGTAATCTTGCTTATATCTATCAAATTAATATTCCTTTTCAGTATCTATTACAGTGTAGCATATTTGTGGATTTATGCAATTTTTATGGAAGTTTATCTTTATATCAATACTTGGAGGAAATCGAAACGATCGATACATATCAAACGTTATTTAAATTATATTCTTAGCTACTAATTCTTAAAAATACATAAGTAATTATTAGTATAATGCATATTAGTAAGATTGTCATTGATAAATGAGCTATTGGGAGACCATAAAAATTTATCTCATTGAAAATATTGGATAAAATCGGCGTTTTCCATTTTCCGTCTGCAGGAGCGGTCGCTCCAAAAAACGGAAAAGTGGAGCAAACCATGAAAGCATTGATTACCAAGGATTCGCGAACCAAAATTGATTTAGTATCATCTGGTAACCAAAAGAATACTTTTACTCGAAAATGAGTATAAATAATAAAAAATATCTGAGGAGAGGATAAAGTTTTGAATACCTTCCGCAAGCTTCCGAAATTATGATTTTTCATGAATAATCGTCGACATTCTTATATGGTAAAAAATTTAACAAATTTAACGGATTGTTAACATGTTTTCAGTATGATGAAGGAGATAGTGGGGAAAAATTATATGAACTTTTTGCAGAAAATATTATTGATTGCGGTTGCTGTGATAATTCCATTCAATATTGATACTTATGCTACAACTTTGGATGATAAGATAGAAGCAGAAAAAGGCAAACAACCAGAATTAACGGATAAATTAATAGAAGAATTAAATGCCATCTCCTCCAAAGAATTTATGTCTGAATTAGAGGGCCTTATTTCGTTTAATCTACCAGAACTAATAGGAAAATTAGTAAATAATGTAAATGAAGGAACCGAACCAGATAAACAAGTAAATCTTAAATTCTTGCAAGATATTGCAAATGTCCTTCAAAAGGGAAAAGGCAACACTACATATGCAGAATTTGCGCAATCAATTAAAGAACTACAAGCATATAGAAAGCATGTAATGAGCGTGATAGAAGCGTCACCAAAGAAAACTTTGTTTTCAATTTTATGGATTGATTCTATTGAAGAAGCGGATTTCTCAGAAACTAAAGAAGCATTAGTAGCTAAACTAGAAAGTTTAGTAATTACATACCTAGAAAGGTTTATTTCCCTATATCCTACAAAAAAAAGAAACATATTACAATCACTTATTTCAGTAGTCAGATACGGAGCTTTGTCTACGTATGAAGCAGAGCAAGTAAGAGCTGCGTTTGAGAAGATAGCGAATAATACAATTGGGAAGCCCTTGCTCTATAGAATTTTGATCGAAGCCAAAAAAAAGCCATTTTTCTTGTATATAACAAGTGCTCCTGCTTTTTTTAATGCTGCTTGGGATCAGAAAAATGGTATTTATGGATTAGGTCTTTCGCCACAGCTTTCGAATAAATTAAGTTTTCCAGTATTTTCCAATACAGAAGCTGATAGCACAGTAATGTATGCGGAAAAAGAACCTGATCTTGATCTGGCTATGTTTCACGAATTAGTTCATCTTTTTCATAAGTTGAACAACTACAGGAGATCGATCAACTATTCCTCTGGCAAAGATGGCGTGTCAGGAAGTAGTGATGTTAGACAACATCCATTGTTTCTACACTATTATGGAGATCATAAGGCATGCGACATAAAAAAAGATGATCGTTGGAAAACTTCTTTATTCATTTGGAGTGCCTTAAATCCTGATAATCAGAGCCGTGTAAATTTTGAAGAGATGCTCACAATTTGCGGATTTCCTATGGAAAATTCTACTGGCGATGAACTTTCTGAAAATTTGTATAGAGCTTCAAAAAGACTTCCCCTCAGATTTGGACATAAGCTTTTTACTTTTGTAGAAAGCGAGGCAATCAAACAAAAAGTTATAGAGTGCATCGGTTACTATTATAGCAAATTTAAAAAGTTAGGAGAATTTATTGTACCTATACGTGAATCAAAAAAAACAAAAGACGATTATGATTTTCATTCATCTGGTATGACAAGGTTAGATGGAATTGATGGAATGTACTTTTATACTATCCCAAACTATATTCATAGACCAGAATCTGGATTATTTAAAAATCTTTTGAACAAATGTTATACAAGGAAAGATTTATCAAATGCGTATTATTACCCAAAAGAATGCTGTTGTAAAACTGGTATAAGCAGTTTAAAATTAGACTAGAACGTGAGGTTGAAGTGAGAAATTTATTGAGCTTGATTTGTTTTACTTTTCTGGTGGATTTCGTTAATGCTGACTTGTATAGCGATTTTGTTACTGACTGTTTAGATAGAAAGATGAGTAGTTCTATCGTGATAGATAGATATAAAGCAGTAGTCGCCGAAACCGTAACAGAGATAAAAAAGATGATTGCTGTAGATTCTGGCATTTGTTCGTCATTGTGCTTTGGTGATGATGACGTTGGGTATAGTGAGTTTCAAAGTTATTTATACAGATTAGAAAATTTGTGTCTAGATAATATCGAGAAAATTCATGTCCCACAAAATTGTGTTACGAGGCTACGAGAATTAGGTGAGAATTACGAGACTAAAGAGAACCTTTTCAAATTAGTTGGGGTAGATCCTAGTTTACTAGATGATTGATGTACTATTCATGAAAGTAAAGTGTCTTTTGTGCTTCTCTAAAATTTAGTGTAAAGCGTCTCTCATTTCACTTCGGACGTAAGGGAGCTCTCTAACAAGCTGTGGCGATTATTCAGCCTTCTCTCTTACAAAATTTCGATCTTAAATGCCGGGATTTGTTTTGCATCAATGCGGAGATTATCGCGATTAACCATGGCTGTGCCATTCAAGTGGCATCCGTGAGCTTCCAAAGCCATAATTGCACGAATCATTCCTGTAGAGTTGCTCGAAATCGTGAATTCCTTAACGCCATTTTCGCGACAGCATTTGATAATATCCTTAGCGTCTTCTTCATCAATCATGTCGTAAAAGTTGATGAGCTCATTATCAGCTTCTGTGCTGCGCTTATAAGCCCAGTAGACGTAGCGATTAATTCCGAGCTCCTGCATCGTTTTTCCCGAAGACTCCACGGTTTCAAATTTCTCTATAAAGAGCTTATTGTTTGCGTTTAACTTGTTGATATTATTCATTTTTTACCTCTATCCTTATCTCGTTTTGTAATATAACGCCTTTTTCTTCTTTATCAAATTAATTCTTTGTTTTTATTGGGTTTTTATCGTGCCCAGTAAATTTTACCTTCCAGATGTATTTCTAGATTCTCTTCAAAGTAGATTTTGGCTGTACGTTTGCTCCAATGTTCGCCGGCATCAATGTCATGCTCTACATCAACATATTTAAACCATTTGCCTCCATTTCTGGAAAACAATGTCGCTGTGCCTTCCAAAGGCTCATCATCAGTCATTACAACATAATCCCTGGAACAAACTTTATGCCATTCTATGCCATCTTCATCGACAAATATATCATCGCTGTTTTTTGCATTTAACTTATTGATATCGTTCATTTTTTCCTCTATCCTTACCTTGTCTTGTAATATAACGCTACTTTCTTCTTTATCAAGTTAATTCTTTGTTTTTATTGGGTTTTTATCGATTTTTCTTTTCAGACGATCGTTTTTTCTTGCTCACTCCAAAGAAGCGGAATTTTTCCTGTCAGGATCTGTTGAGTCGAGAAATTTTTCGGCATCCAGCCGTTCATGATCATCTTTTTGATTTTCGGACTAAAGTAATTAAATTGCAGGATTCCA
>CAJODB010000031.1 GCA_905233185.1 uncultured Alphaproteobacteria bacterium | reverse complement strand
GAATGCTCGGCTGCAATTGGAACACTTTGCATCGATATGTGAAAGAATCCTGTTTTGTCCCCATAAATTCCTAGAAAAATCTGCATATATCTTACAAAAGATCAGAAAAAAGCAAAAATCCGTTTATCTTCCCGTTTGAGTTTTCCGGAAACAGAGAAAGAAAATATAAATCTCGGTCTGAAAAGTGTAGCAAAACTTGAAAAACTCCCTCTAAAAAGTGTTACAAATCACCAAAAATTTGGTCGTAAAAGTGTATCAATTATCTTGTTTTACGGTCGTAAAAGTGTTACATTAGCTATAAAAGTAGGTCGGAAAAGTGTTATAAAATACTAAAAAGTCACTCTAAAAAGTGTAAGAAAAAAACCATGAAACGTCTGATATTACAGCAATTATCTAAATGGAAGCATAAAAAAGCTAGAAAACCTCTACTGATTTATGGAGCAAGACAAGTAGGGAAAAGCTGGGTTATGGAAGAATTCGGCAAAACGCAATTTCCTGATTTTGTGTACGTAAATTTTGAACGTAATGAACGAGTTTGTGCTTTATTTGAAAAAACGCTTGAACCGTTGGTGCTACTTCAAGGACTGGAGATCGAAACGCACAAGAAAATTTCTCCTGATATGCTTATTATTTTCGATGAAATTCAAGTGTGTCCGAAAGCTATAACCGCCCTTAAATATTTTTGTGAAGATTGTCCGAATTATCACATTATTGCTGCTGGCAGTTTACTCGGAGTTGCTATTCATCAAGGCGTATCATTTCCTGTCGGCAAAGTCGATGCTCTTTATATGTATCCAATGACTTTTCTCGAATTTTTAGAGGCTCTTGGCGAAAATCAACTTTGTGAAATCATAAATAATTTGCAGTTTGATTTTATTGACCTTTTTCATGAGAAATTAACAGATTACTTGCGGACGTATTTTTATGTCGGAGGAATGCCTGAAGTTGTTGCAAATTATGTTAGCAACAAAGATTTTCAAAAAGTGCGCCAACTGCAAAAACGGATTTTAAGTGATTATAAAAGCGATTTTTCACATCATATTCCAAGCGAAATTTTGGATAAAGCTAATAAATTATGGGAATCGATTCCTGTTCAATTGGCTAAGGAGAATAAAAAGTTCATTTACAAAGAAGTAGAAAATCGGAGTGCACGATCGATAGATTATGATTCAGCTATTCAGTGGCTAAAAGACAGCGGATTGATTTATCAGGTAAATAGGATTAAAAAACCGTCATTGCCGATTTCAGGATATAAAGAAGAGAATATTTTCAAATTATTCATGCTTGACGTTGGATTACTTGCAGCAAAAACGAGTCTTGATGTTCGAGTATTGCTGGAAGGTTCTCGTATTTTTACGGAATTTAAGGGAGCAATGACAGAGCAGTTTGTATTACAGGAGATGAGCACAAAAGATGATGTTGAAATTGGTTATTGGGTGAATAATAAGGGCGATGCGGAAATTGATTTTGTAGCACAAATCGGTTCAATAATTGTACCGATTGAAGTGAAAGCCGGAATAAATCTGCAAGCTAAGAGCTTGGCTTTTTATAATGAAAAATTCAAACCTGAAATTTGCGTGAGAACATCTTTAGCGAACTATAAACAAACTGAAAATCTTTACGATTTACCGTTGTATATGATTGAATCTTTTGAAAGATTTTGCGGAATACTAGAATTATAATAAAAAATCGGGTGGAAAAGGTGGACAGGTGGAATTTGTTGAAATTTTAGCATTTATCTACGGATGCAAACGTGGAATAATTCCACTTTATTTTCCACCATTTTTTGCTGAAATATTAACATTCCACGTTTTCCACCTAAAAAACGATAGTTTTCTAACTTTTATGTAGCGCTCTCTTTCTCCATTTCCGATTGTTTTATTTCAATTGTAACCATTCTTTTATTAGGTGGTTTTGTGTAATGACATTTCGGATTTTTATTATTTCCATCAAGTATCAGCATTTTCTTATCTACCAAAATTTTTCTAACAACTTTCATATTAAATCCTTTGAATATTTCACTCTGAAAAATTCCCGAAGCAATATAATAACATTCAGAATCGTTAAATATTTTACGAATTCCCCACCAAACAGGAGAATTCGTTTTAAATGTTCCGTCTGCTAGGTCAAAACGGTTTTTATTGGCTTCAAGTGAATTAATTAAACAATCCAAAACGGTCTTTTCCTCAATTGATTGAGTAGTTCCTCTGTTTTTTAGCCATTCTTCGAATAAACCATGAATTAAATCCACTAATTCATTACCTCTATGAGTAAATACATTGAATGTACATGCTAAATCTCCAACCATAGCAAGTAAGGCAAAAGTTTCAGCGACTCTTATGACCTGTCCATCGATTCCTCTTCCTAACCTTGCCATAATTATTCTCTTATGTTCTTCATAAAGAGATTGTAAATCAATAGAAGCATCAATTAGAGCTTGAATAAAGGCTTTCGCGGCAACACCGTAATATTTCATAGTTTCATCTTTTAGCAAGTTCGAAAATTGAGCAGAATCTTCAATATCATCATGCATTGTATCGAAAACTCCAAATTGATCTGAGCGTAAAGCATCTATGTCTATACAGCGCACCAATTGACCTGCTTTAACAGATGAACCACCTTCTGTAATTTTATCTGATATACTTACTTCTCCAGAACTCAGGACAGCAATTGACCACTTTTTATTCTCTTTAAGTTCTGAATCCTTATTTAATCGACTTTTGCCTTTTGAATTTCCAAGCATATAGATAATATTCCCTACATCTTTGGAACTGACTTGTCCAAGTTCATCCAGAATCAGTACGCAATCATTATAAGACTCAGCGATGACTTCTAAGGCGTTTGATGTTGTTCTCCATTGTTGAATAAATTCTTTCGGATTGCCCCATAATGAAGCTGCTACATATAAAGCGGTTGTTTTACCAATCGAACTTCGCCCTATAAGATTTATCATGATAGGATTCAAATTTAATTGTTTCAGTACAATTCCTGATAAACCTGCACATAAGGATAATGTCGGAATAGCATTACCTTCACATAAAGTACAAACCCCACCTTTCCATTCATCAAGAGTATTTTGTTCTTCAAAACCTGTTGCTTTTTTACAGTTGTCCTCAAGAGAAAAGGATTTATCCTTATCTTTGTTAATAATAAAAGACGGACAGATGAAAGCCTTAGCGTTAATCCAGCCAATTCTTTTTACTTCTGTAATTCTTCTGGAAGGTTTTGCATAACGGAGATACATCATCAAACGATCTGAATAACAAGACAAACAGAAGCCATGATCTCCTAACATTTCCAAAGTTTCTTGCTTTTTCAAAAGTGTTTTTTGAGAAATATTACATTCACGTATTTCTCCATCCATATCAATGAAGTGAATGTTCTTTTTCCATTCTTTACTGTCTATTGTTCTGGATAATGCAATAACTTCTATATAATCGCTAATTCGTCCATTTTCATCTGAAAGACCTTTATTTTTATCTGAAAAATATATAATTGAATTTGATTTATTCTTCACTTCTTTTGGTTGAACATTCTCATGCAAAACTTGTTCTTTGATATCGATAACATTGTCTTTTTCTTGCAGGTTAGAAATAATCTTGGTGTTTTCCTTATTCATGAAACACCTCCTTGAAACAGGCTTTTACTGCCTCTGTTCCATAAACCATATGCAGATCATTAAAATCATTGCATTCATGCGTTGGGTAGACGATTTCAACGGTAGCTTGTTTAGCTTCTTCCGCAGATTTTCTGCCTGCCTCGTCGTTATCTGCTGCAACAATGATTTTCGCGTTTGTAAATTGCTTTGAAATTTTTTCAGCTACAGTTTTCAAATTACATGAAGACATCGCTGCAATAACGTAAAAATCTGTTGATTCTGCAATACTTCGAGCTGTTGCATAACCTTCAGCGATTACTATTATTTCTTTTGAGATATCATAATCAGATGCAACATGAAACAATCCTTTAAAAGGCAGGGGGAAAAATTTCTCTCCGTTTTTATCTATAAATTGAAGTCCTTTAATCTGTAGATTTTCCGCATTTGCTGGACAAAAATCAGTCAACGGAATCACTAATTGTGCATTTCCTTTATAAATATTGACTCTTGCATTGCCAATTGTTACTTTTTTCTTATCTAGATACTTATGCTGTTTAATTTTCGATAAACTCCATACGTATTTAGGGTCTAGTTTTTTCTTCTTAGCTGGTATTATGTCTGCGGCAACAGACTCACCAGCTAAAGAAGGAAAAAGTTGCTGTAAATGTTTAGCAGCTTCCACAATATCGCAATTGTAAGCAAAAGCAGCCAAATCAATAATACTTCCGCCTCTATCACCAGTAGCGAA
>CAJODB010000030.1 GCA_905233185.1 uncultured Alphaproteobacteria bacterium | reverse complement strand
TTCACCTGAAGTTTGGAAAAAATTATCCGAAATCGTAAACGAAAATTTTGAAAGCGAAGACGGTGTTTTTCGAAAAATAAATATGCTCGCGATCGATTCAGGATTTTCTACGCAGGAAGTTTACGCTTGGGTGCGAACTCAATCAGCTCACAACGTTATGGCTGTAAAAGGAATCGATAATTCACTTGTGCCTTTGAATGCTCCGACTAAAGTTGATATAAATTTTCGAGGAAAGAAGATTACAAACGGCGTTCGTTTATGGAAAATCGGCGTCTCAATTTTGAAAAGTGAATTATACGGCTGGCTGAAACAAACACGTGATGACGATGGAGCTGTTCCGCATGGCTATTTACACTTCCCCGAATACAATACGGAATATTTTAAACAGATCACAGCTGAGCAGCTAGTTACGAAAATTGTAAAAGGATATCCGAAAAGAGAATGGCAGAAAACACGCGATCGAAACGAAGCTCTCGACTGCCGAATTTATGCACGTGCAGCAGCAATTGCTCTCGGAATCGATCGTTGGACAGATCAAAAATGGGAACAAATTGCAGCAATAAAAGAAAAAGTCGAAAACTCAAATTCACCTAAGAAAAAATCCAAACCGAAAATAATCAAAAGTCGGTGGATTTAAGCTTATAATCTTTTATCTTTTCCATCTCTCGTTTTCTCAAAAGACGATAAATTTTAGATCTATCTTTCTGGATTTTATTTCATTTCTCAAAGAATCGTTAAAAAAAATTATGAAACAGTCTTGAACATATTCCTGAGGCTGCGCATGAAAAAAATCCTAGTGGATAAAAATTCAAAAGAACAAAATCGAAGGTCATTGTTTTGTTTGTAAAAATCACCAATTTTTTTGATTTTCCTCCAAAATAGAAGATTTTTAAAAGTGGGAGTAAAATCATAGAATATTTTTTCTTCAAATTTTTTTATACCTGCACTCTGAAATACATCCTTATAGTTGTTGTAATGGATGATTCAATAAGATAAAATAGGATCGAGAGGTGGGGTTATGATAGAGATTAAAAATTTAGTATTTGTTGTTTTATGTTTCTTCGGTGATGCGTGTTGCATGGTGCCGATTCACCAGTATGATAGAAGTGCTGGGATGCCAGCATGGGAAGGGAATCGTTTAAATGCTTTAGCTGTACAATATGATGGGGCTGGTAGCGTGGTGGGAATAGATTTAGCTATTGGTGTTACTGGGCATTTTGCTCCGCCACTAGATGCTCAGTTTGTTCAACAATTTGTTGCTTGTAGCAGGGGAGGTAGGGTTGAAGACCCAACTGGAGTTGGTGGGAATCCAATGGATCCGATTTTGTTAGCTCATGCGCAAAATGTTATTGGTAGAGAGATAATGTACAGGATTATAGCAAAATTGGAACCACGGATACAGTGTGTAGATTCAGTAAGAACTGTAATCTATGATATGAATTCTGAAATAAGCAGTAATTTATTAGATAGTATAAATATTTGCGCTAATTTGCTGGTGGGGATTAATATTGCACGTAATGATAGTGCTGCTGATTTTATAAGTGATTTGATAGGTTTCGCAAACGGGCATATAGATCCGAGTGTAGTCTTTAATGCTCTCTTCAATAATCCAGTTGTGTTCGTTTCGAATCGCATTTTTCAATGTGCTAATGGAGATTCAATTACAATTACAGATTCTGCTGTCGCAACAGCGGTAATAAATAATGTAATTAGGATTTTGAATGTTCATGAAAGTAATCTTCGAGCAAATGTAGATGCTTTGCGTTTTAGATTGGTATTTGATCCGACGGCCCAAGATCAGTATGCTCCCGCAGATAATACGATAATTATAACAGGCAATCCATGTAATTGTAATTTAGTGACGGGTCCAATTTTATCCAACGGATTTGAACAGACACATGTGGAAACACAGTGGAGGCAACTGCAGGCATCTTCCACACTGAAACATGAATTAGGGCATTATTTACGCATAGGTCTTGAAAATATGGTCGGTGATCCCGCCTTTTTGAATGTAGGTCCTGCTCTTTTTGTTAGCGGAGTGCTATCGAGTGAATATGTAATTCATTTGGCAGATATTTGGGATGACGCAGAAGAGCTCGCTGAGATTTTTGGAATCGTATTTTCGGGGGGAAATTTACTCCGTGATAGGCTGAATCAGTCGGATTTTAACCTAGAAGGAGAACCTCACCATGCGGATAGTGTTAGGTATTCTCACAGAGATAGCAGATTTCCTTTAGTTCCATATAAATTTTTTAACAGCGCTTTTGAAAGAGGTGGGGTATTACCTATTCCCGATAAGAATGTGGTTTTTTATGATAAACCTATTGCAAGTATATGAGGAGGTCGAAATGTTAAGAATAGTAAAGATAGAGTTGGTGTGTTGTGCGTTCTTTATCTTTGAATGTCATTCTATGAATCAAATGTTTAGTCGTACTATTACCGAGCATGCAATTAACAAGCAGTATTTGTTCGATAGATTGCAAGCTATCCATGATGGAGAGGACGGAAGTCTTGCAAGTGAGTATTTAACTCTTTATGGGGATCATGTATTGGAGGGGGAAGAGAGAAGAAGAACTTTTAGTTCTATCGTTCCTTTCGAAAGAAATAAAATAATAGCTGCTGCGACGTACGTAGTAAAAGCTCTTTTTGGTCAGGCGAAAAAAGAGTTGTATGGAGTGGATATGCTTAACGAGTGTGTTAGAGTTGCAGAGCTTTTGTTGTCTGATGCACCACAATTGGCATCTGATAGGCCAATGAACAATATAGGAGATATGTTACAAGCAGCTAGACATATGCTCCAAGCTCGTAATAATGTTGCCGATGAAATAAAAAGGATTCAGCATGATGCAGTGGAACAACCTCAGGTAGTTGGTTTTGCCGCTGCAAAGTGATGTTTTAGGTTAATCAAACGGTGGTAAATATTTATATGGCTGTTTTGCTCTGAAAGCTTCGTATCGATGCTATTTTGAGCCTAGGTGTTGGTAGGGGCGTTATGCGTTCTTTTAGTGGTCAGGCGGCTGTGTTCACGATCTTTTATAAGTCTTTTGGTACACAACCAGCAGGAGCAATCTTGGTATTGGCTTTCAAGAAAAACGTGGAAGTGTGGTTTTGTACCATTTCGCTTCTGCAGGGGCTAAGTGTTTTATGAAAACTGATTATGTTTCATGCGGTCGCAGTAGGTCCCTCAAAATTCATAAGATATAAGAAAAAATTTTATGGGACAGTCCCAATTCTGATAAAAAGCTCAGTTTGTAAAATAAATTGGTATTTCAAGAAAAACTGCAAGTGATAGTTCCGTAGTAAATCAATCAGATTTAAAAAAATTGAATTTTTCCTGAACATTTTTTCGAGAAAAACTGAATAAGTATATGTAGCACGATGGTGTTTTATGTATACGCAGGAATATTTGGAAGCGGTAGAAAAAGCTATTTGCGATTTGCAGTCAGGGAAGCGAGTTACTTCAGTTTCTTACGGAGACACGCATGTTCAATATGCACCGATTAATCTTGCTGATTTACTTAAGCTTCGCAGCCAAATAAAAGCCGGTCTTTCGGAAACGAATCCTCGCAAACGTCAGGTGATTTTTTCGACCTCAAAGGGGGTTCGATGATAAGAATCGCTGATTTATACGCAGGAATCGGGGGTATTCGTCTTGGTTTTGAACAAGCTTTCGGAAAAGAAAATGTTGATTGCGTTTTCACGAGCGAAATCGATAAACATGCTGTTACTACTTACAGCGCAAATTTTGGCGATAAAAACATCTTCGGTGACATAAGAAAAATTTCAGTTTCAGAAATCCCTGATCATGACATTTTACTAGCAGGCTTTCCTTGTCAATCATTTTCTGTTGCAGGACTTAAAAAAGGCTTTGCCGATGAACGAGGTCAGGCATTTTTTGAAATCGAAAGAATTTTAAAAGCTAAAAAGCCAAAAGTGTTCTTGCTCGAAAACGTACCCAATCTGAAAAATATAAATAACGGTGAAATTTTTCAATTAATATTGGAACATCTGAAAGAGCTTGGATACAAGGTTAAGTATGAAATTCTGAGTGGCAAAGATTTCGGAGTCCCACAAAACAGACGCCGTTTATATATTGTCGGCAGTTTAGATTACAGCAAAAATTTTGAGTTTCCGAAGTCGTTAGGAATAAAAACTAGAGTATCAGACATAATAGAAAAAGACGTTGATGCAAGCTACTGTCTCAGTGATCACCGATGGAATCATATTCAAGAACGAATGAAATACGGTTCAACAGGTTGGTGTTCCTACAAAATATTTGATGAAAACGAGTCTTATACAACAACGTTAGTCGCCAGATATCTCAGCCATCCCGAAAAAATTATGCTGCAACATCCGACAGGCAATCCGAGACGACTCACAGAAAGAGAATGTGCGAGATTACAAGGATTTCCCGATACATTTATCATCGATAAAGTACCAAAAACTCAAATATACAAGCAGCTTGGTAACAGCGTTTGTGTTCCTGTAATAAAAGCGATTGCGAATCAAATTAAAAATACGTTTTTTGCGGAGGATCTGCGATGAGCATCTTCCGATCGATTGCAAATTTCCTGAAGAAAAAATCAACGGCAGCTTATGACGGAGCGGGATATGGCAAGCGCCTTGGAAATTGGTATCCGTCAAATTCGTCTATCAATTCTCTTTTGGCTTCCAATTTAAACACTTTACGAACCCGATCACATGATATTGTACGAAAAAATCCGTACGCAATGAATGCCATTGAAGCTATTGTCTCAAACTGTATTGGAACGGGAATCAAGCCACAATCTAAAGCGAAAAATGCAGATTTCAGAAAGAAAATTCAAGAACTTTGGCTAAAGTGGACAGATGAATCAGACACAGCTGAAGTT
>CAJODB010000029.1 GCA_905233185.1 uncultured Alphaproteobacteria bacterium | reverse complement strand
TGCTTATCGCAGATTAACTCCAATTATGACAGCTAACTCGCAAGACGGTTTTGTTGTTACTGCGAATTCAATCTATTCCGGAGCAAAAGTTTACAATCCGTTTGAAGCATTTAACAACACTATTTCTGATTCAAGTTCATGGACGACAAAAACACAATCTGGCTGGATTCAAATTGAACTTCCTGAAGCAGATAAAGCCAATATGTTCAGAATGTCTGGCGGATTCTCGAATGAAGAACCCGATTCATTTGTTTTGTATGGCTCAAATGACGGAGAAAATTACGATGAGTTACTGAATTCCGGCAAGCTTACATGGACTCATAACGAAACAAAAACATGGGATTTGAATTATGATACAGCTTACAAATTTTATAAAGTTGAGGCGGTAAATACGAAATCCGCATACATAACAATTTCTGAAATTCAATTAATCGAACACATAACCACGAGGGAGTATTGATAATGGCGACTAAATTTACATTTCCAAAATCACCGCAGATCGGAGACCGAATTGAGATTGTTTCAATATCCGAAAATAAACTTCCGATAAATTTGGTTGGCAATTCCGAAGCAGGAAAAAATTTGGTTTTGGTATTTCCCCATCAAACTTTTTCTGGAGTATCTGACGGGACAACACCAATCGCAACTATTTCAGAAAAGAATACGGTTTACACTTTTAAATGTGTAACAGCAAAAGAAGTTCATACCTGGTTGCTAACTTGTTTAAATCCAAAAATTAAGTTGCTCGAAAATCGAATCGATGCAATAGAAACAGCATTGGAGGCAATGGTCGGAGAATGATAACTCAAAATCGTCATTACTCATTGCCAAACAAAAATCATGATGTTGTTGATGACATCAATAATTTGCGCTCGACGCTTGTAATGATCGATAGTGATGTCAAAAATACCGAAGAAAAAATCGAAAAATTATCGGAAACAGTTTCAGATTTAGAAAACAGAGCCGTACATTTACCTTATTCAGTAGAAAATTCAGAGATACAAAATATTTCTGCGAATCGATATTTGGTCGTTAATTCTGATGGCGATGGTTTCGAATGTTTAGATGGTGGTGGAGATGCCGGAGGGAAATTAGGCCAGTGTTCAATTAAAAAAACAAACGAAAATTTCGATACTGCTTGGGGCAACATTTTAGATGTTTCGAAAAACGGAATGACGATTCAGGAAAATTCTGAAACAAGCCAAGCAAACGAAACTCATATTTTTAAAGATGAAACCGAAATTGAAAATGATAAGCAACTTCCGAAAGTAAAACTCACGAATTATCGAGCTAAGTCAGACTTAGGGCCAGAAAATAATTCGTCTGTAATTTTTTGTGATGAAATTGAAAATATATCTGAAGAAATTTCAATCGCAACTCATGAAAATTTTGGTTTGGTGAAAATTGGTGAAGGTCTTGATGTAAATGAAGGAACAATTTCAGCTCCGATAATTTCAAAAGCAACAACTGAAGAATTTGGAATCATCAAAACTGGCGATGGTCTAAAAAATAATGACGGCACGATTTCAAGAAACGAAATAAATCCTGCGACTTTTTCAAATTTCGGAGTCGTAAAGCTTGGAGAAAATCTTTCAATTAATTCATTTGGTGAAATGGAGATCGGCGATATGGCAAGCAACGCTACAATTTATAACTTAGGAAATGTAAAAATTTGCAACAACGGAATCATCGATTTAGAAGAGCATTTGCAATATCGTTTATTCATAACTGAAGATTTAGTTCTTCAATTCAAAACTGATTTTGAACCTTCTAATGATTTTTCTTTTGTCTTAGAAATTATTTCTGATGGAACGCATTTAATTTCGTTCAATGAAAACTTGAGTCCGAAAATTTCTCCGCTGCCAATTAATCGAGGTATCACAAAACTTACTTTTTCGAAAAAATTAGGAGTTCCCAGTTACAATGTCGAAATTTCTCGACTCGATGCTCCCGAACCAACCTTATTAACTCCAAACTACGGTGATGATATTCACTCGGATTTATGCGTAACGTACAATGGTTCAGATTGGTCAGCACACGATCAATTGCAATCTTCAACAAGTAACGTAAATTTTTTCGGACGAGAATTTTATTTTGAATTTTCTTCGCTGGTTGTTGTCGATTACATTTATTTTACTTCGCAATATTCGGATCAAACTTTCAGCGAATTTTGTTTAAAAGCCTCCAACGATAAACAAAACTGGACGACATTAATTTACATAACAAATGAAACCGTAAGCGGAAACATTTTTACCGAACTAAAAGGATGCTTTCGCTATTACAAATTATATATCGGCTGGCAAAACTCAAATTATCATCGATCAATGCAATTGTGGGGAACGAAAATCGATAATAACGAAAGTGAATTAGTTTTGTTGACTCCGAAAATGGATTCTGATGTAACTTCTTGGGGAAAACTAACTTACAGCAAATTATACAGCGGAAGTGCATCAGATTTAACGGATGTTTCGCCTTCATCATCAATATATGTTCAGCAAAATCCTGATGATACCGAAGATTTAACTTACTGGATTAAGTACGAATTTACTGAACCGCAAATCGCAAATTTCTTGGATATCGCCGGACCGAATGATTATTTAGATCGCACGATGCGTTGGTATAAATTGGAAGGTTCAAATGATAATGAGAACTGGACTTTACTTTTAGAAAGACAGTATCAACGAGACTTCTATAAATTTGAAACTCGCTGGCACGAATTCGAAAATGCAACTGCTTACAAATTTTATAAATTAACTTGTATTTCAAACAGCAGAGCTGACGGATATTGGCGGATTTCTCGTTTTAGATTATTTCGCAGAGATTCAGGAAAATGGAATTTTTACAGCAGCGTTCCGAAATTATCTTCCTCCAATCAAGACGGATACGAGGCAACTGCGAGTTCACAATATAATGACGGTCATGCTCCTTTTTATGCGTTCGATGGCGACAGCTCAACAAAATGGGCATCAAGCGGAACAGGAACTCAATGGCTGCAAATCAAATTTCCGACAGCAACAATATGTAATGTCGCTAAAATAACCAGCAGATCAGACGGATATTTAAACCAAGCTCCAACAGAGTTCGAAATTCAAGGAAGCAATGACGCAGAAAATTGGAACACATTATTATCTCAAAGCAATGTGACATGGTCTTCTACCGGAGAAACTCAAACTTTTGCTTTTCAAAATAATGAAACCGCATATTTATATTATCGATTAGTAATCACAGCAGATGGCGGCGGATCTGATTATTCTTTAGGTGAATTTTCGCTCGGAACGATAAAGAAAGAATACAAAAGATATTTGAATAAATACGGAAATATTGTGCCGACAATGACTTCTGATACAACAACAGGAATAGATGGAATTTATAGATTATCCTCAAGCACGGAGCATTCGAGCCATAAGAGAATATACCTGTTTGATAAACGATTCGATACACGATTCGAATTAAGCGGTGAAACCTCAGGATGGATACAAGTCGAATTGCCTGTTGCTAAATTCATCAATGTATTCAGTATCGGAGCAAGAAGCGATGGATGGTGTGTCGCAGCTCCACGCGACTATGCTTTGCTTGGTTCAAATGATGGAATAACGTGGACTCAACTGTTTTCGATTTCGAACAGCAATACATTTTCGGCAAGCGAACTTCGTACGCATGAATTAACGCATAATGCATCATACAAATTTTATCGATTGAATATTTCAAATCCGAATGAAAGTGTTCTGACCTTTGCAAGGTGGGATTTGATTTTGAAAGAAGTCATTCAAGAATATTGAGGAGAAGGAGCATGACGATAGCAGAAAAAATAGAAAAATTTCAAGAGTTAAAAGAAAAAATCCGACAAGCAATTATTTCTAAGGGGGTTGATGTTCGCGAAGGAGCGTCACTTTCGGTAATGGCAGAAAAAATTTTAGAAATTAAGGTTGATAACAAGCGAAAGGAGAAAAAACATGCCTGATTTTTTACACCATCATGATGCTGGACTCGTCTTTTTATTTTTTTTGAATTCAAAGGAGAATGAAAATGCCTAATTTTTTACATGGAGTTAACGTTACTGAGATAAATGAAGGAATAAGTACGGTTCGCACGAGTTCAAGCTCTGTAATTGGAGTTATTGGAACAGCACCTGATGCGAACGCAACAGATTTTCCGTTAAATACACCGATTTTAATTGCAGGTTCATTGACGGAAGCAGCAAAACTCGGAAATTCGGGGACACCGCAGCTGTAGTTGTCGTAAGAATTGCAGAAGGAGTCGCCAGCGGTGAAGGTGATGATGCTATAACAGCAGCGGAAGCAACAATAAATAATGTCATTGGTTCAGTTTCTGCGGATGGAAATTACACTGGCGTTTATGCGTTCTTGGCAGCGAAAAGCAAACTCGGATTAACTCCGAGAATTTTATGCGCTCCGGGATTTTCGGTGAAAGAAGTTGTTACAGAAATGATAGCAATTGCTGGAAGATTGAGAGCAATAATTGTTGCAGATTGTCCAACAAACACTACAAACGAGAACTTGTTACGTTTTGTAACAGATTGCTCAAGTGCAAGAGTTTATGCTGTCTATCCGGAAGTGATTAATACGAAAAATGAAACAGTTCCTGCGAGTCCGTATGTCGCCGGAGTTATTGCAAGAACCGATAATGAAAACGGATTCTGGGTTTCACCTTCAAACAAAACGATCAACGGAATTGTCGGACTCAGCAAACCGATTGATTTTTCGCTTGGAGATTCTTCGTGTCGAGCAAATTATCTAAACGAAAAAAATATCGCAACGATTATCAATCAAAATGGCTATAAACTATGGGGTAATCGTTCAACAGCAAACGAAGGGGCATACAAATTTTTATGCGTAAGAAGAACTGCAGATATAATTTCGGATTCAATTCTTCAAGCGCATCTCTGGGCAGTTGATCGCAACATCGTGAAAAATTATCCGACGGATGTTACTGAAAGCGTGAATGCATTTCTTGCAAATCTAAAATCTCAAGAAGCAATTCTTGCCGGAAAATGTGTAGCCAATAAAGAACTAAACACTGCTGCGAATATTACAGAGGGAAAAGTTTATTTCGATTTTGAATTTACGCCTGCTTATCCGGCAGAACAGGTCACATTTAGAGCTTACCTACGCAACGATGAAATCGAAACGATCTTAATGGAAAATTTAGCGCAATAAAGGAGAATGATGATGCTACCAAAGATTTTGAAAAACTTTAATTTATTCGTTGATGGTCGAGGTTATGCAGGTCGTGTTGATGAAATCACGTTACCGAAACTCACCATAAAAACAGAGGAATTCCAAGGAGCAGGCATGTCCGCTCCAGTCGAAATTGATCTCGGAATGGAGAAGCTCGAAATGGATATGACTTTTTCTGAATATGATCCTGAGCTTTTTAAATTGTTTGGTTTAACCAATGGCTCAGAAGTAGCGTTTACAATTCGCGGAGCTTTAGAAGGTAATGGCTCAACTACGCCAGTTGTCGTCAATGTCAGAGGTTATTTCAAAGAACTTGATTTTGATTCTTGGACACCTGCCGAAAAAGCCACGCTCAAATGCTCAGTTGCTTGCAATTATTATAAGCTTGCCATCGATGGTGTTGAGTTAGTTGAAATTGATCCGATCAATATGATTCGCAACGTCAATGGCGGCGATCAGTTATCAAAATTGCGTGAAGCACTGCTGGTGTAATGCTCAAACTTTTTAGTTTTAGGAAGAGGAGAAAATAAAATGCAAAAAATAAAATTATCAAATCCAATAAAAATCGATGGAGTTGAAATCCATGAACTTTCATTGAGACGCCCGAAGGTAAGAGATCTAATCGCAGCCGGAAAAAAGAATGTTTCTGAATCTGAGCGAGAAGTAAATTTAATCGCGAATCTTGCTGAGGTATCTCCGGAAACAATTCAAGATCTGGATTTGTGCGATTACATGAAAATTCAAGAATGGCTGAAAGATTTTTTGTCACTTTCAACGGCGCAGAATTAAGGCGAGCGGTGTTGATTGCGGCTTCGTATTCCAAAGGCGGAATTTCTGAGTGGCTCGAAATGGAGACAGATGAATTCGCACTTTGGCTTGAAGACTTAAAAGAACTGAATCGTAAGAGGTAAAAGATGGCAGATAAAACAACTCTTAATGTCGTAATCGGAGCAAGTTTAGCCAAGGGATTCAACTCGATTATTGATTCCGGTACATCTAAATTTAAAGAAATCGGCAGTGCCATTAAAAATATGGAAAAAAATTCCGCATTGACAGGATCTGCCATCGATAAATTAAAGTTGCGATATGATTCTTTTTTAGGTTCATTAAACAAGCAACAACAAATTATTCAAAAACGAGGTTTTTATCGATCGCAGATACTTGATATGGTTGCTCTTGGAGCGGCGCTAGTTGCTCCGATAAAATCAGCCATGGATTTTGAAGATTCATTAGCGGGAATAAAATCCGTTGTAAATTTCTCTGAACCTGAAGGTTTGAAAAAATTAGGAGATTCACTGACGGAGATTTCTACAAGAGTGCCGATAGCTGTAAATGATCTTGCAAAAATAGCAGCGGTTGGCGGGCGATATGGGGTTGAACTAAAAGATTTAGCCAGATTTACCGAAAATGTTTCGAAAACAACAATTGCTTGGGGCATGAATGCGGAGGAAGGGGCTAAAAAAATCAGTAGCATGATGAAGAGCCTCGGAATTGGTGTGCAAGATTTAGAATTTCATTTCGATGTCATCAATGAATTAGGCAACAAAACAGGCGCGACAGCGAGCGATATTCTGACTTCTGTAAACAAATCCGTAAAAGGTATGGCCTCTTTCAAATTATCGATACCGCAAGTAACAGCTTTGACAAGTACTTTGATATCGTTTGATATGACAGCAGAAGAAGCAGGCAGTTCTGTTAATACGATGCTGCAGAAATTATCAATTGCGCCACAACTCGGAGCCGGAGCTCAAAAATCATTTGAACAAATGGGATTATCAGTACAAGAATTTTCGAAAATAGCAGCAAAAGATCCGCAAATGGCGATTAATTCTCTGTTTAACGCTCTTGCGAAACTGAATGATGCCGAAAGAAATACAGCGACCTATAATATTTTCGGACGCGGAGCTGCAGGAACCGTAAATGCACTTGTGAAAGGGCTGAAAGTTTACAGAAAAAATATCGAAATAGTTTCGGAGATTTCGAACTTTAAAGGATCGAGAGATATTGATTACAGAATTGTGTTGGACACAACGAGATCAAAAATAACAATGTTGCAAAATTCGCTGTCTTCATTGTGGAGAGAAATCGGTGATTCAATGCTGCCGATTGTCGGAATGATATGCGACTCTCTCAGAGAATTTATTGAGCCGATTAGAACGTGGATGAAGGAAAATCGGAAGTTGATAGGCACTTTAACATCAGTCTTGGGAATACTAGCAGGATTACGCATCGGGATGTTTATTCTCGGTTATGCTTCAACATTTTTATTCGGTGGTTTGAACAGGTTGGTAATAGTCGGCAAAGCTTTGGAAGTCGGATTAAGCGTAATCGGCATCGGCGCAAAAAGCTTGCTTTTCAGTTTTTTGAAATTCGCAGGAATCACGGGAACAATTGCCGGAGGTTTTCTCGGAATTTCCAAAGGAATTGATGGCAGACTTGTTTTCAGTTTTGAAACATTAATATCTCGTATCAATTGGCTCGCCGGAATCGGAAAAGCAAAAATAAAAACTTTTTGGGAAAGCATTACAAATGTAAAAATTCCGGCAGTTACGGAAAAACTCAGAGTTCTTTTTTATGATTTAAAAAATATGGGAATTTCCGGAATTATCGATCAAATGAAAACTTTTGATTTTAAATTTAAACTTCCGTCCGCTTGGTTCGATGAAATTTACGGCAAGATACAAAATTTCAATATCGATTTAAAATTTAAATTCCCAAATTTATCGGAAATAACTCAGATGATAAAAGGAAAACTGAGCCAAATCGACTTTTCAATTCTGTCTGAAAAAATAAAATTGATGTTCAGTGGAATTTTTGATAGTAAAAACTTTTCTCTTCCAAAAAATATTTTCGGAGATCTTAATTTGAGTGCCCTCGAGCTTGCCGGAGGCATTGCTGTTCTCGCTGCAAGTTTTTTCGTGCTGCCAAATGTTATCGGAGTTGCCGGATCTGCTTTAGTCGCATTAGTTTCATTAATACCAATCGCAATTAATGGATTTACCGGATTGTTTCAAGCGTCATGGTTTTTGATCGGGACAGTTTTGCCCGGATTAGGCGGAATGCTTTGTGATATCAGCGAAAAGTTGTGGTATCTCGGAGGCAAAGCTCTTCCGTATGTAACAAAAGCTTTTGGTATCCTCGCGAATGTTACGAAAACTCACCCGATAATTGCGGCTTTGACTGCTGCTTTAACAATCGGTTATTGGATATACGAAAATTGGGGACATATAGGCGAGCGCATCTCAAATTTTTTCACCGACTTATACAATGGTGTTGCAAGCTTTTTCGAGAAAATTTGGAATTGGTGTAAAGGAATCGGGAATTTCATAGGCGGTTTTCTGGATACGGTCGGAACTTTGGGAAAAGTTTTTGGCGGTGTTCTCAAAAACGTATCAAGCGGAATTAAGAAATTTGTTTTTGGCGAAGATGTAAAAATTCCAATAGTTGAAGAGATAAAAGAATCGCCCTTTTGGAAGAAGTTGAGTTCTGATAATAAAAAAGAGAATGCGACTAAAAAGTTAGAATTACCGAAAATAGAACCTATGCATTCTGAGATAAACAGAACCCAAAATAATAATTTCAATATAACAATTAACGCCGCAAAAAATGATGATTCGGAATCAATAACGAATAAAGTCATGAATCGAGTTTCCGATTTCAGCAAAACATTTTTATATGACACAGTGCCAGAGGTATTGTAATGATTCTCGGAGATTTTCAGTTCAATTTAAAAAGTTTAAGTCCGAATACGCTCAGTCGAACAACAGAATTTAATTGGGCAGATGCTGAGAGGATTGGCGACCTTCCAAACTTACAACATCTGGGAATTTCAAAAGATCAAATTGAAATAGAAGGCGTGTTTTATCCAAAGATAAATGCAAAAACTCAATATAACTCAATTGAAAAACTTGCAATTGGAACAGCAAAAAATCAAATACAAAATTTTGTT
>CAJODB010000028.1:2276-11580 GCA_905233185.1 uncultured Alphaproteobacteria bacterium | reverse complement strand
AAGTGTATTAGAGAGCCATTTCTATGAAATATGGGATTTTAATAAGTTTATTTCTTATGATTACGAATTGTGTTGCTATGGATGCCGAAGTCGATTGGACAAATGAATATAAGAAACACGCACAGATATGGTATAAAGGTTTTCCCGAAAAAGAGCAAGAAATGTTGCGAAATTTATCAGAGATAATTGCTAAAAAAGAAGATTTAGAACGATACGAACTTGCTGCACAGTGTTTTAAGCAAATATATGATTACAGTAAACAATCAAAGAGAAGATTTGATTTTTTGGAGTCTTCTATTGGTTTACTTGATTCCCGTAATACATTTCATCGAGATTTCGACATGAAACATGTATTAGTTAAAGAGATTTTGAAAACAATAGAATCCCAAATCGAAGATGGTCCTTCAGAAGATGACTCTGATATATAGCAATTTAATTATTAATTTGAAAAATCCCTGATAAATGAACTATTTTTTGGCTATAAAAATTTATCTCATTGAAAACACTGAATAAAATCAGCATTTTCCATTTTCCGTCTGCAGGAGCGAGCATTTTTATATCGTCATAACATATTGAAAATAAATAAAAAGTGATCAAAAACTCTCCTGTGACGAGTTATGAAGTAGATACCATCCGCTCCATCAGAAGCGTGACGCTTCACCCGATTTTTTATTTTTCAGAGGGCATTTAGCTCAGTGGTAGAGCATTACCTTCACATCGTAGAGGGCGTAAGTTCGAACCTTGCATTGCCCACCAGCGTTATGAAAATCGTTGAAATTTGAGGGAATGACTCATTTAAGAGCATTTCTCTCAAATAAATTGAATCATCTTTTATACACATTTAAATCAATCTCCGGTTTCCGTTTTTCTCTTAAAATAAAGTCTCCAAAAGCCAGAAATTCTCCAAATAAAGAGGTTAGGAGAACATTGCCATTTCCGCTCAAATTTGAGACTTTCCTCAATTTTTCTTAAAATTATCTCTAAAAAGTTCGTCGAATTTAATCGATTAACAATTTTTGAAAAAGCTTATGAATATTTATCTTCATAAACATTCATTTCTGTTTAATCCAATTTTCTATTTCTCTAATACACCAATCCAAATTATCTCTGATTTGATATACCCAGAATCTTTTTATATTCCATCCTTGTTCAATTAATCGTTGATTTCTTAATTGATCGCGATAACAAAGTTCACCATTCCAACTTTTATGATACATTTCTCCATCTATCTCAATATCTAATTTTCGATCATCGATCAATAAAGCTAAATCAAGTTTGTATTTATCAACAGGCAATTGAGGAATCGTTTTTATTCCGGCTTGCCTCAATTTTTTATAGAAATATTTCTCCCACTCAGATACTTGAGAATCGTCCACAATATCAGAATATTCCTCCGAATCCATATTGATATCATATTCTTTGTGAGCCTTCTCATTAAACGTTTCAATATATTTTACAAAATGCTCCATATATGAAACCCCGCAAGTGCGACAATATTCTAAATCTCCGACAACATATAAAGTTGATCGTGCTCTGGTAATCGCTACGTTAAATAAATTTCCCGTACTTTTCAGAAATCCAAGAGCTCCTTGAGTTGTCCCTTCTGAAATTACAGCTGAAAATATTATCAAATCTCTTTCATCTCCTTGAAATTTATGAACCGTATCTATCATTAAATCATTCTTAGAAAGCTTCTCTGTTAATTCTTCGTTGCGCTCAATAATATCTTGAATTTTTTCAGCTTGTATCCGAAAAGGAGTTACAATTCCAATTGTACCTTTATATTGATTCCGTACTAACCATTTGAGAAATTTCTCAATTTCTTCTGCCTCTGCTAAGTTATAAACACTGCCTGTTAATGCACGTTCAGTCCTGCCTAAAACATTTTTCCATTGAATTCCAAGACTAATTTCGTTATTTCGCTTCAATTTGTTATAGTCAGTAGCTATGCGAAGTTTCCCGTTATAAAATTCTTTATTTGAAAATTCAATAATATCTTTATAACAACGGTGATGATCTCGCAAATGTACGACATGTTTTGCATTAACTAATGTACTAGCTAAATTATAAAGAGAACTCGATGAATAAGACCAATCTAATTCAATCCCGTATTTTTGAATTAAGTAAGCATCTTGTTTTTTTTGTAATAGCACTAATGTGACTTAATTGCTGTGGATCACCAATAATAACAGCTCTTTTTGCTCGATATAAAAGAGGCAGAATTGATGCAATATCACATTGACTGGCTTCATCAATAATCAAAAGATCGAAAATTCCCGGTAAAAAAGGAATCCTTCCTTTTGCAGATAGTGATGTTACAGCCCAACATGGTAAAAGTTTAGACATTTCATTTTGAAGATAACTCATCTCTTTTTTTAATCTTGGCGAAATTTGTTGTCGATTCTTATTTCGGCTTACTAATTTAATTGCAGCCAGATATTGAGCCATTTGCTTTCTTTCAACTGAAGAGATTCCCAAAGGTCTGATCATCAACCAACTGTTCCAAAGATTATAAGCAATATCAGCTCGTTGTTTTTCGCGCATTAGCAGTTTTCGATCTATAGATTCCAAACTTTCCAATCCGTTGAGCTCATTTAAAAGCCTTTTGTATTCAAACATAATATTGAAAGAAGAAATAAAACGCTTAATTTCCGAGTATTGTTCTTCGAAGAATTTTTCTGTAACTTTATCACCTATTTGAATGTTTATTTTTAAATATTCTAGTAATTGGTTAAGCCTATTTTTAGTCTTCTCAAATTTTCTGATTCTGAAATTTTTTATAACTCCCCAAAAGAATTTGATAAAATATGACTGTTCTTTAAAGATTGTATTTCTAAAAGATTCTTGTGTATTTTTTAACAATCTTTCTAAATCAAAAATACTATCAGGGCTTATTTCATTAAAAAATCTTTCAAAATCATCACGAATAAAATTGTATTTTTGTTCAGCTGAGTCCAATTCATTGCGAATTTTTATTAATTCCGATTTACTTTTCAATAATTCTTCGCATAATTCTAAATTCTTTTCATATTCATTTTTCAGTGTTTCATATCTTTTTTTATCTTCAATATCGACCGCTGAATTAAGCAAGAAATCCACTAACTTTTCTAAATTATTCTGATGATAATCATTTCCAATACGAAGCAAAATCGGACTTTCTCCAAGTTCATTAACTCGGGTCTCAACAACATCGACAGCTTTGTTATTTTTACTTGAAAATAATACGTTCTTTCTGTTCCAAGCCATATTTATCAAAAGATTTGTAACAACTTGAGATTTTCCTGTTCCTGGAGGTCCTGTAATTATAGTTAAATCAGCTTTTAAAGCCTCCTGAACAGCTTTTTTTTGTTCATTATTCATCGGTAGAACTTGTAATACTTGAAAAAATTTATCATCAGAATTTTTTAAATCCGTATTATTATGAATCCAAGAATAAAGTGCTGTTTCTTTATATTGAGATTCTTCAACTTCAGATAACTTTGAGAGCTCAAATTCCAATCCCAAAGTATAAGGAGATTTTTCTGAAGCAATGATAACTGCACGATTATATATTCCTTCTACGGTTAATTCCGATATAGAAGGAACTATTGAAATAGTTTCAGGAGATATTTTTTCAAGCCAATTCCATTTTCTGATATCTTGTAAACGCGAAACTAACTCTTCAACTGTTATATTTAACTCTTTATTGTCTAATCCAAGCTGATTTTCCAGTTCTATTAACTCATAGCTCTGAATATCGCTGTTTTTTCCGAGATATTTCCTTATAATTTCTTTATTAACATTTGGCACTTTTGAAATATGAATTTCACCGCCATGATAATCTATAAACCAAAGTAATACTGGTATTAATTTATCGAAATAAGTGCTATTTTTAGGAGAATAAATTCTTTCTATTGCACAAGGATATCCCAAGTAAAAAATCATATTTTTTCGACGGGACATTTTATCCAAAAATTGCAAGACCTCTTGATCTTCAAAACACCTTTCATCTACATACTGAACCTCTTGATATTTTAACTCGAATTGACTTGTTAAAAATACACTTATTCCCTGATTCTCTTCCAAACTAAGACAATTCAGATAATATTTGCAAAGATTTTCTAATTTATTCCCCGTCAATTTATTCATATTCAATATATAAAGTTAATATTGTTTTTGAGAGAGCCTATATCTTCAATATAAGAAATATACAACAACCTTACTTGTTTGTCAAATAATTATTTGTGATTTTTTTTGTAGTCTATTATACAATTGATTTTTTATCCATTCCTCAAAAATGGATTTTTTCTGTTAAAATCTGTTGCCTTAAGAATTTCTTCAGCGTTTCCGTTTTTTCTTGTGTTTATTTTCAGTGGAACAAATATTTCGGATGCTAATTATTCTATTTTTTGCAAGAATTTTATAATAGTTCAAATTAACTGATATCGTTCAACAATTTTTTTATTTATTTTACTTTTACTGTTTATTCGCAAATCTCAAGTCGTCTAATTTTATTGCAATATTCAAATATTAAATTTATTTTTTAAGTATAATTATATATTTAGAACTTTTTTACAATAGCTTTTTACTAGATTCCAAAGCTTCTTCATATGTAATTTCTACTTTAAAAAGTGAACTTGGATTGTTAAAATATTTCAAAAAGTTAAGGCTAAAAATGTTTCCATCTCCAGATACTTTATACCCTTTAATTTACAATATGAATCGTACATGTTTTTTGAAAAATATCATCACAAGACCAAACATAACAGTTGGAGATTATACTTATTACGATGACGAAACTGACATCCGAAACTTTGAAAAAAATGTACTGTATCATTACGAATTTTTAGGTGATAAATTAATTATCGGGAAATTCTGTCAGATCGCAAGTGATGTAAAATTTTTAATGAACGGTATGTTTCATATGATGGATGCATTTACGACATATCCATTCATGATTTTTTCAAAAAAATGCCAAGAAAAATATCCGAAAGATGCGAAATTCCCGTTCAAAGGAGATACAATCATCGGAAATGATGTATGGATAGGGTATAATGCAGCATTTATGCCAGGAGTAAAAATCGCGAATGGTGCAATTATCGGAACGAATTCGCTGGTTACAAAAAATATCGGTCCTTATGAAATTTGGGGAGGTAATCCCGCACGTCTTATTCGCAAAAGATTTTCCGATGAAATCATCGAATATCTTGAAAAAATTCAATGGTGGAATTGGGATATAAAACAAATCGCAGAAAATGTTGACGTATTAATTGGAAAAGATCTAGAAAAACTAAGAGAACTTGCGCAAAGAGCAACAATACAAAAGTAACTTGCAATAAAGCACTAAATTTCTATATGCAACCTAAAATTATTTCAGATTTTTCAGCCTATCACTATATAATTTAGTTATGTAAATTATTATTTTTTATTTTGATACTTTTTTAAAAGATTTATTATTTCCATCTTATTTTGCTGCTCGGCTATCATCAATGGTGTAACTCCTTCTTTTGTTTTCGCATTAACATTTGCTCCTTTTTCTAAAAGCAATTTTGCTACTTCAAGATGGCCATTATAGACAGCACTATGTAATGGTGAAATTCCATCGTCTTCGCTTTTGTTAACATCTACACCATAATTTATAAGCAATTTCGCTATATCTGTATGACCTGTACCAGCTGCAAAAAATAATGAAGTCGCTCCTCGTTTATCAACTGCATCAATTTTTGCTCCTCTTTTAATCAACAGATTTACGATATCATACATTCCATGAATTGTCGCTGTCAGCAAAGGACTACAAGGATCACCTGAACCATCTTTACAAGATTTATTTACATCAGCTCCTTTTTCAATAAGTAATTTAGCTATTTTTTCATGATCATTAAACAGAGCTACCATTAGAGGAGTTCCATCTTCTCTGTTTCTTTTATCAAGATCAGCTCCATGTGCTATCAAGGCATTAACTGCATAATAATTTCCTTCAGCTGAAGCTAAAACCAACGGAGTATTTTTATTAATATCTGCGCCGTGTATTAATAATATTTCCAAAATTTCATCATCGCCTTGCATTGCAGCAGCTAGCAAAGGAGTACAGTCGAATTTATTAGCTTTATTGACATCTGCTCCTTTCAAAATAAGTTCTTTTGCTATTTTGCTGTGATTGTTCATTATTGCATATAGCAAAGGAGTAAATCCTCTCTCATCAGTCTCATTGATATTCGCATCTTTTGCGATTAATTCATAAAAAGTATCGATATCTCCTTCTGTTGAAGCAACTATTAATGAAAAACCAACTTTTCTCGAATTCTGCTCGACACATCCAGATAAAACAGATAAAAGCAATAGGAAAATAGCAATATTTTTCATCTTATCACTCAATTTAAATTTATTTAAAGCAATTCAAAGATACGACTTTAAGTTATTATAAAATAATAACAACAAACTATGAAAAAATTATTAACTACATTAGTACTTTATTTTAATAAATACGTCGTATTCACAGTTTTTTTATGCCCTCAATCTCTTTGTGATAATCTCTCAACCAACTCCCTATCATTCCACCGTCACGGATTTGGCTAAATTCCGTGGACGATCGACATCTGTTCCACGAAGTACAGCTGTATGATAAGCTAATAATTGCAAAGGAATCGAGTATAATATTGGCGACAATGCTGGTTCAACATTAGGCATTTCAATGTTTATGACATTACTATTACTTATCGTGTTGTTTTCCGCATCTGTTATTACGAAAATATTCTTTCCTCTCGCCAATACTTCCTGAACATTAGAAACAGTTTTTTCAAACAAACTATTTTTCGGACATAACACAATAACGGGAACAGTGTCATCTATCAAAGCTATAGGGCCATGTTTCATTTCTCCTGCAGCAAATCCTTCTGCGTGAATATAGGATATTTCTTTAAGTTTCAATGCACCTTCTAAGGCTATAGGATACAAAGTACCACGACCAAGATATATCGCATTCGTGCAAGTATGTATTTTTTGAGCGATTTCATTCATTCTGTCAGAAATTCCCAACATTGATTCACAAAGCGTTGGGATATTATGCAGTTGCTGAAGCATAAACTCGTTTTTGCAAAATGCTATGCTGGCTAATATTGTCAATTGAGCTGTAAATGCCTTTGTTGATGCTACACACATTTCTACTCCTGCCTCCGTATAAAATACGAGGTCAGAAACTCTTGCTATAGCGCTATTTTTTACATTTGCGATTGCAATAGTCTTACAGCTGCTATTACTTCTGACATATTCGATGGCACTTAGTGTATCGATAGTTTCTCCTGACTGCGAAATTGATATCATGAGCGTATTATCGGATATGATCGGATCGCGATATCTAAATTCAGACGCGATTTCAACATCTGTAGGAATTTTCAGAAATTTTTCAAACCAATATTTTGCAACCATACCGGCATAAAATGATGTTCCACATGCGATTATAAGAATTCGTGAAACACCATCTAAAATTGCCGGATTAATTGAATTTCGTGCGATAGTATTACGAATTGCTGCCGGCTGATCCATTATTTCTTTTAACATGAAGTGCGGATAACCGTTTTTTTCGACAGCAAGTCCTGTCCTCTCTATTTTTACGCGTGAACGCTCAACCTTCGTAAAGTTTTTATCAAAGAAAACAACTTCAGCATTGCTTATTTCAACACTATCACCATCTTCAAGATAAGCCACTTCATCGCACATACTGGATAATGAACCAGCATCGGATCCTACACAAACATTATCACCGAATCCCACAGCTAAAGAACTGTTACGGCGAACTGCGATAATTGTATCAGGCATTGATGCGAATATGACTGCAATAGCATATGCGCCTTCCAGTATTTTTGTGGCATTTCTTATTGCATCTCGTGGAGAAAATCCCCTGTCTAATTCCCTTTGCAAAAAATGCGCAATGACTTCTGTGTCAGTTTCTGATTCAAAGACATATCCATCAGCTTCTAAAGAGAATTTTAGTTCCTTATAGTTTTCGATAATGCCATTATGTATCAATGCGACATCTTTAGACATCATAGGGTGAGCGTTTTCTTCTGTTGGTTTTCCATGTGTCGCCCAACGTGTGTGTCCCAAACCAACATTGCCTTGCAAATTAATCGATTCCAATTTCGCTTTTAGGTGTGCAAGCTTGCCTGCAGCTCTTACTCGACATATTTTTCCATTGTCACCTTCTTTTGTGGATACTACAGCGATACCAGCAGAATCATATCCGCGATATTCCAGTCTTTCTAATCCAGCGATTATTTTCGGAACTACATTTTCCCCATTTTGTCCTACGATTCCGATTATTCCACACATATTTTTGTCCCTCTTCGCTGTTCTTTCTACTACTTATTCGATTTTGATTTCCAATCATCTATATTTCTTTGCCGTCCACGAGCTACCGCCAGAGAGTCTTTCGGGACATCGTCTGTTATTACACTGCCTGCACCAACTGTAGCATTATCTCCTATCTCAATAGGCGCAACAAGGGCAGAATTTGAACCGACAAAGACATTTTCTCCTATGTGAGTTTTATGCTTATGTACACCATCATAATTGCATGTAATAGTTCCCGCGCCAATATTGCTGTTTTTTCCAATAAAACTATCGCCAATGTATGTCAGATGATTTACTTTGGCACCTTCTGATACAATACTCTTTTTTACCTCTACGAAATTACCTATTTTTGCTCTGTCGTTTATTTCTGCGCCCGGCCTGAGTCTTGAGAAAGGTCCGACTTGCGCTGTTCCAACTTGTGCACCTTCTACAACGCAAAATGGTCCGATAACAGCTCCCTTCTTTATGCGCACTCCTTCGTAAAACATAACAAACGGCTGAACAACAACGTCAGGTTCTATCTCTGTATCATAAGAAAAAAACACAGTTTCAGGTGCGATTAATTTAACACCATTCGCCATAGCTTTTTCACGCATTATGTCCTGAAAATTACGTTCCAAAACTGCCATTTCTGCAAGGGTATTAGCTCCACTTAATTCACGCGCATCTGCTTCATAATAACGACAAACATAGCCATTTTCATAAGCTATTCTAACGAGCTCTGTTATATAAAACTCGTTCGTAACAGAACTTGGTTTTATTGCTCCTATAAACTTATCTAAAAGAGATCTCTTAATAAGAAGTCCGCAATTACACAAAGGCAGAAGTTTTTTTGTCGAATTTTGCGAGTCTTTTGCTTCAACTATGCTCTTTATGGTTCCTTTTTCATCTGCAGCTTCAAGCTTACCCAAATTTTTCGCACCATTTGAATCCATAGCGAGTACAACAACGCCTGTTTTCTCACAAATATGAGCGA
>CAJODB010000028.1:0-2148 GCA_905233185.1 uncultured Alphaproteobacteria bacterium | reverse complement strand
GTTCCTTTTTGAACATCTTGAAAAGCTGTTATGACTCCATCTGCGAACTTTAACTGATTCATCGAAAAACTAGGCTTTGTAATGACAACAACTTCTTTCGGATTAATACTTTTTGCGCTGCGAATTACATGATCTAACAAAGCCAGCCCTCCCACCTTGTGCAGTACCTTTAAGGTCGAAGATTTCAACCGTGAACCATTTCCAGCAGCTAAAATAATCACAGAATAAGAACACATATGCATTACCTAAAAAAACGTGAAATGTTTACCATCCATAAACCTTTTTTTGAGAAAATAAAAAAAAGGATAACAAGGCAACTGTTACATTATATTGAGTTTGATCAAATATAACAGTGGTTGCCTTAAAATTTTTGAGATGATTGTTCATGAATAAAGTCGTAGCAGTTCTTGGCATAATAGTTTTGTTAACTCTTGCAATGCTGTTTTTTTGCATTGGGTTCTTTACTGGCTCAACTGTTACTCCAGGAACGCTTACAGAAGCAATTTCATCAGAAATAAAGAAAGACAAAAACGAAAATATGAGCAAAGAAGCTATTGCTCAAAAACTCGGTGATTTGGGAGATGTAAAATCAGCAAAAATTTCCGACAAAATTATGGGAATTCTGGCCGCAGCAGGATATACAGTTGAAAATTTTTCGGAAATTATAAAATCAAAAACTCCGTCTATAAAAAAATCTTCAAATAAAAAGAAATTAAGTGATGTAGGCCATTTAAGCGCTGACTCATTACTAAGAGAAATGGCAATATCGCATAGTCCTAAAGATGATTGCTCATATGAAAAGACGATGAAAGAAATACAAGATCAATCTCCTGTTACAGAGCAGCCTTTGCAAGGTAAAAAAGTCGTGTTTATAGGATACTTTAAGAATGCCATTGCAGGCCAAATCCAAAAACTGCTTACGGGAAAGGGCTACAAGACGCATGTGGAAATGTCCAACGATGGACACGAGTCGTTTGTTTTCTGTGGACCGTTTAAAAGAGATGAAACTGCAAATAAGTTACTGCAATGGTTGCAAGCTCATGACTTTGCAGAAGCAAGAGTTGTAAGTATATCGAAAGAAGCGATTGAAGAAACTTTATACGACGCAATGAACGATGGCACAGGACTTCCTTCAAATGAAGAAAATGAGCCGACTCCTTCTACGACAACCAATACTACGGTAGGAGGAGCTCAGAACATCGGAACCTCAACAGGAATTGCCTCCACAGGCAATATTATTGGTGCAGGAACAACAAACACCGTAGGAAACACAGCAGGAACAACAACTGCTGTGTCTACGACTACACCTATCAGTACTGTACCTTCCGCGACAACAGCAAATCCTGCGGTAACTCAACCCGCTGCTACAATACCAGCAACACAAGCTGCATCAACCTTATCTCCTGCGGCGATAACATTGCCTACAACGCCAACGGTTAACGCTGTCACGAATTTCAATCCTGCTATGCCAACGTCTAATCGATAATGAGGTAGATTAAGAGCCTAATATTATGGTTCAGTCCATTGCTGCTCTACTTTTTCTCTTCATCCTCCTTAAGCTTCTGCGCAGCAAATATAGACTCACGTATTTGTTCTCCTAAATCTGCAACATTACCCGGAGAGTGTGGCACAAAAATCACATTCGACTTAGATCCTGCGCCTATTTCTTTTAAGGTATCTATATATTGTATAAGTAACACCATATCCATAACATGCGAGGCTTGAGTCCCGGGAAGTTGTCGGACAAATTCTTCCACCGACTGTCCCAATCCCTCTATAATTGCCTGCCGTTGTCCCGCAATGCCTTTACCATGTAGGATACTTGCTTCGGCTTCTGCTTCCGCCTGCTTTACTTTCAAAATTTTCTCAGCTTCTCCTTTTTCGCTTGCAGCTACACGCAATCTCTGAGCTGTATTTATCTCATTCATGGCCGCCTTAACATTTTGATCAGGATTAATATCCGTAACTAGCGTCTCGATAATTCCATATCCGAATTCTGACATAGGTTTTGATAATTCTACCTTCATTGCATCGGCTATATCTGCCTAGTTTCCTAAAAAAAATCAACCCCTCTTTTTATTAAAAATCTATAACTCCTTTCTTAGAAATAGCATTTAGTTGAATGAGCATTTTACGCATACATGCTGT
>CAJODB010000027.1 GCA_905233185.1 uncultured Alphaproteobacteria bacterium | reverse complement strand
GATGTACAGCGATAAACCATGTTCAGCAATCAAGTGGCTATCTCTTTTTGTGTTGTTATCAGTAAGAACAGAAATTTTTAATCCGAAAGTCATAATAAACCCTATAATTCGAACTGGTACAAGGTATCAGTAAATAATAAAAAGTACAAGTTTTGGAAGATCCGGTGATTACAATATGTAACCAAGTCTGTCTAAGGTGCGATTTATTCATCAATTTCTTTATAAATAATTGCATTTTTTGATTTGTTGCGTAATTACAGCCGTTTTAGCATCCTATGCAATAAAGTATTTATGGGCTTTTGCACTTGCATTTCATGTTAATTTGGTCCAATTTGTACATTCTCCAAAGTTGTAAAATATTCTCCAGATGCCCGATTCTTCTCCAAATCATGTATAGTGGAGAATTTTCTTAATATACTTCACTCGGGGAGTGATATGGTGATTTTAGTTAAAATACGCTTAATTTTTTTGCAACTTTCGATCGAGATAACGGATTGTAGTAATAGAAATAATATTTTGATTTATATTTGAAATTTTGTTGGCGAATTTTGCTCAGAAAATGCAAAGATATCGTTGAAAAGTTATCTATCATTAAAATTACAGATATGTTTGAGATGCTCGAAAAATTCGAATCTGATATTGTAAATAAATGCAAGAGGCAATTTATGTTAATAGAAAGACGAATTGGCAAATTTTTTATATTTTATTAATTTCTTTTCATTATACTATTATTTATAATTTTAACAGGAAATGGCATATGAAAATGATACTACACTATTTAGTTATGTGTATCATGTATATGACATTTAGCATTTATGCAGTAACACCACGTTTAAACTTTATCGCGGATATTGGTATCGTCAATATTCCACAGCCAAGCAATGCGGTAACGGCTATGCATTCATGTGCTAATATCAATTCGATAGAAGAACTTTCTGAAACGACAATATGGTATGTTGCTGTATTTAGCGGTTTTGCTAATGCACGAAACAATTACATTATTCCAGCAAATTTCAAAGGTTTTCCAGAAGAAATGGAAATAAAACCAGAAGCTATAATCTGTTTTGATCGTAAAAGATATGGATTTGTTAAAGCACATTCAACAACTTGTAAAAAATCTTTTTGTAATTGCCCTAGTGCTGAAAAATGTTTTTGGGATGCTTTCAGACGTGTTGCTTCAAATCCTGTTGGCCGAGTATTGTTGTACAGAATTTTGCTAGAGATAGCGAGAGCAACAGAAGCTCCCGATGCTTTGGCATTACATCCTGGGAATCCTGTTAATCTTATAGCAAGGAATACAGCCAAAACATTACTAATAAGATATAGCAGAGATCCAAATGATGCATGGTTTGACCGTAGTGGAATATTTATGTTTTCCAATAGGCTTAGTCCAATTACTTTACTAAAAAGAATTCATAGCAGAGGAAATAATTATGAAATATGTGTTGCCGAAGATGCTATTGCTAACACTGTAACAAGTACCATATTTCATGAATTTTTACATTGGTTTCACTTTTTGAGATGCGGAAGTAGAATGCTAAATTACAGAAATGGACATGATGCCAATGTACCACTTCCTCCCGCAGCTCCGCCACCCGTTTCTCTTAATGTTCATAGCGTTTCCAATGTGATGTACATGCTGCCGCCTATGGTTCCTATCCCCCCAATAGCTTTGCTAGGAAATTCTCAATTGCCATGGGATAACGGTGCTGGACAATGTGATTACGAGGAAATTCTGACAATTATAGGGCGTGACGCGGCTGTTCCAGGAGCAGCGGAGTACTTAATAGGGGACGATTTGTCTGAAAACTCCTATAGAATGAGTGTGGGCTTGCCTCACAGATTTGGACATAGTGATTTTATGTTTTTGGAGGATACTTCCGTTTTAAATTATTCAACCAATGTTGCTGCAAATTGTGTTATATCAGTTATCGATCCAGGAGCAGCTTTGGCTGCGGCAAATAGGGTAATGATATCTCCTATGACAAGATATCTAGGAAGAGCAAATTTTTCAGAAAAAGGGTTAACAAATGCGGGTATAGGAAATTCTTTGTTTCCATAGTTGAATAAAAATATTCTATATAGTATACTTTAATTGATATTCGTAGGAGGACAAATGTTTATATTGAGGGTTATTCTTTTTATGGTACTATTCTTTGTAAATTGTAATGGGATGGATAGTCGTGTAGAAAAATCTAGAGATCTTACTATTAAAAGCTATACATACTCTGAATTTTTCAGCAGTGAGAATGACAAAAAAGTTATATTGGACAATTATGCAAAAGCGATAAAGGCTTGTAAAGACGCTTTGAAACAATTAAATGAGCAGCATAAAACTGATAGGAAATTAAATCGTAGGCATGGCCTTAGTCATTCTGAGGCTATATCAGTCTGGAAAAGGCAATTGAATTGTTTAGAACGTGAAGAAGATATGCGAAATATGGTCGATAGTGGTGTATTACCGATTTATATTTTCGAGGTAATAAAAAAAGAGGTGTTCGAGAAAGAGTAACAGGTATTTATTATTTGCGAGTCTGTTAGTCGGTCTGTGTCAGTTGCCATTCAGAATGCTTATTTATCCATCCCTTGCTCTTTCCACAAGACATGTATTGTTCCCTGCGATAATATTGGGGATCGACAGATGTTTATGTTAATAGAGTTATTACGAAAGTCATTTTCGTCTCTTTTTAACGCCTGAAAACTAAAAGCTCTAAAATGCTATTTTCGACTTTTGCAATATCTCTAATATCCTTCCATAATCATGCACTTTTGCTTCGGAGAGAAATTGCGACTATTTGCATTGAGTTTTAGATGAATTTTGAAAAGTTTTTTCTAGAAAGGAATGGATGAAGCTTTTTCTTTCTTCTTAATTGCCTTTCATGTTCCCGGTCTTTCATGCTCCCGTTAATTTCTTCCGAACAGGATAGAAGCTGTCCACAATTCCAAGTAATGAGATCAGTGTTATAATATGCAGAGGAAAAATAATAATAAGAGCTGTAATAACTAAAGGAGCTCGGCGTATCTTGCGTTTTTTGGCGATAAAACCTACCACAGAAAAACCACTTAAAGTCGGAGCGAATAGTCCTACAACAAATAATCCACAGAATACATAAGCCAATGATGGTAATATCTTCGACAAAGTCAACGCAACAAGCGGCAAAATCGAAAGCCAAGGTGATATGGTTATATTAAACACATCAAAAGATGTTCTTATGTTGGTCTTGAACTTTCTTCCTAATATATAAGCTATCTGCAAATTCAGAATCGTTGCAAGCATATTATAAAATGTCGCAATTCCTTCATAATATTTGATAACAGAGCGTAAATTTTGTCCTGCTCCGTTTATATAAAAACTGGCATTTTCGCTAAATATGATTTTTACAGCTTCCTCATATATTTTTGTCATTGATTCCTCTGTTCGCAAAGTAAATGACATAATTACCATCACAAAAGCGAACAAAAACACAAAATTATTCAGCAAAAACGATTCGGGATACCACCATTTTTTCCGATTTTTTACAATATTTCTTAATGCAAGATGGCCAATTACCGATGAAGGCATAATTATGTTGAGAAAAACGTCTATGCTAATCTCAAATGGAACAAAAGCAAACATAAGAATTGTTGTAAAAACTGCCGAGATGAATCCGCTCTTCTGTCCATATGAAAGATATGAAAAGAAAATCGGAACCCCACTTAAAAACAACAGAAGTCCGAAAATAAAATGGATATTAAAGATACACCAAAGAGCGCTCCCTACTCCAAGTAGAATCGCGCTCTTATATTCCCTTATTAAGGGTAAAGGATTATGAAATTTTAACATAAACCGATTGGTTAATCAGCCACGTAAGGAAGAAGTGCCAAATATCTCGCACGTTTTATCGCAACTGCAAGCTTTCTCTGTCCTCTTGATGAGACAGAGGAAATCCTGCGAGGCAATACCTTTCCTCTTTCAGAAGTAAATTTTTGAAGAGCGCGAGAATCCTTATAATCTACTGTAACAGCTCCGCTTTCAATCGGGCATTCTTTTCTCTTGTATGAAGTCTGTCTCTTCCAAGATGAATTATTATTTCTGTTCTCTTTATTATTGGCTTTATTCTTTTCGCTGTTGTTATTTTCCATATGATCTACTCCGCTGCAGTAACGCTAACTTTTTCTGCCTGATCAATATCTTCTGCAGAATTCTTGAATGAACGATAGCCTTTATCTTTAGCCATGCCACCGAATTCATCAACGAAAGTTTTCATTTGAGTGATTAGATTGTCTCTGTCATCAAATTTCTCAACTCTGACGATCAAAAAGCGAATTATATCTTCGTTGATTTTCATTGTGCGATCTAATTCTGCAATTACATCAGCAGAAGCTTTTATCTGCATAATATAATAATGCCCTTTGTGGTTCTTTTTGATTGGATATGCGAGAGTACGGAAACCACAATATTCGCTGCGAGCAACATCGCCTTTATTTTGAGAGATAAACAGCCCAAGACTGACACCTAAAGCCTCTATTTGCTGTTGAGAAAGATCCTGACGACCTATAAAAATACATTCATAAAGATTCATGCTTAATTAAACACCTATCTAAAAATAACTTACTGATTAATATACCAATACCTAATATATCAACCTGGTCTGAGACACATTCGCACCACTATTACAACACCATTAAAAGCTCTCTGTATGAAAAGGAAATAACAAAATATTACTTCAACTCATCAAATGCAAACGACCTCAGACGCGCAGAAAATATACATTTTTTGTTGTTTATACGCAAGTTATTTCTGATTTATTTGGATTAATTTTGTAGCAAAACAGCAACATAAAAATACAAGAGCACTAATAACATAAGAAAGTAATAACTTTTATACCTCAATATTATTATATTTATAAAAAAATTTTTCTTATTTTTAAAAAATAAACAGTTTTTTAAGTTTTTTTATTTATAGTCTAATTATTGCTAATTAAAAAAGGAGAAGATGATGAAAAAAATAGCAACAACAATAGCGTTAAGTGCTTTATTTATGGCAAGTGTAATTGACGATGCAAATGCCTCGATTCTTACACGAAATAATAAGGTTACACTTGCGCAGTTACAAGGAGCCTTCGGAACAGATGCTGCTGGCGGATCTTTCCCATCATATAAAAACTCAACCCATGTGTTGTATGACAATCTCGTAGCAGCAAGAAAAGTTTTTGAAAGTACAGCAAAAACATACAAGCTTCAAAAAGATGCAACTATAAAAGTATTTGTTGAATTGGTTGGTAAAATAGAGAAAGCCCTCATTGATATATATCAGTCAGAAAAAGACTCAAAGCTCATTGATAAAGCCTCAACAGCAAAAAATTACTACAATCAAAATTCTGACGTATATACTTTAGTTAGAGGAAAACTGGGAGCCGCTTTACAGCCATTTGAAGCAAGTTTCAAAGGATTAGCAGTTCCTGAGCCCGTTGGTTCGGTAACAGGAGATATTGCTTCAGCTGCAAAGGATGTTTTTGATATAATAACTGAATTAAAAGAGCAAATGGTAGACGAAACAGCTCAAGTAATAGTCGTTCCTGCAAACACAGCAGCTTCCTCAAGTTCTTCCTCTGATGGAAACTGGATGTTCGATAATTCTCAAGCAACAACGGTTCAACCTACACAAAATTCTACCGTTGTAGTACAGCCACAGACAACGACTACTCAAGCAGCAACAACGCAAGCTACTACATCCACTGTTGCAACTCCTGCTGTTCAGATACCTACGGTAACACAGCCCGTTGTTGTTCAGCCAGTAGCAACACCAACACGTAGAAGAGGTTAAATTAAAAATATAATCAAAACAAGCTTCGAAGTCCAATAGGTTACCTCCGAAGCTTGTTTTTCACTATTATCTCTGTTCATACGCTCCGATTTATATATTCTTCCCTTACTCCACCTCCAACTAATCCAACGCAATCCGCCAGGTGGTTCCGTATTTAGTGTCCTCGATTTGGATGTTCATATCCAATAATTTTTTGCGAATTTCATCGGCGCTTTTGTAATCTTTCCGTGATTTCGCTTCAGCTCGTTCGGATATCAACTTCTCGATTTCATCTTCTGAAATAGTAGCATTTGTACTATTGCGATTTATGCCATTTTGTTTAAACCAAATATCAGGTTTCTTATTCAATAATCCCAGATAATCCGCTTCTTGTTTTAAAAGGACACATAATTTTCGAGCTTCTGCTTTATCTTCTGTCTTATATATCTTATCGGCAAGTTCATGAAGAGCAACTAGTGCCAGAGGAGTATTCAAATTTGTGCAAAGAGCGTTCAAAACCGCAGATTCGTCATCAGCTTGATTATTATGACATTCGCCATTATTTCTGTCTTCATTCTGTGTCAAAGTTTCGCAATCTGTCTTCTTCAAAGCTCCATATAAACGGTTCAAAGCCTGTTTTGCCTGATGAACAGCTTGTTCAGTCCAATTCAATGTTTTCTGATAATGTGAGCTTAGCAGCACATATCGAATTATTTCTCCATCGTATCGTTTAAGCGCCTCATCAAGAGCTATGATATTTCCCAACGACTTGGACATCTTTTGACCATCGATTAACAGCATGCCATTGTGCAGCCAATAGTTAGCCATTAACTCACCGAAAGCACCATAATTTTGTGCGATTTCATTTTCATGATGAGGAAACATCAAATCCTGTCCACCGCAATGGATATCGAATTTATTTCCCAGATATTTCGAGCTCATTGCGGAACATTCGATATGCCACCCCGGACGGCCAGCAGAATATTTGCTTTTCCATGCCGGTGTGCCTTCTTCAGACGGTTTCCAAAGCACAAAATCCATTGGATCTTCTTTATATGGAGCCACTTCAACACGGCTTCCGGCAATCATTTCATCAATGTTTCTTTTAGATAATTTTCCGTAACTCGCCAGTTTTTTCACTCGAAAAAGTACATGTCCCGCAGCTTCGTATGCGTATCCGTTGTCCATCAATTTCTGTATGATATCTAACATCTCATTGATATGATCTGTTGCACGAGGTTCATATGTTACAGGACAAACATTCAATTTCGATATATTCGAATGAAACTCTTCTATAACTTTATCCGTTAATTCTCTTATAGAGATTCCCAATTCGTGCGCCTTTTTATTGATTTTATCATCAACATCTGTGATATTTCGCACAAAAGTTACTTTTCCGTTGTAAATCTTTTTTAAAACCCGAAATAAAACGTCAAACACAACAATCGGACGAGCGTTTCCTATATGAGGACTGGCATAAACCGTTGGACCACAGGCATATATCCGCACATTTTTAGGATCGATCGGCTGAAAATTCTCAATTGAGTTAGAAAGTGAATTATATAGCTGAATTTTTCGCATTTTCCCAAAATTATTTTCAATCTCTGCCGTTTTCATCTTTGTTTATGTTCATATGCTTTTTTATCCTCTCTTTTATGGCGTCACGACCTAAAAACTGGACAATTTTCTTTAATTCAGGACCATTTTCAAGATCAGTAAGGGCAATTCTTATAGGATGGAATAACTCCCGACCTTTCTTCCCTGAAATCTCCTTCAACTTACTGACCCATTGATCAAAATCCGCACTGCTCGGTAGCGTATCAAGCATTTGTTTCAGAAATGTATCGTCAAGTTTTTCCGAAGATATTTTTATTTTCCCATGAAAAACGTCATCCCAAAAACTTACTTCGGAAAGTTTGTTTATATTCCCTTTTACAGTGTCCCATAGCGCATGCATTTTTTTATCATCTGTAAGATCTTTCAAACTTGCTTGCAGTTTTGTTTTTACTTCATCAAACTTTTTTTCTGCCAGAATTTTTTTGTTAATTATACGCACATCTTCAATATTAAACTTCGGAGATGCGAGACTCATTTTTTTGAAATCGAACTTTTTTATCAAACTCTCGAAAGTATCTCGATAATCAATATTGTTCGAAGTTCCAAGATTAGCCAGCAGATTTATCAGAGCTTCCGGAAAAATGCCATCACTGCGCATATTAACTACGCTTAGTGCAGATCCCGTTCTTTTTGAAACCTCTTGCCCATCCATAGATGACATAAGCGGCAAGTGCGCGAATGTTGGATATGATCCACTGCAAATGGCTTTGAAAATGTCAATTTGTACAGCTGTATTCGTAACGTGATCATCGCCGCGAATAATGTGGGTTATACCAAGATCCGCATCATCGACAACGGAAGCAAAGGTGTATACGAACCCTCCGTCAGGCTTAACTACAACAGGATCGCTGACAGTATTAAGAGGAATACGGATTTCGCCATGAACAAGATCATTCCATTCGGCTGTGGTTGAATCGTCTAATTTAAAACGCCAATACGGTTTTATTCCCGATTCTTCGAGTTTCTTGCGTTGTTCATCTGTAAGTTTTAGAGCTCCTCTATCATAAACAGGAGGAATTCCGCTCATGGTTTGTGTTTTTCTTTTCAGAGCAAGTTCTTCTTTTGTCTCATAGCAAGGATATACGCGACCTTCAGCTTTTAGTTTTTCAAAAATTTCCGCATACTTGTTGATACGTTCGGATTGGCGATAGAATTCATCATATTTGATGCCAAGCCATGCAAGATCCTCTAATATTAGTGCTTCAGATTCCTTCGTCGAACGTTCTTGATCAGTATCATCAATGCGCAAAATAAATTTTCCGCCAAATTTTCGTACAAAGAGGTAGTTAAACAACGCGACTCGGACATTTCCCGCATGCAATAAACCAGTTGGTGAAGGCGCGAATCTGACCCTTATTTCTTTTTTCTCGTTTTCCATGATCCCTTTTTGCCATTAGTCTGCCGAATTTTAGCATTTGCGCAGCTTACGAGCAATCGTACTTTAGATTTATGAAAAAAATTTAAAGAATAACATCTTCTATCATTTTTTCGTCGGTTCTGAAGACTCTTGTGTTGATGTTGGCTGCTGTGACGATGTCAATGGGGGTAGCTCAGGAAATTTTAAGCTGATCGGCTTCGCTATTTTTTCATACTCATATATTGTATCTCCTGAATATGAAATCCCTAAATTATCAGAATCTAATCCATTCCTTTGTGGTTCCCACCATGCGCGTTGATATTTTGCCGCTATTTTTGCTTTTTTCTTCGTTTCTCTCATAAAAAACGCAAATGCATGACGCTTTGGCGCAGGAGTTGCCGGCGTTTTTACTTCTTCTGTTCCGATTTTCTTTTCTTCTTCTGTTAGCTCCAGTGTCCTACGAAGAGGAAATGTTGCATGGGCTTCTTTTATCTCTGGTTTATCGAAGAAAAATCTGCGATCTGCGCTATCCCTTGTAAAATCGTATATGGTATGATTCATGCCTGTAATCCATGAGTTGTCGACCTTCTGACGTTCACGATCTAACTCAGGATTATATCTCAAATATCGCCAATGCTTTCCTTGAATTACTATACCAACCATCGGGCCATAGAAAATCGTACCATTCACAGAATCAATCCCATTTTGTTCAGAATTAATATTTATTACATTCATTCCAAATAATGTATCAGCAAATGAAACAGCAAAATTATTACTCAACATAACCTGTCCGATAGCTTCCATATCCGGATTAGTTGAGAATCCTCTTATGTCTTTTTTGATAAGAGATCTAATCCAAGAGACTCCATTATGAACATTATTTCTTACAAAAAACGGCATAGATGAATTAAAGAAACAAGTATTTGAAAAAGTTTCTGTTGGATAATACATTTGCCAACCAAAATCTGTAGCATAAGTATTAAAAAAAGCGGATATATCAGATATTGCACTTTGCATTAATGGAGTAGTTTTTGCTCGGGTCATGTCAGTCATTTCATTAAATGATATCGGAGATTTAGAGAGATCTGTTTTATGTGTCCCTGTAAATGCCATAGATACATTTCTTGCAACCACTTTTTTGGCTTCATCAAAAAGAACTTCCATAGGTTTATTAACTCGAATACTTTCCGAAATAGGCTGATCTGCATGAGAAGCGACGTAGCCTTCAAACATCAGATGA
>CAJODB010000026.1 GCA_905233185.1 uncultured Alphaproteobacteria bacterium | reverse complement strand
TAGCAAATAAAAGTTAAGGAACCGTTAAAAACAATTAAAAATCAAATATTTTTTGTTTTTCCCATTTTAATACACTTCAAATCTTCAAAATAAACGGAGAGTTTTGGTGATTTTGAAGACTTGATTATTGCAAGTAATAGCTACAAAAGTTGCTAAGGAAACAGGAAAATAAGATGCAAGAAAAATCAAAATTAAAACAATATTTTCAATTAATGGCGAGCATAATATTGATTCAGAATGTAGTTTCTGCCGATGTTACTTCTCCGAAGTATCGTATAGGTACATCTCGCTTGGCGGTATCAGATTCTGATTTTCAAGATATCCCGGATGATGATATCCATTACGATTGGGAATTAGGAGATTTCTTTATTAGTGGATATAGCAACGTTACAAAAGATCGAGACAAACAGATATTTTTGAAAAATATCGGAGATGAAGTTACTCTTTGGTTCAATCTTAAGCAAGATATTAACTGTTTAAATAAAAATAATGCTCTAAAAATTACAAATGGAGGAATTAATAAAAAAGATAAAGGACAAGGGACATTAATTATAAAATACATTGACTCTCAAGGTTCTTCAAAAGTAACTCTATATCAAGATTATCTAAAATCCCTTATGATTGGTGCTGATACAAATATTCGTCTCTTGGAAGAAGGAGATTACGAACTCATTTTAGACTACAAAATTAGAAATACTTATTTAAATATGAGTTCGTTTTTATTTTGGGATGTAGATATTCATACTCTACCTTCTTATACAGATTATCGTATTAATTTTCAGTTTTCAGTGAGAAACGGTAATTGTATGGTTTTTTTTCGCGATTTGAAAAACAATAAAGAATTAACGACATTAGCACCTAATGGATTTTACATTGATCTGACAAAATCAAGATACTTAGATGTTAATGTTGAATACAGGATTTTAGAAAATAACACCGACAAGTTAGATATTCGTTTTAATCGCCCAGCAAAAGACGGAGAGCAATTTAAAGATGAGGGAGTGTATAAAATAACCGCCAGAAACCGATATACACAACAAGTAACAAAAAAAATAATTGCTGTGGGGAATAATCCGATTCTGAATGCGTATGCTACTACTCCTAAACAGTCTATTAGCGAAATTAAAAAACGATTAGGGTATGCAAGTTTGTTATATAGTAGTAATTCTATTGAAAATACTTCTGATTCTTCAGAACAACTATCAAAAATTCGAAATGAACTGTATGAAGGTTTAGAAAAAGGATTAGAAGGAACAGATTATAAAATTGAAAAAGTTGACATCGCATATGTTTCAAAAGAATATATCGAAGAATCACAATATAACTCACTTTCTAATGTTTATTTTGGGAAATCTCTTCGTGAACTTGAAGAACAGTTTAAGGAAGAAAAATTTGTTTTTACATTAGGAGAAGATAACAAAACCGTTGTTCAAGCATTCAAGACACAAGATAATATCTGCAAAAAAGTTATTAAAGATGTAGCAATTGGTTCAGGAGTAATTCTTGTTATGGCTACTGTATCAGTTGCAACAGGAGGAACAACAAGTGTAATATTTGCAGTAGCAGCTAAAACAGGTTTATATTCGGCATTTTCAACTGCTCTTTGCAATAGCATTATAATCGGAGCAATAAAAGGAATTAAAACAAAGAATTTTGACGAAACCATAAAGTCTATTGTTGTAGCTGGCAGTGAAGGATTTAAATGGGGAGCAATTGCCGGTGTTGTTGTGGGAGGAGCATCAAAAACTTGGGAAATTAAGCAGACTGCTGATTTAGCAAAAGCTACTATAAATTCAGAAACTAAGGCTACTGCAACAAATATTGTAAAGACATCAAACGTTTCAAAAGCAACAACAACCAATTTAGCGAAGAAGATTTATGAAATAGGACGCGAATTTGAACAAAAAGTATTTAGGAAATTAAAAATAAAGAAAAGTGATCAACAAGTTACCTTCAAAAACGGTGTTAGAAGCCAATACGGAGAGAAAGGATATCCTAGAGTTGATGGCGTACTATACGAAAATGGTCGAATTATAGCAATAGAAACAAAAAGTCGTGATTTGGAAAAAGGTCTTTCTGTATTAGTATCCGAATTAAGAAAACAAGTTTTAATGAGAGCGCAACATTTGCCGAAGGGATCGTTACAGAGAATTATTATTGATAAAAAGAACTATTCGAAAGAATTCCTCGATAAAACAAGAGAAGTAATACAAAAGGATTTGCAAGAGAATCTACAAAAATTGAAAGATGCATATAAAGATATTCCTACGGATGTAATCGTTGAATATATGTAAGTAAGGAGGATTAAATGAGTCTAACTATAATCACTTCAGATGAAAAGAAATTCATAAATACAGGAACAAGTGATAACTGGTTTTCGCTTGTATCTACTGTGGATAAGAGATTGAAGCATTGTAGCAAGGATATTTCGACAGCTATTGACTTCTTACATTCTGGAGAATGCTGCACAAAAGATGCTCTCAAGACAGCAGAGCAATTTAATATTATTCGCACTGAATTATCAAAGCTTGAACCTAACCAAATAGTATATGATGCAAATAAGCCCAATGAAGAAGCTCCTTGGAAAAATAATATTAGCCCAACGGTTACTTCCTGTGCGGATTTTTATACAACAGCAGATGGAAAAGATTTACTTTCCGAAATCATAAACATATTAACCTACGCTGGAACAAATGGCGTATCTGTTGAATTGATATAATTTTGTATTTGCAGACACATATAAAACAGGGGCTATTTAAATTTTTCGCAAAACAAACCCTATGTGCTAGAATTAATTGAATAATCAGCAATAGGAGATAAAAATGGAGCATCAAAAGATTCAAGACTCCCGAATAAGCGCAAATATAAACGGCAATGATTATGTTATTCCGAAAAATATACCGCCTGGAACGTTGGGCTTTTGGTTATGAATGCAAGTAGCAATATTTCGCTTGCATCAGATCAATTTAGCACACAAACAACAATAGATGCTCTATTCAAGCCCGAAGAAATTACAGAAAAAACTCTGATTTCTGCTCTCATTGGTGCGCAAAACAGAAGCAATCAGTTGTATAATTGCGGTATTCAGTCGACTTCATTGCCTTTTAAAGAGCTGTACTTCAAATATGCTGCAAAATATGCAGGTAAAGTAGCGCAATTAGCTACAGCAATCGCAAAAATCAAAAACAAAGAGCAAAAAATCATAGTCGAGAAAATAAATATCGAAAACGGAGGACAAGCAATTGTCGGAAATATCTCGAAACAATCTGCCCAACGATAAACATTATTGCGAAGCAAAAACAAAGCAAGGAATTTGCAAAAATCTTCCAATGAAAAACGGACGCTGCAGACTTCATGGCGGATTAACTCCGAAAAAACATCCGAATCATAAAGCAAGATTTAATGCGTTGAAGACAGGAAGGTATTCAGTACAAGCTAAAATGAGAATAAAAGAACTTAAAAATGAACTGGATTTACTCAATAATCTCATTAATAAAGTAACAGATTGATTGTTATTTTTTATCTCTAGCGAGTAAATTGTTGAGCTATTGTCTAAAAGAATCTTTATCTGCTTTGTACTGAAAAAAATCACAGAAAAATATCCAATGTCATCTAAAATCGCGGGGGAATAGCGGGGGGAAATCGCTTTTTCTTATTTTATAGCACTTTCTTCAATCTTCAATTTTGCTTGATTTTTGAGGTGGTGCCGAAAAGAGGAATCGAACCTCCGACCTACTGATTACGAATCAGCCGCTCTACCATCTGAGCTATTTCGGCATTGTATATACACTCAAAAGACAAATGGCGGTCTGTCGTCAATTTTATTCCATCTTATATTCATATAAAAAAGCAACAGATCGCCAAAAAAATGAATAAACTACCTTGAATAGAACTCGATAACGATATTCGGCTCCATAGAAACAGGATAAGGAACATCCTCAAGTTTCGGAACATGAACATATATTCCTTTTAATGCCTTCAAATCAACGTCAACATACGTAGGAAGATCCCTTTCAGCAGATTGAGTAGCTTCAAGTATAACCGTATTTTCTTTTGATTTTTCTCTGATTTCTATTACGTCACCTTCATTTACCTGATATGACGCGATATTGACGATTTTTCCGTTTACAGTTACGTGTCCATGACTTATCAGCTGTCTTGCTGCAAAAACAGTCATTGCGAATTTCATGCGATACACAACTGCATCTAATCTGCTTTCCAAAAGCCCTATAATATTTTGGCTGGTATCACCTCGCATTTGAGATGCTTTTTGAAATATTCTGCGGAACTGTCGTTCATTTAAGTTTCCGTAATATCCCTTCAATTTTTGTTTTGCGAGAAGCTGAACACCATAATCAGTTGGTTTCTTTTTATTGCTTCCATGTTGTCCCGGAGCGTAATTTCTTTCATTTACCGGACTTTTTGAACGTCCCCAAAGATTTACTCCCAATCTCCTGTCTATCTTGTGCTTTGCAGCTATGCGTTTGCTCATTAATAATACCTTTTTCACATAAAAATCTAAGATAAAAGAATGTTAATACATCTTATTGGAATGTCAAGAATACATAGAAAAAAAAGAAAATCCTATCTCTTATAGTCATTGCATAATTATCGAGTCTTTTGTAATAATAGGATCGTAGTTTAGGAGACTGTTATGGCTGTTTCTGTAGAAGATTTAAAAAAAGTTGCGCATCTTGCAAGGATAAAGCTGGATGATTCAAAAACCGAAAAACTTCGTGGTGATTTGAACAGTATCCTTAATTTTGTGGAGCAGCTCAGTAGTGTCGACTGCTCAAAAATCGATGATGATATGCAGTATACGACTACGTTACATGAAAGAGCAGATAAAGCAGTGCCATGTGATCCTTCTGTTATGGACAATGCTCCTCAGAAGGAATGTAATATGTTTGTTGTACCTAAGGTTGTTGGGTAAAAAAGCAGCAATTTTGAAAGCAAAAAAAATAAAAAAAGCAGTAAGAGAGAAGGATAAAAAATTATGGAAAAAGTCCATATGACACCTGAAGGTTTTAAAACTTTAGAAGACGAATTGAAAAACTTAAAGTTTGTTGAACGTCCGGCAGTAGTTAATGCTATCGCTGAAGCACGAGTTCTTGGCGATCTTTCAGAAAACGCAGAATATCAATATGCAAAGAACAAACAAGGTTTTATTGAAGGACGAATAAAAGAACTAGAATCAAAACTTGCAAGAGCGGAAGTCATAGATATAACAAAACTAACTGGAACAAGTGTAAAATTCGGCTCTACAGTAACTATTTGCGATGTAAATACAGACGAGGAAATCACATATAAAATAGTCGGAGTTGATGAAGCGGATATAAAAATGAAACGTTTATCAATGGAGTCACCTTTAGCTCGGGCGCTGATAGGAAAAGAGGTCGGAGATGAGATAAAATTGACAACTCCCTCAGGTAAAAAAGAATATGAAATTGTAGAAATAAAGTACATTTAAAATTGTTATAGTTGTTTATGTAGTAATCAGGAGATAATCGTTATGTTGTTTAGTTTAGATGGCAGAGTTGCACTTGTTACAGGAGCTACAGGTTCTATAGGTGGAGCAATAGCACGTTTTTTGCATAAACAGGGAGCGACTCTTGCATTATCTGGGACTCGTGTAAGCAATTTAGAGCATCTTGCTGATGAATTATCTGAACGCGTAAATTTATTCGCATGTAATCTTTCCGCAGCGGATGCTGTTGAAAATCTGATTCCGAATGTAGAACGACTTTGCGGAAGAGTTGATATACTTGTAAACAATGCGGGTATTACGCAAGACGATCTTTTGATGAAAATGACAGATGAAGAATGGTACAACGTCATACGCATAGATCTTGAAGCACCGTTTAGATTGATGCGTTCTGCAGTAAGAGGAATGATAAAACGCAGATACGGACGTATAATCAATATATCGTCAACAGTCGGAGCAGTGGGAAATCCGGGACAAGCAAATTACGCAGCCGCAAAATCCGGGCTTTTCGGTTTATCTAAATCAGCTGCATTAGAACTTGCAACCCGTAATATTACAATAAACTGCGTTGCACCTGGTTTAATCGCCTCTCCTATGATAGAACAGATTTCCGCAAGCCACCGTGAACAGCTGGAAAAAAGTATTCCTGTCGGAAGAGTTGGAAAGCCGGAAGAAGTCGCAGCGGCAGTTGGATTCCTGGCAAGCTCGGAAGCCTCATATATAACAGGTCACGTACTACATGTAAATGGCGGAATGGCTATGATCTGAGATTCTTTTATTGCATTTGTTTGGAGAAAATAGTTTTTGGACGCTAAGATTTGTATAAATACATATAGTTTTCATGAATTTTTTGCTCTACCAAGAAAAAGTGCTCTCGATGCGAAGATTTCTATTGTAAAATGCGAAAATTCTCCTTTTGAAAAGGTTAAAGAATGGTTGGGAACAAGCGAGCTAGACCGATATCACTCTTTTGGATCAGAAAAACGTAGACATCAATATGTTATAGGAAGAATCGCCGCAAAAAATGCAATTATGAAATTAATTGATGTAAAAGATCCTACACAAATCGATATTTCCAATGCTAAAGATGGTCATCCGATTACGGAAAATATAGAAATATCTATTACTCATTCGAACAATTATGCCGCAGCAATAGCTTATTCGACAGAATCTACTTTTGGTATCGATATAGAACGCATAAATGAACAAAGAATAAAGACACTTTCCTATATCTCATTAGAAAATGAACAAATAAAACAGGATTCTACACAACTGACTATAGCTTGGTGCATGAAAGAATCTTTGAGTAAAGCTTTGCTTTGCGGTTTTAGTCAACCATTTGAAACGTTTCGTATAAAAAAACTACAACAGTTGGCCAATAATGATGCTACCACTTATTACGCTACTTTTGCACATTATCCGCAATATAAATGCATCGCAAAGATTATTGATCCTACAAAAAATATTGTAGTTGCTGTTACATATATGGACATACTATGTAAAAAATCTATCTATATCTAATAAATCAAGAAAAAGTTTTAGAAAAGAAAAAAGATATTGACCTTATCCCTATCCTTCCTCCATTTTTTTAATCTAGCGTTTAAAATCTACTTATGGGCTCTGCCGACTGAATGATATTTAAACCCAAATGATTCGACATCAGAAACCTTATAAATATTTCTTAAGTCTATCATGAGTGGTTCTTTTACTCTTTTCCGCAATTCACCAAGATTTATCGCTCTAAACTCCGGCCAATCCGTAATGATCACAATTGCATCTGCATTTTCGCAGTTTGTGTACACATCGGAACTCCATACGACATCTTTAAATATGGCCTTAGCTTGTTCTGAAAAGGAAGGATCATATATGGAGATATTCGCGCCACCATCAATCAAGGCATTTACTATTTCTATACTTGGACTTTCTCTCATATCGTCTGTATTTGCTTTGAACGTCACACCGAAAATCGCAATGCGCTTACCTTCTATATTATGATTGCAAGCCTCAAAAATTTTATTGATCATCTTTTTGCGTCTGGAATTGTTTGATTTTATTGTTTCATCAACAATTGTCATTTCTGCTCCAAACTTTTTAGAGAAAAAACTTAATGCAAGTGTATCTTTTGGAAAACATGAACCACCATATCCAGGTCCCGCTTGTAAGAATTTATCTCCAATCCTTTTATCCAACCCCATAGCAAGAGCAACTTCCTTTACATCCGCTCCGCATAGCTCACACAAATCTGCAATTTCGTTTATAAAACCAATTTTTACCGCCAGGAATGCATTTGAGGCATACTTTGAAAGTTCAGCTGTCTCTAGTCCTGTAAAAACAATCGGAATATTAAAATCGAACAAAGGACGATAAACGTTACGCAATACATCTTTTGCTTTTTTGTTTTCCACTCCGATAATTACACGATCAGGAGACATAAAATCGTCTACAGCCGCTCCTTCACGCAAAAATTCCGGATTGAAAGCAACAGAAATATTGACTCCTTTTTCCTGAAGATAAGATTTTACAGCTTTTGTTGTACCAACTGGAACTGTAGATTTTATAACTAAAACTGCATTGCTATTTATATGAGGTGCAAGTTGATCTACAGCAGAATAAACATAACTTAAATCTGCACTGCCATCATCTTTTGACGGAGTTCCAACAGCAATAAAAACAATATCCGCATCTTTCACACTTTTTGCAAGATCACAAGTGAAAGATAAACGTTTCGCTTGCATGTTCTTTACAAGAAGTTTTTCTAATCCTTCTTCATATATCGGAAGCTGTTTATTTTGAAGATTTTTTATTTTTTGTTTGTTGTTATCAACGCAAGTTACATTAAATCCGAATTCCGAAAAACAAACGCCAGACACAAGTCCAACATATCCTGTACCAATTACTGTAATTTTCATTGTAAAACAACCTCAATTATTTGCATTTTCTTTATAAAACTTCTTCAAAATAGCAGATAGTTTCTTATCTTTATTAGCCATATGCAATATAGCAGCCAACAATCCTGATTTAGAACCGCAATCAAATCTTGTCCCTTCAAATTTAAAACCTTGGAGACCAACTTTCGGAATCATTTCCAGTAAAGCGTCAGTTAATTGAATTTCACCTTTTACTCCAGGTTTCAACTTCTCCAAAACTTCAAAAATTTTAGGCGAAAGAATATAGCGCCCGACAATTGCAAGATCAGATTTCGCTTCTTCAACTGCTGGTTTCTCATCCACTGATTTCGCGATAACAATAGGACCACGTTCACTTTCTATATCCAAAATTCCATATCTATAAACATCTTCATGAGGGACTGTCATAACCGCAGCCATATTGGCACTGCTATAATTTCTTATCATTTCCCCGATACAAGATTTTGAGTGTAATATGAAGTCGTCCGCACATATTACAGCGAAAGGTTCATCATTTACAAGATGACGTGCACATAAAACCGCATGCCCAAGTCCTCTCGGTTCACGTTGACGAACATAGCAGAAACTACATTTCGGAGCCCCTGTTTTTGTCTCAAACTCCGCAAGCATACCATCAAAATAATCTTCTATAGAATTTTTGCCTTGTCGTGTCACGAATATAAATTGTTCGATTCCTCCTTCTAATGCCTCTTCAAAAGCGTAATGAATCAGGGGCTTATCGATTATTCCCAACATTTCTTTTGGAATTGCTCTTGTTATAGGATGAAACCTTGTTCCAAGACCACCAACAGGAAAAACAGCTTTACGAACCTTCATATTATTACATCCAATATGCATAAAAAAGCGTGCCAAAAAACTATAGCTACTGTGCGAATATAGTATACTCGCAGCTGCACAAACGCAATGTCTTTGTAATAGCCAAAAGGAAATATCGCTGAAGTCGTTAGTCTACTAACATCTACCAAAGTAGGTGAAGTCGTTAGCTTTTTTTATCCGAAACCATTAATGATAGTAATTTCACAATGGCAAAAGCCAGCAACCTATTTAGAACATTTCTTACCAGGAAATCCTCAAAAATAGAGTAAATAGCAAATTCTACTCTTGCGTATGCGTGTAACGATCATAAAAAGACTGAGAAGAATCATAGAAAGCACTAATCATAGGAGAAGAGATTGGCGGATTTCCATATTTTCTGCCCATAATCTTGTGAAAAGAATCAAAGATTCTTTCATCTTTTCTCTCTCCACTCTGAATTTCTTCATAAATGGAATGAAGTTCATTACATATATGGAACATAACAGTATTTTCAGCTAATGCTTTTTTTTGTTCTTCACTTTCTGTCGCATCCCATTGTTCCAGTGTAGCCCGAACGAAAGGAGATGGTTGTCTAAAATCGATTCCAAGAAAAGTACCTATTTCATTGATTGTCCCTGCTATAGCATTTTTTTGCATGTTAACTCTATGTAAATATGCATCTTCCATCATGCCTTCCGAGTAGACCATTGCCTGTTCCAAATCAAAGCAAAGTTTATTCGCCAGAGCTTCCAGCACATAAGCTTTTAACTTTATTAATTCTGAAGAACTATCTTCGGCTCCATGTCCTTCAACGTATAAATCATAGTTATGGATAGATTCGTTATAGCCCATTGTGACCGCCTGACGCATTTGCTCTAACTCTGTTTGATCCTCTGCATCCATACAGTAAATATTAGAACACATTGTAACAATTGCAGTAGCAATACAGAAAATTTTATTTTTAGTCATTTTTCCCCATATTATTTTAATTCTGTTTTAAGGCTAGAATAAAAAATATATTTTTGCAAGTAAAAAAATTATAAAAATAAAAAAGAAATACAAAGAAACAACGCATTAA
>CAJODB010000025.1 GCA_905233185.1 uncultured Alphaproteobacteria bacterium | reverse complement strand
CTCTCGCAATACTTATCTGAACGAGGCGTATATTCGTGGAGCGGTTGATTTTACGAGGGCGGAGGTAACCAATCAGGGGTGTTGCGTTATGGACATCACGAATGCGGGAGCCTCGTACAGATATGTTCCGATGGAGGAGGTGCACGAATCGTCGTCGTTTGCGATTGGTCTGTCGGGACTGGATTTGTCTTCGCCGGATGCCTTTGCGTACAGCTTGGGGCGAGGTCTTGCGTCGACTGCAGCTTCTGCCGGAGTGGGTATGCTGGCATCAGAGGCAGGGCTCGTGTGTCGTCTCTGGCTGCCTCTCTCGCAGGCGCTTACGTCAACAGCGAGGTCATGCCGCAGATGCACGATGCCGAACACCGCCCGACAGGACTCGGATCTACCGGAACCGTCGAAATGGAGCACGACAGCCGCGGCTTCCGCTCTACGCAAATCGACTTCGACCGCACGGAGTTCAACAACGTCATCGACCAGGTCAAGGCAAAAGTCTTCGACGAGGCTCTCGATAAAGGCCTGTCTACGCAAGAAGCCGTGCAGATCGCAAAAGATAGTGAAACAGCTCTCCAAAAGGCCTCTATCACAGTAGAAACCACTGAAACCTCTCTACAAGACATTGATGAACACACTAAAGCAGATGTTCAGGAGAAAATTATTGAAGTTCTGGATGATGCTCCTGTAGCGGTGAAACGTCAAGCGCAACGTGAAAATCTTAATGTGCTTTCATCGTCTGTGCGCAATGCTGCTCAGCAAAAAATACAGGTACTGAATCAACAAATTGCTGCTATAGAAGCTCAAAAAACAGCAATGTCTGAAAAGATTCAGCAAACTCCGGGTGTAAAAGAAACCGTTACAACGGTGTTCGACTCAATGCTCGATGGTTTGAAATCTGCGAGAGATTATTGCACATACGTTGTACACAATCCCCTGGAAGCGATTGAATATGCCTACAATTTCACTACAACACTTGGCGGGATGGTGGTTGATAAAACAACCGATATGGCCAAATTCGTTTGGAATCATCCATCGGAGGCTTTGGATTTGACAACAGCCAAGTTCTCAGCTATGTATAATTCCGCAAAGGATGATATTTTCGGAACAGGTCTTGATGCAGCAGAGTACGTACCTTTTGGGATTGGTTCGTTAGTCGAAGGTAGTCGCGATGTTCACGGAATATGGTTTGCAAAAGACCGCGATCTCCGCTCTGTAACCGACAAATGGCGCAATTATGGCTTGATCGGTGCTATCTGCGGTAAAGGCGGTAAAAAAGTTGCTAAAGAACTTGTTGAAGTTGTTTCAAAAAATCCTGGGAAAATAGTCTCTAGAAAAATCGGACAGGCTGGAAAATACGAAGATTTAACACGAAAAATAAGACCAGAAGGAGGTTTTAAAGACGGAATGGAAGCTCATCATATGCCATCGCAAAAATGGTTAAAAGATCATGAAATGAACTCTGATATTAGTTTTTCCGCTATGATGACGAAAGGACAACATGCAGATACTAGAACTTTTCGGAATAAAGCTAAATTATTACCTACTGATACTTCATACCGTTCAGAACTGGCTACGGATCTTCAGGATTATATACGAATATTAAAAGAAGATGGTTCTTGGACTCCTGAAGTAAGACGTAGTTTAATGCATGGCTTAGATAACTTCAAAAAAGAATTTCCAATTTTATTTAAAAAGGTGAAAAAATGAGTACTGAAAATGTAAAAAAATTAGAGTTAGGTATAAATATGTCATGCGGTTTAAAAGAATTTGAAAAAATTGATAATTTATCAGAAGTTCAAAAATTATTAACCGATGGATGTACATTAGAAGATGAAGCTATGCAATCAGGAGATGTAGATGTATTAGAACGGGCTTTTGACTATTTTTTGGAAGAAAGTGCTGATAATGGTTTAGGAAACGGAGGTTGTGAATCACTAGAAAGTGAAATTTTTCAATACTTTAGTTGGGATCAGATATTTAAAATCCTAAAATTAAAATTAAGTAAGCTAATCGAATTAAATATTGATAGGGCTCTCAATTTTGCTTGTGCTTGTAATATAAAAGAAATAGAAGAATTAGCGTGCACATTACCTTTAGCAGAAGCTAATGCATTTTTGGTTGAATTGAAAAATAGTTGTAGAGAAGATTTAGCTGATCAGATAAAAAATCTTCAAAAAGAGCTGAACAACAGGCAAGAAGACTTGAACGAGAAACAGGTCAAGCCTTCAAAACAGAGGTAATAGCTACTTTCCCCGGGAAAAAAGAAGCACGAGAATTTGAGACAAAATCAATTTTAGAGAGAAGAGCGCAAAATCCTGATGCTCTTCCTGGTAATAAAGGAGTACATTAATATGCCGTCAAAACATCCGTGGAAGTTCGTATTTTCAGGTATAGATTGCGTCGGAGCTTCCATGCAACATGATTTAAAATTATACGAAATTCTTAAAATAAATTATTATCAAAATTTACTTATATCATCAGGCTATTTTAGTGATCCGAGATTTACTTGGATTAGTTATGTCGTTCATTACGGTTTAAAGAATGATAGAAATACAAAATTTGGTCGAATTAATAAAACATATGAAGATCTTCCTATGACTAAAGAGCTTGATATGAGAATTTTATTGACAGCAGATGAGAACGATATCGATATGCTTATGGATTTTTTTAAAATAGCAAGTCTAGATTCGCTAATTGAGGCTGGAATTAAATACAAATTAAATCCGTCAGCTATAGAAATATTGAAGAAGGAACGAGCAAAATTAGGACAGATACCTGATTGGAAATACGAAATGGACGAACATCCTGAAATTATGTTGAACAAATACAGAAAAAGTGTACCGAATAATGGAAATTAATTAAGAAGGAGTCGAGCCATGACACAAAAACCATATAAAATCCACATACCAAACCGAGGGAATCTTGAAGTTGTTGTTCATGGTTTCAAAATCGGGGTAATCGATCGCAAATTTATGACGTATCTTGAGTACAGACACGGTACGTTTATTATGTCAGAATGCGGTGAACACGTATTTGACCGCAGAATTTTCCGAATCGCTACAAAAGAAGATATCCAGCGGGTCGGAATCTGGAAATTGGTCATCAATAAGGACGGACTTCCCAGAGAAGAGCAACAAAAATCCCTCATACCAACACTAAAAATATTTAAAAACTGCATTGCTGGACTATAATTAAAAAATACCCGTTGCAATCGCTTCGTACAGATATGTTCCGATGGAGGAGATGCACGAATCGTCGTCGTTTGCGATTGGTCTGTCGGGACTGGATTTGTCCTCGCCGGATGCATTTGCGTACAGCTTGGGACGCAGTCTCGCATCGGCTGCGACTTCTGCCGGAGTGGGTATGCTAGCGTCAGAGGCAGGGCTCGGCGGCTTTGTGTCGTCTCTGGCAGCGTCTTTGGCGGGCGCTTACGTTAACAGCGAGGTCATGCCGCAGATGCACGACGCCGAACACCGCCCAACAGGCCTCGGATCTACCGGAACCGTCGAAATGGAGCACAACGGCCACGGCTTCCGCTCCACGCAAATCGACTTCGATCAAGACGAGTTCAACCGCTTTTTAGAAAAAATTCATTCAGAAATTTTTGGCGATGCTTTAGACAAAAATGAAGTTGTAGCTTCTCTAACTGAGCGAATCCGAAATGGTGATCGAAAAGCCTTGGAAGCATATCGACAGATAAAACAAGCTGAAAACTCCGTAAGAGCAAAAATAATTGACAAATTAACGGAACAAGGAGCAACTCCTGAAGAAATCGAACAAGTTTTGCTTAATTCCAGAATCAATGGCATCGTTGAAGCCTCAAATGAAATAAGAAAACGCTCAGCTATTCAAGTTATAGTTACGGGAAAAGATCAAGCAACGCAAGATGCTGAGCATAATAATTCTCTCTTAATGAGTAGCTTGAATATGTTTATTGATGCTGCACTTGCTTTAGATGATTTTGCTACGGAAAATCCACGAATTGCTGAGCTCTCATTAACTGCATTAGATATTGCTATGAGCGATCCATCAAAATTTATGCTTGGCTATTGTAGCAGAGAACTGGGATTGCAAGAAAAAATCGATGATTGCAAAGATAAAGTATGTGACTGGCTTTCTGAAAAAGTATCTGAAGTTAGCGGTATATCTCAGGATACAAGCGAATTATTAGTATCGGGCGGCAAATTTGCTATGAGCTTCGGTCTTGCTTTCGCTGGCATTCAAGACAAAGAAACCGCTGTACTAGGTGAAGCTAAAAATGTTAAGAAAGTTTGGAAAACAAAAATTCATGGCAAAGCTCAAGTCACAGGCACTTCTGGGCATGATATAGCTTCAATGAAGATAGCAATCCGTGAAAGTAAGAAGCCTAATGTTTCGCAAGTTCATATGGATACATCACTTCAAAAAGTAACAGGAGGACAAGTGAACTCAAGAATGAGACCTGACGTGACTGTAGTAAGCAAAGATGGTAGAATCGCAACACATGAGGTTATGTCTAAAAGCCAAAGCGTTAGTCAGTTGAAAGATAAAATAGAAAAAATGCAAAAGAAGCTACCAAAAGAGCAAAGAGTGAATAAAGGTGTTAGTAAGGTTTTTGATGTTAAAGGAAAGGAAGTTAAATGAGTATTAGTGGAATAAAACGAGCACGTATATTTTGTTCATCTTTAGCATTCTATGATTTTGAACCAATTACTGATGACAGGGCGAAAAAATGGTTTGAATATTGTATTTCAATTGCTGAGTCGATAGGACATCCTTTTGATGAAGGCTGTTGTAATCCTGGTAATACAAAATACGTATTATTACGGAATTGCAAACGGGTTCTAGAAAAAAATCTTAATAGAATTCGTTGCATAGAACTTAGAACGTCGGCGAAACAAGATATAGGAAGCTATGGTGAAAATTGGATGATGGTCGATAATAAAGAATTAACGAGCTTTCATGGAATACACCGAAATTTTATTACTCGAGAACAAATGTTTAATATGGGTATAAAATTATGTAAAATCATGCACCCCAAGTATGGCTTTTTTTATGAAATTCCATTTGTTTATTCTCCCGTTTTTTATGTAACAGGAGCTATGGGATTAGGAGAATTAGATACATATGAATGGAGTAAATACTACAATCCGAAGCATGTGGATTTTGAAGAAAGAGTAAGTAGTTGGGGGCAAAAAACAAGTCAAAATTACACACATGATGAATACGATCTTTGTTCTTCTGGTCATCTACGAGAAATATATCCTATCAATTTTATCAATGAAAATCATTTGAATTATGAAATTTTTCAGAAAACCACATTAAAAGACTGGATTTCAGCAAAAGGTTCTAGGGGAAAATTAGAGCAAGTGACGGATGAATTATGGGCATGGACGATTGAAGAAGTTGATTTGGAAAATGTAACAATCGAATTAGCGAAATCCGATATTTGTTTATGCGTAAATAAAGAAAATCCACATAGATATGATTATGGAGTTCGTCCGGAGGATCAAATAAATATAGAAAACAAATGGCACAAAAATTCAGAGGTGGAGCCATGACGCAAAAACCATACAAAATCCACATTCCAAACCGAGGAGATCTCGAGGTTGTCGTTCATGGTTTCAAAATCGGGATAATCGATCGCAAGCATATGACCTATCTCGAATACAGAAATGGAAAATTTCTCATGCAAGAGGTCGGTGAACACGTATTCGACCGCAAAATCTTCCGAATCGCAACAAGAGAAGACATTCGACGTGCCGGAATATGGGACTTGGTCGTTAATAAGGACGAGCTTCCCAAAGGAGAGCGACAAAAATCCCTCATACCAACACTAAAAATATTCGAAAACTGCGTCGCCAGTCTGTAATATAAAAGACATCCGCTCAGCGTTATACCGCTTCGGGCAATATTCTGGTAGAACCGGGGCATGATGCCGTTTCGATGTCCTCTTCTTCCTCATCATCGGGCATGAGTTTCAACGTCTTTACGAAAGATGTAGGCCTCAATTTCTCGCACGGTGAGACTTCCGCCACATCAACCGATTATCTTGCGAGTGGGTTTCATTCCGTGGGAGACAACGTTTTCTCAGCCAGTAACGGCATTCACATCATCGTTCCGCAGATTTCGGGCACTCGGAACACGTTTGATGCACTGGTGGTGAATCTCGAGAACCGCACGAATGTTCGTGAGTCGCATAGTTCGTCCTCAGGTGTGGGACTGTCGACCGACTTGGCGGAATCGGAGGGGCTGATGGCGTCCATGAACATCGGAACGAGCGGCTCTCGCAATACTTATCTGAACGAGGCATATATTCGTGGAGCTGTTGATTTTACGAGGGCGGAGGTGACCAATCAAGGGTGTTGCGTTATGGACATCACCAATTCGGGTGCTTCGTACAGATACGTTCCGATGGAGGAGGTGCACAAGTCGCGCAATTTCGCAATTGGTTTGTCTGGGTTGGATTTGAGCAGCGCTGATGCCTTTGCGTACAGCTTGGGGCGCGGTCTTGCGTCGGCTGCGTCTTCTGCCGGAGTTGGTATGCTGGCGTCAGAGGCAGGGCTCGGCGGCTTTGTGTCCACGATTGCGGCGTCTTTGGCAGGGGCTTATGTCAACAGCGAGGTTATGCCGCAAATACGCGACGACAATCACCGCCCGACAGGCCTTGGATCAAACAGCACTGTATCATATGAACACAATGGACAAGGATTTAATGCTATAAACCTTGATTTTGATAAATCGGAATTAGATGCCGTTATCAACAAAATCAAAGAAAATATCTTCACTGAAGCGTTGGATCGTAAATTAACTACAAAACAAGCTGTTCATAAAGTTCAGAAAACGGTAGAGCAATTTACTCAGGAAGTTGCGGAAGAAAAAGCCAAAGTGGATACTATGGCAGAGCTAATCGACGATACTGAAAAAAGCTTGAGAGATGAAATAAAATCTTCCATTGGTGATAGTGAAGTAAAAAAACTTGCTGAAGGTAAGAGCATTTCAACAGAAAACAGAGCTAAGGTTGTAAAATCATTATCAAAATCAATACAGAGATTGGTGAAAGAAAAAGCAAAGCTTAATCTTCATGCTTCTTCAAAACTAAATGAAGTACAACAGGCATCATTGCAAACTCAAAATGAGCTCATTGACGAAAAGTTACAACAGTATAGCTTATTGAGTAAATTCTTGAGTCGCACAGAGTCTCCAAAACTGAACCGTTCAAATTCTGCAGACAATTTATTGCAAGATACCTATATTCGTCAGGGGCAGAGAGCATTTGGAATAGTAGCCGACTCTTTCATTAGCCTTGCACATGAGGCTGATTCTATGAATTATCATGATTATGTCGAGTTGCAACGTTCTCGTTTGCCGGTAGAAGCGCAGAATAATCCAGAAGTGTTAGCTAAAATGGGTGTAGGTTACGCATTGTATAAAGGTGCAGCAAAGGTCGGACAGGAAATCTCCGAATTGGATGACGCTACAGGCAATGTTGTTTCCGGAGCAATGCATAAACTCGGAGAAGGTTTTGAGTGGTTAGGAACTCATACCAGAAGATTCATACGAGATGATTTAGGATTCAGTCAAAGAGTCGGTCAAAATACCGGTGACGTAGTTCAAATTGCAGCTGAAATTTTTGCTCCGAGTACTGTAATTAAGGGAGTTGGTTCTGTAAGTAGAATTGTTGGGGCTTCAAAATTTAGTTCTGCTCTCGGTGAAAAATTCGGACTTTTCAAAGGAGATGTATCAGCTGCTAAAATCGGACTGAATTGGAATGGAGCTATTCTCGGTGAACAAAGTTATGGCATGGCTTTCGAAAATTATCTTGCAACGTTGCCGGAGTTTTCGGGAATCAGATTACCGAAGAATTTTAAAACGTTTGATTTCTGGAATTGGAAAACGGGTCGAGCAGTCAGCGCAAAAACGTTGAATACAAATACACCGGCCAGATTGTTGAATCCTGATGGTATTTACAGTACTCTGAAGGGGTATGTTGATAAGACTTTGGATTTTACGCAGTATGGAAAAGGACTGAAAAAACCTATAACGGGAGCAGATATCCTATCTAGAGAAATTCAATTGGGGATACCTGCGAATACAGGAAAAGCACAAATGGAACAAATTCAGAGAGCTGTGGATTATGGGAAACTAAATAATGTTGATATTAAGATAACTAGGATAGGAAAATGACGATAAAACAATATGCTGGAATAGTTTGCAATGAGAAATTTTTGGAAATTGATACGGGATCGTATTCTGGTTGGGTTACAGATGATCCTTTGGGGGAAGACATATATCTCTCACCTCTTGCTGACTTTAAAACCATTGGAGAATCCTTGTTAAAAGCGTTTGCTAAGAGCAGAGACGTATCAATAAGCGAAGAGGATCGCCAAGCACTGATAGATGGAAGGGTTAGCGATGAATGGATTGATAAAAAATATCCAGAGATTTCGTTATTTTCCCCCGTTGCTTGTGCTGCACGCTACAAAGAATGGCTAGAAAGATCCATGAAAGAGTACGAATACAAGACAAAGACCGCGCTACTGAAAAACATGCAGCACGTATCTGTTGAAAATGACGGTGAATTCATTACGTTTAGTTCATCATGGCACTTAACAACGGATAGTTGGGGAGACCCGGACGGAAAAACTCCGTCAGTAGAAATGAAAATTCCATCGACAAGCAGCATTGTATGCAATAGGAAATTGTCGAGGCAAAGGCGCAGATTTTATGCGTAATTTGCTATTCCCTGATGGCCAACCTGAAACATTCGAGCAATATTTAGAATCACTAGGATTTTCTATGAAAGGATAACAAAAGGAGCCGAGCCATGACGCAGAAACCATATAAAATTTACATTCCAAATCGAGGAGATCTCGAGGTTGTTGTTCATGGTTTCAAAATGGGTGTAATCGATCGCAAATTTATGACGTATCTTGAGTACAGACACGGTACGTTTATTATGTCCGAATGCGGTGAACACGTATTTGACCGCAGAATCTTCCGAATCGCCACAAGAGAAGACATTCAGCGGGTCGGAATATGGGATTTGGTCATCAATAAGGACGAACTTCCCAGAGGAGAGCGACAAAAATCCCTCATACCAACACTAAAAATATTTAAAAACTGCATTGCTGGCATGTAATGAAAAAACTTTCTTTTAACGCTCTAGGTTTCAAAACTATTTAACTGTTAATGCTATTAAAACATTGGATTATAATGAGCATTACATAAAATTGTTTCTTTAATTCGAAGATGTTCTGTAGCTGGTATCAGGGCATTATAATGACCTGTTCGCAGAAACATATATATTTTTCGCTTTCCATTCCCATGTTGAATAGTATTTACCAATTCATGATTTTCATTCTGTTGATATATTATTATAGTAGCGTTGAGAGCTTCCGATATTATTTTCCACCAACTATCATCTTCTGTAATTTGCTCTCTTTTTCCTAGTATTTTCCACAAAGTTTCATAATTTATATTATTTCCCTGAATAATATTTTGCAGAATGTTTTCATCACAATGAAAAATTTTTAATATATTTTTCACATCATCCGGCGTAAGTACTCCCAAAGCCATCAGGGCACACATATTATCGTTACTTCCTGTTCTAATTCTTACAAGAGCAATATTAGTATCTGGCTCGTGGTATAGTCTGACAGTCTCAGGATTATGCGTTTCTGGCAAATTAATGGAGATAGCGATATCATTTCTATCCTCAAAAATTGTTGAAATACTCTCTAGCTGTTCAATTAATACTTCACTATTTCTTCTATCGATTTTTGCCAATTGAAATTCAATAGAACTTTCTTTTATTGCCTGCTCAATAGGGTCAATATGAAACTCTCCTCCCGCTATCTGCTGCACTATCTGTTCAGACTTTGCTAATAGCATAGCGACTGCAAAAATATCCGCATCGCATTCGCACATATCAATAAATGTGCATATATCTTTAAATTCAGAATAACTTTCATGTCTGGATTTTTTTGTTATTTGAAATTTCGCTAATGCTGGATTAGCTAAAGATACATGGCTTAATGTAAAAAATTTCGGAGCATGGTTAATAACATACGAAGAGCTGGTTATCAGAACAATAATTTTCATAGCATCATAAGAAAGTACAGCTGCGTTTTGTTTTAACCTACTTTTTGCTGTCTCTAATACATTAATAGTATTTTGAATAGGATTATTATGATTCAAATAAGTTTTTAGTCTTATCACCTGCCCGCTGAACTCAGGATATAGTGGCTTATCAAGTATTCTAAACAATAAATCCTTTTGTGTGGATTCAGCTAACACACATTCAGACAATTGCGCTAAATTTGAATTACTATCAAACAACGGCCGTGTTTGTCGAGAAAAATTTTCAATAACGTCTTCAGGTTTAGCAAAACATAATCCTTTTGAGAACTTAAAAGGTTCAGTAGTTCGATTGAGCGATGCTTTTACTTGAATTTTGTTAGATTCATTACCGAACCCTTCCGTAGCAAGAAAAACTGATATTATTCCAACTGGAGATATCTGTACACCAATTCCCTTAGCTCTTGTATTACAAAAAGCCCATGTTTCTTACCGCCATCATCACTACTAAGACGCCTAAGAAATCTCAATGTAGACAACATCGCATATTCTTCTTCAGGAGCAAAGGGAATTTCAAGACATCCCAATGCTAAAGAAAACGGTATATAATCTGAATATTCTCCACAAAGTCTTCGAGTAAGCGCTTTTCTCGCATAAAAAATTACCGAATTAAACAAATTAGCTTCATCATTTTGATTTTTATAAGCAATCCTCACATCATGGGGATCATTAAAAGGCAAAAATGACTTAGTTATATTAATCATATGGTGATCAGTATGATGATCTATTAAACCACGGTAATTCTCTAACTTTTCAAATAGTATTGTATATACAGTATTCCAACATGTCTGATAATGCTGAGGTGTCTTCTTAATTTCATGAAACCATAAAGGCACTACATGTTCCAGAGTTACCCTATCAAATTTTAATGGATCTCTTTTACATCCATAACTCGGCATAAACACAACTATTACGAGTATAGCAATGAAAAACAAAACCGTTTTTCTTATATTCTTCATTTATTCAAGGTTCCTATTTCATTAAAGTAAAGTTTGACAGTATGTTCTTTGCTGATTTCTGCATTAATTGTCTTAATTCAGCTTCTTCATTACTATAGGAATCATATACACCTAGAAAGAAATGAAGGTTATCCAGATTGCTTAGGCAATACAGAGCAGCTATGTAGTAAACTGTGTTTGCAATATCTTGTTTAAAAAACTCTATATCAGCCATTACCTTCTGTAATATATTAATGTTTATAGATAAATTTGGAAATTCAAATACATCATAATGTTGCATTATCGATGCCCAGCCTGAATTGTAGAACTCTTGCAGTAAAAAATTCTTTGTGGAAGAATCACTATTCAGACTTTCTGCTATTGTATAGCACTCTTCGCTACTCAACGTAATTGATCGGTGCTTCGCCAAATCTGCCAATTCCGCTACGCGCTTCTTACAGTCCTCATCATATTCTTCGATTATATGCTTTTGTTTGATATTCGCATGTTCTCTAAAGGATTGATCATATAATTTCTCACCACTCTTTATTAATGCCAATGAAACCTGTTTATATTGTTCATTTTTATTAATTATTCCTGGAGACAACATACTAGTAAGTATTTCAATTTTTTGCAACGCATTACTGAAATATGATTCGATACTTGTTTTTCTTTGCGAAAAGGTTTCAACATCACTCTCGGGTATTTTTGCTAAAAGCTCCAAATAATTCCAAACAACAAAGTTATTGCAATTAATTATTTCCTGTATCAAGCTCTTCTGTTGAACCTCTTGGCACTTATAAAAAATATTGAATACTATACTTCCCAACCTAGGAAATAAGTTATCATTAAATTTTGTAATGGCATCTTCCGAAATAATAAAATCCATACTCGGTTTTATCCCATATACATCTGAGTTTAATGATAATAATAAACTATTCAAAGCCTCTTCAGCTTCAGCACTTGTGTGTTCTACCATAGGTATAACAAACGATATAATTTGACCACTTTTTATTTCATAAGGTATTGGAGATTGAGTTCTATTATTAATAATAGCCACATTCGCCTGCGTATCAAGACGTACCTCCATTTTTCTGTCAAGATTGGTCAGCATACCACTACTACTGCCATACATAGTAATCATAGCTATAGCTATACTTATACACTTTTTCATAATTACCTCACTATTCCATAAAAATACCATTTTTAGTATACATGATATTTTTAACGTATTCCATATTGTCTGTAAAAAAACAAAATCCAAAGTTAGATTAAAAAATGCCGAAAAGCTAAAAATGCAAAAAAAGTAACACTATTTCTTATTATGCTTTTTGGAAAGTTCGGCTACATATCTATCATAATCTAATTCATGCAATTGAAATAAACATCTTATATAGCGTTCGTCTGGAGTATTATTAACACCTTTTAATACAGGTTTTCCAGAATCGATAGTTTTCGAATGAATCTATCATAAGATTCAGAATCTTATATTAGATCTTTTTGTTTTTAGAAAACTATTTTTTTCTTATCAAAAGCACTTATCGGAAATATATTTAGAATAAAGTTAATACTCAGAAATAAGCATGCGAATATCCAACCACTAATGAGTTACTTTATCAAGTTTGAAAAAGAAATAGCCATGTTATATTTTAGTATATCATATACAATAATACTCAATTGAAAGTAGTTTTTAAAAGGAGAAGTGAAATGTTGAAGTTTTTTTTGGTTGTGGGGTTGATTGTTAATTTTTTCGATCTAATAGGCATGACATTGAACACCCAATATTCGTTAATTGAGCCTAGTTATTATGTTGATAATCAGCAATCTATCCATGATCTTTTTATAGAAGATGAGAGTATTCCAGATATAACAGAAAACAGTTATTTTTTGGAACATTCTGAAAAATATATAACAGATATTTATGGAAATTATAAAAACGCAACCCGAATCTTTTTGGAACAATATATATCTCAACACTTCAATAATACTTCACCACATCAAAAAAAAGTAAATACTTGTGAATTGTATATATCAGAAGGAAGCTCCGTTCCGATATTTACAGAAAACGATACTAAGAAAAGCATAGGATTTGTATATAATTTTAAAAATGAGTATTTTCAACAATTTATTTCTCCAACAAAGACTGTGAGTACAGATGCGATTATTATTGCTAAAACGGAAAAGTATACTGCTTTTTCTGAAAGACTTGAATCAATATCATGGGGCATCACTTTAACTGAATCATCTCCGTGGAAATTTGAAGAAGATAAATGGCATGCTCTGTATTTTTGCAATTTTGTATTGGGTAATAATGATTTCAAGATAAATATGAAAAAAACATTTCAATAAAAAACTATTGAAATAATATAGAATGATTTTTTGTAGATATTAGTGGCAAAATGCTTGGAGTAAAAAAATGGCAACATCGAAAAATCAGTTATTCGTCTCTAATAAAGATCATTGTAATGAATTATATAAAATTATAAGGGATAATCCAAAACGTGCAGGAATAAAACAGAAATTAGAAGATCAATATCGTAAAAGCATGACTATTTTAGACAAGGACTTTTGTAAAAAATTTCCAAAAGAAACAGAAGAAAGGATTCTTGAGTTGAATGTTGCTAATCAAATAGTTCAATTGACTAAAGAATTTGATATTAATATATCTAACGGCTGTCTTAAAAAAGATCAAGGAGGACCGGATTTTGTAATAAAATGTCCAAATTATAATATATTTATCGAATGTGTTTGTGCTAATGATTCACAGGAAAATAATGTCGTGGCAAATTGTGTTATTACAGAAATACCTCTTTTTATTGAAAATAAAACATGTGCTACAGCAAGGATTAAAATAGGACTTGATAAAATCGTCGAATCAAGAATAAGTAGCGTTATTTACGATAAAGCGAAAAAAATACAAGCCTACAAAGATAAAGGTATTATAAAAAATAATGATATCGTAATATTGGTTGTAAGTACAAATTTAAAAAACATTAATGATGTTTCATTCGAATTTGAATCCGTAATTGGTGATTTAGCTATTGTTGAAGACGAAAACAGCATCAAATTTGAAAAAAATATCGATGGGATCTTCAAAAAAAATGGAAAAGATATAAAACTGGGAACAGAAGAATTAGAGCAGTTTAATATATTTGTTTTAGCAAGCAAATTTGCTGTTTTTAAAGAAAAAAATAATTCAGAAGACTTTTTTAACTATAAAGTGTACTTACGAACACAGCAGTATGATAGTTCAAAAGGAATAATAGAGAAAATTTTCCATAGCAATATCATAGAATATAATAGGTATATGTATCGGAGCGATAATAATTTTTAAAAATAGCGAATATTCTAGACTACCTATAAATTGGAATACCAACCTATAATGTAAAGAATATTTACTCAATTAATTCTATTAATGAAGTATAATGAAGATCCGCAGAGAAATTTTCCCTGCGGTTATATCTTAGTTTATTTTCTGTAGTAGTTATCATAATAAACAATTGGTAGTAATTCTTCTATTTTACTGGTTCCTGTTAAGTAGTCATGAGAAATCCTCACAAAGGTATATCCTCTTTGATTAACTGCCTCAAAAGCTTCCCAATAAATATCTTCATTTCGATTAAATGTTTGTAGTACAGCTTTATTGATTTGTAAAAACGCATTCAAAGATATATTGCTACTGTTTATCTTTGCTAGTGCATCCACACCTCGCATTCCATTTTGAGCTCCCCAAGCTATTATATTAGCGAGGTCTTTTCTTTGAGTGTTTCTCTTTATAACGTTATAAAGATGTTCACGATTTTCCCGAAAAACAGGATGTAATTCTAATGAAAAATCAGAGCAAAAAATATCTCCAAAACCCAAAAGTATCAAAATGCAAAAAAATATCTTTTTCATGATAAACCTCCTCTAACTTTATTAATTTTTGCATTATCACTAAACTATAGATAGAAAATATTGGCAATAATCAAAAAACTATTAGTTGATAATAAAAAAATGATTAGAATACTAATTTTTGTACATTTATGGATGGGTATTTTTGTATTTTTCGCACAAAAAGTACTAAAAAAAATCGAATGCCATTGAAAAAGTGAAAGAAACTTAAAAATTTCAGCAGTAAAAATTACTATAGCCTAAAATTAGAGGCAATTCTAAAATTCATTAACGCAAAAAATATTAACACGATTAAATATATTAATTTGGATTTAGTATCGCTATTATTAGTAGGCTATATCAGGAGTTTAAATATGGCGGGAAAGAATAACGCAAATATTGGTTTTGAGAAACAGCTTTGGAATGCGGCACGTGAGCTTTGGGGACATATTCCTGCGGCAGATTATCGCAAAGTCATTATCGGACTGATTTTCTTGCGCTACATATCAAACGCATTTGAAAAGAGATATAAAGAATTAGTAGCCGAAGGAGAAGGCTTTGAAGATGATCCAGACGCATACCGTGCGGAAAACGTTTTCTTTGTCCCTGAAGCTGCCCGCTGGCAGAAAATCGCCGAAGCGGCACATACACCCGAGATCGGAATAATAATAGATGACGCGATGCGGGCAATCGAGGCAGAAAACAAATCTCTGAAAAACGTTCTACCAAAAAATTATGCCAATCAAGATTTGGACAAGCGCGTGCTCGGAAATGTCGTTGATCTGTTTACGAACAATATCGACATGTCAGATACCAACGAAGACAAAGATTTACTCGGTCGTACCTATGAATATTGTATTGCTCAATTTGCTGCCTATGAAGGTACAAAGGGGGGCGAATTTTATACTCCCTCGAGCATTGTCAGGACTATTGTTGAGGTATTAAAGCCTTTTGATGATTGTCGCGTGTACGATCCTTGCTGCGGTTCCGGCGGAATGTTTGTTCAATCGGTTAAATTTTTGCAAGCGCATACCGGACATCGCAATAGAATTTCAATTTACGGACAGGAATCTAACGCCGACACTTGGAAAATGGCGAAAATGAACATGGCTATTCGAGGTATCGAGGCCAATTTCGGCCCATATCAAGCAGACACATTTTTCAATGACCTGCATCCGACATTAAAAGTCGATTTTATTATGGCCAATCCTCCTTTTAACCTTTCTAACTGGGGACAGGATAAATTGAAAAACGATGTCCGCTGGAAATACGGAATTCCCCCTGCCGGAAACGCGAACTACGCCTGGATTCAGCACATGATTCATCACTTGGCATCGAAAGGCAAGATCGGTTTAGTACTCGCGAACGGCGCACTTTCCACCCAAACCGGAGGTGAAGGCGAAATCAGAAAGAATATTATCGAAGATGACTTAATCGAGGGAATCATCGCCTTACCTTCGCAACTTTTTTACAGCGTTACTATTCCCGTGACTTTGTGGTTCATCACTAGAGGCAAGAAACAATCAGGACGCACAGTGTTCATAGACGCGCGCAAAATGGGACACATGGTTGATCGAAAACATCGCGATTTTTCAGCTGCCGACATAAAAAAATTGGCAGATACATTTACAGCGTTTCAGGAGGGAACTTTACAGGATGTTAAAGGCTTTTGTGCTGTCGTAACTACAGCCGATATTGCAGCACAGGACTATATCCTGACTCCGGGACGTTACGTTGGTATCGAAGATGCAATTTTGGATGACGAGCCATTCGATGATAAAATGAAAAGGTTAACAGGAGAATTGTCAGAAATGTTTGAACAATCGCATGGATTAGAGGCAGAAATAAGACAGAGATTAGGAGAGATAGGATGGGAGATAAAATGAGAGATATAATATTTGAATTAGCAAAAGAATCGGTGAAAGAATATATAAAAAATTTTAGTAACGCGCGAATTCAGGCGATTAGTAATGTGAATATTCCAAAATCAATTAGAGATAGACAGATAAGATTTATTTTAAGTATTTGCAATATATGCTGTTTATTTTTAACAAATCTTCGAAATTAAAGAACAATGTAAATTCCCAAATAATAGGGACGTTAAATATGTCAAATATTACTAATGAATGGCAAAAAATCAAATTAGGAGATATTAGTGAAGTTATAACGAATAAAATAAATGTCTCAAAATTAGAAAAAAGTAATTATATTTCCACAGAAAATATGTTACCTAACAAAGGAGGAATTTATGAAGCGACAAATTTACCTAATATTTTGTTAACTCCTTCATTTCAGATAAATGATATCTTAGTTTCTAATATTCGTCCTTACTTTAAAAAAATATGGTACGCTAAGTTTTCTGGAGGATGTTCTAATGATGTGCTCATTTTTAGAGCAAAACAAAATACAGATCCCAAATTTTTGTACTATGTTTTAAGTGATGATAGATTTTTCAGATATGCTATGTCTACATCTAAAGGTACCAAAATGCCGAGAGGCGATAAGATTGCCATAATGAAATATCAAGTACCTAAATTTGATATGGTCGTTCAAAAAAAGATTGCAGCGGTGTTATCAGCGTTGGATGATAAAATCGAGCTGAACAATAAGATCAATCAAAATTTAGAACAGCAAGCGCAAGCTATTTTTAAATCTTGGTTTGTGGATTTCGAACCTTTCGGAGGCAAAATGCCTAGTGATTGGAGAAAGGGAACTTTTTCAGATATTGTTACAGATATTATTAGTGGAGACTGGGGCAAAGAAGAACCTCAAGGTAATTACACAGAAAAAGTGTATTGCATAAAAGGGGCAGATATTCCAGATATAAGAACAGGCAATGATGGGAAAATGCCTATTCGTTACATACTTCCCCAAAATTACGCAAGTAAAAAATTGATGATTGGAAATTTGGTTGTCGAAGTATCAGGAGGAAGTCCAACACAATCTACAGGAAGAATATCTATTATTTCAGATCATTTATTGAATAGATATAGTAACAAAATGATATGTACAAATTTTTGCCGAGCTCTTAAAACTCGAGAAATTTACAGCGTGTATGCATATTACAATTGGCAATATCTTTACAACAAAAATATATTTTTTTCTTATGAAAATGGAACAACTAGCATTAAAAATTTAGATATATCAAATTTTATTATAATGGAGCCGATTATTATCCCCTCTAAAGATGTGGCGACAAAGTTTGCAAAACAATGTAATACTTATTTTGAACAGACATATTCCAACTCCACAGAAAATCTCCGTCTTGCTCAACTCCGTGACGCCCTTCTTCCAAAACTGATGTCGGGCGAAATCGATGTTTCGAGGGTAAATATTTGTGATAATTAATAGTAAAGAGAGTAAAATATGTTGATGGAAATAACGAATGATCTTACCTCATTTCAAAAAAGAGTACTGTTGTCTTTGGATAACCTCTTTGAAAAAGCTTTTAAAACTGGATATGACTTTCTTTTTATACAAACGTTGTTTGGGGCACATCCGCTTAGTTTAACAATGACACAAGAAGCTACTTCTTCTATATTTGAAACAGTGCATTTTGTACGTTATTTCGATCAATTGGTTTCCGAAAATAATTCACAAAAAAATAATCTTAGAATTGGACTGAGTATTTATTGTCATATATATGAAACGAATTTTATTCCTAGAATTATTTATAATTTAATAACTATCAGAGAAGGAATTTTAGACTGTTTACCGTTTAAATTAACAAATAATAAGTGGGAAATGAGTCCAGATAGAAAGATAAAGCAAATAGCAGAAAAGGACAAAGTAATTGGAGATTTGATGAATGAATTTTATGATTCAAAGATACGAAATGCATTCGTCCATTCCGATTATATCTTAACTGATGAGAAAATTATTTTAACCGCTGATAGAAATATGAAAAGGGTTGTTTATCCCAAAAATGATTTGGCAAATAAGTTAGATAATATGCATTTTTTCTTTGAAGCTTTTATTCAAACTTGGATGGCTTATAAAATTGAAATTTATAATAATGGAGATGTAATTTACGGTAATTCAAAAATGGAAAGGTATAAGTTAATAGTTAATGCAGAAAATCATGAATTAATTGGTCTTGAAAGTACAGATGAAGAACCTAATGGAGAATATTTAAAGCGAAGAAATTGTAATAAACAAGAATCAGGGAAAATAATATGACAAAATCATTCACTAATCCCATCAATGAAAATGCGTATGAAGATGCTGTCATAAGTATATTCAAAGATCTGGGATATCGCCATGTATACGGTCCGAGCTTAAAGTCGCGAGATTTTTATTCTCCGCTTTATGAGGAAGAGTTAACGTCGGCTCTGCATCGCATTAATCCGAATCTACCTGATGTTGCGATAAAAGAGGCATTGTTTAAACTTAAAAATTTTGAAAACGCATCACTTGTTC
>CAJODB010000024.1 GCA_905233185.1 uncultured Alphaproteobacteria bacterium | reverse complement strand
TTCATATACATATATATTGTGTGATGAAATTGATGACACTGCCGAAGATGAATCCGATATTGCGACATATGAAAAATTCGGACGAGTAAAAATCGGTTCGGGAATTAACGTTAACAATGGCGAAATTTCTGTACCCGTCATCGGCGTTGCAACAGCCAATAATTTCGGATTAGTGAAAATCGGCTCAGGGCTTAATGTAAACGACGGTGTGGTTTCAGCGCAAACGTATCCTCATGCGGATCACGAAAATTTCGGAATCATAAAACCAAGTGAAGATTTCAATTTCGACTCCAGAGGGGCGTTGCAATTAGCTAATCGAAGCGAAGACATCATTTATCAAAAAGCCTCCAAGAATATTGTCGAAGATGGTGTTATAAAAATCGTTCCGACCTGCGCATATTACAGGGCTTTTATAAACACTGATACATTGTTTTCGTTCGATTGGAATAATTTCACACCGAAAGCCGATATTTCGTTTGATTTGGAAATTGTTTCAGATGGAACTTATGTCGTGAATTTTGGTTCAGACGTAATTTGGGAACTTCCGTGCGCCGGAGTGAACGCAGGCACGACAATAATTCACTTTGAGAAACAATTCGGTATTCCATCTTTGCGATGTAGCTTAGTAAGCTGCGCATATAAACAAATCAAAGATTTGATGGTTGATGATACAGACGATATTCAGACTGATTTGATTTGTGGAACAAACGGTTGTGTTGATAATTTGTCCTATATCTTCACGGTCAGATCAAATGTTTGGCATGATGGAGGATACACTGGAAATGCCTCTGCTGAAGTTGTTTTATATGTTGATTTCATGCGTTCAACTTTCGTGGACAGCGTTTATTTATGGAAAGGGTTTTACAGTGGCACAACAGCGCAATTTTTCGTAATTGAAGGATCAATAGACCAAAAAAACTGGACAATACTTTACAAAGCAGAGTCAGGGGCACAAGTTTTAGAACGAGAATTGAAATTAACAAAGACTGGACATTTTCGGCATTATCGATTGAGGTTTTCAAAAGATATTGCGCTTCGAGGATTTAAATTTTACGGCTATTACATAGAAGATTCTCTTTTCGAATGTGTAAAAATTATTCCGCAAATGACGGAGAATTCGTTAAACGGTTTTGAGATAACTTCAAGCGGAACAAACGATGGAGCTTTATGCAATATCACGAATAACAGTATTTCGAGTTATGCTAACTTTTCAGTTCGAGATGAAGACGGAAAATATTGGGTAAAGTATGAACTGCCTCAAGCAGAGGTCGTGAATATGATCGATATTGCCTCTCATAAAGACGCAGCTGATAGATTTCCAAAATGGTTTAAGATTGAAGCATCAAACGATGATCAGAATTGGACACTTTTGCTGGAAAGGGCGTCGTTATCTTATTGGAACGGAGGTACGACTCAGCAATACTATATAGACAATTCAATTGCCTACAAATATTACAGATTCACACCGATAGAACTTTCTTCAACAGAATTTCGAATAGCAAGATGGCGTCTTTACAAAAAAATCGATGGAATGACACCGCGAGGATTCGTTCCCATACTTTCTTCTTCATCTCAAGGAGGGTATGAAGTCAGTGCAAGTTCAAATGACGGTTCAGATCATTGGCCTTACCTAGCCTTTGATGGTACTACTTCCACAAAATGGGCGACAGCAAACCATTGGGGCGCAGGCGATTGGATTCAGGTAAAATTTCCGGTTGAAACACTTTGTACAACTCTTTGGATGTCTGCTCGTAATGACAGTGTTTATGGGCAAGCTCCAAGTGCATTTAAAATTCTCGGTTCTGTAGACGGAGAAAATTTCGAAACGATCAAAACAATTTCGGATCAGGAATGGACGCAAGGCGAGCAAAAGATTTTCGATTTCTACAACACGATTCCTTACTTGTATTATCGAATTGAAGCAGTGACTATCCAAAATGGAGGCAGTTATTTCGGCTTATCTGAAGTAAATTTCGGAACACGCGTTCGGGAATACAAACGAGAGCTAAACACTTATCGCAAATTAACTCCGATAATGACTGCCAACTCGCAAGATGGATTTGTTGTGACTGCCAATTCTATCTATTCTGGAGCAAAAGTTTATAATCCGTTTGAAGCATTTAACAACAATGTTTCTGATTCAAGCTCATGGACAACGAAAACACAATCAGGCTGGATTCAAATTGAACTTCCCGAAGCTGATAAAGCAAATATGTTTAGAATGTCTGGAGGATTTTCGAACGAAGAGCCTGATTCATTTGTTTTATATGGCTCGAATGATGGCGAAAATTATGATGAATTATTAAATTCCGGCGCATTAATTTGGACACATAATGAAACTAAAACTTGGGATTTGAATAATGACACCGCATACAAATTTTATAAAATCGAAGCGGTAAACACGAAATCCGCATATATAACAATTTCCGAAATTCAATTAATTGAACACATAACCACGAGGGAGTACTAACCATGGCGACTAAATTCACATTTCCAAAATCACCGCAAATCGGAGATCGAATCGAAATTGTTTCCATTTCGCAAAGTAAGTTACCAATAAATTTGGTTGGAAATTCGGAGGCAGGAAAAAATTTAGTTTTGGTATTTCCCGATCAGACTTACTCAGGAACAGCCGACGGAACAACACCAATTGCGACAATTACTGAGAAAAATACTGTCTATACTTTCAAGTGCGTAACGGCAAAAGATGTTCACACTTGGTTACTTGAAGGAACAAATTTATATCCGAAAATCAGAAGATTGGAGACAGATATTTCTTCGCTAGATAGTCGACTTTCTGCAATTGAAACAGCTTTGGAGGCGATAGTCGGAGAATGATAACACTAAACCGTCATTATCTATTGCCGAATAAAAATCACGATGTTGTTGATGACATCAATGATTTGGGCTCAACATTTGCAATGATTGATGACGATGTAACGAACACCAAAGAAGAAATCGAAAAGTTATCGGAAACAGTCTCAGATTTAGAAAATCGAGCAGTACATCTACCCTATTCGGTAGAGAATTCCGAAATCCAAAATGTTTTGGCGAACCGATATTTGGTCGTTAATTCTGAGGGTAATGGTTTCGAATGTTTGGATGGTGGAGGCGATGCTGGTGGAATTTCAGGTCAGTGTTCGATCAAAAAAACGGACTCGAATTTCGATACTGCGTGGGGAAACATTTTAGAAATTTCGAAAAATGGAATGACACCGCAAGAAAATTCTGAAACAAGCCAAGCAAATGAAACTCATATTTATGTAGATGAAGCAGAAATCGAAAATGATGAGCAACTTCCGAAAGTAGAACTAACGAATTGTCAGGCTAAATCCGATTTAGATGCTGGGAATAACTTATCTGTAATTTTTAAAGATGAAATTGAAGAAATCGAAAACGCTTCCCAAATTGCGACCAATTTAAATTATGGTTTTATAAAAGTCGGTGATGGAATAAGTATTGATAATGGCACGATTTCAGCTCCGATAATCACAAAAGCCACTGAAGATCATTTCGGAATCATGAAAACAGGCAATGGCTTAGTAAATAACAACGGAACAATTTCGAGAGACGCGTTAACACATGCGACATTTTCGAATTTCGGAATCGTAAAACTCGGAGACAATCTTTCAATCAATCAAAGCGGTGAAATGGAGATCTGCGACATGGCGAATGCTGCTACAATTTATAATTTGGGTAACGTAAAAATCTGTAACAACGGAATTGTCGATTTAGAAGAACAGACTTTGCAATATCGCATGTTGGTGACTGAAGATTTGGTGATTCAATTTCAAACTAACTTCGGAGCTCAAGATGATTTTTCGTTTGTGTTGGAAATTGTTTCTGATGGAACGCATCTTATTTCATTTAACGAAAATTTGAATCCTAAAATGAATATGTTACCTCTCAATAGAGGCACAACGAGAATCAAATTCAGGAAAAAACTGGGAATACCATCTTATGACTTTGAAATTTCTAGATTAGATGCGTCCAATCCGGTGCTTTTAACTCCTAATTACGGAGATGACATAAATTCAAATCTCATGGTTACGCATAATGGTGCAGATTGGAATGCTCACGATATGCTAAAAACTTCTACTAACGATATGAACTTTTGGGGGCGTGAATTTTTCTTTGAATTTCCAACGCTAGTTGTAGTTGATTACGTCTTTTGTCATTTCAGATATACCGATAGAGTTTTAGGAGAATTTTGGCTGAAAGCTTCGAACGATAAGAAAAATTGGACAACGCTTTTATACAAGAACAATGAAATAGTAACAGGAAATATTCCAACTGAGATAAAAGGATGCTTTCGATATTTTAAGCTTTATCTCGGATGGAAAGACGATAATTATCCGAGAGGATTCCAATTATGGGGAACTCAAATCGATAATAATGAAAGCGAATTAATTTTGCTTACGCCAACAATGTCTTCAAACGAAACAGGATTCGCAAAACTTACCTACAGTAATTTACACGAAAATGGAGCGTCACAGTTAACTGATGCCGACGCAAACTCCTATATATACGTAAAATACAGCGAGGATACGACTGATTTATTTCGATGGATTAAATACGAATTTCCTGAAGCAGTAATGGCTAATTTGATCGATATTGCTGCATTTAGAGATAATTTAGAGCGCACGATGCGTTGGTATAAACTTGAAGGATCGAATGATGATGAAAATTGGACATTGTTGCTCGAAAGACAGTACCAAAGAGATTTTACCGGAGATGAAACTAGATGGCATGAATTTAAAAATACAACAGCATATAAATACTATAAACTGACTTGTAAGAGTACAAACGGAGATCAATATTGGCGCATTTCCAGATTTAGATTATTTAGAAAAGAGCTTGGGAAACACAATTTTTATCGAGGTATTCCAAAACTAACTTCTGCCAATCAAGATGGCTATGAAATTTTAGCAAGCACACAATTTGCAAACGATCATGCAGGATATCTCGCATTTGATGATAATACTCAAACTCGTTGGGCAACAACTGCAAATTCGGGAGATGCATGGTTACAAATTAAACTTCCTACACCAACTGTTTTTAATGCAGCACAAATCGCGCCTCGTGGGGATGGTTATCTTGACCAAGCACCTTCTGCCTTTCAAATCCACGGTTCAAATGACGGAGAAACTTGGGACGTCTTAGATTCCGAAAACGATGTTTCTTGGTCGACTCTTGGTGAACTGAGACTATTTCAATTCGAAAACGAAAGTGCTTATTTGTATTACAGACTTTATATAACTGTGAATCAAGGCTCTGCTTATCATGGTTGTAGTCGATTTGTTCTTGGAAATGTAACTCATGAATACAAAAGATATTTGCATCAATACACCTATCTCATACCGATTCTAACAAGCAACTCTGCTGCAACAGGTTATGTCGCAAGTGCATCATCTGAATACAGTAATAACGAAGGAGCTTGGCGTGCCTTCGATCGTCAAGGTAGTCAATGGACAACAAGAAACGGTACAAACAAAAATGTAGAGCTAAAAATTACTCTACCGGAGGCTCAAAAGTGCGATTTGATTATGTTAGAAACTTCAGATGCCAACAGCAGAATTCCTCAGACGTTCAGGATTGAAGCATCAAATGATAATTCCAATTGGACGGTTTTGTATCAAAACTTAGAGGGAGCGAATCTTTCAACCTATAGCAATTACCTTTATGAAAATCCTTACAAAAATACAGCGTTCAAATATTACAGACTGTACGTACTTACAAATAAAGGCGACGGATTCATTTCATTGAGAGAGTTTCAGTTAGTTCGAGAAAACATAATTCAGGAATATTAAGGAGAAGGAGCATGTCGATAGCAGAAAAAATAGAAAAATTTCAAGAAGTAAAAGAACGAATACGAAAAGCAATTATTTCAAAAGGAGTTGATGTTCCCGAAGGTGCGTCGCTCTCAGAAATGGCTCAAAAGATTTCAGAAATTAAGATTGGTTCAAATAAGAAGGAGAAAAAACATGCCTAATTTTTTACATGGGGTGAATGTCACCGAAATAAACGAAGGAATAAGTACTGTCAGAACTAGTTCAAGCTCTGTAATCGGAGTTATTGGAACTGCTCCAGATGCAGTTGCTGCAGACTTTCCATTAAACACGCCTGTTTTGATTTCAGGATCATTAACTGAAGCAGCAAAACTCGGAACAACCGGAACACTTCCAGCTGCAGTCAAAGGAATTCTAGATCAGACAAGCGCGTTAATCGTTGTCGTTCGTGTTGCTGAAGGTGAAGCAAGTGGCGAAGGTAACAACGCTATTACTGCTGCTGAAGCCACAGTTACAAACGTTATTGGGAATGTTACAGCGGACGGAATTTATACCGGCGTTTATGCTTTCCTCGCAGCCAAAAGTAAGCTGGGATTAACTCCGAGAATTTTGTGCGCGCCGGGTTTTGCTGTGAAAGAAGTCATAACCGAAATGATTTCGATTGCAGGACGTTTAAGAGCGATAATTGTTGCAGATTGCCCAACGAATGCCACAAACGAAAACCTGTTACAATTTGTAACCGACTGCTCCAATGCGAGAGTTTACGCTGTCTATCCTGAAGTGATAAATACACACAATGAAATCGTGCCGGCAAGTCCATATGTCGCCGGTGTTATCGCAAGGACAGATAACGAAAACGGATTCTGGGTTTCGCCATCCAACAAAACAATTAACGGAATTGTTGGTCTCAGTAAACCAATCGATTTTGCGTTGGGTGACTCATCTTGTCGTGCTAATTATCTGAATGAGAAAAATATCGCAACGATTATCAATCAAAATGGCTATAAACTCTGGGGCAATCGCTCAACAGCAACCGAAGGCGCGTACAAATTTTTATGTGTAAGACGAACAGCTGACATTATTGCAGACTCAATTCTTCAATCACATCTTTGGGCAGTTGATCGAAATATCGTGAAAAATTACCTAACGGATGTAACGGAAAACGTGAATGCTTTTCTAGCTAACCTTAAATCACAGGGAGCTATTCTTGCAGGAAAATGTGTTCCAAATAAAGAACTTAATACCGCAGCGAATATTGTAGAAGGAAAAGTGTTTTTCGATTTCGAATTTACACCGGCATATCCGGCGGAACAGGTTACGTTCAGGGCTTACCTGCGAGACGATAATATAGAAACAATCTTGTTAGAAAATTTGGCTAATCAATAGGGGGAAAAAAGATGCTACCAAAAATATTGAAGAATTTTAATTTGTTCGTAGACGGTCGAGGCTATGCAGGGCGAGTTGATGAAATTACGTTACCGAAACTCACCATAAAAACAGAGGAATTCCAAGGAGCAGGCATGTCTGCTCCAGTCGAAATTGATCTCGGAATGGAAAAGCTCGAAATGGACATGACTTTTTCTGAATATGATCCTGAGCTTTTTAAATTGTTTGGTTTAACCAATGGCTCGGAGGTCGCATTCACGATTCGCGGAGCTTTAGAAGGAAATGGAACGACCATACCTGTCGTTATCAATGCAAGAGGATATTTTAAAGAGGTGGATTTTGATACTTGGACGCCGGCTGAAAAAGCTACGCTAAAATGTTCTGTAGCTTGCAATTATTATAAATTAGCGATTGATGGCGTGGAGTTAATTGAAGTTGATCCGATCAATATGATTCGCAATGTCAACGGCAGCGATCAATTATCAAAATTACGTGAAGCATTACAAATATAAATTAGAGGAGAAAAGAAAATGCAGAAAATAAAACTATCAAATCCGGTAAAAATCGACGGTGTTGAAGTTCATGAGTTATCGCTTCGTAAACCGAAGGTTCGTGATTTAATTGCTGCCGGAAAAAAGAACGTTTCAGAATCTGAACGCGAAGTAAATTTGGTTGCGAATCTTGCTGAAGTATCGCCCGAAACAATTCAAGATCTGGATTTGTGCGATTATATGAAAATTCAGGATTGGTTGAAGGATTTTTTGTCAGCTTCGACGGTGCAGAAATAAGACGAACTGTACTTGTTATGGCTTCTTATTCCAAAGGTGGAATTTCAGAATGGCTTGAAATGGAAACGGATGAATTTTCACTTTGGATCAAGGAGCTGAAAACGCTAACAAGGAAGAAATGAAATGGCAGAGACTAAACACAATTTAATGATTACACTTGGAGCTGCTTTAAGCAGTGGCTTCAACTCTGCCTTTTCAAAAGGTACGACCAAAATTCAGCAAATTGGCAGCGCGATAAAAAATGTTGAGTCGCAATCTTTAAAAACGACTAAGTCGGTTTTTCAATTTCAAAATCGCTATGAATCATTACTGACTTCGATGAATCGCCAGCAGAAAATCATGGAAAAACGTGACTTTTATCGCTCTCAAATTTTAGGTATGGCTGCGTTAGGAGCTTCGTTAGTAATGCCGATTCGATCTGCTATGCAGTTTGAAGATTCCTTGGCTCAAATAAAAGCAGTCGTAAATTTTCCAACTGGCGGATTAAAAAAATTAGGAGATGAACTCGAAAAAATTTCTCAAACAGTTCCTGTTACTGCGGACGAACTAGCTTCAATTGCATCAATTGGCGGTCGTTTTGGAGTACCTTTGCAAGAGCTTTCAACTTTTTCTGAGGAAGTTGCGAAAACAGCAATCGCTTGGCGTACAAATGTTGGTGAAACGGCTGAACGAGTTGGGAACATGATGAAGGTTTTCAATGTTAAAACTCCACAGCTTATTCAATATTTCGATGCAATAAATGACCTCGGCAATAAAACAGGCGCAACTGCGACTCAAATTTTGCAGGGATTAAATCGTGCTTCTGATGGTATGGCGAATTTTAAATTGGCTCTTCCGAATGCTTCGGCTTTAGTCAGTACAATAATTTCATTTGGTGAAAATGCGGAAAGCGCAGGTTCGAAAGTTGCCGCAATGCTTCAGAGATTATCGATTGCTCCGAAACTCGGTGCATCAACTCAAAAAGCTTTACACGCAATTGGAATGTCCTCAGTTACATTACCAAAAATGATTGCTGAAAATCCGGCAAAGGCTTTAGATAAATTACTTACGCAGCTATCGAAATTAAATCCTGAAAAACGTAGCACGATTATGTATTCGATTTTTGGTCGCGGTGCGAGTGCGGTAGTAGGAAAATTAGTCGATAACTTGGATTTATATCGAAAGAATCTGAAAATCGTTGAAGATAATTCCAATTTTAAAGGATCTCGAAACAGCGATTATAATATCGTCTTAGAAGAAACAAATTCTCAAGTAAATCTGCTGAAAAACAATGCTAGTATGTTAACTAGACAGCTCGGCTTTTCGTTAATTCCGACTTTAAAAAAGATTATCGGGGGAATAAATCAAGTTCTTATGCCGATCAACGCATGGATTAAAGCCAATCCTGAATTAACCGCGACAATTCATAATGTCATTGCCGGTTTAGCCTTATTTAGACTATCAACATTTGTTGTTGGCTACGCTTCCACATTTTTGTTTGGCGGACTAAATCGTTTAGCAATGGGCTTTACAGGATTGCGCATGGCAATGTCATCGATTTTCTCAACGATGATTTTCGGCTGGTTCGGCAAGTTAGCTTTGGTTGTCGGAATAGCGGAATTAGCTTTCGCGGGATTATCAGAAAACGCAAATGGTGAACTCAATTTCAGTTTCGATACATTAAGCAACAATCTAAAATCTTTTTATGATGATTTTAAAAAACAAACGAAACCTTGGATCGATAAAACTACAGAATTTTTTTCAGGCATGTGGAATGATATTTCGCAATCTTTATCACCTGAAACACGTGCGACATTGGAAAAATTCGGAATTACATTTTCTGAATTTGGCGGAAAACTGCAACAAACAGGAACTCAATTAGGAAATCAATTTCTTTTGGGATTCGGAAACGTTTTTGAAAATTCTCAAGACGTTATGAGCAATTCAAGCAAACAATTTCAAAATATTTTTGCTATACCCTCAAATCAAACACAGGAACAAGCATTTCCTCTATTGGATTCAGTTTTGGATAAGAACGATGATGTATCAAAAGCGATTTCGCAATTCCAATATGGTATTGAAGATACTTCTCAGATATTAAACACTCGATTAAAAGGCTCGATGGAAAACCTCAATAAAAATTCGACTTCAAATATTCAAAAAGTATTGCGGCTTGCGACTTCATTCACCGTTTTAGGAGGAGGTATTTTTTTCATAGCAAAAGTGGTCAGAAGCAGTTCAATGTGGATTTTTTCTTTGTTTGGTTCAGGAATTGGAATTGTTTGGGACCTTTTTAAAGGCTTTACATTTTTAGGCATTCAAATTGGTTCGTTCATAGTTCACGCAATTGTTTCGCTAATGACTGCTTTTTGGTTTTGCATTTCCGTTGTTTTCCCGAAAGCGATAACAGGACTGTGGTGGCTTGGCTGCAGATTCTCAGAATTAACACGAACTTATATTCCTGTCGCAATCAGAATGGTAACAGCTTTTGCTCTGAGCATTTGGAATCTCGGACAAACATTTCCATTAGTTGCGAAAATAGCGAAAGGCGCAGGATGGATTACGATCATTGGATTTCTCATTTGGGCTGCTTACAAAATCATTACTGATTGGGACGGAGTAAAAAAATATTGGTCAGATATTTGGACGAACATCTCAGAAACGTGCAGCAATGCTTGGAACACATTCAAAGAAAAGCGAGATAAATTTACAGGCGCAATCGGAACTTTCATAAATGCGACAATAAATCTCGGAATATTGGTTGTTGGTGTTCTTGAAAATCTGAATGCTCTTTTTGAGCGATTTGTTATGGGAAAAGATGTTGTAATTCCGGCATGGGAGTCTGTGAAAAAGTTCTTTTCTGACTGGTGGAACGATCAACTGCCGGACTTAGAAAAATTCGTTGATGAATTAAAAGAGTTGGAATTTACTCAAAAAATCGTCAAAGCATGGGAAGGTGTGAAAAAAATATTTCAAGGGCTTTTGAAAATTCTGACACCGATTTGGGAAATGCTTACAAGTCCCGTGAAAGATTTATTTGGTTCGCTTCAAAAGTTCTTTGAGCCACTCAAGAAATTTTTCAATGAAGATGATAAAAAAGAAAATTCAATATTAAAGCCGATAAAAAAGACTGATACACAATTATCCAAAGGACTTCCATCGTTGCAGGGAATGAATCAGGAAATTCATCGCACTCAAAACAATAATTTTTCGATTCGTATTGAGGGAACAGCAAAAGATTCAGCCAAAAACATCGCTGACAAAGTTGTTAGAGAAGTTTCGAATATTCATCGAACCTATTTGTATGATCCAGTACCGGAGGTTTTGTAATGATATTAGGTGATTTTCAGTTTAGTTTAAAAAGTTTGAGTCCAAACACGCTAAGTCGAACGACTGAATTTAACTGGTCAGACGCAGAACGAATCGGTGACTTACCGAATTTACAAAATTTAGGAATCTCAAAAGATCAAATTGAAATTGAGGGGGTGTTTTATCCGAAATTTACAAAAGAAAATTCAATAAACAACATTATCGGAAACAGCGTAACTTCACAGGTCATAAATTTTTTGAACCTTAAAAAATCGGGATATGACAGTATAGAAGCAATTCGCGCATCTAACTTATGCAAAATCGCCAGCAATTTAATCAGCGATGACGGCGAGATTTTAGGGAAATTCGTGATTACTTTGATCAAAGAGACGCAGAGTTATTTCGATAAAAACGGAAATCCGCAAAAAATCGAATTTACACTGACTTTGAAAAAATCACCAAGCACAACAAACGACTCAATTATTTTAAACAATGACTCGTCAAATTCCTTTGTTGATACTCTTACAAATTTAGCTCGATCATATCTGGGCGATGTTTTAGATTGGATTTGCTGGAAGCATTACGGAACGATTTCGGTTTTGGAAAAAGTTATGCAAGCGAATCCAAATGTTACTGATGAAAAATTAAAAGCAGGTATCGAAATCAAACTGCCATACATAGAAGTTACTCAAAGAAATAATTCAGAGGTGCGCTTATGGAACTAACACCAGATTTTTCAATTTCGATAAACGGCAGTTCTAATTTCCCGAAAGAACGGGTAATTTTGATTCGAACAACGGACGAAACCGGAATAGTTTCTGACTCATGCGAAATTGAACTTGATGATTTCGATGCTGCTTTGCAGTTTCCGAATACGGAAGCGAAAGTTGTTGTTTCGCTCGGTTACAAAGAGACCGGTTTAACAAAAATCGGAACTTATTTTGTTAGAGAAATATCCATTGACGGAGCAAGGCATGTCGTTCGGCTTCAGTGCAATGCCGCTTCGAAAGCTATGCGCTCACAAAAGACAAAAACGAATGAAGGCACAATCGAGGACAAAATTCAAGAAATGGGAACGGAATTCGATTTCGATCCTGAAATTTCCGATGATTTAAAGGGGGTAGATTTAACTGACCACCTTCAGTTTGCCGAAAGCGATATGAATTATATGACTCGAATGTCCCAAAAAGTCGGAGCAGTCGCCAAACCTGTTAATGGACATTTAGTTGTTGCAAATGAAGGTTTGGGGAAATCCGTCAGCGGACAATCATTGCCGATAAAATATTTGGATGCCTCCGAAGTCGCGACCTACTCATGTAATTTTAAAGAAACCGAATCAGGTGGATTTGGTGGAACTGTTTACGCGAATTGGTATGAAAAAGAAACAGGCGAATATCATTTGGAAAAAGTCGGGAACGGAGATCCTGAAACCGAACTACAAGAGATTTTTGCAACAAAAGAACAAGCTATTTCTGCAGCTCAGGCGAAATTTAAAAGAACAGCAAAATCCAACAAAACTTTTCGCTTTTCTATTGCAGGAAGAACCGACTTTTTTGCTGAAAGTCCGCTTATCTTGCGCGGATTCAATCCGAAAATTCCGACCAGATGGATTATGAATCGAGTCGAACATTCTTTGAGCGCAAACGAGTTCACGACCTCGGTCGATTGTTGTAATGGAGGTGAAAAATGACAGAAAAATACAGTAAAAAATTCGAAAGAGCATTCAGTTATGTGCTGCAAAATGAAGGAGTATACGTAAATGATCCCTCAGACTCAGGAGGCGAAACAAAATATGGAATAAGTAAACGTAGTTATCCGAATTTGGATATCAAAAATTTAAACCTTGAAGAAGCCAAAAAAATTTACTTTTGCGACTACTGGCTGAAGGGAAAATTTGAGCAAAGTTCTGATGAAAATATCGCAATTCAGCTATTTGATTTGTCCGTGAATTTAGGCACTAAAGCCATGACCATAATTTTGCAGCGTGCTTTACGTTCTGTGGGTATAAATGTGATCGAAGATGGTCTATTTGGTTCTCAAACGCTTTCTGGACTAAACAACGCCAATCCGAAAATTTTACTGGCAGCAATTAAATCCGAAGCTGCAGGATATTACCGACTTGTAGCGGCTAAAAAACCTCAGCAGCAGAAGTTTCTGAAAGGCTGGCTGAATCGTACTTACAAACAAATTAATTAGGGAGAAAAAGAAAATGGAAAGTTTAAAATCAATCATTGAAAATGAGAAAGTGAAAGGCGCAATAGCTATCGCAGCAGCTGTCATTATGTTTTTTACACCAAACCACATTGACCTCATAATTGAGTCTTTGCTGGCAGCTTTCGGAATTCAGAAATTGGTTCTGAAAAAGCATGATGAGTAAGTTGAATAGGAGTAGCTCCCGACATTTGTTTGATACTTCACAATGTGGTAGAGTATCAGTACAAATTAAGAAGAGTTCACGGCAAAAGAGGAAACGTATGGCGAAGAAAAAAACAGCTTCCTGTAAAGAGTTAAACATAGATAATATTTTATTCAATTGCAGAAATATATTGCGATCAGCGAAGAATTCAGGATCTTTTTTTGAAAAAAGAGATATGATGTTGACCCTTGTGTTTTTACGTTTTATCGGGGAAAAATACGAAGATGGATTAGAAAAGCTGCGTAAGACATTAATTGAACAAGGGCTTGATCCGGAAGATGAAAATATTCGATCTGCATTCTTTGATGATGCTACTTTTACGGATGGAACTTACAACTTACCTGAGGAATCGCGTTGGTCAACGATTATTAATACAGCTGCGCCGAAACTCAATGTCTCTCTTGATACGGCTCTTCACAGTATTGCAACGAGCTCAAAGCAATTAAAAGGCTGTTTTATCGAAGGCACTTTTACCACCCGAAATCTTGCTCCTAACGATATTAAAAAACTTGTCGATGAAGTGAATAAAATCAGTCATAAGTCGTTTGGTGAAGAAAAAGACCTTATTGGACGCGTGTACGAGTACTTTCTTAAAGAGTTCGCGGTGAATGCCACGAAAGAAGAAGGAGAATTCTACACTCCTCATGATGTTGTGCAGCTTATTGCATCTATGATAGAACCGTACGATGGAACTCTTTACGATCCCGCATGTGGTTCGGGCGGTATGTTCATACAGAGCGCTGAACTTGTGAAATCGAAGCAAGGAGACATCAATCGTATTAATATTTATGGTCAAGAGAAGGATGCGGCGACTTATCGTTTAGCTAAAATGAACTTGGCACTCCGGGGAATTAGTCACAATCTCGGAGACACAAATGATTCTTCGTTTACTCATGACTTGCATAAGGGATTGTATTTTGACTATATTATGGCCAATCCGCCGTTTAATCTTAAAGGATGGTACGATGATAATTTGAAAAATGATTCTCGCTGGGCAGATTATGGAACGCCTCCTGAAAGTAACGCTAATTATGCTTGGGTTTTGCATATACTTTCTCACTTAAAACACACCGACGGTGTTGCCGGCTTTCTTCTCGCAAACGGCGCTTTAAACGACAGCGATACTTTGGAAATTCGCAAAAAACTGATTCAAAATGATAAAATAGAAGCAATTGTAGTCTTGCCAAGAGAATTATTCATTACAACAGATATTAGTGTAACTCTCTGGATTTTGAATCAAAATAAAAAAGGCGGAAAATATCATGGAAGAAATCTTCGCAATCGGGAATACGAAATTTTATTTATGGATTTACGACAATGGACTGAAAACTCGGTTAAAAACGAAAATAAAAAGAAAGTACGTTTAGTAACAGAACAAATCGAAAGAGCTGCAGCAATCTATCACCAATGGCAGACCGAAGGAACAGACGGAACAAAATACGAGGTTCCAGAATTATATCGAAGTGTTGGTATTGCGGAAATTGAAAATAAAGGTTGGGCGTTAACGCCAAGCAAATATATTGAATTCATCGATCACGATTTAGATATTGATTATGAAAAGGAAATGTCTCGCATTCAAAAAGGAATGCAGGAAATTCTGAAACAGGAAAAAGAGTCTCAAGTCATGCTGGCAGAAGCATTTAAGGGGATCGGTTATGGCATTGAGTA
>CAJODB010000023.1 GCA_905233185.1 uncultured Alphaproteobacteria bacterium | reverse complement strand
GGCGATGAAAGGCTTGTTATTTCTTGCTACTACAGGCCAAAGAACTTTAATAAATCCAAACTGGGGTTGTTCTTGATGAATCCGAGTTTTGGTAGTTATGATTTCGGATATCATCTGATTATTACACCAAAGCCTGGTTTATTTCCTGTTAAGTAATTGAATGATAAAGTTAACACGAAATCGAGTCTTTTAAATATTGGTTTATTTACTGAAATATCCTATACTGAAAGCGTTTTTTAAGAGGATTTAGCGTGGATAAAGACGATAATTTCGCAATGTTTGAGGAGATTAACGAAGAACTCAAACATGATCAAATGGTTGCTTTTGTGCGTCAGAATTTGAAAATGATTGTGTCGATTTTAGTTACCGTTATTTTGGGGATAATAATTTATTCCACGTGGCAGGATCGACAGAAACGAAAAATGGAAGACATAACAAACGCACTTTTAACTGTGGTTCAGAATCCATCATCAAAAGATGAACGTATGCTTGGAAAATTGCTCGAAAGTGCTCCCGCTGAATTGCGTCCTGTTCTTATGCTCATGAAATCAGGCAAACAACTTATGATGGGAGAGTCCGCGGAAAAAACTCTGCAACCTATTTTGGATCTGTCGAACAGACGAGGGGTTGATCTTATTTGGAGAGATCTTGCAGTATTGATATATGCTTCTTACTCAACGAAGTCATCGCAAGAATTGATAAAAATGCTGGAGCCTTTAACAGAAGAAAAACGGCCATTTCGTTTTTCAGCTATGGAATTTATAGCAATGGCATATATAAATGACGGAAAAGGTGAAACTGCTGTCGAATATCTTGAAAAGATACTCAATAATAACGAAGCACCAAAAAGCATGAGGGAAAGAATTACTATTCTGTCTCAATATGTTAAAAGTGAATTGAAAAAAGAAAATACAGAAAATGCGAAATCTGAGGAAGGAAATAAATAATGCAATCCAGAAAATACAGCGAATATTTGTTGCGAGCATGTATCGCCTCTTTGTTGTTAGGGGGGTGTTCAGAAAAGGAGCCTTTGCGAGGGGCTCGTGAGAATATTCTATTATCAGAATCCGTTGGTGAACAAGAAAATGCAATCGACAAATCTCAAGTGATAATTGATGAAGAGATCGCAAACGCTACGTTTCCACAACCCTATATGAATGCGGCTCATTGTTATAATCCTTTGAAGCTTTCTACATCTGCAACAAAATTGTGGTCAGCAAAATTGGATTTTGAAGCTACTAAGTCTATAAAAATGGTGGCAGCACCGGTAATCGCTGATGGAAAAGTGTTTTGTATTGATGCGGGAGGGATTGTTTACGCTTTTAATTCCAAAACAGGTGATGAAATATGGAGAAAAAGCGTTACAATCGCCGGAAAAGATGGACAAACAGGCGCAGCAATCGCTTATGATAACGGACGTTTGATTGTTTCGTCCTGTTTTTCGGAATGTTTTTCATTGAATGCGAAAACAGGCGATATAAATTGGCGGATAAAACTTCCGGCTTCATGCAAAGGGGATTCTATAACGATATCAGATAGTCGAGTGTTTTTGATGTGTTCAAATTCTACTCTACAGGTCATTGATATAGAAAACGGTAAATTGCTTTGGACGCACTCAGGCATAACTTCTGACTCTGTATTTCTTGGTGGGGCAGGCGTAGCTGTAGCCGATGGTGTTGCTTATTTTGCGTATCCTTCTGGTGAGATTTTTGCGCTTTTGGTTGAGACGGGCACTCCAATTTGGGAATCTGCGTTTCCTAAATTTTCTATCAGTAATGCAGCGCAGGCGTTTACACATCCAAAAGCTTCTCCCGTTGTAAAAGATGGTATTGTTTATTTTGTTGCGGCGAATGAACAAACGGCGGCTTATAATGCGAAAACAGGCGAGCGGTTATGGATAAAAGATTATGGCGGAGTTCAGACACCAATTGTCAGCGGAAACAGTATTTTTGTATTTAATTCTCGATCTGAACTCGTATGTTTGAATCGCTTAACTGGTAATTTGCGTTGGAAATCCGTATTAGATAGTAAAAATAAGCATGATTGGTATGGAATGATTTTATTGAAAAATCATATATTGGCAGTGTCTCCTGAAGGCAACCTTGCTTTTGTTTCTGTTAAAAACGGAAAAATTGAAAGACTCGAAGCAACAGGAGAAGAGATTGCCGTGAATCCGATTATAGCGGACTCAACTCTGTATATATTGAGTAGTGATGGCGAAATTTCAGCTTATAAATAATAAGTAAAAAGAAGAAATAAAAAGATTAATTGACTAACCAGTGAACAAATGAAAATATCGATCATAGGACGGCCGAATGTTGGCAAGTCGACATTGTTCAACAGACTTGCAGGAGGCAGACTCGCTATCGTCGGAGATATGCCGGGGGTTACTCGTGATAGAAAGTACGCAAATGCAAATCTATTTGGATTAAATTTTGAAATTCTTGATACGCCGGGGGTAGATCCTTTTTCAAAGAACAATTCTCTTGCGGAAGGAATGAACGGGCAATCGTTCGCGGCAGTAAAAGAGGCCGATATTGTGTTATTCATGGTTGATGCTGTCGACGGTATCACGGAATATGATAAAGCAATTGCTGAATGGCTGCGTTCAGCTCTGAAAAAAATAGGGAATCGTCCAATCATTCTTGTGAAAAACAAATGCGAGGGGAAAGTTTTTGAAGATAATTTTCAATCGCTTGGTTTTGGGGTTGGAATTGCAATTTCAGCAGAGCATAACCTTGGAATTGATGAACTATATGAAGCTATTTGCAGTTTTGAAATCGAAAAAAACGAAGAGAAGGAATCTGAAAAAAATTCCGGCGGTGATACTTCTATAAAAATCGCTATTGTCGGACGTCCTAATGTCGGAAAGTCCACAATGATTAACGCAATTATCTCGGAAGATCGATTACTTACGGGAGATCAGGCGGGAATAACTCGCGATGCTATTGCTGTGAATTATATTTTTAAGGGGCGAAAATTTTCGATAATAGATACAGCAGGACAACGAAGAAAATCTAAGGTAAATGAAAAGATTGAAGAAACAGCGGTACTTGATGCATGGAGATATATCAAGCAAGCTAATGTTGTAGTCGTTGTTATGGACATCAAAAATCCTTTTGAAAAACAAGATGTTACTATTGCAAGAAAAGCTTTTGATGAAGGGAAAATCGTAATTTTTGCACTAAATAAGAGCGATATAGTAGAAAATCCAGAAAAAGTCGCAAAAGAAATAGAAGAAAGAGTTTCGAAAGAGTTTGCACAGCTACCAGGAGCGAAATGTTTACTGGTTTCTGCAAAAGAAAAGAAGGGGTTGGCACGTATTTTTAATGTTGCTTTGGAGTTGATCGATAAGTGGTCTGTCCGAATCGCAACAGCGCAGCTTAATAAATGGTTTGCTGCGACAATTGCGAAAAATCCACCTCCTCTTGTTAATGGATTGCCGATAAAACTGAAATATATTTCTCAAACGAATATAAAACCGCCGACTTTTGTAATTTTCGCCAATAGAGTGGAGCATCTTCCGAAAAGCTATGAGAGATATTTGTTGAATCAGTTGCGGGAGTCATTCAAATTGTCAGGAATTCCTTTGAGATTATTCGTGCGTCAAAGAGAAAATCCACATATTTAACGTGCACATAATATAAAAAAGATAAAAAGAAGGCTGTTTACTTCAATGAATTCCTATTACATGAAGCAAACAGCTTATTTTCCTCTTAACTTTATAGCTTTGGACTGATTATCAAGCACGGCTGATCAGGCTTATAACGTTTATTCGCTCTTCCCAGCAATATTTGATTTATCCCATCTGTAACGCTGCCAAAAGGAACTAATTGGAGCTGGACTTCACGTCCTGAACTTTCAGATAAAAGCTTGGTGAAGTTCCCTATCGTTAATCTATGAGCTAGAACCTCAAAAGCTTCTCTTAGAGTGGACAAATCTTTATCAATAGAAGCTATAACCTCTGTTTTTCCTGCAATATCTGGCAGCTGCATTATTTCTTCTCTGGTTTTTGCGAACATTTGTTCCAAATCATCAGGAGTTTTTGTGATATCCCATTTTATTTCCCATGAGCTATCACCATGTTTTATCGTAGTTTTGACTTGACCATGAAACTGTTCGTAAGACTTTATTCCTTGGATATCCTTATAAAAATCAGATCGAGTTACAGAATATGGGAAACCTTTTTCATGTACAATACTATTAAGAATTTCTTCTTCCTCTTCAGTTAACTCCTCTTCTCTACTTTTTTTAGCTTTCAATTTCTGAAATGTGAAACATGGCTCTTTATGGTACATCACGCCTTTCTCTGGATCTTTCAAATCAAAAACTATTTCAACATCGTGATGTTTATGGCTTATATCACCAGCGGGGAGTACAATTTTACCTATCGGACTCAATAATTTAGGAAGTTGAAGTATCGCAGTAAGATCCATATAACCTAGGACGCATATATCAGGCATGATGAAGTCATAAAAGTCGTTTTCTTCTTTGCAACTGTCGGCATATTTTTGAAACATGGGAGAGTTAAAATTGTAGAAAAGAAACTTTGATGGATTCTTTACAATTCCTTCTTTTGAAGTAAATTCGAATCCAAATGTATATGGGAAATCTTTATATTTTTCATCAAGCTCTTCATTCCCCTCATATGTTTCAACGAATCCTTTTTTCTTATGAAAATAATCTCTGTATGTTATGGAATCATGCATAGAACCACGTCTTACCCATGTTCCTATAAATGTTACAGCCCAATTCTCTCCAAGCCTCTGCCAATTTGTGTTCTTTTGTTCTACTCTATTCTTAAAACTTTGCTCATCTTCGTCAGGATCATTGTCACCTGAGGTCCAATAAGCATTTGATTGTAATGCGCCTAATAAAAAAACCTTACCACCAATGGGGGGCAAAATATTTATGTGTTTTTGAGGTATAAGTGGAGATGTTATTGCTTCACTAGTGCTTGAGGTCGGAACAGCCTCAGACATAGTTGATTTACTATCACTGCAATTCCCTGAGAATAAGATACAAGTAAAAAACAGTGATAATACAAATCTATTAATTGTGCTCATTTTTATCCTTTTTTATTACTATATATGCATATATTATCATGAAAAATATTTTTTGTCAAAAAAAATTAAATTTTGTATAAAAAATCCTCCATTTTATGATGTTATATCAAAACAATAACAAGTAGCTATTCTGAATAACGAACAAAAATGAAGGATTCTGTTTATTATTAACTTATTTTTATTATTTTTCTTATCTCAGCCCATTAAAATATGCGCGTGCTTGCTCTAAATCAGCAGCGGTGTCAACACTTATAGGATGCTCAAGATCTAATACTTTAATTCCTATAGTCATTCCATTCTCTATTGCTCTCAGCTGCTCCAATCGTTCAGACTTTTCCAGTTTTGATTGTGGAAGCGAAACAAATTTATTCAAACTTTCTGCGCGGAATCCATAAATACCAACATGCTTAAAGAACGGTCCTCCGAAAGGAATAGGAGAACGGCTGAAATACAAGGCTTTCCCCGTCCTTTCATTCTCATTATCATACGCGATTACAGGTTTTACCACTTGATCTAACTTATATGAATCATCGCTGGTTGTTGATGCTACGGTAGCCATGTCATAATTTGAGTTTTTGATTAATTCAACAACTTCTGAGACGAGTTTTGGTTCGACAAAAGGCATATCACCTTGAACGTTAACGATAAATTTGTATTTCCCTTCCTTGTCGTACGCTTTATATGCCGCATGTACGCGATCTGTTCCGGAAGCAAGATCAGGCGATGTCAAAACAGCTTTTCCGCCAGCTTGTTCCACTGCATCTGCTATTTCGCGTCCATCACAAGCAACGACGACATCGCTAAAGCCACCTGACATTACGCTTTCCCAAGTGTGGACTATAAGAGGCTTGCCACCTATGTCTGCAAGCATTTTATTTGGTAATCTTGTTGAAGCGACACGTGCCGGAATGACGATTAAAGTATCCATAGAAAACTCCTACTAAAAAAACAATTTTAACTAACTAAAACTACAAAAAATATTATTTAAAAAATGGTGCGGTCGAGAAGAATCGAACTTCCACGGAGTCTCCTCCACAGCGACCTCAACGCTGAGCGTCTACCAGTTCCGCCACGACCGCATCTTGCAATGTAAACAATACAAATATGATTAAATAACATGCAAGCGTTTAGGTAAATATCACATAACAACACTCAGATCAAGAGAAAATGGAATTTTGCAGTTTTTATTGCGTCTTTTTGCAAAGCTTGAAGAAACAAAAAATGAAGAGCACAATTAGTAATCGTAATAAGTAAGAGATAATGACATGAAATTCAATATTCCGCTGATCGAAGGAATTATAGTGAGACGCGATAACCGTTTTATTATGTCAGTGAATCTTGAGGGAGAAATTATTCGGTGTCATTCTCCTGTAACAGGACGTATAGGTACAATAGATGTTGTAGGCAGACCTTGTCTTCTTTCGTTTAGTAATAATCCGAATCGTGCGACAAAGTATACAGTAGAAGCTATTTCTTTGAATAAACCAACCGATAAGCAAAAGACTTGGATTGGAATAAATCAAAATGCGGCTAATAAATATGTAGAGTATTTTTTAAAAAATAATGCATTTGATAGAATGATAGCGACTGATGAATCTAATCTCATATTAAGAGAACAGATTTTAGGAAAATCCAAATTAGATTTTTTGGTGGGAAATACGTATTTAGAAGTTAAAACACCATTAATGGATATACAACTTCAAATTCCAAATTATGTGAAATATAAAAAAGTGGCACCCTTAGCATCTACTGATCGTTTTATGAAGCATATGGAAGAATTAGGTGGTAGTCTTGGTGCTCATGAAAGAGCAATTTTGCTATTGGTATTTATGTACGATAACCCTGGATTTAGAGTAATCAGTCATAGTGCTAATTATAAAGAAATTCATAGAATTATCGGTGAAAATTTATCTCGTGGAGTTGAAGTCTGGCAAGCAAATCTTAAAATCACGCATAAAGATGTTACTTTGCAAAAATATTTTCAAATTCCGATAGAAAATATTATGCGGTAGTGGCTGAATATAGATATTGGCTGTTAGCTTGTGATTGCGCTATGCAAGATAGAGAAAAAATCCCATCTAAAGTCTTTCATAATCGCTATTTATAAAATATTCAGATGGGATTATCGGGCTATTTAGTTTTTTTTAAATCTGAAAAGGATACTACTTTATCTCCTCTTCTTTTTTATCCAAAGATTTCATAGCTTCCATAAAATTGAATATTCCTGCGATTTTCCCGACAATATAGAAAATAACGGAACTAGCACAAATTACAACAAGTAAAGCAATATTTCTATCTGCTCCGCCATTCATATAATGTGCATTTGCGTATACGATATTTAATCCGTATACCGCTGCCAACATTGCTATAGAAGCACCGATCTGTTTTGCGCATTCTATAACTGTGTCGCATGTAATTTTCAGCGTTCCCAATTTTTTCAGTGAGAAAAGCAAGTATATTACATTACACCATGAAGAAAGCGATGTTGCGAGAGCAATTCCCGTATGCTTCATGCATGGCATAAGCAAGACAATGAAAAGCAAGTTCGTAACTATGGAAATTATTCCTCCATTCAAAGGGGTTGCTGTATCTTTGTTTGCAAAAAATGCAGTTGTGAATACTTTCGTTGCCATATAAGCCGGAAGACCGCACGCAAAGGCGGCTAATGCCGGCGCTGCAGCTGCGACTTGCTCAGGACCGAAATTTCCACGTCCGTATATAGCTCCCGTTACTTCTTCATTAAGCGACATCAAGATTACCGCAGCAGGAAGAGTGAATATCAGAGCAAAAAGTAAGCCATAATTCATCTGTTTTTCAGCTGCGTCATTATCTTTTGCATGAATAGCTCTGGTTAAAGGTGGAAGCAAAGCTGTACTGAATGCGATTCCAAGAATTCCGATAGGGAATTGATTTACATGATCTGTATAGTAAAAATAAGAAACAGCACCGGTCGGCAAGAATGATAACACCATGAAATCCACGATAACATTTAATTGCCAAACGCCTGCACCAATAGCTCCTGAAATTAATTTCTTGAAGAAAGTTTTTACTTCCTCTTTCATTGGTGATAGGTCAAATCCAATGCTAAAACCACAATATTTTACGTTAATCCACAATACAGCGACTTGTATAACTCCACCTAAGAATGTTGCCCAAGCCATTGTATAAGCAGTACTTGGAAACCACAGAGCACCCATAAAAAGTGCGATTATAACGCAAATATTCAGAATCAATTGTGATCCTGCCGGCATTGCGAATCTGTTTACTGTGTTTAAGATACCTCCGAACATAGCAGCTAAGAAAGAAGCGGCGATGTAAGGTGAACATATTCTTCCGATATTCACAAGGTGCTCGAATTTTTCAGTAGATGGATCAATTCCGGCTGCATATCCATGCATTATCTGCCTGAAGAAAATCAAACAAACAATCATTATGAAAGAAACGAGAAACACGAGCCAGGTTAATACTTGCGAACCGATTTTCTCTGCTTCTTCACGTCCCTTGTCTTTTAATGCGTTGGAAAAAATCGGAAGAAAGGATGCGTTGAACGACCCTTCTGCGAATAATTTCCTCAAAATGTTCGCGAATTTAAATGCAAGACTGAAAACGTCTGCGAATAAACCTGCTCCCAAAAATGAAGATTGAACGATATCTCTTACGAAACTGCTGACACGATAGGCTAGCGTCCATCCTCCAACAGTCGCGACAGTTTTGATTAAATTCATGGTACAATACCCCTAGAAAAACCTAAACGATTTTTAATAACACGGACGAACAACTAATACAAGAGAATTTTAAGAAGGGGAGGGTGGTTTTTTAGAAAACTAGACAGATAATATAGTCTAAACTTCACTTATTACGCATTAAAACTACGTCTTCTATTTCGGACATGTTGAGAAGTTCATCTTTTGAAAGCTCTTTTCCGAGTTTTCCGCGGTCATCTATGAGATGGAATCTGAATCCATAGGCATGCATTTCATCTATTAAATCTGCTACATTTCCATAGTATCCTAGCATTCTTACAGACCATTCCATGACTATTTTCAAGTTTGGAGAAGATTCAATTATTCTTTTCGCACCCTTTAGAGCCAAAATCTCTGAACCTTCTATGTCCATTCTGAGCCAATCTACATTTTTTACATCAGGAAGATCTTCATCGAGGGTTACAGATCGTACGCTTATAGTTTGTTCATGTGTTTTTTCAGATGGAAATTTTAGGTGAGTCGCTCCTAAGTTTACTTCTCCTGAAAATAAATCTTCGTTTGTTTCGCATACAAGTTCAATAGTTCCTGTGTGATCAGAAACGGCAAGATTTTTCAGGAATACCCCCCCCGTTCTAATGCGTTCATTCTCAGAGATAGTACAGCAAGATCAAAAACCTGTTTATTCGCTTCGTATGAATATACTTTTCCATTTTTTCCGACGATTGAAGCCAACAATGTAGTGTAATATCCTATATTCGCTCCTATTTCTATTACGGTTTCCGAAGGTTTTACATGATCTGCGAGATATTTTGTAACGTTAAATTCCCATGCACTGTATTCTAATATCTTATCAGAAGTATAATCACCTCGTATTCCCGCAATCCATAACCCTCGATCAGTTTTGCATAATGCGTAGTTTGAGGCTGAAAAGAAATGTCCAAAATAGACAGCTAAAAAGAAGCATGCGCAGACAATAAAAAACATCGCATAAAGAGATTTTTCTCCGAATAGCTTCTTTTCTTTCTTCATAAACAAACCGTTATACAGAATACATACAGCTTATATAAATAACGAAAGCAGGTAAAATTATCGTTAAAAACAATAATGATACTTCAAAAAAGTAGTGTATAATTCGCATAAATTAAGAGAACGGAGGAATATTTTGCATTCGCTTATAAAGTTTTTAGTATGTATCTCTTTGCTTTTTATCGAAAAATCTTTTGCGTTAAGCGAACTGCCTGGCATAGATAAGATATATGTAATTTCTTTAGATAGGACTCCTGAAAGATTACAGTTCATAAAACGGCAGATGGAGCGCTTTCATATTGAATTTGAGCATTTTCATGCAGTAGATGGCAAATATATGAAAATAATCGATATGAACGGTAATGAATTAAATAAAATGCGAAAAGGTAGTATTTATTTTATAGAATATCCGAAATATAAAGGTGCAGGATTTCGTTTCTTCTTTTCAGAAAAAAATTTAACTCCGGGTGAATGTGGTTGTTTCTTGAGTCATAGAGCTATATGGCAAGATATTGTACGAAGAAACATCAAGCGAGCAATAATTTTGGAAGATGATGTAACTTTGTTCGACAATTTCAAAGAGACTCTTTCCGAAATTGTGCCGCATATTCCGCAAGATGCTGACGTTTTCTTTCTTGATATCGGTATGAATAAACCTTTTGCAAAGAAAACTTATTTTGTTTCTGCGGGCTTTTGGTTAAGTGGATTTTTGAATACTCCGTCGCCTTATTTCGCGAAGTTAAAGAAAAGCCATAGAGTTTGGGGAACTCATGCGTACTGTATTACTTCTGATTCCGCTAAAAAATTGCTGAAATTGACGGAAGCTGTTACAGTTCCTGTGGATGTAGCTGTTATAAATCATGCTGATGAACTGAATTTGTATGTATCTAAAATAAAATTGCTATCAGGTGGGGCTATCGAGTCAGAAATTGATAAATTAGGACGCTGGAAATGAAAATGATGAAAAAAATAGCGGTATTTTTGTGCTTAACATTGGGTGCATGTGTTCCTTCTGATCCAGACATCTATGTAATTAATCTTGATAGAACTCCCGAACGTTACAAAAAAACAAAGGCGCAATTCGATAAGCAAGCCATTCAATGCATTCGCTTTAGCGCAATAGACGGATATAAACTCGACTTCCAAAATGCGGATACAAAACAATTTTTGAGCGCAGAGCAAAAGAAAAACTTCGCTCAATATGTGTGGAAAAACAGACCGGCAAAATACAATGTTTTTTTGAATGGTCGTAAATTAATGCAGATTATCGTTGATAAAGTGCGTTTTTCACTTGGAGAAGTCGGCGTTGCATGTAGTCATCGTGAAATTTGGAAAAAAGTAATAGAAAATGGTTATGATAAAGTCATAATTTTTGAGGATGACATAGCTCCCGGGGAAGATTTTAAAAATAGGCTTAATGAGTATTTGAACGATCTTCCCGATGATTGGGATATCGCTTATCTCGGAGTAGGTCGTCGAGGAAATAAATACGGATATTTTATTTGTGTCGGTAGTATATTCAGAGATATAGATAATGTAGAAGGTCATCCTTTTGTCGCAAAAATCCAATCAACAAATTTAGTATATGGTATGTACGGATACGCAATAAATAAAAGAGGCGCAAAGAAATTATTGAAAGCAACAGATGAATCTAGTTTTCCTATTGATGATATAGTGTTTCAGCAGGGAGGCATAGACACAGGGAATGTAAAGGGATATGTTGCTAAGAAAAAATTGATAAAGATCATTCCTGAGCGTTCGGAAATAACGAATATGGGAAGACATTACTGATATATGTCAGATTTTGAAGATAATATTGTAGGAATAAACGGTGATAAAGGGCGAAAATGGCTTGCGAATCTTGATTCGAGAGTAAATGAATTGGCTCAAAAATGGAATTTATCGAATCTTAGACCTTTCAAAAATCTTACATTTAATTATGTTCTTTCAGGAATACAAGATGAGACTACTCCGATAGTACTTAAAGTAGGTATAAAGAACAATCTTCTGAAAAAAGAAGCTGAAGCACTGGTATTTTTCTCTCATTATGGTGCGGTAAACCTTATAGATTCATGCGAAGATGCTTTACTCATACAGAGATGCTTGCCGGGAAGTTCTCTTATGGAATATGTGTCGAATCGTGAGAACGAAGCAATTGAAATTACTGCCGATGTCGTTCGCAAACTTCATTCAACGAATAAAAGATCATGCGATTTTACAACTTTGGATGAATTGGTTAACGAATTAAACAGAGATCATGATTTACCGAACGGATATTTACAGAAAGCAAGAAAAATCGCGCGTTATTTATTGGAAACTACGCATAATGAATCCGTAATGCATGGAGATTTGCACCAAGACAATATATTGAGGGATGGGAACGAATGGAAAATTATTGATCCATCACCTGTTATTGGTGATCCAATATATGAGTTGACTTCATTTATGATAAATCCGATTGATAAATTATGGAAATATGAGAATGCTCAAGAGATTATTCGAAATCGTTTGTGTAAGTTTTCTCAAATAATGCGGATAGGTTCGGAACGTTTGGCTCAATGGACATTTGTTAAATCCGTTTTATGCGTTATATGGACTAAAGGAACAGCAGCTAGACGTGACAGAATAGAACTCGCTAAGTTGTTTGATGGGATGATGGAAATTAGTGATTGACCATTGCTTATCTTTTATGAAATCATTTTAAGTAAAGTTAAAAGAAGAACCGCCGAGTGGACGGTTCTTCATGTAGGCTGTGATTTTATTGACCGAGCCGGATGTTGTGACAGAATAATACACGAACGTTAATTGTTCCCTTCTGAGTAAATTTTACCCAAG
>CAJODB010000022.1 GCA_905233185.1 uncultured Alphaproteobacteria bacterium | reverse complement strand
GTATTTTTTGAGCGAGAAGGGCCTCAATTCTTTTAGATTCAACCCCTCTGGAAATCTCTGTATCAATATCTGAGCATATAGCTGAAGAAATTGTAATTAGAGAAAGAGTAGGAATAAGGAATTTTAATTTTTTCATTTTGGCCTCCCTTTTATAAAAATATCACTTTTTTATAATAATTCAATAGATTATTAATTGTCGATTCGTTCAATTAAGTCTCTTTTCTCTCCATTCATTAAATATTAATGTGTTTCAATTATGATTTTCATATATAATCAGCTCTGCAACTTTTGGATAAATAAATAGCTGGAGGTTTAAAAATGAAGCTTGTTCGTTTATTAAGCACAGTAAGTATATGTGTTTTGTTTGTTTCGGGAATTTTTGTTCAAATAGCAGTGGCAGAAAAGGCACAGCAGGCATCTAATCAAGATAAAAATCAAACTCTTAGCCCATACAAAAAATTTGTATTGAATTTTTCAAATGAAGTGATCAATGTAAAAAACTCAAAACTTTCTCCTGCAGACGCGAAAGCTCGGTTTGTAGATATTGCAAATCGTTATGTGGCTATAGAAAGTATTTCGAAATTTCTTTTAGCAGCGAATTACAGGAAGCTTTCAGAGGAGAACAAAGAGAAAGTACAAATATGTGTACGAAATTTAATGGCAACCAGATTGCTTGCCGAGTTACCTCATGGGGAATCTATTACCACGACTATTACTGATGAAAAGACTCTTCCTCATAAGCATTGGATGATTACGGTTGAATACTTTGTAGATGGTAAGAAATATGAAGTTGTTTTTTCGATATTCGATAGAAAACACGGACCTCAAATTTTTGATGTTATAATAAACGGAGTTAGTGCAAGTAAAATTCAGCGTGCTGATATTGATGGTAATATTGCTGAAATAGGTTTCAACAAATTCTTAGAAAAGTTCTTTGCTACTTATGCAGATTAATTAGAACTCTGTGAAAGTCGAAAATGGCATTTGGAAGACCTTGATTATCAGTACAAAAAAACGCCGAAAATGACTTTTGCAGGTCTATTATTGAGCGAAGTATATTTTATCGGATTTTTTTCCTATTTCTTTACAAAAATGCATTCTGGTGTGTTATACTCGCGCGTCTGTTGAAAGAAATCTGTATTTTTTATTAAGGTCTTTTAGAAGAAATGATAGAAAAGCTATATAACTGGATGATGCGGCAAGCGGTAAGTAAGAATGCTGTTCGTGTGCTGATTTTTGTATCTTTTATAGAGAGTTCATTTTTCCCGCTTCCTCCTGATCCGGTTTTAGCTATAGTTGTTGCGAAAAATAAGCATAAGGCTATGTATTACGCAGCGATTTGCGCTATTGCATCTGTTCTTGGTGGTTTCTTAGGGTATTATATAGGATATGCTTTTTTCGAATTGATCGGCTCTAAAATATTGGTCTTCTACGGGCAAATGGATAAGTTCGAGAGTGTTGTAACAACCTTGAATGAGTGGGCATTTTGGATAATTTGCGCAAAAGGGCTGACTCCGATTCCTTATAAAATAGTTACCATAGCCAGTGGATTTGCAAAAATTGATTTACTGACTTTCGGAGTTGCTTCATTAATAACCAGGAGTGCCAGGTTCATGCTTCTTTCGTTTGTGTGTAAAAAATTTGGTGAGCAATTCCTTAATTTTATGGAAAAGCATAAGACTGCTACTTTAATTCTAATAATTCTTACTGTTATTATCGGATTTTTGCTTGTAAAATTATTTATATGAAGATAACTTTCGATAAATTTGATGCGATTCTTTACCGTAAGGCAGGGAAATATCCGTATGTTAATGAATTAGATGATTCTTGTGATATATTAGCAGAGCTTACAGGTTTAAAGGCTTCGGCGGGATCTGTGGTACTATCTCCAAAGCATAGTGCGGTTTTTGTGGATGGTCGCTACAAACTTGCTGCAAAACTCTCTTTAGACTTAGCAAAATTCGAGATATATGACCATGATATATCGACTATTTCTCAATGGGTTAAGGAAAATGTAGCGCTTGGTGGAGTAATCGCTTATGATTCTCGTTTTTTCAGTGCGAAATCAATTGAGAAAATAAAAACAGATCTTGCAGAATATGAGTTTAAATCCATTAATTTAGGACAACTGCTAAATTTGCAACGGAGAAGGAGAAAACTCAGAATTCATCGGGTAAAGAGGACATTTTCTGATAGTAAATTTGCGGATATTTACAATATTATTGCGCAAAATAACTTAGACGCGTATTTGTTATGCGATCCATGTAGTATTTCTTGGTTGCTGAATATTCGAGATTTTGATTCACAATTTTCTCCAATTGTTTTTGGTTATTTATTGATTAAAAAAAATTATGATTCGACATTATATTTAGATAATTTATACAGTGAGGTTATAAATCCATCAGAATGTGTTATACAAATAAAATCTGAGAACGATTTAGTTGCGGACCTTGAGAAGTTTTTGCGTATAGGGGCAGATGAATTCGAAATACCATCACATTTATACAAAAGCAATTTGATACATGTAAATAATCCATGTATTTATACAAAAGCGATAAAGAATGAGGTTGAAATTTCGGATATAAAAGAAGCGGCTAAAGTCGATTCCGCAGCAATTATTAATCTGTTGTACTGGCTTTATAATGCTGAAAAAACTGGTTTCGTAAGTGAGATACAAGTTTCGGAAAAATTAATAGAGATTCGCAAGCAAAATAGTACTTATATCGGTGAAAGCTTTTCATGTATATCTGCAGCAGATGAACATTCAGCAATAATTCATTATTCTCCGACGAAAGATAGTGATTCAGTTATCAAAAATATGCTTTTGCTTGATACTGGCGGACAATATAAATACGGAACAACGGATATAACGCGTACGATTTGTTTGCACAAACCAACAGCTGAGCAAAAATTATTCTATACACTGGTTTTAAAGGGACATATAGCTATTGCGAATATGAGATTCCCAGAGGGAACAAATTTTTCACAGTTAGAACCATTTGCACGGCAGTTTTTATGGCAGTATTCAGCTGACTATCCGCATTCCACAAGTCATGGAATCGGTTACATGTCATGTGTGCATGAGAACTTGGTGCCGCTAGCAAAAGGAAGGGGAGCGCCGCTTCATGCTGGGATGGTTATTTCCAATGAACCCGGATATTACAAAGATGGTTCTTTCGGAATTCGCTTAGAGAATATGATGCTTGTAAAAGATAATCTTGACGAATATCTTTCATTTGAGACGATTTCACTTGTACCATTCGATATGCGTCTTATTAATAGGAATATGCTGACAGAAGCGGAAAATATATGGTTGCGGAAATATCATAGCGCTATTTGCGGAAAACTTGCTCGATTGCTTTCTGAAGATGTTGTAGAGTGGCTAAACTCCTTTTGCTTTATATGATTTTTTGGTGATCTGTAGCAAAAGAGCTTATAGCATTTCAGATAAATAAAATTCGTGATATCAATATAAGGAATCATTTTTATTAAAGGAATTTGGAAGAATTATTATGAAAATAAAAGCAGTAAAATTTACGAAAGATGGATTTATGATGAAGTCATTTGCATTTGGTGGAGGATTAGCAAAAGGCGCTATATCTCCAGATGAAAAAATGCCTTCTTGTTTGCAAAATTATCTTATTGATACAGGGGCTGAGGTAATTTTAATTGATACGGGATTGCCTGCTGAAACTCCTGACACTCCTCCGAGCGAAGGCGCGTTGATATATGTCGGAAAACCGATTCAAAGTTATATGTCGGCCTTGAAAGAATTGGGATATAGACCAGAGGATGTTACAAAAATTTTGGTAACACATAAGCACTCCGATCATACTGGCGAATTACGTAGTTTTCCTAACGCAAAAATCTATATTTCAAGAATAGAAGCAGACGCAATGAAATTGGAAGGCGAAAATATCGTTAGGGTAGATTTTTCTGATGGGGCATATCAGAATTTTGAAAAATCCCAAAAAATCGCAGATGGAATTTATTATATATTTGCACCTGGGCATACGTTAGGAAACAGCATTGTAATTGTTGAGTTCGATGGGCTCTATTACTTGATTCATGGTGATGTTACTTATACTGATGAAGCATTGCAAGAAAATCGTTTGTCAGTAGTATTTGAGAACTTAGAACAAGCGAGAGATACACTTAATCGTGTTCGAGAGTTTGTAAAGAAGAATCCTACGGTTTATTTATCAACTCATACGCCACACGGGTATCAAAATTTGGAATCTAAGAAAATTATGCGACTATCAGATGATGATATTGTATCAGATATAGAGTTATCATCAGAGTTAGTCCAAGAAAGAGCGAATACTAATGAGAAAAAATGGATTTGCAGCATTTGTGGATACGAACATTATGGTGATGAACCTCCTGAAAATTGTCCTAGATGTGGTCAGTCAGGTGATGTTTTTAAATTACAAGATTAAACATTAAAAGAAATGAAATATGCAACAAATGACGTATCGCAAAAGATATTGTCGTCCACATTTGAACTTCTTTCTACTCATGGATATGCGAATGTTTCAATGCGGGATATCGCAAAGAAATCAGGCGTTGCTGTAAGTCAGATTACATATTATTACAAAACGAAAGAGCAATTGCTTGTACATGTCATCAAAAAAGCCAATCAAGAATATTTAAGCAAATTGAATCAAAAATTAGAAGAAATCAGTACGCCAAATGAAAAAATATGTTTTATTTTTGATTGGATAGAAAAATTGATAACTGAAAAAACAGTTCTTTATAAATTGCTTTTGGATTTTTACAGCCTTGCTACGTGGAATGAAGAAATAAAGAAGGAGTTTAAGGCACATTTTGATGAATCGGTTTCTTTGCTATGCGAAAATTTAAAGCATATTCCGTTAAAGAACTCTTCATCGGATACGCATTCTTACGAACAAATGGCAAAACTTATTGCGGGAGCTAGTTTTGGTGTAGCAATGCAATATGTTATGGATGAGAATAATACAGACGCTGTTTTATCTTTGAGAGTAATGCGAGATTTTTTTCTTGATCGATTCGTACAAGTGTACTAATAATTAATTATTATTTGGTTTATATATTTTATTTCGGGAGTAAATGATATGAATGAAAAAGAACAAAAACAATGGATATGCAGTGTATGTGGTTATGTCCATACGGGAGATACTCCACCAGAGAAATGTCCAAGATGTGGAAAATCTGCGGAGGTTTTTAAGGAAAAAACGGAATCTTGCGATAATTGTAAATAGGTAACATACATGAGGAAGAGTAATGTTGAAAAATAGCAAAGTTATTTCAGGGTTACAGGAAATCGTAACGGGACTATCTCAGCAGGCTGTTGGTCATATGATTCAATCGAGAATTTTTGCAAGTCAAGGTTTTTCGAAACTTGCTGAGAAATATGCAGAGCATGCGGAAGAAGAACAGAAATATGTAGTTCTCTGCATTGATCGTCTGCTTGATTTAGGTGCGGATGTAAAAAATGAAGCTAAGCAAGAAACTCCTATTCGTAAGGATATTGTAGAGTGGCTTAAATATGATTTAAAAATTTCAAAAGAAGGACTTCCATGGTTAGCTGAAATTATTGAAGCAGCAAAATGCGATCTTTCAACTTTTGATATGCTCAAAGATTACTACAAAGACGAAGAGGAAGATATGTACTGGGCAGAACAACAGCTTGAATTGATTGAAAAGATCGGTTTACAAAATTGGTTAGCTCGACAAATTTAGAAATTTTGAAGGAGATATTTCATGAGTGAAAAAGATACGATTTTAGAAGCAATGAAAAAAGCCGGTGAGCCGGTAAGCGCCGGGAAAGTAGCAGAATTAACAGGACTTGATAGAAAAGTTGTTGATAAGGCTTTTGCTGAGATGAAAAAAGAAGGAAGTATTGTTTCGCCGATTCGCTGCAAATGGGAACCGGCTAACAAATAGACGACTAAAAACGAAAAGACATATGAATTTTTTCGAAAATAGGGAATTATCATAATAAATTCACAAACAATTAGCCTTATTATCGTTTAGATATGTTGATTGCTAATTATGATATGAAAAAAGGATAGAGGAAGCGTTTGTTTCTTCTTCCTCTTTTCTTATTTGCATTTATTTAGTTTGTGTCTTTTCCTATTTCCCTTGATTTTCAGATTGCAAAGAAAAGTTGTTTCTTATATCATCTTTCACTGTAATGTGATTTAAGGTGAATTCATGGAGCATATTAAGGTTATTTTGTTGCAAAGAGTTGCAAAACTCGGTCATATAGGTGATGTTGTTAAAGTTAAGCCGGGATTTGCAAGAAATTATTTGCTGCCTAAAAAGATTGCGTTAAGAGCAAACGAAGAAAATATGAAATATTTTGAAGAACGTAAAGTTCAGATCGAAGCGGCTAATGCTGAATCGCGCGCGGAAGCACAAAAAATCGCAGATAAAGTGAAAGTCTTCTCAATAACTTTGATCCGTCAGGCGAGCGAAAAAGGTCAATTGTATGGTTCTGTTACAGCTCGTGATATTGCGGCAGCTATCAAGGAGCAAGATGTCAATGTTTCTCCGGGACAGGTTAATTTGAATGTTCCGATTAAGATGCTTGGTGTATATGATCTTTCTGTTGATCTTCATCCAGAAGTCTCTGTGCCTGTAAAATTGAGTGTAGCAAAGTCGGAAGAAGAAGCTCAGCAGCAGTTTACAACGGCGGAAACTGCAGTCGCTTGAGGCTTTTTTTATAAGGACGATGGCGGCAGTATACAAAATAGGCTCAAGCTATCGTCCGTGAAGTTTTGTGAGAACGTATGAAGCAAGTACTTACTCCTGAGGATATAAACGGCTTAGAGGAAAAGCTCCTGAAAGCTTCTCCGGCTCCTTGGCGAGTAATCGAAGATGAATCAGTTGATACGGCTTGGGTATCTCCTGATATAGAGGGGAACCCTATTGCTCTTGTAGACTATAATTCAGCCGCGCAAAATAAAGCTGATGCGCATTTTATCGCAGCGTCTCGGAACTATATGGGCGTTCTGATCAATGAAATTAAATCTTTGCGCAAGAGAATTCTCGATTTAATTCAATCAAATAATATTGAGCTTCAAAAACGGCTCGATTTACAAGAGGAATTGAACGAATTAAAAAAGGTATTACAGCGGGATTCTGATGGGAATAAGTAGTTTTCTATTTGGTGATCCTTTAAAGACGGAAAGTATAGAATCCGAACGCCTTACTAAGGTTAAGGCGCTTGCTGTTTTTTCATCTGATGCTGTTTCATCAGTTACATATGCTACGGAAGAAATCTTGCTTGCATTGGGGGCAATTCTCGCGGCGACATATGCAATGCCTGTTGCTGGGGTCATTACGGCTCTGATTTTTGTCGTATCAATATCGTATTGGCAGACCATTGGCGCATATCCAAACGGTGGAGGAGCCTTTTCGGTTGCGCATGAAAATCTTGGCGAATTTTTCGGATTAATTGCCGCGGCAGCGTTGCTTATAGACTATACTTTGACTGTCGCTGTGAGCCTTTCAGCAGGAGCGCAAGCAATAATATCCGCTTTTCCAAATTTAGGAAGTCATTCAGTATTTTTGTGCATTTCTGCTTTGATTTTTCTTACAATATGCAATCTTAGAGGCACTCAGCAATCAGCTTCAATTTTATCTTCATTGACATATGGCTTTATAATTCTCATGTTTATGCTCATAATAGGCGGAATTTTTGCTTCAACACCTCCTCCTGTTGAATTGCCGCCGCTTCCATCTGATGTTGAAGCTATCATGGGATTACTTCTTCTCAGAAGTTTTGCTTCCGGATGTTCCGCCCTTACCGGTATAGAGACAATTGCGAGTGGGGTTACGGTTTTTAAGCGCCCGCAAGAGAAAAACGCTCAAATAACGCTGCTTATTATGGCGTGCATATTGGGTTTTCTTTTTATTGGAATAACCTTCGTAGCTCATAAATTCCATATCTGTTTTTCTCCGAATGAAACGGCAATATCTCAGCTTGCTCATCATGTTTTTGGCGATGGATTCCTTTATTACGCAACACAACTTATGACGGCATGTATATTGATGCTGGCTGCAAATTCCGCTTTTACAGGATTTCCGAGACTCGCAAGTATTTTAGCGCAGGAAAAGTACATCCCAACACGATTTGCAAACTTAGGAGATCGTTTGGCTTTTTCAAATGGGATTATAATGCTTGCAGTTGTCGCGACATTGTTAATTTGGGCTTTCGGAGGAGACTGTCATTCTTTGATTCCTCTCTATTCTTTAGGGGTTTTTATCTCATTTACTCTATCTCAAGCCGGGATGGTAAAACGTTTTGTGAAGTTACGAGAGGAAAATTGGCTGATTAAGGCGTTTATAAGTACAATTGGGGCAATTACGACTTCAATAACGCTTATGATAATCATAGAAAGCAAATTTATTGACGGTGCATGGATCATTGTTCTTTTAATTCCGCTCTTATTTTGGGGATTTAGGAAAGTTAATCGCAGATACGGAGAAACGAATACCGAACTTGATCTTAAAAGAGGTGGTTTAGGAACATTATTGAGGCCAAAGGCAGAATTGATGCCGAAAGTAGTGGTGCCTGTATCTAGGATTCATAAAGGTACGTTGGCAGCGCTGCGTTTTGCTATGTCTCTGTCAGATGATGTTTCTGCAGTAGTTGTAAATGTTGATCAGCAGGAAGTTGATCGCCTCAAACTCGCATGGCGTTCAATGAATTTTTCTATTCCTTTGACCATATTGTGTTCGCCATATCGATCAGTTGTTACACCATTTTTGGATTTTCTTACCGAGCAAGACAATCGAGCTCCTGAAAAAGGCAAAGCTATAGTTGTAATGCCGAGTTTTGTTCCGGGAAAGTTTTGGCAGAATGTCTTGCATAACCAAACTGCGACAATAATTAAAACAGCTCTGCTTTATAGAAACCGTACAAGCGAGCAAACCCGCGTTATTGTGGAAATCCCGTACCAAATGAAGATGTAGGCATGGTGTGGGAATAAGAAGTATAGGCCTAATTATATCAAGATAATCTGAGAATAATTCTGAATCGAGAAAAAACTTCTGTGTTTTTTTAGGTTCAAAACAATATTATCTCATTATTTGGTGTGTGTTTTATCATTATTTTGTGTAGAATCTTTACGTGTTTTTCTTTTGTTGTAGTAGGTCATTTTCATGAGTACAAAAAAACTATTTCTTCAAAGTCTTTCTGTTAAAAGCCTTTCTATTGTAAGCATATCATCATCTATCATTGTATTCCCCGATTTATTTGGCTCAAACATAAGCTATGAATTAGATAAATATCCCTATAATGGAACAGAATCAATGCAAATGCAGCAACAAGAGTTACGGACAGAAGATCAAACCACTGCGTATGTCGCAGATGTAAATGAATCTAAAGCGAATTTGTACGCCATGCTAGCTAAAGTCCATAAAAGAAAAGCGGAAATGTGGAAAAATCCTAATATTAGAGAAAAGCACGAAAGGCGACTTCAAGAAAGAGGCACTACAGCAGATTCAGTAGTTGCTGATTCGATATCGAAAGCTGAGGAATATCAATGGAAAATCCTTTTATTGGAACAACGAAAGCATCAATATAGTGGCGATTAGGAATTCAGAAAGAAAAAATTATCCAAAAATAGATAAAGCCACGAAAACAAAGATACGGCTCCTTCTCTGTTCTTTTTGCGTCTTTTTCGTACTTATTCTTTGTGACTTTCCGATACTATGGTGGGCGCGCGGAGGCTCGAACTCCGGACCCACTGATTAAGAGTCTGATGTTATTGTTCATAACATAGCATCACGAAACGTAATTTATATCTTGATATTTCAGTGTTAATGTATAGAATTATCATCACGAGCAATCATAGATTTTCTCGTTAAAAAACGTAAAAACGCGGGGGGAATAGCGGGGGAGATTTTTCGGCTGTAGACCTACGGAATGAGACAATTATTTTTTATAGTTTCCCCCGTTTTCTCTTATTTCTCCCCCGTTTTTTATGGCATGAGAGCTCGTTTTTGAGTCTGTTAAGGATGAAAGATAAGATATGAAGCAAAAGAAAATAAAAACAAAAACACCTGGTGTAAGATACTACGAACATGAAACACGCAAACACGGTATAAAGTTCGATAGATATTTCACAATTCGTTATAAGCTAAACGGAAAAGATAAAGAAGAAGCTTTAGGATGGGCGTCAGAAGGTTGGACAGAACAAAAAGCCGCAAAATATCTTTCAGAATTAAAGGAAGCACAACGAACAGGAGAAGGAGCAAAAACGCTAGCAGAAGGGCGAAAGATTTCAGAAGAAAAAGAAGCTGAAAAGCAGAAGAAAGAAATGGCAAGAAAAAAAGAAGCTATAACCTTTGCAGAAGTTTTCGAAAAATACATTGAACAGGCGAAGCAAGATAAAAAGCCAAAAACTTACAACACCGAAATATTGCTATATAAGAACTGGTTATCAAAAACTATTGGAAATATGGCGCTAAAAGATATTTCACCATTTGCACTGGAAAAGCTAAAGAAAGATATGGCTAATGCAGATAGAGCTCCGAGAACAATCACTTATGCATTAGCCATTATAAGACAAGTTTTTAATTATGCGAGAAATCATGATTTATTTAACGGAGATAATCCAGTCAGCAAGGTAAAAAAGCCCAGTAATGATAATCGGCGTATGAGATATCTATCACAGGAAGAAGCTAACTTATTACTTGAAGGATTAAAAGAGAAAAGCCAACAATTGCACGACATCGCATTAATTTCACTTCATTGTGGTCTTAGAGCAGGAGAAATTTTCAATCTCCGTTGGGATGACGTAAATTTTAAAGACTGTTCCATTTTTATAAAAGATACGAAAAGCAATCACAATCGAAATGCCATTATGACGGACGAAGTAAGAAACTTGCTAGAAAATAGGAAAAAAGCAGCATCAACAGAGTTGGTGTTTGTTTCACAGAAAGGAGAACAAATAACGGAAGTTTCCAGAACATTTGATAGAATCGTGGATTCGTTGGGGTTTAACAAAAATGTATCAGATTCCAGAAAAAAGGTGGTCTTTCATACTTTGCGACATACATATGCAAGTTGGTTAGTTATGAGCGGAGCGGATTTATACACGGTACAACGATTAATGGGACACTCGACAATCGCTATGACTGAACGCTATTCGCATCTCTCACCAAATCATTTTAAGAAGGCTGTCTCAAATTTTGAGGAATATATAGGAAAAAACAAGCAAGAAGAAAATAACCTTATTTTTATTAAAAATACTTAATCATTTGATGGTCTAAAAAAGCATCATTAGCTATAATCACACGTAACTATCCATAAGGGAGGAAATAGTATGAATATAGATAGATCAGATGAAGAAATAAGACAGTGCATCGCTGATAATTATGCTGATGATGTTGATATAATAGATACTTTAACTAAACAAGATAGAGATTTTTGGATGAACATAATCTTGCGTAATAGTGATAATCTATTTAGTAACTTTATTGTAGATAGACAATTGGCAGCAAAAAAAGAGTATTGGAACATAAAAGATCTCTCAAAAATAGTTTTATACTATGATATAGATTGTTTAAAAAGGAACAATTCTGAAGATTATCTAAACAGTTTTCTGGAAAAAGAAAATATACTAAGGTATCAAAAATGGCAAAATAGAATAAAAAAGTTCACTATTGATTTTGTTCGTTCAAATATATTATCTGGTTCCTTAGAAGTAGGAAAAAATGTATTTATCAATGAGCGAAACTTTGGTGATTCTCTGGATGATTCAGTTAATGCAGTGAAGTTTATTAAACTAATTGATAGAGAAAAACAGATGTTTGGCAATTTTCCTCTTGTGATTCATCCTAACATACGTCAATTAGTAGAAAAAAGAGAACAATTTGATATTATAGATGAAAAAAATGATAAAGAAATGTTGCAACAGCATTTAAAGTTAACTTTTGAAGAAGATATAAAATCAGGAAAAACTGCTGATGAGTTGTATAATAAATTCTTGGAATATGGAAAAAAAGACTCTAAAGGTACGTACATATATCATATAGGCCAAAAAACAATAACTAAACCAAAGAGTATAATAAAATGCATTGCGAACATTTTATCGCGAAAACTTTCTTAAGATGCAACTCTGAGTATCTTTTTCAAAAATTAATTAGATGCAAAAATATTTTGTGTAAACCATTATAACTTTAATTTCGTAGCATCTTATCTACCATATAATAATATTTAAAATTTTTACTTGTGATTTTTTTACTTTTTTCTTAAAGCCGTTTAATTTTCGGTAACAGATTCTCGATATTTATATAATATTCTTTATGTTCTCAACAAATAATACAAAACATTATTTTACTTAAATTATTTTATATTTTATTGATTTTTCAGTAGTTACGCATTTATTTTCATAGTGTAAATGATTAAAAAATAATTTTTTATATGCCTGATTTAAGAGTAGATTGGCAATTGTTGCCAGATTATAAATTATTTTAAAATAATTTGTAACGCACTGAAATTTCAACATTTTTTCTTGATTTCTTGTTATGAGTTCTTTTAATCTATGTTCAGAAAAGTCGCACAGTGTTGGCTTATATAAATAGGAGATAATTATGGATAACATAAAAGTTATCTTTCAAAATTGGCGGTCGCCGTTTATAACGAGAGATCAGTTGTATGAAATAACAGGAGGTTTAATACATCCACATACAATAAGAAACTTAGATTCAGCTGGAAAGGGAATAAA
>CAJODB010000021.1 GCA_905233185.1 uncultured Alphaproteobacteria bacterium | reverse complement strand
GTTCTTCATGTAGGCTGTGATTTTATTGACCGAGCCGGATGTTGTGACAGAATAATACACGAACGTTAATTGTTCCCTTCTGAGTAAATTTTACCCAAGTTCCATCTGAATATGCATGATCTTTGGTTCGAGCAAACTTATATTCTGCTTCTCCTCTCAAAGTAAAGTTATTCGTAAATGATTTTTCAACTCCTAATGCAACAAGAGGAGTCCAACAACTGCACTTTATTGGCGAAGGTGAATGAGCTACGCTTACAGCCCCTGTCGCAGTATTAATTACATATCCTTCATAATATTCTTTCGAATCTGCATAAGACATACCTGCTTTTGCATACACCATAAATTTGTGGTCATAATTAACATAACCACCTCTTATAGCAACAAACGGACGGAACCCATTGCGAGTCGTTCTCAATTTGTAAAGCCTATTTTGTCCTGGAGCTGTCGAAGACTCGTTTGGATCTGATTTGTTCGATTGAACTTCTTCATGACGTGGCGAAAAATCGCTTCCGATTTCCAAACCAACGCAATAAGGCTGACTTTGCGGCATGAACTGGTAGCCAAGAGCAAGGGTTCCACCTAAACGAGTACCGAATCCATTTGATTCAGTAACACGAGCTCCCGTGGTTTGATAAAAGTCTACTCTCTCGCCGGAATTGCAGAGCAGTAGTCCCAGAGCGTAGTAGAAGCCGTGTTGGCCTACGGTAGAAGCTTCTTCTTCCACGACAACAGGGGTATTTGCGCTACTTACCACGACTTGATCTTCTGCTAAAGCAGATGGCACCAAGCCAAGCAGCGCCATAAACGCTATCTTTTTCATGACTTTCTCCTATTACAACAAAAACTTATCTTAAACTTTATTCAAAACCATTACAAAAATCAATCAAAAACCTCTCAATTCCTCCTCTATTGTTGCTCCTTTATCACACCTTCTAACTCCACCTCAGGTGATACACCTCCTGCTGGCCAAAACTTTTTGCTAAGGCTATCATACCGACATATTCTGTAGAGTATCTTTCGTAGTACTTCAGTCCTTTCTGAATGTATTCGTTGCGTTCGTCGTTGGTCTCTCCATGCAGTAAAGCCACGAATTGCTGTGTAGCATAAACTTGTCCTACAGTTGTGACTGGCTCAAGTCGTGCTGCTCTATTGATATGACCTCCGTAAAAGTTCATTTTCTTTATAAATGGATCCATAGCTATAAATACAGGTCCCGAATGCAGCGAGATCCTGGCTCTTATAGGGAACGGAAATTCAGGATACTTCTTTCCGAGAGTCTCAATGATATCGCAATATCTGAGTCCGAAATCCGCAATCTTAATTGCGCTATCAGCAACAGCGAATACAGCGTCACCCCACGTATTCAATGACTCAAGATCAACACCGATCTTTTCCATCGCTTTGTTCAGTTTATCTAAGAAGTCGAGGAACGAAGGTATATGTTCATCCTGCAATTTGCTATATCCCGAAAGATCAGAGAACATCATACATCTTATGACACGATCCGGAGATTTCGCTATAAATGGGTCGAAAGATATTGTCCCTTGTTGTTTCGTTACTAAAGCCGGGTCTATTTTTTCTACAGCGCCATCGGAATTGCTTATCTCATCCAAATCTATAAGGTGCAATGTGCTGATATTCGACCATCTATCGATAAAATCAGCAGGTCCTCCCGGCATTGACTCGCTTCTGGAATGCCAAACGGCCATCAAATGAGGTTCTGTAGTCAAGAATTTACCGCGCATAACAGCGCTGCCGTGCATAACATAGTTTGAGAAACGATAAAGCATATCATGACCAAGATATTTATCTTCGCAAGCAAAGCTTACGGAATGAGCGGTCGCTAAAATTTTCTCAAAACGCTTCTCCCAACGAGGTCCAGCATGGCGAACGTTTGTTTCAATGAAGTCAGATATGGAAAAAGGAAGAATAATATTGACTTCACCACCTAAACTTTGCAGAGCTTCGATAAATATGATATCTGCGCCGCAAGATGCTGAGCTATAGCCAATTTTCGCATCAATTTCCTTCAATTTTTCTGTAATAATTCGTCTTACATCGTTTTCAATATCAGGCGGGAACAAAGACATTTGATAGCTCGGATGATCTATTGCATGTCCTGTAAATACAACGATTGTAGGAGGAACAAGTATTTCAAGAGCTTGATTTGGAACTTTGAAACCAGCATCTCTCAAGAAATACAACTGCTGCCTTGCTGTAACAATCGCAATATAATTGACAGTCTCGCGTTGTTTCATCGCTTCTTCATAAAGCTTACAAGCGTCATCTTCTCTGCCAAGCAGCAATTGTGCTTCGGCAAGGTCTATAAGTTCTGCAAAAGAGGCCTCAAGCCCAAATGGAGGAAGAAGTTTGAGAACCTCAGCAGCCAGTTGCTTTGCTTGTGCATCATCACCTGTGAGCCAAGAAAGCCAAGCCGCATTCATACCCGTAGAAGTTTTTTTCGCTCTACGGAAAGATGAGAGGTATAACTCGCGAGAAAGTTCAAGATCTCGACAATGATGAGAATATTTCCACGCTTCTTTGAAAATTAAGCCAATTCCGCTGAGAAGTTCAGGATCTCCTTCACTTATGATATTGCTTTGGCGCAAATCTTCGACGGCAAGCATCATATTTCCGGTAGCTTCGTCTAATTGCGGTTGCAAATCGACAATTGAATAGATCATTTTTCGGCATTCTTCAACAGCACCAGTTTTCAGAAGTACCAAAGCATATGCTTGTGCCAGCTCTTTATTTTGCGGATCCTTATTATAAGCCTTCTTCGCTATCGTGTGAGCTTTGAACATGTGCCCTGTAGCAATAAGATTTAATATTTGTTTTTCTATTTTTGTACCGCATGGCTTGTTTGTTTCGACTTCATCGTCGTCATCGTCATCATCTTCTGATATAACATCACCTTTCTGAGGTGCATTTTGTGCAGTTGCGGCTGCTGCTTCCATACTTTGTGCCGCGTCTACACTGCTTGTTGTGGAGTCAGTGGCAGTTTCTGCTGTTGCAGCGACTATTTTTTCCTTCTTTTCCTCCGATTTATTGTCGGAAGACTTACTGCCGACAGTCGACTTATCATCAGAAACTCTGCTTACTGAGTCTTTTGTCGTTGTCGTCTCTTTGGAGTTCTCTTTCATTTCTTTTTCTTTAGATGTAACAGTATCTGCCGCATCTTTACCGCTTGCCGCTGCAGTATCTTCAGTTGGCTTATTATCTTTATCTTTCGACATTTCAAATTCCTAAAATAAAAGTCTACTTCACATAGCATATATAGATTAAACAAAAAAACTTAACTTTTGGTAAAAAACAAAATTTATTTATTAAATAATTTATTAACCTTTTATAAGGTAAAATGAGTTAAAAAGGGTTGATAAGAATGGCCGAAACAGCTGAACAAATTGTCACTCATAGACAAGCAAAAATTTTGGTTGTAGATGATCATGAAAGCGCAAGAAATCTGCTGAAAAGAAGACTATCTATATACGGATATGAGGTGCTTACAGCCGGAGAAGCTGATCGAGCTATAAAACTTCTGGAAAGTCATCCTATAGACGTTATTTTCTTGAATATGTTTTTGAACGGCAAAAGCAGTTATGATTTTCTCAAAACTTTAAAGGAAAATGAAAAGCATAAAGCTATCCCCGTAATTATGATGTCCAGCGACAGCGATATGGAACTTATCGTTCGATGCATAGAAGCCGGAGCGGAAGATTATATGGTAAAGCCTCTTAATCAGACACTCTTGCGGGCTCGTTTATCCAATTGTATCGCAAGAAAAGAGGCATATGATAAAGAAATCGCATATCTTGCAAAGATTGAACAGGGACAGAAACAGATTGTCGCACAAGAAAAAATGGCGTCTATAGGTGTCCTGGTCAGTTCCATTTCCCAAGAATTGAAAAATCCTCTTAATTTCATAATAAATTTTGCGGGAGTGAGTGCAGAAATTTGTTCAGAACTTTGTGTGAATGTTGAGGAGAAAAAAGACAAAGTTGATCCTGAAATGTTCGAGTATTTGAACACGAATTTGAAGAAATTCCAATCAAATGTAAAAAAGGTGTCAGAGTATGGACAGAATGCGGATAAAATCCTACGATTCATGCTGTCACAATCAAATGAAGAAGGCGGACAGAAACATCCGGGTAATATAAATAAAATCGTAACTCAAACAATAAGCATGTTGTTGTCTGCTTATAAGAGCAATGGAAAGAGCAATCTTCCTCAAATAGAGACAGCCCTTGATAATGCCGTTCCGCATATAATGCTCTCGACTCAATCTCTCAGTAAGGCAATATATAATATATTGGACAACGCTGTTTATTCTGTTATGGAGAAGTATGAAGAAGATATTTCTAAAGCAAAAATAAAAATAACTACAGAAAACACACCAACAACTGTTAACATTACAATACATGATAATGGAATAGGCATAAAAGATGATATAAAAGATAAGATTTTCAATCCATTTTTTACAACGAAACCAGAAGGAGCTGGAGTTGGACTTGGACTTTCCAGCGCAAAGGAAATTATCGATGATCATAAAGGTAGCATTTCTATGAATTCAGTAGAAGGTGAATTTGCGGAGTTCAACATTACGGTTGATAAAGGCGGACGGTAGTTTTTCTTTTATAATTTTATGGATTTTCATTATTTAGAAAATAAATTTTTACGAGGAATTAAGTCAGCAAGTTGTTCCTTTACCGAAAATTAATAATTGCGCCATTATGCTATCTTATCAAGTGATGTTATTAGTGTAATGCGGTTTGGAAAGCGTTTCAAAAAATTGAAAAATCTGTGCCGAAAAACACTTTTGGCGATTATTTCCGTTATAGCATTTAACTTTCTGATAATTTGTGAATTAATTGTTTGTTCAAAAGCGTCTTTTTTTGATTTCTTTACGCAAGAAAAAACATCAGCTATGAAATCTGTGCCGAGAATCGCCGAAAAAAATATCATAGTCGATACTTGCGGAGTATGTTTAAATGGCGGAGTGAAAGTTTTATCCGAAAATATAATAAACGGAATAGCAAGAAAGAAACCGCATTGGCACTTTTCAATAATATCTCCAAAAGGAAATAAGCATCCGTTTAAGTTGGATATTAAAAACGCACATATTATATATGTAGATTACAAACAAATAATAGAACCAATAGTTATCATTCGTGACATACTTAATTTTCTTTCCTTTGGGTTATTTAAAGACCAAATTACTCAACTCCTCTTTTTTGATGACGTGTATTTCAACCATAATAGCTGCGATTTATTTTTTGATCCGTGCGCTGATTTCGTTATTAACGATTACACTATTCCAAAAATTTCACTGATACATGATTTGCGATATCTTGATATGCCTGATTATTTCAAAGTAAAGCATTTCGGTTTTACTGAGTTTGATCTAAAAAAGAAAAATGCTTCAAGAATTGTAAAATCTTCTAAAAAAATTATTACGGTATCTGAGTTTACAAAGCAAAAGATCGTGGAATTTTATAAAGCAAATTCGAATTTTGTAAAGGTTATTCATATAAGATTAGCAAACAGAATAAACAATAAGAAAGAACGGAAAACAGAGCAAAATAAGGACGTTCTTAAAAAATTCCAACTCACAAAACAAAAGTATCTTATTTATCCTTCTACATTACTTCCGCATAAAAATCACAAAAATTTAGTTGCTGCGTTTTTAAAATTTTTGAAAATTCAAAAAGAAAATACCGATACGAAACTTGTTATCGTTGGAACTATAAATAAAAGAATAACGGAAGATATAGACAAATTAATAGAAAGCAGTGCTCTAACATTAAAGAGCAATATTGTTTTCACTGATTTTATAGAAGATAAAATTTTGAGTGCTTTATTGACTGATTCTTTAGCTATGATTTTTCCATCGACGTATGAAGGATTTGGAATGCCTGTAATAGAGGCAATGAATATGGGAATTCCTGTATTGTGCAGTAACGTAACCAGTCTTCCGGAAGTTGCAGGAAATGCTGCCTTGTTTTTTGACCCGCATAATATCAATGAAATAGCTGCAGCAATAAGTTTGATAGTACGAGATGACGAATTGCGGAAAAAATTAGTTGCAGCAGGTTATGCACGAGCAAAACTTTTCGCAGATCAAGATGCAATGATTGATGAATACATAAAAATATTTGAAGAAGCTATGTTAAAAAGAAAATAAACATCATCAAATCTTATTTACTGAAAATTAATAATTGATTCATAAGATCATAGTATTGATTGTGTGGATTAATGGTATATTCGTGAAAAAAAATAGCTTAAAAAAACTAAAACGTTTTATAAAAGCAGTTGGAAAATTCATATTTGGTACGATATTTTTCATATTTTTCGTTCTTTGCGAGTTAATTGTTTGTTCGAAAGCCAGTTTTCATGATTTTTTCACCACTGAACAGGTATCTACTCTCAAAGATAGGCCATCAAGTATAAAAAAAGACATCATAGTTGACGCATGTGGCATAAATGGAAGCTGTGGCGGAATAAAAGCACTCACAGAAAACATAATAGATGGTATATGCAAGAAACGTCCCGATTGGCGCTTTGTTGTTTTGAGCAATTCCGATATTGAACGTCCTTTCGAATTCTCGCACAAAAACGTAAAGGTCATTTATATAAACTATTGCTGTCTTACAAAATCCTTAATGCTTATTCGAGATATTTTAAGCTTTGCGACTTTTGGTATGTTCAGAGATCAAATAACCCAACTATTATGCTACGACAATATATATTTCAATAAAAATAGTTGCGATTTATTTTTTGATCCTTATGCAGAGTTAATAGTGAACGATTACTCATCTGTGCCGAAAATATCATTAATTCATGACTTATTATATAGAGATATTCCGGAATATTTCGGCGTAAAAAAATCTGAATTAGAAGATCTGAAAAGTAATTCGGAAAAAATCGTTGAATATTCTAAAAAACTTCTTACTGTTTCCGAATTTTCGAAAGAAAGAATTATAGAAAATTTCGGAGTTGATTCTAATTTTGTACAAGCAATACATATAAAATTGGCTAACAGAATAAAGAAAGAGAGAAGCCAAGAGTTTATGCAAACAACATTGGAAAAATTCAAATTAAGAGAAAAAGAATATTTAATATACCCTTCAATGGCGCGTCCAAGAAAAAATCATAAAAGGCTATTTCAGGCCTTCATAAAATTTTATAAAGAGCACAATAAATCGGATATCAAACTTGTTATAGTCGGTTCAGTTGCTGATGAAATGATAAAACAGTTGGAAGAAATGATATATGATAACGCAGAAAATAAATTTCAAGCGGAAGATTTAAAAGAAAGAATCATATTTACACAATTTATTCCTAATGATGAGTTAGATGTTTTACTGAAAAAATCTCTGGCGATGATTTTCCCATCTTTTTATGAAGGATTCGGAATGCCGATAATCGAAGCCATGAGTGTTGGTATTCCTGTAGCTTGTGGCAATAAAACCAGTCTTCCGGAAGTCGCAGGCAACGCCGCTTTACTTTTCGATCCATACAATGTAGATGAGATATTCAACGCAATAAATACAATGGTAACTGATAGCGATCTGAGAGCGAAACTCATAAAACTAGGTTATGAGCGAGCAAAATATTTTTCAGATCAAGATTCTATGATCGATGAATATATAAATGTATTCGAAAAATATATGGTAAAAACAGAAAACAATATGGATTCCTAAATGAAAAAAATGACACGAAAAAAATTAATACGACGAATATTTGTAAGTTTTTCATGTGTTTTTCTTTTTTTCGTACTTATTTTTTGTGAATTGATCATGCTTTCAAATGCTTCTTTCCGCGACTTTTTTACCAATGAACGAGTCTCTGTTTTAAAAGACCGTCCTGAAGGAGTCACAAAGGACATAGTTGTAGATGCTTGCGGAGTAAAAGACAGCGGCGGAATAAAAATGCTTATTGAAAATCTGATAGATGGTATCGGAGAAAAACGTCCGAATTGGCAATTTACTGTTATAGCTTCAAAAGGAATCATTCATCCACTTCATTTTAAGAATAAAAACGCACGAGCGATATATATCGATTATTCTGCTTCAGAATCTCTTTTATTAGTCAGAGACTTTTTGAACTACATTTCATTTGGTTTGTTTCGTGACCAGATAAGCCAGTTGCTATTTTATGACACGATTATATTTAATAAACAAAGCTGTAATCTGTTTTTCGATGCTTATGCGGATTTTATAATCAATGATTTTTCTTCTATTCCGAAAATATCTTTGGTACATGATATCTGTTACTTGGATTCATACGATAACCTAAGGCGATTGAAATCCCCTATTGCCTTAAAACTCGCAAGATGCTCAATGGGAATTCTTACAGGATTGAGAGAACAAAATACAAAAAAAATTGTTGAATTTTCGAAAAAAATACTTACTGTTTCGAATTTTTCAAAAAAGAGAATCATGGAAGCATATCGTGTCGATAACAGTTTTGTAAAAACAATACATATAAGACTTGCAAACAGAATTGCTAAAGAAGAATCTAAGCAATTTGAACAACAAACCCTTGATAAATTTTTGTTAAAAACAAAAAAATATCTTATTTACCCTTCTGTCGTACGACCAAATAAAAACCACGCAGGTTTATTGCGTGCCTTTATAAAATATGAAGAAAACTATCCATCTTCTGACTTAAAGTTGATCATTGTTGGTATGATAGATCGAACAGATGCTGAAACATTAAAACAAATAATAGAAGAAAGCTGCAAAAATGATAATCAATATCGACGCGTAAAAGAAAAAATTATATTCACAGGTTATGTTTCGAATAAAGAACTTGGTGTATTGCTTTCAGATGCACTTGCGATGATTTTTCCATCTCTATATGAAGGATTTGGAATGCCGATAATTGAAGCTATGAGCATTGGTATCCCCATTATATGCAGCAATAGAGCGAGTTTGCCGGAAGTCGCAGGCAATGCTGCTTTGCTTTTCGACCCATACAATATTGATGAGATGGCAAGTGCAATAAATACGATTTCGACAGATGCAAAGCTTCGCGAAATACTAATTCGACGAGGCCAAGAACGTTTAAAATATTTTTCAGATCGTGATTCAATGATTGATGAATATATCAAAGAGTTTGAAAAGTATATGTCTAACTAATAAAGAATGTAATTTCTAAATAGAAAGGAAGACTATACCTTATTTTCCAATTTAATCTACCTGTTTCATTAAAACTACTATGCATGGAAGAGAAAGAAGGGGCGTTATAACGAAAAACAGATTCCAACCTAATTGATCAGCTAAAAATCCGGAAGAAAATCGGAAACACATTCCGCCAAGTTCATGTATCGCCCATAGCAAAGCATATTGTGAGCCATTTTTACATTCTTCGTAAAGAAAAGAGATAAAAGCAGCCGCTACTGCTCCTCCTGAAATACCTTCCAGAAAAATTACAGCACACAAAATATCAACATTATTTCCGACATAATTTAATAGTAAATACGAAAATAAAAATATCATATGTGTCGCACTTAAAATTATCATTGCCTTTAATGTGCCATACTTCTTTATTATGAAACCGGCAAGAAATCCGCCTACAACGACCGCGGCTGAACCGAAAAATTGCACAATATTCGCTATATCTATTTTTGAAAAACCGATTTCAAGGCAAAACACTCGTGACATTTTTTGAATCGTAAAATCGGTGGCTCTGTAAAGTAATAAAATCAATATTGTATAAAGACCATTTTTCGTATAAAGGATCTTTTTTATTTCTTCTGACATTTTATTCATTGGAGAAGAAAGTATATGAACATTTTTTTTATCAGTTATATGAACTTCATCTGCTATTTTTGGTTCTTTCATGAAAAATATGAAAACCATACAACAAAATATCAGTAAAGTTGAACATTCATACGCTGTTTTCCATCCCCAAAAATGCGCACAATACAATGTGAATACTTTTGTTGCTATTGTTCCAATTCTGTGTCCGAAACTAATTGTTCCCGCCGTATATCCAAATTGTTCCTGCGTAATATCGGATATTTGATACGGATAAAGCGCAATATTTTGAATACCGTCGGCTAAAGCAATCATTGATGCAAAAAACATTAGTAGACCGATATTTTGTTTTGGATTAATTTGCGCCATACATATAATGCTAATTATTAGAAAAAGCTGTCCTAAAATTACCCAACTACGACGTTTTCCAATTAAGTTTGATAAGTAAGGGATTTCACATTCATCAATTATGGGAGCGAAAAATAATTTTAGAGCAAAAGGCAGATGAAAAAGCGAAAAAAGACCAATCGTTGTGTTAGATACTCCGCATTCTTTTAGCCAATAATCAAGAAGAACGATTGTTAACGGAAAAGAAACGCCATACGAAAATCCTATAATGCACTTTTTTAAAAACATTATTGCAGGCATGCAGACTTATAACTTCTAAAAGCAACAAACAAAAAAAATAAGCACCGATATTATAAAATACCGATGCTAATATATTAATAAGGAAGAAATATTTTTTAATTATTTAATTTTTGCTTCTTTAAATAACACATGCTTTCTTGCAACCGGATCATATTTTCTCATTTCCATTTTCTCCGGCTGCTTTCTTGGATTTCTTTTCTTTACATAGAAAAAACCCGTATCAGCAGTGCTCAGCATTTTTACAGTCATAGTGGCGGACTTAGCCATATCAAAACTCCATTTTCATGAAAATTATTCTGATTGTAACATGTTATTTAAAAAAATCAATTAATCTTAATCTGCAAATGTATTCTATAGATGACTTTAATGAACAGCTTTAATTTACTTACAAAATACCAAATAGAGTCTTAATTGTACAAAATATTCCTATGTGATAGTATAAGCCGTTGGATTTCAGAAGAAAAAGAATGCAGAAAGCTTTATTTGTTTATTATGGGGATATTATAAAAAGTTTTGTTCCGGGATATGAAGATTTCGTATCTGTAGATCCTCCGAAAGAAGAAAGTTTTGGTGATTTTTCCTCAAATATAGCTATGGTTTTGGCTAAAAAAATAGGAAAGAAACCCCTGGAATTTGCTGCGGAAATAGTCGAAAAAATGAAAGCGAATTCCGATTTCATCGATATTTCGATAAAAGGACCGGGTTTTATAAATTGGAGAGTTCCTGCTGAGCTTTTAAAGAAGCAAGTTAAGGATATTCTTGATAAAGACTATGGAAAAATTGATTTCGGAAAAGGAACAAAAATAAATATCGAGTATGTTTCGGCAAATCCGACAGGGCCTCTTCATGCAGGTCATGCACGGGGAGCTATTTCCGGCGATGTTCTTGCGAATTTGTTATCGTTTGTCGGATATGATGTAACAAAAGAGTACTATATTAATGATGCGGGAAAGCAAATCGAGATTTTAGCAAAATCACTTCATCACAGATATATGGAATTATTCGGCAAAGCGGATGGTGAACTTCCTGATTGGGCATATCCCGGAGATTATTTGATAGATACGGCAAAAAAACTGGCAGAAAAATGCGGTGATTCCTTCGTAAATAAAAAAGATGAGTCAGAATGGTTGGAGTTTTTCAAAGAATTTGCTATCGCTGACATGATAGCGATGATAAAAACTGATCTTGATGCTTTAGGAATTCATCATGATGTATTTTCATCGGAAAAAGATTTGGTTTCAGATGGCGCTGTCGAGCGAGCAGTAGATTTTCTTGAGAAAAAAGGATTAATCTATCGTGGTGTTTTGGATATTCCAAAAGGAAAAGAACCTGACGATTGGGAACCTCGCGAACAGTTGTTGTTTAAGTCGACGGCGTTTGGTGACGAGGTGGATCGCCCTTTGCAAAAATCTGATGGGTCATGGACATATTTTGCTTCTGATATTGCATACCATAAAAACAAAATCGATCGAGGCTTCGATGAGATGATAGATTTTTGGGGGGCAGATCACGGTGGGTATATAAAACGTATGCAAGCTGCTGTTTCCGCAATTTCTAATAACGAAAAGAAATTGGATGTAAAAATAAGTCAGATTGTGCGTTTTATGGATAATGGTCGTGAAGTGAAAATGTCTAAGCGTAGCGGAACTTTTATAACTGCCAGGGATGTTATAGAGAGTGTTGGCAAAGATGTTATTCGTTTTATTATGCTAACACGTCGAGATGATGCGCCTCTTGATTTCGATTTCAGAAAAGTAGTAGAGCAAAGCAGAGATAATCCGGTATTTTATGTTCAATACGCATATGCAAGAACACATTCGGTGTTTAAACAATTTGCACAAACGTTTGCCGATAAAAATTTGCAAGATGCTATTGCTAATTCAAATTTAAATTTATTAGAAGAAGAGGATATGGTTATGGTAAAAACGCTTTGTGATTATCCTCGTCAAATAGTCATGGCAGCACGCAATAAAGAGCCGCATAGACTTGCATTTTATCTGTCTGATGTCGCTGCGAAATTCCATTCGTTATGGAATCAAGGAAAAGAAAATACGCTGCTTCGATTTATTATTGCAGATGACTATAATAAGACTTGCGCAAAAATGTCTCTGTTGCGAGCCGTACAGAATGTCATTGAATCTGCGTTTGCTATAATAGGCGTTACACCTGTGAAGGAATTACGATAATGTGTCCTTTCTTAGACGATGAAGATTTTGAAGAATATGAGGAAATAATAGATGGAGCTGAAAAGGAAGTTCAGCGCAAAACCTCTTTTCTGAGAGATGATAAAAAGTTTTTTATTATTGGCGGATCAGCTTCTGTTATAGCGTTTTGTTCAGTCGCTTACTTTTTATATTCGAATTCTAAGCCTATAGATTTGGAAGATCTTCCGATAATCCAAGCCGATCCTACGCCGATAAAAGTTAAACCGCAAAAAAATACTCAAGTTAATCATCAAGATAAAATTGTTTATGACAATATTTCCGGGGATAAACGAAAAAAAGAAGAGGAACATGTAATCGCTCAGCCGGAAGAAGTACTCTCTATAAGCGAAATGGATTCTGATGGTGTTCTATCGGAAGAGGAAAAGCAAAAAATCATAAATGCATTCGATGAACTTGCTCCTGAAAAAGAATATAAGATCAATTACATAAAGGATGGTACAAAAGAAAACAGCAATCATAGAGTTGTTGAATCTGGAAATGTAAAAATAGTTGAAGAAAAGTCTTTGCCACCGATAAATAGAGTAGAGTCTAAAGAAAGAAACAATGCTACTACGAATAATAATGTAAAGGATAAGAAGCATAAAGCAAAATTGGCAGATTTGGTCGACCAAAAAGCGTCTTCAGCGAAAGTCGGAACAGTTATGGTACAAATTGCATCTTTACCAACAAAAGGCGGAGCGGAAGTTGAATATAAACGAATCGCAAATAAGAATAAATTTATAAAAAATTACGGTAAGAAAATTTATAAAGTAGATTTGGGACGTGCTAAAGGAAGTACATATAGAATTCAAATTGGACCGTTTAAAAATAATGCAGAAGCGCAAAAAGTTGTATCTGCGCTAAAAAGTAACGGTTGTTTTGCTTATATATCCAGGTAGAGCGAAATTATGTCGCATCATATTCCAAGATTTTATTTAAAAGAAGAAGATGTTGAACTCGCAGAAGGGGAATTTGTAAAAATCGCCCAAGCACAAATGCACCATGCAGCTAATGTTTTCCGTTTAAAAATTGGCGATACCTTAAAAATTTTTAATGAAAAAATCGGAGAGTGGGAATGTGCAATTCATGATGTAAAAAAATGTCTTTTGAAATGCA
>CAJODB010000020.1 GCA_905233185.1 uncultured Alphaproteobacteria bacterium | reverse complement strand
CAATGAAAAAAGGCGATAATGTCACATTAGTTGGCTTCGGTACGTTTTCTGTAGCTGAAAGGGCTGAAAGAATCGGGCGCAATTTTAAAACAGGAAAGAATATTCAAATTCCGGCATCAAAATCTGTGAAGTTCAAGGTCGGAAAAGCACTGAAAGAGGCCGTGAAATAGACGCATTGTCTTTCCTTATTTGTAAAATGATGTTACGCTGCATATTTAGTTTGCTATTTTTTTAATAGTTAAGAACGGTTTAGTTTATGCTATCGGGAGTTTAAATTTGAGTAAGCCGAAGGTTATTTCTCTTTTTTCTGGATGTGGGGGGTTAGATTTAGGATTTGAATCCCGAGGTTATGAAACCGTATGGGCAAACGATTTTAATGAGTGGGCTGTAAAAACATTTAGGCGTAATTTCGGCGATATTATAGTGCAAGGTAACGTAGAAGATATAAATCCATATACGGATAAAAGCATACCAGAATGTGATTTGATTTTAGGAGGGTTTCCTTGCCAAGATTTTTCTGTTATTTGGAAACAGCCAGGATTAAATGGAAAGAGAGGTAATTTATATAAAAGTTTTCTCAGGTTTATTGATGCTAAAAAGCCTAAAGCTTTTGTTGCTGAAAATGTCAAAGGTTTGTTAAGTGCAAATAATAAACAAGCTATTCAGCAAATAGTAAAAGATTTTGAGGATATTGAACCAGGATATATATTGAAAGTTCAGTTGTATAATTTTGCAGAATATGGAGTACCTCAATTTCGTGAACGTGTTTTGATCGTTGGGGTCAGAGTGGATACTGGTTTTGAGTTTTTTCATCCTCAACCATCTTATGGTCCGGGATTTGAAAAGCCATATGTTACTGCAGGAGAAGCTCTTGTCGGAGCAGAAAAGGCTATTTACAACAACGAAAAAATAAATATTGCAAAAAAAACCATTGAAATGCTCAAACTTATTCCCGAAGGAGGGAACTTTGCCTCTATCCCAAAAGATAATCCACTATATGTTCATGGTATGATTAGCCACGTTTATCGAAGAATAAAACTAGATGAACCTTCAAAGACGATTATTGCTGCTGGAGGTGGAGGAACGTGGGGGTATCATTATCCAGAACCAAGAGCTTTAACAAATAGGGAAAGAGCCCGGTTACAATCTTTTCCAGATGACTTTATTTTTGAGGGTTCTATAGCAGAAGTTAGAAGGCAGATAGGCAATGCCGTACCTCCTAAAGGAGTAGAATTAGTTGCAGATGCTTTGATGCCCTTATTTACAAATGAATATCAGAAAGTTGATTTACTCAGTTTGAGAGAAGAACTAAGATCCATGTCTATAAAAGATAGATTAGAACACAGACGTAATAGAAAAACGGTTTAGGATGGGATTATTACAGTGCTTGAGCTTTTGTTATCAAATTTCCCTTTTTTGCAGAGCAAAAAAACGTTTTCTGATCGTTTCATAGAATTATTTCAGGAAGCCAATGAGATTAATATTGCTACAGGATATATTTCAACAGATGCATTGACTGAATTAAATAGAATTGTCGAGCTAAATCATAAAAATATCAAACTTATTGTTGGCATGCACTATTTTGAGGGCATGACCAAAGTACAATATAACGCAACCATGAATCTTGGCACTTATCTCCTAAATCAATCGTTAGGAAACGTGTTTATTGCTGACAAACTTAGGTTTCATGGAAAAATATATACTTTTCATCAGCGAAAAGCGTCAGTTTATGCAGGTATCATAGGTTCGTCAAATTTGGACGGTATTTTAAAAAACCATAATAACTATGAAGCAGATATTTTCTTCAACGATCCCAGAATATTAAACCAAGCAGACGAGACAATTGACAATTTGATTTCAACAGCGTGTATCCCGATACAAGATTGGCATCCTAATAATTTTCTAAAAAACAAAATAGATCTTGACAAATATGAGGGGGTGAAAAAATGTTCATCTGATGAAATGAGAGGTATTAGATACACTGATACTGTATTTGAACTTCCTATAAAGCCGTATGAGCACGCGCCTCACAGTAATATTAATGCTTATTTTGGCAAAGGCAGAGAGAATAAACGAGGATTTATTCAACCAAGGCACTGGTATGAAGTAGAACTTATTGTGCCAAAAAGTATCACGGATGATTCTATGTATCCAAAAGCTAAAAAATCAGATGAAGAAAACATAATAACTGTATATACCGATGATAACTGGAAATTTAAATGTAAGATTAGCGGTGATTACAGTAAAAATTTTCGTTCATGCAATGATTTAAAAATCTTAGGAAAATGGATAAAAGGACGTTTGGAAAATAATGCTGCTTTGGAAATCGGAAAACCTGTTACTGAAGAAGTATTAAAAAAATATGGAAGAAATAGTATTGAAATGAGAGGCACGGCAGATCCTAGTGTTTGGTTTTTAGATTTTTCCTCTCCAAATGAAGGTAAAGATGAATCATAGCTATTATTTGAATGCATATTTAAGCAAGATAGGTGACGACAAAATAAAAAAATCAATATCTGATACCGTCGAAGAGGTAAAACGGAATTATATTGAAAAGTTATCGAATAAGCATACTACTGGATTATTACTTGGTGAAGTTCAAAGCGGAAAAACTTCTCAAATATTAGGAATAATTTCGGCAGCAGCTGATGTTGGATTCCGAATGTTCATTTTTCTCACAACAGATAATGTTTATTTGCAACAACAAACTTACGAAAGAGCTTTAAAAGGTCTAACTGAATTTGTTGTTTGTAATGAAAATGATGAGATTCTATTTAACACGACAAAACTCTCAAAACCTACTATCATTATTTTGAAAAAAAATTCTAATGTTTTAAAGACTTGGAAAAACAATATTTCTTCTTCAAAATATTGTGAGGGACGATCAATTTTTATCGTTGATGACGAAGGCGATGCTTCGTCTATGAATACATTGGTTAATAAGAACAAATTAAGTACGATCCACAAGCATCTTACTGAAATAAGACATATTGCTACTAGTAGCATTTTTCTTCAAGTTACAGCGACTCCTCAAGCTATTATATTACAATCCCAAAAATTTTCTGATTTAACTCCCTCTTTCATTCATTATTTTAAGCCCGGGCATGGTTATATGGGAGGAAACTTCTTTTTTAGTGACCCCAAATCTTATGTCATAAAATTGACTGCTGAAGAAGAACTTACTAGCATAAAAAACGAAGATGAGTACATTCCGACAGGCTTACAAGAAGCGATATTGTACTTCTTAGTAGTTGGTTCACATTTGATGCTCAGCAAAGAAAGTGTTTGTAATTTTCTTATACATCCGAGTAGTAAAATAAGAGATCATGAATCTGTTGCGGAAAAGATAGGAGAATTTTTAAATACATTACTACTACCAGATACAGATTACGAATCTCAACTAAAAAGAGTTTGGTATGATTTACAAAAAAGTAAGCCAGATATAAAACCTTTTGATGAGATCAAGGACTATATACAGTTACTGTTGAGTGAAACATGTATTCAAGATCAAGGAAATAACATAGTCAGAATAGCTACCATGAACTCAAAAAGTTCTCAAAGTTTAAAATTCGATAAAGGATTAAATATAATTGTTGGTGGTAATAGTCTTGGAAGAGGCGTTACATTTGAGGGGCTACAGATTGTTTATTACTCAAGAACAGCGAAAATTCCGCAAATGGACACTTACTGGCAACATTGCAGGATGTTTGGTTACAATAGAGATAGAGGCTTGATCCGTGTATTCATGCCGTTTCTTTTATGGACTTTGTTCCAAAATTTACAAAAATCCAATCAGGCTCTAATCCATCAAGTAGTTTCCAACGGCATTAATGCTATTAAATTATTAGTGTATAAAGGTACTAGAGCAACTAGACCTTCTGTAGTACGTAAGGATCAAGTAAGCTCACTAGCAGGAGGTGTAAATTATTTCCCAGCTTATCCCAAAAACAGTGATGTAAAACTTATAGATAATCTTCTTGCGAAATACGATGAGCAAAATTACTATGAAGTTCCTATTGAAGAGCTTATTGATATTCTGAGGTATACAACGAGTGAAAATAAAGAAGAATGGGATAATGAAAGTATAATATCTTGTTTACAAGGATTATCAAAAACGGTAAAGAAAGGAAAGTTGATAGTACGAAGAGAAAGGGATATAAGCAGAGGTACAGGAACGCTCTTATCTCCTAATGATAGAATTTTAGGTCAACGTTTTTCCGCAGAACCAGTACTTACCATGTATAGAATAATTGGTGCTAAACAAAAAGGATGGAACGATGCTCCCATTTGGATTCCAAATATAAAATTTCCTAATGACGTGATTTTTTGTAGTATCAACTAAATAGTTGTAATGTTAATTATCCTAAGTTTTTGACAACTTCAAAGCACTTAAAATTCAAAGCGAGGAAGGCAGTGAAAGATTCTGTGAAACCATGATTTTGGTTTATTGCTGTTGAATTAATTTAGAGAATATGAAATCATCTCCAGTAATTCGCTTATACAAGGAAATCTGATGACTATTAGTATAGAAGAGTTAGAACAAAAGATTACAGAAGATAAAGACTCAGTTACTAAGGATGACTTAGATGAATTGGAACGGGCTGCTCTTAGTGGGAATTATGAGGCAGCATATAATCTTGCTGGTTTTTATATTCAAGGTAATAAAGATATTCCGCATAACGATGAATTGCTACTTAAATGGATGACTTTCTCAGCAGAAAACGGTTTTTCTCCAGCAATGTTCGTATTATACGACATTTATAGGGGCAAATATAACGGTCTGGGAAATATACCGAACGACCTCGAAAAGGCTTGGAAGTGGCTTAACAAGAGTTTTGAAGCAGGTTTTGTTTTAGCCAAAAGAGAGCTTGGAAATTGTTATCGGAACGGTGTGATTGTCGATAAGGATCCAGAGAAAGCATATGCATACTATTACGATGCGATGGAGGATGGAGATATTCCATCGATTATATCTCTTGCTGAAATGTTTGAAGATGGTGATGGAGTTGATAAAAACGATACCGCAGCGTTTGCGTTGTATGAGATTGCTGCAAAAGCTAATGATTCCTACGCTCAAAGCATTTTAGGTGACCTATACTATTATGGTACCGGTACAGAAAAAAATTGGCAGCTCGCATACGAATGGTGGATGAAATCAGCCGAACAAGGACTTCCATCTGCCATGCTGCAGATCGGAATAATGTATATGCATGGTGAGTATGTTAAACAGGATTATAAAAAAGAGTTCGAATGGGTCAAAAAATCTGCGGATCACGGATGCCATCATGCTCAATCTGAACTCGCTCATATGTATTATGAAGGTAAAGGAACAGAACGAGATGTGAAAAAATCCATAGAATGGTATCAGAAAGCAGCAGAAAACGGAGAGGTTGATGCCCAGAGAGCTTTAGGTGCTGTCTACTATTGGGGACAAGACGGAGTGAAAAAAGATCTAGAGAAAGCTTTTATGTGGAATTCTAAAGCAGCAGAACAAAATGATATGCAGGCTGAATATTTTCTAGGCTCGATGTATTTGCACGGTGATTATGTAAATGTTGATTACACCAAAGCGTTTGAATGGTTCAAAAAATCCGCTGAACAAGGATTCCATCGAGCTCAATATGAACTCGCTTGTATGTATCGTGAAGGACAGGGAACAGAACGAGACGTGAAAAAAGCCATGGAATGGTGTCAGAAAGCCGCAGAAAACGGAGAAGCCAGCGCTCAGGGAACTTTAGCTGTTATTTACTATTGGGGGCAAGATGGTGTGAAGAAAGATCTAGAAAAGGCCTTTATGTGGAACTCTAAAGCGGCAGAACAAAACGATATGCAGGCTCAGCATTCCCTAGGACTGATGTATTTACGTGGCGACTATGTGGATATTGATTATACAAAAGCATTTGAATGGCTTATGAAATCCGCGAAGCAAGGCTATCCCTTAGCTAAGTGTGACATAGGGATTATGTATCGCGATGGTGAAGGAGTTCAGCAAGATTACAAAGAAGCTGCGAAATGGCTGATCGAAGCTGCTGAAGGTGACGATGCTTTTGCTCAATTTTATATCGGCGAAATGTATGTTCATGGTGATGGTGTTGAGAAGGATTTTAGCAAAGCACTTGAATGGTTTGAAAAAGCGCATGAAAATGGCGTAAAAGAAGCAGATAAATTTATCTGCTATTTGAGAGAACAATTAGATGAGAAAAAATCATTGTGGCAGAAGATAAAATCTAAATTTTAAATGCGTACTTTAAATGATCCGATAGAAAATATTAGTTATTAACAAAAAAGTTACTGCTTGGGAGAAGATAAAATTGAAATTGAATTCGATGAGTATCGCCACATAACTGAAACACCGGAATGAAGCATATTTTTAACGACTATCTCCGATTCGGAATAGTAAATCATATTTTTATTTGATCTCTTTACAAAATTTTCCGCAACTTCTCAACATCTTCTTCTTTGGTCGACCAACTTGTAGCAAATCTTACGACTGAATGATTTTCGTCGTACTTTTCCCAAAAACAAAACGAAACATTCTTTCGCAACTCATCCATTTTTTTATTTTCAAGAATCACGAATTGTTGATTGGTTGGCGACTCAAGGAAAAATCGATACCCTTTTTCTTTCAGCACGGACTTCAATTTTTCTGCCATTTCGATCGCGTGCTTACTTATTTCAAAATACAAATTATCCGAAAATAAAGCATCAAACTGAACGCCTAGCAAACGTCCTTTCGCGAGCAAAGCTCCGTGTTGTTTTACTCGGGTTACAAAATTTTTCGGCGTGTTATTTTTCGTAAAAACAACAGCTTCACCGCACAACGCGCCGACTTTTGTTCCACCTATATAGAAAACATCGCAAAGTTTCGCAATATCAGGAAGTGTTAAATCAGATTCTTTCGACATTAAACCGTATCCCAAACGCGCACCATCGATAAAAAGCGGAATTTCATATTTTTTGCAGACTTCATAAATCTTCTCCAACTCGTTTTTCGAATATATCGTGCCATATTCAGTTGGGTGCGAAATGTAGACCATTCCGGGGAAAATCATGTGAGAATGGCTGTCGTTTTCATAAAAAGTTTTGATGTATTTTTCGATTTCTTCTGCGAAAATTTTCCCGTCATGATGCGGAAGAGCGAGAATTTTATGCCCGGTATATTCAACTGCTCCGGCTTCGTGACCGTTAATATGTCCTGTGTCAGCCGAAATTACGCCCTCATAGGAATCGAGCAGTGAAGCAATAATCACCAAATTCGCTTGAGTTCCACCAGTAAGAAAATACACATCGGCGTCTTCACAATTACACGCTTTTTTGATTTTCTCACGTGCGCTTTTGCAATAAACATCCTCACCATAACCACTTAATGATTCTAAGTTAGTTTCAACCAATTTTTGCAAAACTTTCGTATGCGCTCCGGCTACATAATCACAATCAAATGATAACATGATTAACTCCATTCAACTCAACCATTTTATAAAGAAATATTTAGAAAGCAAAGGAAACTTCTTGTTTCTGCGCACGAATTCCAATGTATATCCACACTTTTTATAAAAATCCGGAGCTTGAAATTCATTCGTTACCAAATTTATATTGCTGTAATTTTTCCCCTCAAAATGCTCTTCTAACTTTTGCAAAAGCATTCTTCCAATTCCTTGCTTCCTGTAATTTTCATGCACAACCAGATCATCAACATATATTTCAGAAAAAGCAGTGTATCCGATTAAAATTCCGACGATTTCTCCACTTTTTTCAGCAATAATATGAAACTTTTTGTATTCGCATAAAACATCTTTGGAAGTCTCGTATTTTTCGTACCAAGATTCAGCTAGTTCTTCAATTTTTTCTGTTACACCATTGTTGATTGAAATTCGCATCTATTCTCCTCAATTTTCAGCCAACTTTTTTCACTTCGCAATCGCAGTAAGAACAATATTCCGCGTATGCAAAAGTTTATACAAATGCCGGTCCAGACGCCCACCAATCCATAATCTTTCACCAAAAATGATGCAAGTGGTATAAGCACAAACCACTCGCCAACAAGCGTAAACATACTCGGAATGAACGTATCTTTTGCACCACGCAACGCTCCGACAATAATCGTTGATGCGGCAAATAACGGCTCCGATAAAAGCACGATTCTCAATATTTTTACGCCTAATTTTTGCACGGCAGTGTCTGGTGTCAACCAACTGAAAATGGCAGGAGCAAGGAAATACATCGATATCGCCATCAGCGTCACGATTAACACTCCACATTTCACAGCAGACCAAGCGAATTTCCGCGCAAGAGCTTTTCGATGTGCGCCTAATGCTTGTCCGACGAGAGTCGTAGCTGCAATTGATATGCCAACGCCTACAAGATAGCAAATTGATTCCGCTGTAAATCCGAAAATATCGGCGGCAAGTGAGACAGCCCCCAGTGGCGCGACAATACTTGTGATAACAATATACGCACCGTTCATTACTACAGACTCAAGAGCCATTGGCCCGGAAATTTTAGCGGCAGTTTTTAAAATGTCTTTTGAAAATTTTGAAAAAGAAAAATCAAAATGAAGATCCGGCATACGAAATGCCACAATAAACATCGCAATTGAAATGATAACCTCAGCACAGGCTGTTCCGATGGCCGCTCCAGCAACTCCTAAATTCGCTCCTGGCATATGAATCAAAAATTTCCCGATTGCAATTTCGCGTGACGAAAAGATCAAAAAATAATTGAAAAAAATATCGAAAACACATAAAAGCGAATTAAGTATGCTCGGAATTTTTGTATTTCCCGCACATTGCAAGACATTGGCTGAAAAAACTCGCAATTGAAAAAACGGAATTGCACAAGAGCATACAAAAAAGTAGGCAGATGCGTCGTACCAAATTTTTGGTTCAGCTCCCAAAAGAGAAGGCAAATGCGGACTCAAACTAATTCCGATCAAAGAAAGTAAACATGAAAGTACACAACATATAGCCAATCCTTCACGAAAAACTTCTTTTGCTTGAGTTGTGTCATTTGCTCCGATTGCGTGAGCTATCTGAACTGAAAATCCCATAGCAATAGCTGAAGCAAGTCCAAATGCAATCCAAGTAGACGAAGTAACTACACCAACAGCAGCAGACGCTGATGCTCCGAGACTTCCGACCATCGCAGCATCAATGTATTGCATAGCAACCGATGCCAATTGCGCAAGAATCGCAGGTACTCCCAACTTCAACACCAACGCATAAATCTTACGTTGACGAGGCAACTCGCCATCGATTTTTAATATCTCTGATAATTCCATGGTAATTCCGCAAAAAGCATGCCGCTCAGAATAACATTTTTGATATTCATTTGAAACACTATATAATGAATAGAAACTACGCGAGCGATGTGATGAGATTTAGAACAAACATTTTAGTTAGAGATAAAAGAATCGAAGAAATGGAATCGATCGGTATTTTAGTCGACTACAAAAAATTGAGTCAGGAAGAATATATAAAAGCATTAAGAAAAAAAGTTGTTGAGGAGGCTCAAGAGGTCGCAGACGAAGAAGATCGCGATAAGTTAGTTTATGAATTAGCGGATTTGCGAGAAGTTGTTCAAACTTTGATGAATGTTCTTGAAATTACGGATTCAGAAATATCTGCGGCTCAAAACAAAAAACGAGAAAAATCTGGTGGATTTGCAGAAAAGCACTTTACAAATTTTATTGAAATAGAAAACGACAACCCCGTTATTGAGTATTATTTACAACGTCCGAACAAATATCCGGAAATAAAACAGTGACGGAAAAATTTTCAGAAACATTCAGAAATAACATCGTCGATCTTTATGGTGAAAAAGGTCAAAAGTGGCTGGAGTCACTTGATGATATTGTTCAAAATTTGGCTGAAAAATGGAATCTTAGCCATCTTAAGGCCTTCTCGAATCTGACATACAATTATGTCCTCTCTGGATATCAAAATGGGAACGTTCCTGTTGTCTTGAAAGTCGGAATAGAAAATGAGCTTTTGCAAAAAGAAGCTGAAATGTTGCGTTTTTTTGCTGATTATGGCGCAGTCACTCTTATCGATTCGTGCGACGGAGCTTTGTTGTTGCAGAGATGTGTTCCTGGTTATTCTCTGACGAACTACTTTCCGAATAATGAAGAAGAGTCTGTAGAGATAATCGCGAAAGTTATAAAAAAACTTCATTCGGCATCGCCAAAAAAAAATGTATGTGCAGTTACTCCATTAAGAGAACTTTTAAACGATTTATATCAGCCCTCGAATATTGCTGAAAAGTACATTGCTAAAGCTCGTGATTTTTCTGAGTTCTTACTGAAAACTACCATAGAAAATGTAATTATGCACGGCGATTTACATCACGATAATGTGATATATGACGAAGCGATCCAAAGTTGGAAGGTTATCGATCCCGCAGGAGTTATCGGTGATCCGACTTATGAATATACTTCGTTTATGATCAATCCCATTGATAAAATTTGGAAATGCGATAATGCGCTGTCGATTATCGAAAACCGCATTCAAAAATTTGCGCGAATTGCAGACGTTGATCCTTTGCGACTAAGACAATGGACGTTTGTAAAAGCAGTGCTATGCTTGGTCTGGACAGAAGGAACTCAAAATCAAGACAGACTAGAACTCGTGAAATTGTTTGATCAGATCGCCGTGATTGATTTTTTTAGATAAGATGGTTTTGTATTATCTTACTGATACATTCGCAATGCGAAACTCTTTTATCTTCTGAAATCCGATTTTACGGTATACCCGTTCTCCATCCTCGCTTGCGGTTAGAACTCCAACTTTGCAATTGCAGAAATCCTTTGCGTATTTTAATGCGTGAAGGGTCATGTCGGTTCCTATTCCTTTTCTACGAAACTCAGAAAGTGTTGTTATATCCCAAATTCCCGCGACATCATTCTGCACAAATAAAGCACTTGTCGCAGCCGGCGCTCCTTCATAGAACCCGACAAAGAGTTTCAGTGCAGAATTCGTATCCAAAATAAACGGAGCCGCTTTAGTATAAAATTCGTCTATCGCTGCCACATCATTTGGAATGAGTTTCTGATAAGCAGTGATAAAATCTCGTAATAATTCTTCATTAGAAACTAACTTTATTTCCAATTTCTCGCAAGAAATCGAAAAATCCAGTTCATCCATAAAAACGGTCATTCCGCTTTCTGTTTCGTCGCAGCTTAGACCAAATTTTTCTACATCATTTTGAAAATCTCGATACTCATCATCGAATCCTATCCAAAAAGCGAAAGGCAATTTGCTAGACGAAAAATAATCAAACACAGATTTAACATCCATCGGCGATTTCGGATTGCAAACTACATTGAACATATCGCACGAAATGCCGGTGTTAACAACAACTCCGCCCGATTGCTCAAAAACTTCCATTTTCATAAGTTTCGGCAGATACACAAACTTGCCGATCATGTTCGCGTCTAACTTTTTAGACAGTGTTGCGTCTTTAACTATGCACATATCCATATCCTTCTTTAAGTCTCCAAACTTTTTGCCAATTGCACATCGGCAACGCAAGCATCTAAATCACCTTCTTTTCTTCGAGTTTCTAAAACGATTCTCGAATCTGAAAAAAGCCCGAATATTTTTTGTAAATCATAGTTTCCTTTTCTCAAATGAAGATGGTAATCAATCTCCGCACAGTCATCTCCATCGGAGAGATGATATATAATCGGCTTTAAAGCATTGAATTTCGTCAATGTACTGTCCACGTCCAATTTCAAAGAATTAATCGCACAAATCGCATGCGCGACATCAAAACAAAAATTGCATCCGACCTCATCCATAATTTTTTTGATTTGTTCGGGAATTGTTCCGTGCATCTTATATTGAGGGCGAGGATGATATGGTAAATTTTCAACGGCGATTCGGGAATCATTTAAAATTTTCATCTGTCTAATAGATTCATCGAGAAAAATTTCATCATCGCCGATTCCCGGATGCAAAACAATAACATCGCTCTTCAAATCATCTGCAAATTTTTGCGCATCCGAAAGTTTTTGTAAATTTAAATTCAATAAATCAGGATCAGACAAATTTACTCCGCCCATGAAAAACGGAGCGTGTATAACAGTCTTTACGTTACAGAATTTTTCTTTCACAATTGCACGCAGATTTTTGTAGGTATCAGGAGCTACAACAAACTGAACGAAATCGTAGATTCCTTTTCGTATTAAATCTAAAACGACATCAACTTCATTTGGGCTCTTCTCAAAATCTTTTGTTTCCAAAACAATTTCGTATTTATTGCTCATAATCACTCCCTTCAACTCCTGTTGATTTTATCATTTTTCTTCATGTTTGAAACAAAGCTTTCGCAAACTACAGTAAAATCTTGCAACTATCAAAATTTTGGATGACAACTGATCTATAACAACCATTAGCTCATTTTTTTCTTCATTTATTTTTTTATGTATAATATCCTCTGACATGGGAGATTTCTATGGTAAATCGCTTGATTTGTTTTTTTCTCGGTATGGTGCTTTCCGGCTGCGTTGAACAAAAAATTCTAAAAACTGATAAGTTGGAAATTATAAAATCCATTTGTGAACGAGTTGATAATCAAACCCTGGTTATTTTTGATATGGACAACGTATTGACGGAATCGAAAGAAAGGGCTTTTCAAGCGGATCTATACGACGATATAAAAGATATAGTAGCTGAATATAGAATATCTGTAAAAAAATTACCTTCATATGAGCAGGAAAAATTAAAATGCGCTCAATGGCTGGTCCCGGTACAACTGGTCGATGAGCATATGCCCGAATTGGTACAACAGCTTCAATCCAGAAATATAAAAACTCTAATGTTAACTCTAAATCCTCATGGAAAATTAGGAAGCATAGATTCTATAGAAGAGCTATGTATTTCAAGATTAAAAAGCATGCGCATAGACTTTGATAAATCTTGGAATATGCCTATGTTTAAGTTGCATGACGCAAATGAAAAATTATTGGGGGGTGTTTTATAAAGGCGGAATTTTTACATTAAGTTCAAAAGAGTTGGCATTAAATGCATTTCTGAATCAAGTGCCATCTTATAAGTTTACAAAAATTATTTTCATTGATGATAATAGAGAAAACTTACAGAAAATTCGAGACTTCGCAAAAGTACGAAATTGGGATTACGTTGGAATAGAATACTCAAAGGTGTTTACTAAAAAACGCCAAAAAGCAAACATCAATCAAATAAAGCATCAATTTGATGATTTACTTAGAACAGGTACATGGCACTCACCGGAAATAAATTCTGGCTTTCCAATTAAACTATCGAGATTCGCATTATGAGTATGCGACACCGTGCCGATGATTTTGTCGATTTTTTAAATTCTTTCTCCGGGTTTAAGATAGGAGCTAATGCGAATTTTTAAAAATTTATGATCGTTCCTGTTCCTACTTCATGAACTTTTAATCCTCCGCAAGCCAAAGCGATTTTGGCATTTAGGTCGGTGCAATGGCATGGATAAATTTCGGATATTCCTTTACTCTTAAAAAAATCTATTATCTTCGCCAAAAAATTTGGAGCAGAATTTATGAGATGGAGTCCTCCGATAACCGTTTTCACCTTTGAAACTCCCCATTTTTCCTCGGCTGTATCAATAGCATACTTAATTATATTGCAAATTCCCGAATGCGAGCAGCCTGTAATCACAACGATTCCCTCCGAAGATTTATACATTAACGCTGAGTCATCTTCGATAAAATCATCCGCTAGTTCTCCCGAAGGAAGTATCAATTTTCTGTATTTGAAATTCTTTTTCTCTTCGAAATCGTTTAACTCAGGAATCGCTCCTAAGAAAACAAGATTTTTGCTGAGTTCAATCGGTTCTGCGTCAACCGAGATAATATCAAAATTATCGGTTACCTCATGTTTCGCAAGATTGTTCGAGTAATCTACTCGCGGATAAAAAGCGCACTTTTGCGCAATTAATTTGATTTTTCGGTTTTGCATAGGAAAGTATTTCATTCCTCCGACATGATCGTAATGATGATGCGAAAGGGCGATGATATTAATCGACCGCAAATCTATTCCCATTTTTGCCGCGTTTTTCAAATACACATCTGTATCGCCGGTATCAAAAAGCAACTTCAGTCCATCGCATTCAATATATAACGATAAGCCATGTTCAGCAATTAAGTGGCTGTCTCGCTTTGTGTTGTTATCAGTAAGAACAGAAATTGTTGCTCCACAAGCCATAATGAATTCCATAATTTGAACTACTAAAAGGTATCAGCAAATAATAAAAAGGGCAAGAAATTAGCCGGTCGGCGACTATATGGGGTGAAGTTATGTTTTAAGTAGATTCGCTCCAGCACTTTGTCGCTGTTTTGCGTAATCCAAGGCAGTTTCCTCAGAAATTGTTCTTACTTTATTCCTGTCACCTTCAAAATTTCTTTTCGCAGGTAAAGTTTTTTCGTTTCTTCGACTTCGTTATTCCAATTTGTTTGCATTTTTTCTGATAAGATTTGTTTGATATTTTCGGAATTCGAAAAAAGATAATTTTTTCCTTCGCTAATTGATGGCATTGTCAGCAACCAGTCGGAATATTTACTCATAACCTTTTTGAGAGTTTTTAAAAATTCTGATTTTTGCAGCAAAGTTTTGGCATCATACAATTCGATTTGCGCAACTGCCCAATTATTTTCTAAAATTTTCGTATCGTTTTGGATTGCTTCTTCAAAATTTTTGAAAATATCGCTTTCAATCTCTGAATAATATTGCTCAATCCAATTTGCGGGCAGGTCGATGAAAGGTTTTAATTCTTCGAATGCTTTTTTATCCCTTTCAGTTGTGACACTTGCTTTGAAATTTAAAGTATTCGCAAAAATCGCAGTGTAAAGCAAATTTGCGGTCGTTATGCTCGGTTTTCTATTTCCGAATAATTCAAAAAGGTTCTAGACTAGATTAAGTTGATAATCTGATCGGAAATGCTAAGATATACCAATGAAAAACAGATATATAAAACATACACACATTTCAGAGAATAAATTTCGTCAAATATTGCGATTATTTTGTGCAGATTTGACATCGACTCAGATAGAGGAGGTGACGAAAATAAATCGCAACACCATCAATCGTATTTTACAACTTTTACGTGCTAGAATATTGAAGCTTACGGAAGAAGAGTCATATTTTGAGGCAGGAGAAATCGAAGTAGACGAATCGTATTTCGGAGCCAAAAGAGTTCGAGGCAAACGAGGTCGAGGAGCCGGAGGTAAGACGAAAGTTTTCGGCATGAAGAAGCGCGGAGACAAGGTTTACACGCAGATAGTGAACAATTGCTCGGCAGGTGAACTCGTGCCGATAATAAAAAAGCTTGCTCCAAGCGATTCGACAATTTACAGCGACGAATGGAAGGCTTATGATGGACTCGTAAATGCTGGCTATAAAAAGCATTATAGAGTCACTCACAGCGAAGATGTTTTTGCAAATGGCAGGGCTCACGTTAACGGAATTGAGAACTTTTGGGGAGTTGCAAAAAATAGGTTAGTGAAAATGAGAGGAATTACATGTAAAAAATTCAACTTACACTTGAAGGAAACTGAATGGCGTTTCAATCATCGTTATGAAAATATTTACAAATTGTTATTAACTAATCTCAGAAATTATCCCCTCTAATCTAGTCGAGAACCTTTTCTAATTTTGATTCGGTGACTTTAATTCTAATTGCAACACATCCGAATTTTTTAACGCGCTCCGAGCCTGGAAAATTTTGATAAACTTGAATGCCTTTTTCCAGATCATCATCGCTCAAAAAAGGAAGCATATTTCTCACGCCTTCAGACTTCAACATTTCTTCGAAAGTCGTGTATTCGTGTTTAAAGCCGACAATTCCTTTTATAAAATCATCACTTCTGATGTCTGAGAAAATAATTTCATCGCCGATTTTGATTTTCTGATATTTTTCGCTATTAACCCGACCTTCAGCTGTTTTTATTTCGTCCTTAAGCCACTTCAAATATGGACGTTCAGGTGTGTTAATCATCGAAAATTTATTTTTTACGCTCTATAAAAAATTTCGCAAAACTTCGCTAATTAGGATAGTTTCCGAACATTATCCGGAGGCAGTCCTGTTGCTTCAGATATTTGTTCGATAGACAAGCCCATTGATAACATCTTTTTCGCGACTTCAATGGCTTTTTCATTTGCGCCCTTTTCGATACCGATTTTTTCGCCTTCAACCTTGCCTTTTTCGATACCGACTTTTTCGCCTTCAGCCTTTCCTTTTTCGATGCCGATCTTCTCGCCTTCAGCCTTTCCTTTTTCAATACCGCTTTTATGAGCTTTTTCTACGGCGACATTTTTTTCGCTTATGTATCCGAATTCTGTTTGCTGTCTCAAATAATAAATTTCTCGAGCTTCTTCATCCTCGCTGATTTCTTTTAGAGTATCTAACGCCTGACGAACTTCATTAACATCCTGAATCTCATTATTTAGAGGATCTTTCAGAAATGCCATCCACACATCGAGCATATTTTTTCGATCAACGTGTTTCGGATGAAACTTCTGCAACTCAACAAAGAAAATACGAAGTTTG
>CAJODB010000019.1:20909-23089 GCA_905233185.1 uncultured Alphaproteobacteria bacterium | reverse complement strand
GTCTGTTCCCGAGGAACTAATCCCTGAACCGCTCTTCGCCGCGCAATTTGTGTTACTCGTCCAACTCTGGAACATATTATAGGCCCATTCCAGCGGTATGAAGATGAAATTTGAGACGTTGTGGACGTCATAAATCGGATACAGCGCGTTGCACATCTCGTAAATCTTGACCAAATCCGCTGTCGGTTCGATCATGTAATACGGATTCGGCAAAAAGTGCGTGCTTTTCTTCTCGCACTTCATCGACAGCAGGTTCGCATACCCCATATAGCATGGATTCAGGTTCATTCGCAGGTATTTGTACGAGCCGCCTGTCGCTGGATTCGTTTGTGCCGCTGTCAACTCTGTTCCTGAGGCACTGTAGTTCGCCAAAAATCCTCGAAAATACGAATTCCCTCCGTATTTATCCTCTGTCTGCTGCAATCCCGCCCGAAACATTATCGGACAGCCCGTCAGAACTCCTCCCCAATAGTAGGGCGTGTCGCTCGTCGGCAACGTATCTCCTGATACCAGCGCTGTTGTCTTCGCCGTTTGCTTCAACGTCGCATCCTTTACTCCACTGGTACCGTAAAGACAGGCCCCTACCATCAACTGCGTATTCGTTGAGGTATCCACAAATGACGGAAACGCTACCGTCCAGGCCGCCGCTCTATCCGGCGATATCGACACCTTCCCCGAATACGGTATCAACGACATATTTACACCTCGCGTGTGATAAAAATGCGTCTTCACAAAATTCTTGAGCGCCTGGCCCATCTGATACAACGGCGTCGCTTTTGCTCCATCAGGAGTTGTGCTACTGGCATTGTAATAATACGGCTCTCCCGCTATATCTGACGCCGCATCACGATTGTTCGCGTTGCTCGCCGCTCCGTTCACCGGTACTGCCAACACTATATCAACATTGCACTGCGCCGGTATCGCATATCCTTCATGCCCATCTGTCTTTACCTTTATCTTATCCTCACTTATCGATACCATCATGAGATCTTTATCTGTTGATGCATACCTTACACTATACGTACTATCAGCCAACTTATTCCTACTATCTGCTCCACTTGTACTTATCTCCGTTGTGTAACTCGATACCAGATTATTATAAAGACTATAGTTGCCCGCTCCGCTCGTTGAATCACTCGGCGTATTGTAACGAATCTGGGACAAAACCGGATCACTACCATACAACGAATCTGTAGGATAACCGCTCTCCACATTGTTATAATACAAAACCGGACCTATACATATCTCATGTTGATCTAACACAAATCTATTCTCTGATAATTCCTCTTCATTCATTTCATCGAATTTGCTTTGCCTCTTGCTTGCCTCTGATACCTTGTCCACAAAAAGCCAAAAAACATAGTGCGGATTCCAACTGCACGTACTCTTATTAAAATACCATTGGTAACCATATCTCTTCTCGCTTGTGTATCTAATCTGCTTATTCGATGTTGATAATGAACTACCACTTGACTCCAAAAGTCCTGGAATCGCTCGTTCTAAAATGCTGTTCTGATAACTTGGCGTCTTGTTATATATGTTGTCCGATACCTTATAGACACCCTCCTGCTGCTGCGACAGCTTTAAACCGGGATTCCAATTCCTCGCTACCTCTAACGCTGCTTCTTGCGAGCAATTCTTCGTCGCCGCTTCATCCAACGGTTCCTTCAGCATGGCTTCCTTCTGCTGAAACAACTTCTCCGAATACTTGATTCCCAGCAGTACTATCGGCAAAAAACACGCTACCATGATCAGTATCGCTCCTCGGGAAGAACTTGCCTCATAACGCCTATTCTTGCCACGTTTACCCGCAAAAAAACTTAAAAAACTCGCAAATAAAAATGACGAAAATGAAAAAGATGATGCCTGCAACTGCGAAAACTTGGAAGATGACGACCGCAATAGCCGGAACTGCTCCAACAAACATCGGCACGACTTACACGTGTGAAACAAACGATGCAAATGCATCAATACACGCAATAACTTCGGCCGTAGCACAGAAGAAATCGATCGAATACGTCGGTAATTGCCCATACTCACCATAGATAATTGAATTCTTGGGACAATAGTGCTTATGAACTCTTTTACCAACTCTAACGCTTCCGTTAGCTCGGTTATCATCTTCAACGGTAGACGAAATTTCCACTCCTGAAGCTTCTTCGGTTTTTTTGATTTGCAGT
>CAJODB010000019.1:0-20865 GCA_905233185.1 uncultured Alphaproteobacteria bacterium | reverse complement strand
AAAGTGAATTCCCCCCCCCGTCAAGACTTTTGACCTACCGGCACTACACGCGCCGCTCTCCTTCTTTCCGATCAACCGATCTCTCCTTGTACTACTCCTCCCTTATACCTCCTTTTCCTTAATTTTCCCTTAATCTTTTTATATTAAATTACATTATAAAAAATAAATCTCGCATAAAAAAAAACTATTCTATACTTCTTATTAAAAAATAATTATACAAATCATCAAAATTATTTCTATAAATTAACCCAAAATTAATAAATTACCTCTAAAATAACGAGCATATAATTAACGCATGGAGATTTTCGGACTATGTCAAACTCAGAATCAAATACACCTTTATGGACTCCTAGCAAGGAGAGAATTGAAAATAGCAACGCAATGAAATTTATGAAACAAGTTAGCGAAAAAAGCGGTTTTACGGGTTCTACATTCCATGACTTGTGGGAGTGGTCAGTTAATAACCCTGAGCCATTCTGGGATAATATCTGGGATTTTGGTGATATTATAGGAGACAAAGGATCTAATAGAATATCTAATGGTAAAGAAAAGTTTTGGGAACACAGATATTTTCCTGATGCCAAGCTTAATTTTGCGGAAAACCTTCTAAAACGTCAGGATGATAGTGCCGCTCTGATTTTTTGGGGAGAAGAAAAAGTAAGAAAAATATATACCTGGAAAGAATTGTATAATGCTGTAGCAAGAACAGCGGCAGCTCTCAAGAGTATAGGCGTAAAGAAAGGTGATATTGTAGGCGGATATGTAGCAAACATGCCTGAAACAACAATTGCGGCTTTAGCAACAATCAGTATTGGAGCAATTTGGTCTTCATGCTCTCCAGATTTCGGAATTTCAGGAGCTTTGGATCGATTCGGTCAAGTAAAACCGAAAGTTTTCTTCGCAGTTGACGGTTATTTTTACAAAGGTAAGGAATTCAACAATCTTGAAAAGATCAAAAGCGTTGTAGAACAAGTTACCAGCATTGAAAAAACCATAATTATTCCATATATAAAAGCAGGACTTCCTGCTGGTATTCGAACTGAATGCGTATTATTCAACGATTTCTTGGGAAATGGTGAAGTTCCTCCTCTTATATTCGAGAAATTTCCGTTTGATCAACCTGTATACATATTATTTACTTCCGGAACAACTGGCGTTCCAAAGTGCATTGTTCATGGTGCAGGCGGAACATTATTACAACATAAAAAAGAGCAATTAATTCATTGCGATATTAAGCCAGATGATCGAGTCTTTTATTTTACGACATGCAGCTGGATGATGTGGAACTGGGCGACTTCTATTCTTTCTCAGAACGCAACTTTAATGCAGTATGAAGGCATGCCACTGTTTCCTAAACCTGATGTTTTGTTCGAAATGGCGTCTTCATGTGGTATGACATTTTTCGGAACATCATCGAAATTCTTGGATACAGCCTTGAAAACCGGAATTGACCCGATGCACACTTACAACCTCGAAAAGCTTAAGACTGTCGGTGTTACAGGATCTCCACTATGCCAAGAAGCATGCCATTTCGTTTATGAGAAGATCAAAAAGGACATTCATTTAAATGTGTTTTCAGGTGGAACTGATATTGTATCCAGTTTTTGTATGGGTAATCCAATTTCACCAGTTTACAGTGAAGAAATGCAGGGATTTGGTCTCGGAATGAATGTGCATGTGTATGGAAGCGATGGAAAAGAGCTTCCAGATGGTCAACAAGGTGAATTAACATGCATAACTCCTTTTGCATCACAACCATTAAAATTCTGGGGAGACGAAGACAATAAACGATTTATTTCTTCTTACTTTGAAAAGTTTGAGAATTGTTGGTGCCATGGCGATTGGCTTGAAATAACACCAAACAAAGGGGTATTTATTTCCGGACGGGCAGATGCGGTATTAAATCCATCAGGAGTGCGTATCGGAACAGCTGAAATATATTCGCAAGTACAGAAAGTTGAGGAAGTTGTCGATTGTATGGCTGTCGGACAGAAATGGGATAATGATGAACGAGTGATTTTATTCGTTGTTATGAGAGAAGGTATAGCTTTAACAGATGAAATAAAAAAGAAAATCAAAACAATAATAAGAGATAATGCAACTCCGCGTCACGTTCCGGCTAAAATTATTGCGGTTCGCGGAATTCCTAAGACAAATAACGGAAAAATTGTTGAGCTGGCTGTAAAAAATGTAATACACGGAAAAGAAGTAGTTAACAAAGACTCAATAGAAGATCCGTCTCTGCTTGAAGACTTTAAAAATATTCCAGAACTGCAAGAGGCTTAACAATACTATTGTTTACATCTCAATAACGGCTGCCATATATGTTGACAGCCGTTTTTTTTATGCCAATAGAAACGTAACTTTATACAAATTAAACATAAAAAATCTGTACTTTTCTTTAGGAATTTTTTGAAAAATAAACAAATCGATTGTAATAAGCAAGAGACAAAAGTTAGTATTTTAGAAAAAATATAGTGAAAGATCAGCAATAAATTCGAAAACTTTTCCTTCATCTGCAAATTAATTTTCGAGTAATAAGTTATGAATTTCTTTCTCTTATAAAGCATTAGTAGAACTGGCTTTAACTTATTCGTATTCTTCTAACGATAATTAAAAATCCTATACATATATAGCATTATTATAACGAAATATTAATTTTTATTATGCAACCATAGTATGATTTTTGCGGATTTTCTGTATTATATTAGAGATATGAAAAAAATTGTCTTCTTTATTTTTGCTTTTATATTTTCTTGCTGCCTGGCATACACGTCAAGCAAAGACTCTTCTGTTCAAACTCCGAAAATAAGAACCCTTTGTAAGCAAGCACAAGAGTTAGAACGAGAAATATCCGATTTAGAATCAGAAATAAGTATTTTCGATCAACGCGAGAAAAATTCCGCCCCTATTTTAAAAAGTACATATGAGATTTTGACCCGTTGTTTTACTCTTCTTTTCGACTTACAACGTTTCTCAAAATTTTTAGTAATTAATTCTCAAGAGAATAAAAATGATTTTGTTCGTTGTTCGATAATAATAAAAAACTTTTCAGCTTACTTTAAAAGTGTATCGGGAGAACTTTCAAAGAATACTCGTGAAATTATCGCCCTTAAACAAAAAAAAATAAATAAAATAAAAGAGTTAGAACAAAAGAAAAATAAGTATGAAAAGTTAAAAAAGAATATCAAAGATGAACTACCTGAAGCCACAAAAGATATTGAGGAAAATATAATCAGGAATGTTGTGTATCATATAGCAACAAAATCAAACTCAATAGATGAATTAGATGCTGAATTAGAATCGGAAAATGCTATAGGCGTTTTGAAAAATACAAAAATAAATACTGAATTATCTCTTGCATATCCCGCCACTGGAAAATTAGTTACAGAATTCGGAGATAAAGGTAAAAACGGAGAGATGATTTATTGCATTTCATTTGAAACACGCAAAGGCGCGATCGTTACTTCTCCAGCAAAGGGCCTAGTCGTATTTTCCGGAAAATTCCTTAATTATGGCAATATGATTATCATAAGTAATGGTGAGTACAGAGTGTTCTTATATGGAGTATCCGATGATGCGTACACGAAAACAGGAGATGTAGTTGAAATCGGAGATTATATTGGTACAATGAACGATGAATCACAGGGAGAAAAACCTGTAATAATGATGGAACTGAGGAAATCAGGTGAATCGCTTGATCCTAGGCATTGGTTACAGCAAACCTTTGAAAAAGAAAATAAAGGATTGAAGATAGTTCGTAGTTAGTGCTTTATTATTTATAATAACAACGATAATTTGAAGAAAGAGAAAAATAATCATGACAATTACAAATAGATCTCTCAGAAAAAGCTTATTGTTTCTGTCTTCAATGGCAATAGTTTTCGTTTGTAATGTCTCTTGCTCAGGTGGAACTACGAAGAATGCAGTTGAAAAATCTTCGGTAAAATCTTCAACTACAGCTGAAAAAAAATCCAAAAAACACGAGTGCAGTTTAGTCATTCCCGATTCCATCAAAAAAAATGTACCAGAAGAAATGCAATATACAGTATTTCTGCAAATGATACTGAGCATGATAAGGAACGAATACGTGAACGAACTAAGCGAAGGTGAATCTGTAGAAAAAACTATCGCCGGTATGCTCTCATCACTTGATCCGCATTCCTCATATCTTAATGAAAAAGCATTTTCAGCACTGAAAAATCAAACGGACGGAGAATTCGGCGGTCTTGGTATTGAAATAATGATGGATGAATCTTTTGTAAGGATAATTTCGCCTATAGATGATACTCCAGCATATAAAGCCGGTCTAAAAAGCGGTGATTTGATAATATATATAGACGATGAATGCGTTAACGGAATATCTGCTGAAGAAACCTTAGAAAAATTACGTGGAAAACCGGGGACCAAAGTAAAATTAAAGATCAAGCGAGCTGATAAACCGCCTTTTGATATTGTTATTGAACGTGCTCTAATCAAAGTACAATCTGTGAAAGCGGAGATTTTAAATAATATAGGATATATCAGAATATCTACATTTGATAAACACACGACTGAAGGCATAAAAAAATTTCTATCCGAAAATAAAGATAAAAAATTATACGGATTAATCCTTGACGTGCGAAATAATCCAGGTGGTTTGCTTGATGAAGCGGTATCCGTTTCAGATATTTTCCTTGACGGCGGAAAAATTGTATCTACCAGAGGAAGAACAGAAGAAAACACGAAAGAATTCAGCGCGAAAAAAGGGGACTTAACAAACGGAATGCCTATTGTTGTTCTTATAAATAGTGGAACAGCCTCTGCTCCTGAAATTATGGCAGGAGCTTTGCGTGATAATAAACGAGCAATAATCGTGGGAACAAGATCATTTGGAAAAGGTTCTGTACAAAAGGTTGTTCCTCTGTCTGAAAAAACCGCAATAAAGCTTACAGTAGCAAAGCATTTTACCCCTAGCGGAGAATGCATCCAAGCGAATGGAATAACACCAGACATAGAAGCGGATTGGGCAGAGATTAAACGCCCTGAGGCGCTGTTTGTGTTACGAGAAGAATTCTTTCCGAATGCTTTAGATGCGGATAAACGAGCAGATAATAAAAAGAAATCTGATGAAGAAAACAGAAAAGCAATAGAAGCTTTAAGTAAGAAAAAAGATGATAAAGAGGAAGAAGATTACGAACTCTTATATCGAAAAATGCCTTTAAAAGAGCGAGCAGAAAAGGATTTTCAACTTAGTAAGGCTTTTGATACAATAATGACAATTGAAAAAGTGAAAGCAATGGCTACTAAAAATGCGGAAAAGAAATAAAAACCTTTTAATTGCCTGGTGTATATTTGGTATTTTCGTGATTTCTTTCATGATTGAGACAAAATTGTATTATGATTCACAAAAAGAACGTGAATTTTCATACCAGTATCGCATTATAGTAGATGAAAATACAAAAAAATCCGCAAGCTCAGGAAGTGAAGAAGTTATTTTAAGTAAAAATAATGGAACAAATAAAGAAAAAGAAGATAAAGATGCTAGAAAGACTGAATCTGCTGAACCTATTGACGATGCGCTTTACGAAAAATTAGCGTGTGGATATGTTCCGAAAATTTCTCCTGATGGAGGTCGGGTTTTTGATGCATATTCCGTAAAATTCAAAAATGATACAAACAAAGAAAAATTATATTTGATCGTACTTCTTGATGCGGATACAGATCAAAATTATTTAACAAGCATAATACGCAGATTAGGAAAAAATAAAGTAACATTTGTTGTTCCGCAGTATTCGAACCATTTATCAGAGACAGTTCAGGCAATTATCAATGCAGGTCATGAATTTTTATTACAAATTCCAACTCAAACTTCAGTACCGACTAAAAAGCAAGGAATTATAGCTCCATTTTTGGCTAATATGAGTGCAGAGGATTTAATAAACAAGCTGCATTTGCTTCTTGCTTCATCGAAATACGCAATTGGATTAGCAAACACAACATCTACTCTTCTTACTAAATCTTCTAATTGTATGTCTGGTATAGCTGAAGAATTATCTAAGCGTGGTTTGGCATTTCTTGATTTAGAAAAATCCAATGAAGTAGCGAAAAAAATCTCTGAAACAAATTCAGATTTTATATATATAAACGTTCCACAAATGTTTCAGAAAAATATGAGCGGCCAAGAAATATCGGAGAGAAAAGCGGTATCCGTATTTATCAACGATATTCCTGCATTTTTATCTGAATTTTCTAAACTGAAAAATCATATTCTCGCTCCGATAAGTGCGATTATAAAAAAGTAAAAAGGAATCGAAAGGAATAGTAGTATGAACTGGCTCACTAATTTCGTAAGACCAAAGATCAGAGCGCTAGTTGGAAATGATGTCCCCGATAATCTTTGGGAAAAATGTCCAAAATGTGAGCAGATGATATTTCGTAAAGAACTTGAAGAGAATCTGCAAGTATGTCCTCACTGCGATAATCATATGAGACTGAATGTTAATAGCAGAATCAAAAGCTTGTTTGATGACGGTGACTTTACAAAAATAAAATATAAATCTTCAGTTAACGATCCCCTTAAATTTAAAGATAGTAAAAGATATTCCGACAGATTAAAGGCTGCTCGCGAAAATACGAAAGAAAATGATGCTGTTGTTGTAGGATATGGACGTATAGGCGGCCAAAAAGTTGTCGCTGTTTTTTTCCTTTTTGAATTTATGGGCGGTTCTATGGGAGTCGCAGTAGGAGAAGCTATTATTGCAGGAGCTGAATATGCTGTTTCGAAAGGATATTCGTTTTTAGTGGTGCCTTGTTCAGGTGGAGCCCGTATGCAAGAAGGAATTTTTTCTCTCATGCAAATGCCAAGAACAGTAGCTGCCATTACAAGAGTAAAAGAAGCGGAATTGCCATACATCGTGCTTTTAACAAATCCGACAACAGGTGGTGTTTCTGCATCTTTCGCTATGCTAGGAGATATTCACATAGCAGAACCCGGCGCTCTCATTGCGTTTACGGGACCACGAGTTATAGAAGGCACGATTCGAGAAAAATTGCCTGAAGGTTTTCAATTATCTGAATATCTTTTGGAGCATGGAATGGTTGATATGGTAGTTCATCGTAAAGAATTAAAGATGAAAATTGCAAACATATTAAGCATTCTGACTCATAAAAAAGCGACTTCTAACCAGGAGTAGCTTAATAATGAAATAAAAAAGTAGGAGTTGTGTTGTAATGGAAAATAAATATCTATGGAAAACTTTAGTTTGTTCCTTATTGCTTTCTTCTTTATTAATGAATGAAGTAGGAGCAGGTACCTCCAGAGGAAAAGAAAAAAGAGCAGTAATAGAAATCTCTTCTGAAGAAGAAAAAAACGAGGAAGCGAAAGCACTTGAAAAACCAAGAATTGACTATACAAATACAACAGAAAGAGAAAAATTATACACTCAGCAAGAATTAACAGAAGAATCAAAAGCTGCCATAGCTGAATTTGAAGCTTTTGTTGAAGAACAAAAAAAACATCCTTATATAAAATCAAACCAAACAGAAGTCGAATATAAAAGAAAAAAAGTTAATCAGCTTCTTATGAAATTATCGGGTGTCCCTGAAGAAGTTGCTTTAATAGAAGATATAACAGTAGATGCAGAAAACGATAATTACAAAATTCCTGTAAGACAATATCGTGCAAATACAAAAAAACCAACCAAGGAATTAATTCTGTTTGTTCATGGTGGCGGATGGACGCACGGAAGTTTTGATACGTATGATTATTTTTGTAAGAAATTAGTAAGAACAACAAATAGAGATGTCGCTACATTAGAACAACGGTTATCACCTGAACACTCCTGTCCGATACCTTTAAATGATGTTATGAGTGTATATATTCATTATTATAGTTCGAAATACAGACATATTATTTTATGCGGAGACAGTTCCGGAGCAAGTTTAATTATTACGTTATGCATTAAAGCATTTGAACGAGGAATTGATCGCCCACATGCATTGATATTGCTATATCCTGTTCTTAGTAATGATTTTGAGAGCCGCTCCTTTAAAACTTTTGGCAATTGCGTAGCTCTTTCGGAGAAAGCGATTGCTAAATATGTAAGCAACTATGCCGGTCGTCCTTACAATAGCGCAAACGCTCAATCGAATAAGTTTGTATATCCGAATTTGGAAGAAAATATGAATGTTTATCCAAAGATAATGCTAATTTCTGCAGGATATGATGCCTTGTTAGACGGACAACTTGATTTCATAGAAAAATTAAAAAAAAGCGAAAGAGAAGATTACGTTCATATACTTGATGAAGGCGCAATACACGGATATATGACTTATGGTCGTTATTTTGATGCTCTTATCACAGAAAACTGCAAAAAAATTCGCGATTTTTTGGATGGAAAATTAAGATAAAAATTGATTTTTTCAGCATTTCACTTTTGGTAAGAAATGATTAGAGGAAATTCAAAACCTCAAATTGTTTGCATTTACAATAAGATGAGTGTAAATTTGGTCACAATGTATGATGATGCGGTGGCTTTTGCTTTCTGTTGCCCAAACAAAATCAAAAATCCCGAAAAATTATAGTGGAGAAGGAAATGTCAGAATCCGAAAAAAAGGAATTAATTGTTAGTGCATTGGGAAATGTCTTGGTGTGGTATAATTTCGCACTATTTATGCCGTTACTTCCGATTTTATCAAAGCAATTCTTTCCTATAGAAAACGCAGCTCTTCGCGATTTAGTTACTTTCTTCGTGATGTCCATGGGATTATTCATGCGTCCTGTCGGTTCATTAATTTTTGGTCCCATCGGCGATAAAATAGGTCGAGAAAGAGCCATATCTGTAGCTATTTTGCTCATGGCTATACCGACATTTTTGGTTGGTTTGGTTCCAAGTTATGACCAAATCGGAATTTTTGCGCCTATTCTCGTTTTTTGTTTAAGAACATTACAAGGAATCTCTATGGGAGGTGAATATACTGCCGCAATGGTACATCTTGTGGAAATTGCGCCAAGTAACCGACGTGGTTTTTTCGGTAGCTTCTCCGATGCAGGTAGTCAGGTAGGCGTTTTATTAACTGGTGGAGTTATTTTGCTATTATATCTTTCATTTTCTGAAGCTGAAATTTATCAATACGCTTGGAGAATCCCCTTTTTGATTGCGATAACTCTTGTTCCTTTTGCTTTTATGCATTCAGAAAAGAAAAAAGAAGTAAAAAATGGTAAAAAGAAAAATTCAAAAAAAGCTCAACCAAAAAATATATTTGCTACACTTGCTGAATACAAAACTGAAGTGCTTTGTACAATCGCAATTACAGCTTTCAGCGCAATAGGATTTTATACTTTATTGAATTTCCTTCCTTATTATCTTGTAAATAAAGGAATTATAACTCTGAAAAATTCCGCAACATGTAGTGTAATCGCAAATGTTTGTATCATATCATCCATACTTGTGAGTGGTTTTCTATCAGATTGGTTCTCTCGAAAAATATTTTTGCAAGCAGGAATGGTTTTTGTAGTAATAACTACTTATGTTATGTTTTTATGCAACATAACTTCAACGTTCGCATGGTTTGTTGTTCATGGAGTGTACGGTCTCTCTATAGGAATGTATTATGGTAGCCGTGCTGCCTTCTTTTCCGAATCATTCCCAAAAGAAATAAGATGTACTGGAGTTTCTGTATCTCTCAGCTTAGCACAAGCAATATTTGGCGGAGGCATATCTATGGTGTTAAACTATTGTATATCGATTTCACCATTTTTAGTTGTAGTTCCTGTTACACTGGTGATTGCTGTTGCGCTATTTGCAATAACAAAGATAAAAGATAGAACAGGACAGAAATTAATATAGGAGATTGTAGTGTGATGTTGTTAAGGAAAGTATTGTTAGCATCGTTAGTTTTCTGTTATACAGCTATATCTGCTGAAAACAATGATGAAGAAAAGTTAGGTCAAAAACTTGGCGATTTTCTAAAGAATGTAGGAATTGAAACTGATCTGTCAGTTGATGGAAAAGGCAATATGACAGCAGCTTTTATTAATCAAAATGAACGTGCGAATTTCGAAAACGGAACTTTCTCTTATGAAGGAGATGTAAATTTACATTATCTTAAAAGAGCAAGTAATTTTGGATATGGTATCGAATGTTGTATAAAAACAAGGTCAGGAATCATAAAACAGGGGCAAGCAATTGTTGATTCGCTTTATGGCTTTATTGAAACTGATAATTTCGGAAGATTCAATATAGGCTATACCGACACAGCTGCTGATAAATTTACAATTGGCGGAAACAGTATTTTTGTAGCTTATGGAGGTCCTGACAGTGGGAATCTTCACGCTTTTTACAATCAGTCGGCAGGCACAATTATAGGAACAGGCTGTCATGTAAATGATGGAAAAGCCGCAAAAATAGCATGGTTTTCTCCGACGGTAAAAGGATTCTCACTTGCTATGTCGTATACTTTAGATAGTAAACGGGCTGCTCCTTTTAAAACAAGACATTGCAGTGAAAATTGCAACAATGATGCACATGCTTGTTGGGATTATGCACATACTTCAGGATTTTCAAGGCGTATTTTCACTATAGCCGGTAAATATGAATACGGAAGCGAAGATGATTTTAATGCTACATTCTCTGCAGGTGGATGGTTCGGTAAAGGTAAATCGGGAACAATCGAAGGTGGCGTACATGATGTAAGAGCTTATCAAATCGGAACAATTCTTGGTTACAAAGATTGGAAGGTGGCTTTTGGCTTTATAGATTGCGGACGATCCATTGTAGATAAGTATCAAGCTACAGCCGAAGCTGATCAATTTAATGAAAATATTGAGTACGATATTTATGATCCGAAAGTCGGATTAAGGAGTGGAGCTGATGCCGGAAAAATATACACGTATGGAATATCCTACAAGATAGATTGTTTAACTCTATCTGCAGGATATTTTCGTTCTGTTGTAAATTTTTCCGATAGAAAATCTGAAAGAGCAATTGCAAATATAACAACAGTCGGAGCCGAATATAAGATAAACAATATTCTTAGTGTTTATGCTGAATACGACAACATTATTACAAAAACTTGCGATAGAGCTCGTGCGTATGCGAAAGCTTGTAATCAAGGCTATACAGGCGCTAATAGAGCTAATATGTTCATATTCGGAAGCAAGATATACTTCTAAAAATGAATATTCAACGTTGTAAGTGGGCTAATTCATCTGAGTTAATGAAACAATATCATGATGAAATATGGGGAGTTCCTGTTCATAATGATCAGGAACTTTTTGAAATGCTGATTCTGGAAGGAAAGTCATGCGGTCTTAGTTGGGAACTTATTTGGAAAAGGCGCAAAGGTATCAAATTAGCATTTGATGGTCTGAATCCGGAGATTTTAGTTACATATGATGATCAAAAGTTTAATGAATTGATGAAAAATCCCCTTGTTATAAAACACAGATTAAAAATTGAAGCTGTCGTTCAAAATGCAAAAGCATATCTTAAGTTAAACAAATCTATCGGCTCTTTCAGTGATTTTTTATGGAGTTACACAAGTTTTAAGACCATAAAAAACGATGGAAAACAACATATTACGAAAAATCATATTTCAGATAAACTTAGTAAGGACCTGAAAAAACTCGGATTTAAATTTGTTGGTTCAACAATAATATATTCATTTATGCAAGCAGTCGGAATGATAAACGACCATGAAATAGACTGCAGTAAACGTTAACATATTGATATAGAAAACTTTTTAGATTATAACTTCTCTTAGTTTTGGAATATTGCGATTAATGATGTCGTATAGTAATACCTATAAAATTCAAAAATTTTTTTATAAATTAGCTCGTGCAGGAATACTGTTTATGCTTATAGCATGTTCATCTCCTAGAGATGATATGCCGAGGATGAAATATTGGCATGCTGGTACAGAGCGACCTTACGTAATTAATGGTGTCAGATATTATCCACAAGTTCACTACAAATATGATAGAATAGGCTATGCTAGTTGGTATGGATATGATTGCCATGGACTATCTACTGCCACAGGGCGCACGTTCAATAAAAATGCAATGACAGCCGCACACAGAACTCTTCCTCTACCCTGCGTAGTGTTGGTGGAAAATTTGTCGAACGGCAAGAAAGTAAAACTTTTGGTGAACGATCGGGGACCATTTGCAAAAACAAATAGTCGCATCATTGATGTAACGCAAAGAGCTGCCGAAATTTTAGGTTTTCGAAATAAAGGTTTTACAAAAGTACGCGTTACCTGCTTACCAAAAGCAAGTCGCGTTGCCGCATTACGATATAAAAGAAAACCGTATCCTGCTCATCCATAATTTGATATATAATGATTAACTAAGCTTTGATATTTTGAGGTATTATCGTGAAAAAAGTAGGAATTATAGGAATAACTGGAAAAGTCGGTTCACTTGTATCAAAATTAGTATCAGAAGATTCTGAATTAGAGCTAATTGGTGGTACTTCCAGCAAATCCAATACATCAGATTTTGAAAAACTAGCAGAAAACAGTGACGTTCTAATAGATTTTTCGCTTCCTGAATCAACAATGCATGCGATAAAAACGGCGGAATTGCATAATACTGCTTTTGTTTGCGGCACAACAGGAATACCAGAGGCAGAGTTTAACAAAATAAAAAATGCAGCAAAGCAAATCCCTGTCTTTTATACATCAAACTTTAGTATAGCTATTCATCTTATGGCTTCTATGCTAAAGAAATGTTCAGAAACATTAAGAGAATACGATATAAGCATTATAGATAAGCATCACAAAAACAAAAAGGATTCCCCGTCTGGAACAAGTATATTTCTTTCAAAACAGGTGGGATGCAAAGCGCAAATGCTGTCTATTCGATCAGGAAATATCCCTGCGGAGATAATTTGTGATTTTTGCGGAGATGATGATATGTTAACCATCTCACATCGAGCATTCGGACGAAGGGTATTTGCAAAAGGTGCTGTAGCATGCGCAAAATGGATTATCGGAAAATCGGCAAAAATGTATTCAATGCAGGACTATCTCAATGCAAAAAACTGATCATATGTTTCAAAATAAAAAAGTAGCAGAAGAAATTTGCAAACGACTCTCAAAACATATTCCTGATCCGAAAAGCGAATTAAATCACGAATCAGAGTACACATTTTTAGTGGCTGTTGTGATGTCTGCTCAAACAACAGATATTCAAGTCAATAGAGTAACGAAAACTTTATTCAAAGAATGCTCAACAATCGACGATATTTTGCGCCTAGGCCAAGAAAAACTCCAAGAAAAAATCAAGTCCATAGGCTTCTATAAAAATAAAGCAAAACATATCATTGAATTAAGCAAGATTCTTAAAGAAAAATATGGTGGAAAGATTCCAAACAATCGAGAGGCTCTCGAAAGCTTACCGGGCGTTGGTCGTAAAACAGCAAACGTGATTCTTAACGCTCTTTTTGATCAAGACACAATTGCCATTGACACTCACGTTTTAAGATTGAGTAAAAGACTCGGTTTTTCCAAAAGTAATGATCCTCTAAAAGTCGAAGAAGATCTGGAAAAAATCATTCCAAATAAATATAAAAGAGACATAAGTAATTTATTAATTCTACATGGCCGATACACATGCAAAGCCCAACGTCCACAATGTGATAAATGTTTGTTGCAAGACATATGTTATGAATACAAGATGAAGTAATAGACTTTATTCTTTTAAAAATCCCGTTTACTTACACAAACGTTCTCTTAAACGAGTGTATCTTTTTACGGTTTTATCATTTTTTACTGCAAGAAACAGTGCTTTTTTACTTCCGATGAGTACAACCAATTTTTTCCCTCTGGTTATTCCTGTATATATAAGATTTCTAGCAAGCATTATATAGTGCGCCATAACAATAGGAATCACAACCACAGGATATTCGCTGCCTTGGCTTTTATGAATCGAAACAGCATAAGCAAGAACCAACTCATCAAGTTCGGTATAGTCATAATGGATTTCGCGACCATCGATATTCACTGAAATATTATGTTCTTCCGAGTTTATTGCTGTTATAAAACCAATATCTCCATTAAATACATCTTTATCATAGTCATTTTTAATCTGCATTACTTTATCTGCGATACGAAATTTTCGAGTTCCGACAGTCACTTCAAAGGCAGATGGATTAAGTGCATGTTGTAGAGCTTCATTTAAACTAATAGTTCCTACAGAACTTTTATTCATAGGCGTTAAAACCTGTATGTCTGTCATGGAATTATACTTAAATCTTTTTGGAATACGATCTTTAACCATATAAACTATTTTTTGCAAAGCTTTTTCTGCATCGTCTTCTTCGATAAAATAAAAATCACTGCCATCTTCATTATCTACAATAGGAAATTTCCCTTCATTAATTCTATGAGCGTTTAAAATAATGTTTGATTTCCTTGCCTGACGAAAAATTTCGTTTAATTCAATAACTGAAAAAGCTCGAGAATCAATCACATCACGCAAAACACTTCCTGCTCCTACTGATGGAAGCTGATTTATATCGCCAATAAATATAACTGTCGCAAAAGATGGAATTGCCTTAAGTAAATGATACATCAATAGCGTGTCAATCATAGAAGATTCATCGATGATAATTAAATCGCAATCAAGCTGATAATGATCATTCTTCTGAAAACAACCTTTTGCAACGTTATATTCAAGTAAGCGATGAATTGTTTTCACTTCATGCCTAGTTGCTTCAGACATACGTTTTGCTGCTCTTCCAGTTGGTGCTGCAAGCAAAATTTTATTCGTAAAACTTGCGAAAATTTGCAATATTACCCGTGTTATTGTTGTTTTTCCTGTTCCCGGCTGTCCTGTAATAACAAGAACTTTATTTTCTAAAGATGCTCTTATTGCTTCCTTCTGACACTCCGCAAGAGATAAAGAAAAATTATCATGTACAAATTTTAAAGCCTGATCCGAATTTATAGCCGGAATTCTTTTCGGTGATTTTTTTATATTTTTGAGAAAATATGCGATCTGTTCTTCCGCAATATGATATCCCGTCAGAAAAACCGCTTTTGTAGTTTCTCCGTCCTCTGTATTCAGATCCTCGAGAACAATCTTTTGCTCTTCTGCCAACAATTGTATAGCTTGTTCAAGAATTTTTAAATCTACTCCTAATAACTCGGAAGCTTGCAAAAGCAAAGCATTAATCGGAAAAAAAGTATGTCCGTCCTCTGTTAATTTAAATAATGTATATAAAATACCAGCTTCAGCTCGTTGCGGAGAATTCTCTTCAAATCCTAATTTTTGAGCAATTTGATCAGCAATTACAAAACCTATCCCCGAAATATCATAGGCTAATTGATACGGATTCCCCATAACAACTTGAATTGAGTTTTTTCCGTACTGCTTATAAATTTTACTAGCATATCCAGATGAAATACCGTTAGACTGCAAAAAAAGCATAACTGTACGGATTTCTTTTTGTTCAATCCAAGCTTTTCCGATCATATCGACACGCTGCTGTCCAATTCCGGGAATTTCAAGTAATCTTCCAACAGCTTGTTCTATTACCTCAAGAGTTCTCTCACCAAATTTTGCAACAATTCTTTTAGCCATGACTGGTCCAATACCTTTTATCAGACCAGAACCTAAATATTTTGTAATACCTGCAACAGAAGCGGGAACAGAAGTTTTATAAGATCTTACTTTAAACTGTTCACCAAATTTTGGATGAGTAATCCATTCGCCTGACATATCCAGAATTTCACCAGGAGTTGGTGAAGTAATATTTCCGACAATTGTTACAAGATCCGAACGATCTTTTACACGTACACGAGCTATGATGTAATCATTTTCTTCGTTCTGAAATGTCACTCGTTCTAGCTGTCCACGTAACTTTACCGACTTTATCTGTTTCAAATCAAAAATCTCTCAAAAAAGAATGGCAGCTAAAGATTACTTGAAAAATGCATAATTTTCCACAATCATACTGATGAAATAAAATTAATATATAGGAACCAAAAGCCATTTACTTACTACTCAGCAGGAAACAAGGCCGGTTTTCGCGTCTAAATTTTTCAAAAAAATTCAAAAAGATATATCAACCGCATTTGTTATTTTCTGGACAACCATCTTTATGAGCAAAATAAGAATTATTTTTCACTGTATATTTTTTTCCATCTAAAGCAGCTAATTCAGTACTCGTCTTTTCATCAGCATTCTTTGAATATGACTTTATTTTATAGGTTATATGCTCTGATTTTGTTGATTTATTATGTTTTTTTGATGAATAGCTTTTTATACCATAATCATAATTATTAACATGATATTTTGAGCCATACTTACTTTTTAAGGTTAAATAAGAATTAGTACGCATATTACAAGTATCTATATTTTTCACTGTAAATATTTGTTTATTACACTTCCCCTTGTTCCTATGATAATTCCTCCACCTACTACTACCCTTCCCTACTTTCTTCTCTGCCAACATATTTTTATTTGAATCTTTTCCTGTCTTTTTATCTTTATTAGCATCAGTATCGTTTCGGCCACCATTACGCTCATTTCTTTGCTGTTGTATCTGAGAAAACCTTTGATTGACATTTTTCTTTAACGTATTAAGTTCATTGATCGCTTTTTCAATTCTTTGATTTACTTCTCGATTATCTGCAAGCTCAATAGCTTCATTATTTCTGTTCTGCGCATTACTGTTTTGATAATTACTGTTACTGTTGTCACTATTACCGTTATATCCGCCGTGATTTCCGTTACTATACTGATTTTCGTCATTATATTGGCTGTTATTCCACTGTTGTGAATTTTGAGATTGATAAGAACCATTACCATTTTGCTGATAGCCGTTATCATGTCCATATTGAGTATAGTTGCTATTATCATAGCCGCCATTATTATATGGTCCATTATTATTGTTGTAGAATTGGTCTCCTCTTTGATTTAACTGCAAGATATTATCCACGATTGATCTAACTTGCGAGCGCATATCACCACCATTGCCAATCATGCCGCCATTATTCATCATACCATTGTTGCCGGAATATCCACCGCCGTTATTGTATGAATCATTCTCATATGAACTACTGTCTTCTCCTCCATAATCACTTCCATCACTCATCATGGCAATAACAACCCCGTTGGAAAGGCTGCAAGCAAATCCACAAACAAAAAGTAGAAATAAAAAGCGACTCATACTATACTTCATAATACTAATTACTATGACATAAATCTGCTACTATTTGGTTAATATTATGTATTTTTAGAAAAATCGAAATGACTTTTTTGGAAAAAATGACAGATGAAGAGCTTTCACACATAAAAAAACTAGGATATTTTCTTGGTTCTTTTGATCCTATGCACCTTGGACACATTGAAGTTATACGAATTATTTTAGAAAAGGGGCTTTGCGATGCAGTATTTGTTTATTGTGTACAAGGAAAAAGTTCATGGAAGCAACGCTCTGACTTTTTTCAAAGAACGAAATATTGCGAATCTATGCTTTGCAATATAAATAATGTGATTCTATCGTATTTCCCTCCGCAAAAAGTCCAGCAAAAACTAACGATCAAAGAAGGAAGCAAAGTAAAAAGCAAATTTTCACATATAACAGGAATAATAGGCGCAGATATAGCTTGCGACTTAGAATATAAAAGCAATGATCCATCAATAGAAGCACTTCGACGAGCACGACAATCAGATTTTATGCAAGGAATATTTTTAGATAAGAAATTTAACGATAGTATTGCATGTTCAATAGCATTACCTGCTACTGATTTCATCATAGCACTACGAAAAGACTATAAAATTGAAGATATTCCAAGCACTGTTTGTAAAAGAAAAGTAAACGCAATAATAGATACAAAAGAATACCGCTATTTATCATCATCTGAAATAAAAAGATGCGCAGCAAATTCAAATAAATTATAATGAATCAATTTTTATAAATTTACAGAAATTCATTGAAATGTTGACGTTAGAAAGTATCAGTTTCAGTATTGCGGGAAAACCTATTCTCGATAACGTTTTATTACATATCGACAGCCGTCAACACGCCGGACTTGTTGGACGCAATGGTAGTGGAAAATCCACTCTTCTGAAATTAATCTCAGGAGAATTAGAGCCTGATAACGGAAAGATCCAAAAAGAAAACGGAAAAATTATATTATCTGTAAAACAGGAAATGCCAGATGGCAACCTTACTCCGCGTGAATTCTTACTTTCTCAAGATAAACAGCGAGAAAAACTGCTAAAAGAACTAGAAAATAGTGAGGAAACACCAGAAAAAATAGCGGAAATATACGACAAACTGATAGCGATCAAAGCTTTTGATGCCGAATCGCGTGCTGCTGTTGTTTTATATGGTCTCGGCTTTGATGAGGATGCACAAAATTGTCCTCTAAATAGTTTTTCAGGTGGATTTCGTATGCGAGTTGCTTTAGGTGCGATCTTATTTCAAGAACCTGATTTGTTATTACTAGATGAACCGACAAATCATTTGGATTTAGAAACATCTTCTTGGTTAAAAAAATTTTTAAAGAACTATTCGAAAAGTTTTATTTTAATATCGCACGATCGCGATTTTTTAAACGAAACAGTAGATACAATTTTCCATCTGAAAAGTCATAAAATCACGAAATACAGCGGAAACTTTGATACTTTTATCGATACATATTCAATGAAGCAGAAAAATGCAGAAGAATACAATGCAAAGATGGAAGCAAAGCGTAAACATATGATGGCCTTTGTTGAACGTTTTCAATATAAAGCCACAAAAGCGAAGCAAGCGCAAAGTCGTTTAAAATCTATCGCAAAAATAAAGTTTTTACCTGTTGACTCTGATGATCCAACGATAGCATTCAACTTCCCAGAACCTAGATATAAACTTCAATCAAATATTCTAACCTATGATAAAGTTTTTCTTGGTTATGAAGACAAAGTTGTTTTAAAAAATATTTCTGGAACAATTATGAATGATGATCGTATAGCAATTGTCGGAGCAAACGGAAATGGGAAAACCACTTTCGCAAAATTTTTAGCAGGAGAGTTAAAACAGAAAAAAGGTACAAAAGAAGTCGACAGCAAATTAAAAATAGGATTTTATCGCCAAGATTTATTCGAAAAACTGGATTCTGAGAAATCTCCTTTTGCTTTCTTGAAAGATATTATGCCTAACGAAAATGAACAAAATATAAGAAGCCATCTTGGACGTTTTGGATTTTCTGGTGATAAAGTTTTTCAAAAGATCGGAGAGCTATCAGGAGGTGAAAAAGCAAGATTGGTATTCGCAACCTTGACTGTTGATGCTCCGAATTTGTTGATTTTGGATGAGCCAACAAACCATCTTGATATAGAAATGCGAGAATCATTAATTGCATCTCTGACTTCATATCAAGGTGCTGTAATATTAATTACGCATGATCAAAATTTCCTTAATCGCATAGCAAACTCGATTTTTGTCGTTGAAAATGCATCAATAAAGCAATTTAATGATGATATAAGAAATTATGAAAAATCGATCATGATAAAGTTTTAATTTCTAACTTCACAATTTTTGTATTTACAATAATAAAATTTTTATTGGATTATTTCACAGGTTAATGTTTTATTAATTTTTAATAATGGAAAAAAAGATGTTATCTATAAGTGCAATTACAGTGGGGGGGGGATACTAGTAATCCTTGCCGCCTTTTTCGCTCATAAATATAAAATCATAAAATTAGATAAATCATTTATGATACTTGTAAGTTTACTAGGAATTATTGCGCTTTTGATTAGTATAATTGTAAAAATGAACAATTATAAAAAATAAACAAAAATATTCATAGCAATCTACAAAATATGAACATTAATGAAAATGGCATCTTAAAAAATTCTCAGAATACTCTCATTCATCCTATCTGGAATATGCATGAATATATGGATTTTTATGGACCTCTTTTGAGTAAATATTGTTTAGTGGAAGGAGTTTTATTTTATCTCCCAAATCTACCACAAGATACACTTCAGCGTCATGTATGGCAATGGCGGCAATTTTTTGAAGAAGGACAAATTGATATAGCTTGTCATTATCTTCCGAAAAAAGCTGTAATTATAGATATTGGAGCTAATATAGGAAATCATACAATGTATTGGGCTTCAAAATGCGACCCTTGCAGAATATATGCTTTTGAACCAGTACCAGAAACTTTTGAAATTCTTAAAAGAAATATCGCTATAAATTGTTTTGTTAATGTAAAAATATTCAATATGGGATTAAGTGATGAACCTTCTCATGCTGAAATTGATAGCTTTTGCCCAGAAAACATAGGAGGAACCGTCATAAAAAAGTCAGAAAAAGGCACTTTGCAAGTAGAAAAGCTTGATAATATTAAGATCGAAGAAAATCGAGTAGATTTTATAAAAATAGATGTTGAAGGACACGAGCTTTTGGTATTAAAAGGCGCAATAGAAACGTTAAAGAAATACAAACCTGTAATATTTATCGAAATGTTTGAACCAAATTTTGAAGCAGGAAATAAAATTTTAATTGATTTAGGTTATGAATTAAAAGAAAACCTTGGTTCTCACAATTATGTTTATGTTCATAAGTATGATAACAGATGGATAACTACTAAATAAAAAGAATAAAATCATCCATTAGTTTATTGTTAAACTGATAGATGATAAAAAAATCAACAAAAATATACTTGAAATTATTTAATAAATGTAGCAAGCTGTTTAAACTATAATGTGGGGTCATAGCTCAGTTGGTAGAGCGCTACAATGGCATTGTAGAGGTCAAGGGTTCGACTCCCTTTGGCTCCACCATTTCCTTTTGCAAGATTGGACATTTAGCTCAGCGGTAGAGCATCACCTTCACACGGTGGGGGCCGCAGGTTCGATCCCTGCAATGTCCACCA
>CAJODB010000018.1 GCA_905233185.1 uncultured Alphaproteobacteria bacterium | reverse complement strand
AGTTTCAAGCATCGGTGACGAGTGTCTGCGCAAAGTTCAATTGCAATATGAAGGTAAGGATGCGGAATTTTCGGCATCAACTCTGAGAACTTTCGACATTGGGCATTGTTTGGAAGACCTTGTCGCTGAATGGCTGCGCGTTGCCGGATTTGATTTAAAAACCAAGAATGAAAACGGCGAACAGTTCGGATTTTCAACGGCTGAAGGACGCATAAAAGGTCACGTTGACGGGGAAATTGTTGATGTATCAGAGGATTTGAAGCAATTTTTTCCTCGTTTTCCGATACTCTGGGAATGCAAAACCTTAAATCACAAAAGTTGGCAAGAGACAGCCAAAAAATGCTTAATGCTCACAAAGCCAATTTATTTCGCTCAAGTTCAACTGTACATGGCTTATTTGGAGCGGGAGCAATGTTTGTTCACCGTGTTGAATAAGGATTCCTTCGAGCTGTATTTTGAGCTGATTTCATTTGATTCTGAAGCTGCTCAGCGATATTCCGACCGAGCTGTGCAGGTCATACAAGCCAGTGAAAATAATGAGCAAATGCCTTGTATTTCAGCTGATCCAAGCTTTTTTAAATGCAAAATGTGTGGATTCAGAAACGTATGCAGAATCATGGGAAATTAACAATAAACGCTGAGAGATGAGAGCTTCTTTGTCTCTCAAATGGGGGAGCTTTTTTATGCAAAGGACATTTAATAGGTTTGAAAAGATATATAAAGATATGATTTTTGACTATTTTAATATAGTATTATTTGCTCGTATTTCAGTATATTATATATATTATTATACTTATTTATATCTATATATCCTATCTATCTGTACTATTTACATCACTATAGAGTATATTACGTTTTGCAACGTAACGATCCAAAAATCATATAATCGATTAAATATATATAATAATGCATTTCGTCGGATTTTTAAGTTAGTTGGATATAACGCCCTTCTAAGTTCTGTCGTTGCAACATTTATTACCCAACCAAAAGCCTGTTATCAACGGATAAAAACGGTGAGATTTTCGAAATTAATTAAAGGAAACAAAACATGTTAAAACTGATTTAAACATTCAAAAATGCTGATAATCCAGCACCAAATAAAGATACTGAAACTTTTCATATGGTTCGCTGGAGAAAAAATAACAGATATTGGCTGCGAAAATTTGAGGGAGGCTACGTCTTCGGAGACTTCGTTTCCGGGGTAAGTTCCTATATTTTCGATAAAGATGAAAGCGAATACGGGAAGTCTGAACTTAAAAAGGTCAAAGAGAAGATGAAAAGGGCGCGTGAAGAAGCGTTCATTGAGCAAAATCAAATACATGAAAATGCCGCAATCAAAGCCAAAAATATATGGGAAAAAGCGAACAATGCAATTGAGCATCCGTATCTTTTGAAGAAAAAAGTTCAATCTTATGGCTTGAAAGAATACAAGGATTGTCTTTTAGTTCTCCTATTTGATAATGATGGGAAACTTTGGTCGCTGCAATTCATTACGAATGACACCAAACGTTTTTTGAGCGGTAGCAAGAAAAATGGTTGTTACTTCGTTATCGGAACGATTTCGCCATCTGAAAACGCATTTGTTTGCGAAGGATACGCCACAGGAGCGACAATTCATGAGTGTAGTAAAATTCCCGTTATTGTGGCTTTTGATGCCGGAAATTTGAAATCTGTAATCCAAGCAATTAGAAAAAAATATCCTCAGCCGAAAATTACTATTTGCGCTGATAATGCTTGCTATTCTCAACAGAATATCGGGCTGGAAAAAGCGAAGGAAGCGGCGTTGATTTCTAATGCTCAAGTGATTGTTCCGCAATTTAAAGACGTCTCAATGAATCCGACTGATTTTAATGATCTGTTCGTTTTTGAAGGGAAAGACGCAGTTAAGGAAATTCTGGAAAAAGCCATCAAAGAAGGCAAGCAATAGCAATCTCAGAATATTCCCGATGGATTTGTGCTTTCTGATGATGGTTTGTTTTGTGTCGATAAAAAATCTGAAGTACTCACTCGAATTTCAAATTACATTAGAGTGATCGCTTTTACGAAAAGCACGGATGAAGTCTCTCGTATTCTCGAATTCAAGGATTACCGTGGTGAAATTCATAATCTCATAGCTAAACCCAAAATGTTTACGAAAGACGGAGATCAGCTTCGTATTCAGCTCATCAGCAGGGGATTTATTTTTGCGGGGAATTCGTTATCGAAGCGCAAACTTTTTGAATACATTGTCAGCTCCGTACCGAAAAAGGAAGTTGCTATTGCCTCGCGCATCGGATTTTCGGGAAATGTCTACATCAGACCTGATTTAATCATCGGAGAAGTGAAAGAGGAAATCATTTTAGACACAGCAATTCAAGACGATTCTTACGGCACATCGGGAACTCTGCAGGAGTGGAATGATTTAGTCGCAAGGTGGTGTGTCGGAAATTCACGTTTGATTTTCGCAATCAGTGCTGCGTTCGCAAGTCCATTGCTGAACCTGTGCAATTTACCGAATTTTGGCTTTCATTTCGTAGGAAACAGTTCTTCGGGTAAAACAACATGCTTAAATATCGCGGCGTCAGTTTTCGGAAATCCCAAGTATGTCGTGACGTGGAAAGCAACTGACAACACCATGGAAACTATTGCGGTCAGGCGTAACGATTCTCTGCTGATTCTTGATGAACTGTCGGAAATATCCCCATCAAAAGCCGGCGAAGTTGCTTATATGCTTGCTAATGATCAGGGTAAGAAAAGACTTGATAAAAACTGCAATGTTCGTGAAACTCTGTCTTGGCGATTAATTTTTCTTTCAAGTGGTGAAGTGGATTTAAATTCGCACATGGCGGAAGACAGTAAGACGTCCAAAGCCGGACAGAAAATTCGTCTGCTAAATATCTCTGCCAAGGCATCAAAAGACAGCAGTGGAATTTTTGAAAACTTAATGGATTTTCAAGATGGAGCGGAGTTTTCTGATTACTTGAGAGAAAAGGCATCGAAATATTATGGAACAGCGTCGATTGAGTTTATCAAGCAAGTATTAGATCACCAAACGGTAATTCGAGATCAGTACAAAGAAGAATTTCAAAAGCTCAAATCTCAGTATCTACCTGCGAATGCAGAAGGGCAAGACATGCGTGCTTTTGAACACTTTATGCTTGTCGGGTTTGCAGGAGAGTTAGCAATAAAATACGGCGTTATTTGCTGGAAACCTGACACCGCTTATCAAGCTGCCGTTGCTTGCTTCAATTCGTGGCTTGAGGATAAAGGGGGCATTGGTAACGATGAAGATCGTCAGATTTTAGAACATGTGAAATCTTTCTTTGAACTGCACGCTCACAGTCGGTTTTTCGATTTAGACGGCTTCAAAGACCAGAAAATCAGCAATATGGCAGGTTACAAATTCGTTTATCAGGATGCTATGATATTCTTTGTTTCAGCTTCAGTTTTTCAAAACGAAATTTGTAAAGGATTCCAACGAAAAACGGTAATACAGCTTTTGATCGACAAAAGATTTCTACTCAAAGATCACAATGGAGACTATCGACAGCAAAAATGGACTCCATATAGGAACGAGAAAGTCTACGTAATTTCGGGAAAAATTTTATTGGGATAAATCGCATATGTAGAAAACAGGTAACGAACTTATCTCTAAATCGACAATATTAGCACAATTGCTTTATAAAGCGATCGTAAGATACGCAAAGGCAAAAAGGTCTCCAATTACAGCAAATAATTCAAGATTTAGCCTTGACTTTGATCGCGTTTGGAGAGGTAATATCCAAGAATTAATTGATGGATTGGAAAAAAGTATGAATAAGACAGAGAACGATTTTGAGATTTTAAAACGCATCATGAAATTGCAAAAACAGTCTGAGAAAGAATTGATAAAAATTTGGCATACGATGTTTGATGAAAATCCTGAAATTAAGAGCAGAAAATATATGATCGCTAAATTAGCTTACAAAATTCAAGAACTTGCTTACGGCGGGCTTGATGTCGAAACTGAAAATAAAATCAGGAACTGCGTAAAAAAAGTTACAAAAAAAAGACCGTAACAGCCAAGAAAACACGAAAATTCAGCCCGATGATCGGTACGAAAATTACTAAAGAACATGGAGGTAAAATTCATGAGGTTCTCGTTGTAAATGACGGCTTTTCATATGAAGGAACTGTGTATACATCACTGTCAGCGATAGCTACAAAAATCACAGGAACAAGGTGGAATGGCTTAAAATTTTTCGGAGTAAAAAAATGACTGAACAGAAATTTGTGCGCTGTGCGATTTATACTTGCAAATCCTGTGAAGATGGTCTTGAACAGGAATTCAACAGCCTTGATGCACAACGATTAGCTGATGAAAATTACATAGCAAGTCAGGTTCACGAAAATTGGCGTTTAATCTCGAAACATTACGATGACGGCGGATTTTCAGGCGGGAATATGAATCGACCGGCGTTGAAAAAGTTATTCGAGGACATCAAATCAGGTTTGATTGATATAGTTGTCGTCTACAAAATCGATAGATTATCTCGCTCGTTGTTTGATTTTTCAAAGATTGTAGAGCTTTTTGATAAGTATAACGTCAGTTTCGTTTCGGTGACACAGTCGTTCAATACGTCGACATCATCAGGGAAATTGATGCTGAATATTCTGCTGAGTTTTGCTCAATTCGAACGTGAATTGTCAGGTGAGCGCATCCGAGATAAATTTGCAGCCTCGCTGAAGAAAGGTATGTGGATGGGCGGAAATCCTCCTTTGGGTTATGAAGTAAAAGATCGAAGCTTGATTATAAATGAAGAAGAAAAGCCGATAATCCAATTTATCTATGAAAAATTCGCTGAAACTGAGTCGTATTTCATGGTGACAGATCTGCTGAATAAAAGTGGTTACAAAACCAAAATAAGGCATCTCAAAAACGGAAAAGTTACAGGCGGTGGAAAATTCCAACCGAACGCAATTCTGCATATTCTGCGGAATCCTTATTACAAGGGCTGCGTAACTCACAAAGGTCAAGTTTATGAGGGACAGCATGAAGCAATTATTTCCGAAGATGAGTGGGAACACGTGCAGGAAATTTTCAGCAAACACGGAGGAGGTGCGCGCAAACGCAACAACACTGTTTCACCGTCGTTTTTGAAAGGAATAATTCTTTGTGAAAGTTGTGATACGCCTATGATTCCGACCTATTGTGTAAAAAACGGCATGAGATATCGCTACTATGTGTGTCAGAAACATCAGAAATTCAAATCGTGCAGTTCCACATTTAAAACCGTTCCTGCGGGACCGGTCGAAGAACAAGTCGTGAACGAAATTATTCGCATATTGAAGTCTCCTGAAATTTTGGTTCACATTGATAAGTTGGCTGAAGAAAACAAAGAAATAAGCCACGAAGAGGTTCTGGACGCGCTGAAAAATAATGATGTTTGGGGGTATTTATATCAAGCAGAGCAGCGAAAAATTGTGAAACTGCTTGTAAATTCAGTGCAAATACAAAACCATGGTCTGAAGTTGAATTTAAATCTCGATGGCTTAAATCGTCTGTTAATAGAGCTGTCTTAAAGAAAAAAAACATGAAATCTTTGCAACAAGAGGTAATCGTACCAATTAAAATTTGTAAGAAAAAATCAGGCAGTCACACGTATTTCATGCATCCGAAAGATTTTTACGTTGTAACGCCGCTGTCGAAACTGCTTGCGAAAGCGTACAGCATGGACAAACGCCTGAAACAAAATCCTGATCTGACATTTCGCGAGTTTTGCAAATTGAATAACATAACGCCTCGATATCTGAGTGGTATTTTGCAGCTGAATAACCTCTCTCCGAAGCTGAAACGCATGATTATGGACGGATATCAGCCAAAGCATGTATCAATTCAAGACATCATTGCCGGAAACGTACCTGTGCTGTGGAAGGAACAAGAGAGATGGCTGTTAAAAGCCAACTAAAATTCCGCTGAAATTAAACAGATTGCAAAAGTCATAAAGAAGCTATTTCATCGACAAATACAATCTGTTTTTAAAAATAAATTGATTATTTCGCGTTATAACCCCCGTCGGCACTAATGATAGAACCAGTCATAAATGGCACTTCATCACTTGCTAGAAAATCAATAGTTTTCGCAATTTCAATGGGTTTTCCCATACGCTGCATGGGATGCATACTTTTTAATGAGGAATCATCATAATTTCCTGCGTCGCGAGCGGCTTGTAATATTTCTGTGTCGCACGCTCCCGGTGCAACTGCGTTAACTCGGATATTTTTATCAGCATATTCTACCGCAACGGCTTTTGTTAAACCTACAACAGCGTGTTTTGTCGCTCCGTATTGAGCTGCATAAGGAATACCATTTAATCCAGCAATTGATGCTAAGTTTACGATATTTCCACCACCTGTTTTCAAATAATGAGCGATTGCATATTTCATACCATAGTATACGCCCATAACATTTGTCTCAATCATGGATCGAAAGTTCTCCGTTGAACAATCTGCAAATAACTTGTTTTCCCCCGCAATTCCCGCATTATTAACGATACAGTCCATTTTTCCGTAATCTTTTATAACAGCTTCAATTACATTTTTTACAGCTTCTTCGTAATTTACATCTAATTGATAAAAAGTGGCATTAATTCCCATGTCTTTCAGTTCTTTTTCAAAATTTAATCCACGTTCTTTACAGCGGGATGTAAATGCGACATTCCAACCTCTTTGACCCATAACAATCGCTGTTTGCTTTCCTATTCCTGTCGTACCACCGGTTATCAATACAGTTTTATTCATAAGAACTCCTTCAAATATTTAAAAGTCAACTAACTAATTAGTTAGTTTATATTATAACAACACTATGGTATAGTATCAACGTGTAATTGTTTAATAAAATAAGAGGTTTTTGGTGGCTCGCGACGCAGAAAAAACACGGCAGAAAATCTTAGAAGCTGCAACAAAGGAATTTTCACAAAAAGGCATTTCCGGCGCTCGGGTAGATAATATTGCCGCTGAAGCCGGATGCAATAAAGCGATGCTGTATTTGTACTATGGAAATAAAACCCAACTATTTAAGGCTGTGTTTGATAATATGGTTGGAAGTTTAGTAAATGCTGTTCCGTTTAACGTTGATAATCTTCCTGAGTACGCAGGTCAATTGTTCGATTATTATCAAGAACACCCAGAAACATTGCGTTTAAACACTTGGCGTCGTATGGAAAAAGATACAGCAGAGATGGTATCACCGTTGGAAGCAAAATCGATGAAAAATAAGGTGGAATGCATCAAAAAATCTCAAGAAGAAAAAAAGCTGCCCAATTTTTTATCTGCGGAAGATTTGCTCCTGTTAGTGATTAAAATCTCCACTATCGGCAGCGATGATTCTCCCGAGGGAAATATGCCTTTACGCCCTAGAAAGGATATAAGGAAACTTGTTGTTGATACAGTGAGAAGGCTAATATTAAATTCAAATGAGACCTCTGACTGAACCAATGTGGCTTATAAAATAACGACTATAATTCCGTCAAAACCACAATTTTCGGATAAGATTCGAACTTTTATATAATATCAGAACGCTTGTAATTTTAGCATTTTTATAAATTAATCATCTGCAATTTCTTTAGCCCAAGCACCAAATTTTTTGTGCTAAAATCACTTTCAATATCTCAAATACCAACAAAAACTCAATTCATGTTTTAACTACAACCCGCTACTCCGATCGAAAGTCGCGGAAAAATTGAGGTGTATTTTATAGAAATTGCGTTTAATCCTCATATTCGAGGTAAACTAACAAGATTCTCCAGTGTACATGATTTGGAGAAAAATCGGGCTTTTGGAGAACATTTTTACGTTTTGGAGAATATGCAAATTACATCAAATTGTTATTAAATGCAAAAGCAGACACCGTCAAACCCTCTGTTACAGCGAGTCTCGCGACAGATATGACACATACAGAAAATTCAAAAACACAGTTATTTACAAAAGAAATGGTGGAGGGGATCGCACCTCAAACATAACTTTTTTCTGGAGAATTTTGAAAGACTTTTCCTTAGTTTTCAACGAGTTACGCTAAAATAAAAATGACCGCTTACCGGGTCATACCTAAAACATAACTTTTTCTATCTCTATACGATTGGAAAAGATAATGATATAATCTTTCCAAAGTGTTTATAATGAGAAAAGATATGAGAATTGGAAAATATAAAGTTCATAAGACGGGTTCAGAGTTATATCGTTCTTATATTCCCGTAAAATTGCCTATCCAAATTCAGGCTGATTCGCGCTTAATGGAAAAAACTTCAGCTATTTTATCTGAATTAGGGCATTTATCTGTTCCGAGTTTGGATTTGTTCTTGTATATGTACGTTCGAAAGGAAGCGGTTCTTTCTTCTCAGATCGAGGGAACTCAGAGTTCATTAAACGATCTCATTTTATTTGAAAACAATCAAAAGCCGAATACAAAAATTTCTGATGCCGCGGAGGTTTCAAGATATGTTGAAGCATTGAATTACGGAATAGAAAGAATCAAGTCAGGATTTCCTTTGTGTTTAAGGCTGTTGCGAGAAATTCATGCGATACTTTTGCATGATACACGAGGTCAGGAATATTTACCGGGAGAATTTCGCGTTTCACAGAATTGGATTGGAGGAACTCGTCCAGGGAATGCGGCCTTTGTACCTCCTGAACCTCAGATCTTGGATGATTATCTGTCGAATTTGGAAAGTTACATCAATAATGACGATATTCCGGTTCTTTTGAGAGCGGCTGTGGCACATGTGCAATTTGAAACAATTCATCCTTTTCTCGATGGAAATGGGCGAATCGGCCGTTTGCTGATAATTCTGATTCTCTTCAATTATGGGATGCTGAAAACTCCGCTGTTGTATATAAGTTTGTATTTTAAGGAACATCGATTCGAATATTACAAACAACTCAACGATGTACGCGAAAAAGGAACTTGGGAGAATTGGATTAATTTTTTTCTGAATGGTGTGATTTCTGTATCGCAGCAAGCTATTTCTGTGATACAAAATACAACGGCGTTTTTTGAAGAATGTGACGAGCAAATTTCAAAAATAGGTCGTCAACGTTTTTCTGTGGAACAGCTTTTTGAATATATGAAAAGACATCCGATTACTTTTGCGCCGAATGCCGCAAGCGATTTGAACGTATCTGTTCCAACTGCCAGAGCAGCTCTTGAAACCTTGGTTCAACTCAAAATAATTACCGTAACGCAGTTAGATCGCAAACAGAAAGTTTATACTTTTCAAAAATATTTGAATTTGCTAAATGAAGTGGAATAGTGCGTTAATTCAAGAACACGAAAAATGTTATTTTTCATTCAGATATTTCGCAGGTATTACTCATTTTAATATGAATATTTTGGGAGAGATATTTTGAAATACATTACTTCTACTGAATTACAGGCATGGGGAAAGACTAAGGAATCTCAGGCTTACCTGCCTTTACTTTTACGTCGATTGATTATCAATAACATTGGCTTTGAACATTTTGAAATATTAAATTTACCTGGTGGAGATAGTATTTGGAAGCCGGGATGTGACGGTATTATCAAAACGACAATTAATAGTATTTTAGGAGATCTTGGAGAATATATTATTGAATGCGGTCAATCGGACAAAGCTAAAGATAAATTTAAGAGCGATTTAGAAAAAAGAACCCAAGAAATAGAAAATCAAGAATATAAAGTTTTCGTGTTTATTACGACTCACAAATTTCAAAATAAAAAAGAAATCATCGAGAATGTGAAAGAAAATTCCTCATGGAAAGATATAAAAATTTTTGATGCTGATGATATTGAAACTTGGCTTGATTTCGATCCCGCAACAACTTCGTGGTTAGCTTACATATTGGAAAAACCCAGAAATAATGGCAAAAGTTTTGAAGAAATCCAGAGCAATTGGCTTGCTTCAACAAAAGTTCCTTTAGATAAGAATGTTATATTAGCGCGAGCTGACAGTACTAATACGATAGAAATAGTAAAATCATGGTCAAAAAATCATGATAATAGAATCTTACAAATTAGGTCTGATTCTCGCGAGGAATCTTTATTGTTTTTTATGTCATCTATAGAGCAGTTTGGTTTTCGTACCGAAACTATTGAATCAATAAAGTCTAAGATAGTCATAGTATATAATATTGAAGAATGGCGACAAATTGTTGAAACAAAATAGTGTTTAGTCCCACATTGTAGGGAAGGAGGATATAAGTTAGACTGTAAAGAAAAGGAGGAATTATGGGACAGGTATTACACGGCTGCGCCCGGACGACAGAGGCGGTGCGTCGAGAAATACAAAATAGTAAAGAGAGCGTAAAAGTGCTGTCGGAAAGGCTCGGGCTCAACTATAAAACGGTTTTGAAATGGAAGCGCCGCGATTTTGTGCACGACATGCCGATGGGGTCGAAAGATCCTCATTCTACAGTGCTTACGCGCGAGGAAGAGGCGATTTGCGTAGCCTTTCGCAAGCATTCTCTGCTGCCGCTGGACGACTGTCTGTTCGCTCTGAGAGATCAGATTCCGCATCTTTCGCGCTCATCTCTGCATCGGCTTTTTCAGCGTAACGGGATTAGCAAACTGCCTGAAAATGAGGAGAAAAAGCCGAAAAAGAAGTTCAAGAAATATCCGATCGGCTATTTTCACATTGATATTACAGAGGTTCGTACGGAAGGCGGCAAATTGTATTTGTTTGTAGCGATCGACCGCACAAGCAGGTTTGTATACGTCGAACTGTCTGAAAAACAAGGAAAAATGCAGGCTGCTCAATTCTTGAGAAATCTGATCGAGAAGGTTCCGTACAAAATTCATACAATTCTGATGGACAACGGCGTGCAGTTCACGAATCATGCCCGAAATCACAAGACTTTGCCGCATATTTTCGATCGAGTTTGCGAAGAAAACGGAATCGAACATAGACTTACTCTTCCGGCACATCCGTGGACAAACGGCCAGGTCGAGCGAATGAACAAAACTATCAAAGAAGCGACTGTGCATCAGTATTATTATGAGTCGCAAATCTCTCTGCAAGAGAATCTTTAGCCATTTATCGATGCTTATAATTTTGTAAGGCGATTGAAATCCCTGAATGGCTTAACTCCATGGGAATTTATCATTAAGGAGGGGAAATCTGAACCAAAATTGTTTAGAATCAATCCTACTCCCTACAATGTGGGACTAAACAAAAATATGCTATCATACTCTCGTGGTGTTAAGAGATTCATATGGACAGGCTTTTAGATCCGAAAAACGATTGGGCGTTCAAACAGATTTTTGGGCAAGAGAAAAACAAGGGTATTCTTATTTCGTTTCTCAATACAATGTTTCAAGGCATTCAGGAGGAGATCACAGATGTAACGTTTCTCAAAGTAGAGACAGACACTGAAATAGTTACGTTGCGTCAGAGTATCGTCGATGTGTTATGTAAAACAATTGATGGCCGGCAATTTATAGTAGAAATGCAAAGGGCGTCAGATACCGGATTTATTCGGAGAGCAGTTGAATACGCAAGCCGCGTTTATCTTAACCAGCGCACTATAGATAAGAAAACAAAGAATGATAAAGGCGGATACAGAAAGATGCGTCCTGTGATTTTTTGGCAATTATGGAGAAAACACTATTTCCGCAAAAAGAGGCATATTTGTCGCATCACCAGTTCCGAGACATAGTAACAGGAGAGCAAGATATCAAAGAGATGTCATTTTCTTTTCTTGAATTATCGAAATTTCACAAGCATTTTGATGAGTTAAAAGACGACATCGATCAGTGGGCATATTATTTTAAGAAAGTCAAGCATATAAGTCCGGAAAAATTGGATAAGATATTGTCTCAAGGAACGATTTTTGGAGAAGCGTATAAGGTACTTGAAAAATCAGCATATAGCGAGACCCAATTATTGGAATACACCCGCTACGAGCTAAAAGAAGAGGAAATTGAAATGCGTATCTTCGATGCTAAAATTGAAGGCAGAATTGAAGGCGAAAAAATCGGCATCGAAAAAAATAAGATTGAAGTTACGAAAAAGATGCTTGCAAAAGGCATGGATATAAATGATGTTTCGGAATTATCTGGTCTTTCAATAGAAGAAATAAAAAGATTATGACACAATGTTTACAACACCAATAGAGTCTTAAGAGAATCGGCTACAAGAGTATCAACGAGATCTTATGCCGAATTGCTGTATACGCTAGCCGCTACGTGGTGAGTTAGATCAATTTGTAAAAACAGATGAATTGGTGCAATTTTTGAGAGATAAAGCAATAGCCAGATTATAAGGAACGCTTCCAGAAAATGATAGTGATTTATGAGCATAGTCTAAACCTCCCCAATCGCAAACAATGACGATTCGTGCACCTCATGCCCTGGAACATGCTCGCACGACAGACACTCCTCGCATTCAGCACTACGGCTGTGTTTTGTTATAGTCCAGCAATACACAAAATTAATTTTCATCAATGATTACTTAATAAAGTAAAATCTCAACTCTGTCTTCTCTAAAAAACCTGCGATTGAATAACACAACCGTGAAATCACCGCAGTGTTATTTTGCCTTTAATCATCCTTTTTCTCAAGATCCTGTTTGTTCGAATTCTGAATAGGTTGGAATAATGTACTTGGATTATGAATAAGATTAACTAGTTCATTTTGAGTTTGAATATTCCTATAAGCATCATAGTCCCAAAGTAAACAATTATCCCATATCCCAAGATCTATTTCCCTAATAAGATTTTTAATTTTTTCGGGATCCGCACTTCCATCAGAAGCAAAATATCCGCGATCCACCGTCCGGCAACGCAACGGATATAGTGTTTGTATTTCACCTGGAGAAAATGTATTTGTATTCATCCAGTTAGATGGGTATACTATCCGATTTGCGTTATCTGATCTTATATGGCTTTTAGACAGTACTTCTTCTACGTATTTTTTACCAATATCCCTTAGTGTCTTAAGTCGAAGATTTGAAGTGAAATAGGACTCCACATCTTCGAAAAACAAATTATCACAGATACCTTTCTTTATTTGCCGGATCATTTCATCAATTTCATCTTCATCGATCATAATATCTCTAAAATTAAGATTATTAATATTAAAATCGCTATTGGTTGACGCACCTAAAAAAGGAATCCCAATTTTCTGCAATGCCACAACAACAGCTCTTTTCTCGATTATACTCAATTCGTTATTAAATTGATTCTCTGCTTCTTTGTAACTTTTCTTGGCATAATTTTTGAACACATTAAGAGCCTTTATCGCTATTTTCCGCACACTATCATATTTTTCCTTATATGAAAAATGAGCGCCTAAAAAGGTACCGATCAAAGCACTCAAAGCTCCAGTAAGCAAAACAGTCAATACATTAATAACGTCAATTTTAGACAAACCACAACCTCCATATGACTTCCAACTCATATCACATTCTTTCTCATTATAACATAGCAACTTCTACTTTTGTACCCGTCTTAATTATATATGCTTATAAAAAAATAAAGGTTATGAACTTAGTTAAACGAGTAATATATTTGCAATGCAATTGGTGATTACTTCTCTTCATAGAACGTAGTATATAAAAATCCCTCAGTTATATGAGTACAATTTTAATTCAGAGCAGGCAGATCAAATAACTTAAAGCCGCATTCTGTTAATGTTTCTCATTCCTGAGAGAGTCCACCTAATACCAAATATCGTATAATATTAATTGCCAGAAAAGATGCCGAAAATTTTTAAAATTCCCCTAATTCATGATAATCATCTAGCACATTAAACCAAAAAGGATCTTGTTCATACAAATTAAGCATATAAATGCTTTTATCTTCAAATCTCTCAGAAATTTTGAAACAATATACTCCGCCAGGAGCGGCTCCAGTAACATAAATTGGCTTCGTCGTTATTTTCATACTAACCCTTTTATTGGTACCTTTTTTATAATCATCTTGTCCATATAAAAAGGAATGCATCGGATGAATTGGAGTAAGTGGTCCCATTTCCAAGGTACTTCTTTTCGGTAAGTTATCAACTCCAAAAGGAGAACTACTTATGACAAAAGTTCGTTTCCCAGGTATGCCGCTGAAATACCCCAAAAATCTCTGAGAGTTTTCAGTATTAGTTCCATGATGAGGTAAAACTATTAACTGTGAGCTTTCAAATAAACGCATCTTTAACAATAAATTTGCGTAATTCACAAAAACCGCCTTTTTGATAAAATCTAACAAATGCAACATTGGATTGCTTTCTTCAGTCCAATCTTGCCAATTGTCACCCGAAAAACTTTCATCCCACTTATACTTTCTTTTAAAATCTTGAATCATAGAATGTTCATTCACTGCCAAGAGTAACTGTTCATATCTTCTACTAAACTCAGACACTAAAGTCTGCAACTCTTCTGTTTGTTTCTCCATTTCACCTTTTAGTTCTTCTATTTTCTTTTCGCTCTCTTCTTCAGCTAACCTCATTTCCGCTTCTTCAAAATCCTCTTGCTCGTTTTCTAATTCTTCTCTTTTTTCTTCCAATTCCGCGCACTTTTCTTTTAACTCTTCTACACCTTCCTTTTTTTTAAGTTCCTCAATTTCCTTCTCTAATTTTTCAATTTCTTCTTGCAATTCTCTTCTTTTGTCCTCTTCTACTGTAGATCTGGCCGTTTCTAATTCTTCCTTCGTAGATTCTAAATCCTCCTTTAATTCATTGTATCTTTCAATCTTTTCTATTACTTTTTTGGATTCAGCTAAAATTTCCTTATATTCAATACTTTCAGGCAAAAAAGATTGAATTAAGCAAAGACCTATACCGCTCAATGTATCACATAATCTCCAGTACTCTTCGTTTACACTTTCAATATTAGCAATAGTTACCCACAAATTTGGATCACCTCTTTTTAGAAAAGAACTAATTTTCTCTCTTATTAATTCATCTATTTTCTTATATAGCAAGCTAGTCCTGCTTTCTATTTCAGTATCTTTGCTAATGAAACTTAAAGGCCTAATATCTATCGAAGTTCCTTTCAATCTATCTACAGACTCTCCTTCAGAATCTCCTAAAAATATAATATTTTTTCCATTAAAAGAAACTTGTATAATCAAACTTAATTTATTTTCTTCTCTTTTTTTTAGCCTCACTAGTGGCGCTATTCCCAATATATGAAAATCAACATTATCTAGTAAAGAAACAATTGAGCTTTTATGCCCACTATTAATATATTCTATTTTTCGCCCTTCTTCGGATTTTATTTTACCGATTACTCTGGATGTTTGATCTCGAGAACTAGCAGGCTTTTCCCAATCTTCTTGCATACCTCCCAACCAAAAACAAGTAGTCTTAAAATTATCGAAATATTTATCTATCAAAGAAGTTTTAGGATCGAGAAAAAGATTAAAATGATCGGTATGTGGATGAGTTATAAATACAGCTTCTACTACGGAACCTGCAAAAAATGTATCAAGAAATTCTTTAGTGATATTAACGTAGCTTTCGAGCCCATTCCCTTTTCCAGCATCCACAATTACAATTTTATTATTCTTTCTCATCAAACAGAAATTACCTTGTCCCACATTAAAAACAAAAGTATACAATTCTGGACTGTCAAAGCTTATATGGGACTCTTTAAAAACTTCCTGAAATATATTTCTAGAAAGATATATTTTCTCTTGAACATCGGAATTAACCTCAATACTTCCGGATCTTGATCTCATAGCGTAGATGCTATTTGAAAGACAAAGCACGCTACACACAACTATGTACAGCAATCTAGACATTTTGAGTCTCCTCTAAACACTTTACCAGTCGTATTGTACATACTTAATTCAACTTTTGCTACATATATTTACCTTTGTACATAAATTTCTTTATAAACTGGCTTGATGAAATTCAGGATAAAAACGCAAATATACTAATTTCCATATATAGAGACGCATGAAAAAGAGCTATAATGAAAGAAGAATTAGAGTAGGTTTGCGATGGGAGCATATAGCGAAGATTTGTGCGTTAAAGTAGTAGAGTTCATCAAGAAAGGGCATTTTCACAAGGAAGCAGCAGAGCTTTTTGGTGTTTCATTGAGGGCGATCAGCAGGTGGAAAAAGATGGATAAAGAGGGGAAAAGGCTGGTATTTAAGTTTGTTCCGAGGAGTCAACACCGAATAAATCCTGAAAAATTATTGACCTACGTGAAGGAACATCCGGACGCATATTTGAGAGAGATAGCGTCTTATTTTTCAGTGGGTTTAACGACGATTTGGAACGCATTGAATAGATTGGGCGTCAAATATAAAAAAACGAAAAATTTACCGCGAAGCAGATCCAGAAAAGCGGAAAAAATTTATAGAATTTCTAAAAAACACCAAAAAAATAAGCTTGTTTTTGTTGATGAAACAGGAATAGATCAGTATTTGTATAGAGAACATTGTCGAACCCCAAAGGGGAAACAAATATATGAAGCCGTTTCAGGACGGAAATTTGAGCGTTGTAGCATAGTTGCAGGCAAATGCGGGAAAGAGATTTTGGCACCTTTCGGATACTATGGAACTTGCAACTCGAGGCTGTTTCTGAAATGGATTAAAGAAATGCTTATTCCAAATCTTAATAAAAATCAAATAGTTATAATGGACAACGCGAGCATACACAAATCTCCAAAAATCAGAGAGGCGATTGAAAAGGCTGGATACAAGCTCGTATATCAGCCTCCATATTCTCCTGATTTAAATCCGATAGAACACTTCTGGGCTCTTTTGAAGAAAAAAATCTGCTCATTAAATTCCGATTTTGAATGTTTGTTTGATAAAGTTCAATATGCTCTAACAAATTGAAATTAGTATACATCGATATCAAACATGGGACTAAAGTAGGAAAATACTGAAACAAGGCTATTACGAAAAATTTTCTCGAAGATTATATAGGAAATCATATTGGTAAATTTACTAGGTATAGTAACTTACCTAATCGCAAATGATGTAGAATCATGCACTTCATGTCCTGGAACATATTCATACGATGCTCCTGCATTCTCGATATTCATTACAACACAACCTTGATTGCGTACTTGTGAATGAACAAAATCTACAGCTCCTCGGATGTATGATGCATCATTTAGATGAGTTTCATAGGAATCGCTCATACCAAAATTTGCCCCTGCTGTTAACGCCGCAGCCTTTGTCAAATCCGTTGATATCGTTGCTCCCCAACTATCGCTGTGCACTTCTTGCTCGTTCGCTTTATTCTCCAGGCATACTAACATAGCATCAAATACATTTCTAGTTCCTTCTATCTGCGGCATTACTATGCTTATGCCATTCCCTGCTCTAAATACGTTCGTTCCCCGGGATTTAAATCTACTATTGTTTTAATTTTATAATACAACCTTTCACTACTTCATCTCATCAATATATTTATTCAACAAAACATTACACATCTGCAGCATTCTTTTTCTTGATATTTCAAAGCCTGGTTCAGATATATATATCTTAAATTATCTAACATATTTAACAAATCTTGATCTTTATTGTGTATATGCAAATTGTCTAAATACGTATCATTCGCCCACTGTGCTATATCCTCATCATCCGAGTTTTTATTAATTAAGTTGACCAATTCATAACAAAAATTCAATTTAGAATACATTTATTTTTTGCCTCCAAACTTTATAAAATCAACAAGTATATTTGGGTAATGCGGAACTTCAACTTTAACTCCATTAATATTCTTAACATAACTGTAATCATCTTTTGATATTTAGAGTTGGAATACAAAAATGAGATAATTTCCGTTATTCCTGATATTCTTAAAAGTTTTCTACTTGTTCCATAACTTTATTGAATACTTCAGGGCTATACTGTGGAGGGTATCCGTTTTTTACCAAACAAATTTTTATATCAAGTTTTAATTGATTCCGTACATTCTGATTATTAAGCCAATCGGCAAAAGAAGATTTTATATCAATTACTTCTTTGATTTTTTTAGCCAACAATTTGCACTTATCATTGACGATGACTCCATCGATTTCTCTATCAATGCCATATTCAAAATTATATTGGTCACGCAGTGCGATCAAAATATCATAAAAGGCTTTTTCTTCAAAGGTTAATCCGATTTTACGAAAGCTTTCACGACTCTCGTTCATTTGTTGCAAAACGCCTAAAGCTTGTTCTGTCGCAATTTGGATAATACTTTCTGAAGCCTGCTCTTGAGCTTCGCCTGATTCTTCAAGACTGAGGTGTTTTCTTCTTTCATTATATTCTGCGATTGTTTTTTCCAACATTTCCTGGAAGTTTTTTGATGCCAATCGATTAACTTTTCCGTATTCTTTTATTTGTTTACGCAACATCTTTATAAGAAGTTCTAATTTTGTTGCGGGCATTTTAACATCAGCAAGTTTTTCGAAATATTCCGGTGAAAAAAGATCATCTTCCTCACCACTTTCAAGAACACTTTCCACGTGACTATATTTCAAAGCTTCCTCAACCATTTTAGAAACAGTGCGATTCATAGTTTCAGTGTCTACTTCAGCTGTTCCGCTCATTTTTCTGACAAACCCTGCTATTGCCATAAAGCATTGTGCAAGTGCGGATTCTTCATCTCCAAGATTTCCTGACGGCTGACAAATATCAAAAGCAACTCTCATTCTTTTCACTGTTTTTAGAAAATAAGTTTTGAATGAAACGTTCTTAGCTCTATTATTTTCTTCTATTTTTAATTCTTGATTCGATATAAATACGAATTCAGCAGCTTTTGCGAGCAATTTATATCGTTCTCCAGGATCGCACTCCGGATTCAAAAACGGCGATAAGTCGTAATTGAGGAATAATCTTTTCAATATTTCAAGTTCTTCCCTAAACACTTTGGTAGATTGTTCGACGTCATCAACAGTGGGAGCAACCGAAGTATTTCCACCGTACATTTTCATCGCTTCACGCATATTGTTACGAATGCCAATGTAATCCACGACCATTCCGTATTCCTTGCCTGGATATTTTCGGTTTACACGACTTATAGTTTGTATCAGTAAATGTTTTTTCAATGGCTTATCATTATACAAATATGTAAGTGTCGGAACATCAAAACCCGTAATCCACATATCTACGACAATAGCTATATGAAAATTCGATTTTTCTTGTTTAAATGCAGCGTCTAATTCATCTGAACGTTTATCGTTTTTGACTCCGCCAAGGTAATTATACATATCCTCTTTATCGTTACTTCCAACGCTTGCAACCATAGCTATAAACGGCATAGGTTTTAATTCTCTCAGTTCTTCTTTTGTTACAGCAATTCCATCTGGTGATTTCTTTTCTTCGAACCACTTGGGATATTTTTCTTTGAATTTTTGCAATAAATCGTAGGCAATTTCTCTTTTAGAACACACAATCATTGCTTTTTGTATTCTATCCGGATCACCTGCACAGGATGAAACATAATGATCATGAATATCTTTCGCAAGACGTTCCAATCGTGAAGATTCTCCCAGAATAACTTCCATAGAGCTCATAGCATTTTTGCTAGCCTCAATATCTTCAGCAGTTGCTCCATCATCGGCACATTTTTTATAGTAATTTTCTATTTCTTTTGCTTTTTCTTTATCCAGCAACACTTTTGCTATGCGAGGATGATATTTGATAGAAACCGTTAATCCATCTGCAACAGCTTGATCCATCGTATAACGATCGATTTCATCACCAAACGTCTGATAGGTTTCTGCAATTGGCGTACCAGTAAAACCGACAAAAGTGGCGTGCGGAAAAGCCTCTTTCAACACTTTTGCATAAGGCTTGGAAATTACGGCTTTCATGTTTTCATCAGTATCTTTACTGAATTGTATCTTTTTCGAGTGTTCCAGCTGACTTCTATGAGCTTCATCGGAAAAACACACAATATTCTGACGATCATTAATAAGACCGATTTTATCTTCCTGCCTATCGCAGAACTTTTGTATGGTACAAATATAAAAACCACCGCTTTTCCTTGCAGACAGTTCCTGCCTCAAATGCGCTCGATTTTTCACAACAGATACTTCACCGAGATTTAAAAATTCCTTACTCTTCGTAAAAAGTTTTGCTCCTTGTTTTTGAAGTTCATCTCTATCAACGATTAAGATAACCGTGGGAGAACCAATTTGAGGAATATTTGTACAGCGAAGTGCAAGTTGACGTGCGAGAAAAGCCATCGTATAAGTTTTTCCGCATCCGGTTGCCCCGAAATATGTACCACCCTTTCCACTTTTGGCAGTAATAGAACTAATAATACTTTGTTTTAAAAGTTTGGCCGCGAAGAATTGCGGATAACGACATACGATTTCTTTCTCATCTCTATCGTAAATACTATCTTGGAAATAAATGTAATCTCTAAAAATTTCGAGAAAGCGAGTAGGACTATATACGCCTTTAATCATCGTTTCCGTTTCTGCAAAAGGCATAGATGATATCTCATCTCCGTCATTAACACGTCTCCACGCATAAAAGTGTTCATACGGTGTTCGAACGGTACCGAGTCTTGTTTTTACTCCATCGGATATGCAAGCTAACGGACAATAATGCAACAAATGCGGAATATCTCTCCAATAGCGTATATTGACTTGTTCCCAAGCATCGTAAATAGTAGCATGAGCGTCAGCAGGATTCTTCAGCTCAATTACGCATAAAGGCATGCCGTTTACGAACAAAATGATATCAGGACGGCGATTTTCTTTCTGCCCATTGTTTGTGTATTCAACCGTGAACTGATTTACAACTCGAAAAATGTTTTTATCAGGATTTTCAAAATCGATTAGCGATATCATTTTTGCTAAACTGTTTTGAGGCGTAAATTGAACGCCATCAACCATCCAGCTGTAAACTTTATGTAATGTAGCAAAGTCGCTTTCGCTACCAACAAGACGCACACTATCGAAAATTTGCGTAATTTCTTCCTCTGTTAAATCGGGATTTTGAAAAGATAAGAATTTTTTCAAGTCATCTGCAATTAACACATCTCTGTTAGTAACACGCTTAACATTATCACCTGAAGAATATCTCCATCCTTCCGCTTCAAGAAAATTAATAAAAGCACTTTCATATTCTGATTCGGTATAGCGACCATTATATTCTCGTAAGTTAGACATCTTTATTCCTCTACTTGCCAATAACCATTTTTATCGGCACCGATACGTTTTATTAATCCGTTTGCTTGAAGTTTCTTCATATTTTCAATTATATTTTTTCTTGCAATTCCAACAATATCAGCAAGTTCTTCTTGTGTTATAAACGGATTTTCTTTAACAGCATTAATAATTTTCTTCTGATTTGCAGTAATCTTTACTGTAACCTTTTGTGTAACTTTTTTCTCTGTTTCAATAATTTCTTCTATTGTACTCAGAATTACGGAGAGCATAAATTCTACAAATTTTGTACTGCTTGCTTCACTATCACTCGCTCCAAGAACACTATAATATTCTTTTTGATTCTCTTTAACTAAGGTTTCAACTGGAAGCCATGCAAAAATTTCTTTCCATTCTTTTAAAATTACAGTCTGCCATAAACGCCCCATTCTACCATTTCCATCCTGAAAGGGATGAATAAACTCAAATTCATAATGAAAAACACAACTTTTTATTAATAGATGAAAATCACTCGTTTTTAGCCATTCTAATAAATCAAACATGAGCGACGGAACTCTGTCTGCCGGCGGAGCAACATGCACGACCTTTTTCCCATCAAATATTCCAACACCGTCTGTTCTGTATTCTCCGTTTCTGTCCACTAAATCCTGCATCATAAGTTTATGCGCTTTTAATAAATCTTTTTCGTCATATGGGTTTAGTGATAACAATAAATCGTATGCCTGAATTGAGTTTTTTACTTCTTTAATTTCATTGGGATTTCCTAAAACTTGCTTACCATCAATTATTGCCGTTATTTGTTTCAGAGTTAGGCTGTTGTTTTCAATAGCAAGCGAAGAATGAATAGTTTTTATACGGTTCTCTTTTCTTAATCGAATGTGATACGGATTATTCTGAAGATAATTAATTTCTCCGATTTTTTCCGAAATTTTAGAGATAAGTTCAATTATTTTGGATGTGATTTCAAACGGCGGAGTGTACATTTTCGTTCCTCTTTGCTTCTTCGATAGAACCTTTTATCAAAATAGGACAGATGTTTTTAAGCTGAGTTTTGAGTTTTTCGTTGATCGATTTGCGGATATTATATGCATGGTATATATCTACAATCGATTTTTGAATCTTTATTTCAGGGATTGGTATTTGTATTTCGCTAAAACGGTCCATATCTAAATTTGTTCTAATGCTCGCATCACTCATGAACCAACCGAGCCTGTCTACTTCTCTGCGAGAAAACCACATCATTATATATTCTGCAAGGATCGTATTATTTTTAATTTCTAAAACTGTATATGCTGGTGATATTACGATGGGGGTGTCGTCTTGATATAAAGCTATACGGATACACTCATCTCTTCCTGTCTGCATCCCAGAAAAAGCAAATTGTCCTTTTCGAACTACTTTGATAGAGGGCATAAATTGTTTTGTTATGTTTATTCCCTGTACGTTATTTATTGAACCATCTACATTTCGACAGTCTATTTCTTTTAGAATACTATCTACTCTTCTGGTAGCTTTATGCTTATTTTCATTAATAATGGCTTCAAAAGAAAGTTTCAGATCATCTAATCCACGTTCGTAACTTTGCTGATTAGCGAGCATCGCATTATAAACATCAACATACTTCTGCTGAATTGAAAGCGGAGGAAGATCGATATCCATATCGATCAATGCATCCCAAGAAAACACTTCTGTAGAACTGCCCCACGACTGAAAACAAGCTTCGCGATCCCATTCATCACGTTTAAAGTGTAAAAATAGGTAATCTGCTAACACTGCGTTAGTCATATTATACTTAATTCGAAAAGCAATATTATTCCAACTGATAATCAAATTATTTTTCGTATTATTATACCCGAATCCAATCTTTTTGCCGTGAGTCCTCGGGTTATAAACAAATTCATTTGGTTCTACAATTAAAAAACGGGACAAATCTGTTTCGCTGACATCGGCTTTTGTCGGAATTATTTCTTTGGTGATAGTCATGCCCTTGACGTCTTTGGAACCATATTTTAGCTTCGAATTGATACGCGAGACTTGTTCAATCAAATCCCCAAGCTTATATCTACTCAATGCCATAACCGATCCCCTTAAATGCTTCTGCCAGCATGACTTGAGACTCTTTTTCCTGTTTCAGAATTTCCTGCATTCCTTTTTGAATGCGA
>CAJODB010000017.1 GCA_905233185.1 uncultured Alphaproteobacteria bacterium | reverse complement strand
TTTTAAAATTCTTTCGATTTCAAAAAATGCCTGACCGCGCTCATCATTAAATCCCTTTTTTAATCCTGCAACAGAAAATGATTGGCACGGAAAACCTGCTAACAAAATGTCATGATCAGGAATTTCTGGAGTCGAAATTTTTCTTATGTCACCGAAGATGTTTTTATCTTCAAAATTTGCGATGTAAGTCATGACCGCATATTTATCGATTTCGCTGGTGAAAACGCAATCAACATTTTCTTTTCCGAAAGCTTGTTCAAATCCAAGTCGAATACTCCGATTCCTGCATATAAATCAGCGATTCTTATCATCGCCCCCCCTTTGAGGTCGAAAAAATCACCTGACGTTTGCAAGAATTTGTTCCCAAAATACCGGCTTTTATTTGGCTGCGAAGCTTCAGTAAATCAGTAAGATTAATCGGCGCATATTGAACATGCGTGTCTCCGTAAGAAACCGATGTTACTCGTTTCCCCGACTGTAAATCGCAAATCGCTTTTTCTACTGCTTCCAAATATTCCTGCGTATACATAAAACACCATCGTGCCACATATACTTATTCAGTTTTTCTCGAAAAAATGTTCAGGAAAAATGCAATTTTTTAAAAATTTTTTGTTTGGGCTTCGGAAGCAATCATCTCAATTCATTTTTTAATGTAGTATTATTTAAACAAACGATCCGTGAGTTAAGCATGTTACCTTTTGTTTTTAAAAATCCGCTTGTTGAAGGCGTCATCGAAAAACGAAACACTCAATTTACGATGCAGGTAAATTACAACGGCGAATCTTATCACTGTCACTGTCCTTCGACAGGAAGAGTCGGAAATTTGGAATTATCCGAAAGACCTTGTTTGCTTTCTTCGAGTGTGGATTCATCGAGAAAAACGGCTTTCACGGTTGAAGCAATATCCTTAAACAAGCCCGAAGATTCAGAAAAAAAATGGATCGGAATAAATCAAAACGCCGCCAATCGATATGTTGAGCATTTCCTGCGCAACGGCGGATTTTCAAAAATGATCAGTACGAGCAATGTAATTTGCAGAGAACAAATCTTAGGTAATTCGAAATTGGATTTTTTTGTCGGAGATACCTTTATTGAAGTAAAAACATCATTGTTGTTCTTGCAGATGGATATTCCAGAGTATGTAAAAACGAAAAAAATTGCGCCGTATTCAGCAAAAGCAGATCGTATGACTCGACATTTTATTGAACTTGGAAATTCCATTGGTAAAAATCAACGTGCTATTATGCTTTTGTGTTTTTTATTATGATAATCCCGGATTTGAAATTGTCGAAAAAACAAAAAAATATTATGAATTGAAACATGTTTATGATGGAAATCTCGCAAAAGGCGTCGAAATATGGCAAGCAAATTTTAAAATAAATCCTGTTGGAGTGACTTTAGAAAAATATTTCAGAATCGAGATTTTGTAATTTTCAGGCGAGTAGAAGAGCCCATTGCTGAGCTCCTCCCTCTTAGAACCGTACTTGAGGATTTCCCTCATACGGCTCCTTTGAAAGCAAGCTTCTGATATTATCTCTTACCATGTAAGCAAAACAATTTTTAATTATATATTCCATACTATTTCTCCCGTTACTACATAACAGTTTGATTATATCTTCGAAAAAACACACCTTTAAGTATATATCAAAATTTTCAATATCATTTGTTTTATCAGTACAATTTCAGATTTGTTAACAAAAAACAATTAAAAATCGAAAGTTGTTAATATAATAGTGAAGTAAAAAAATTCCATAATCAAACAATATAAAATTGTATTCCAATATGCACTGCTTTGATTTTTATTGTAATCAGCAAGTTGTCATATTTCCAGGAAGAACAGGGCAAAATTTTTTGCAATATGTTTGGATTGGCTCGCCTCTGGAATAATAACAATATTTTCATACAATTACTTCAAATTATTTCTGAAAAATTCGATGATTTTCTTAAATGGAATCCTCTCGATATTATCGTATAAATCAACATGGTTCGCATCTTTAATTATCATCAGCTCTTTGTTATCTCCCTTCAATTTTTTAAAAGCATCTTCACTGAAATATCTGCTGTGAGCCTTTTCTCCGTGAATCATAAGCACAGGAGTACGAATCTCATTGCTATAGGCCAAAATCGGCATATTAATCAATGAAAGCGATGAGGTCATATTCCAATATCCGTTTGATCCTATGGAACGAGGATGAAAGCCGCGTGGCGTTTTATAAAAGGCTAAATAATCCTTTACGAATTGCGGCTCGGATCCGGTTAATTTTTCAGGAAGCCCAGGAGTTTTTGCATAAGTACCATTCTTAAAATCTTCAGTACGCTGAGCATTTAATTTTTGTTTTTGTTCATAACGACCATTTTCATCGACAGAATCATTATAGCCACGTGCGCTGACTCGGGTCATATCATACATTGTTAACGTCACTGTTGCCTTGATTCGAGTATCAATTGCCGCAGCGTTTAAAGCAAATCCTCCGAAACCGCAAATTCCAAATACTCCGATTTTTTCAGGATCGACATTCGGATGATTACTCAGAAAATCTATTGCAGCACTGAAATCTTCCGTATTTATATCAGGTGATGCAACATGACGAGGTTCTCCTCCGCTTTCCCCTGTATAAGAAGGATCAAATGCTAGTGTTACAAATCCGCTTTCTGCTATGGTCTGTGCATAAAATCCTGAAACCTGCTCTTTCACAGCTCCGAAAGGACCGCTAAAAGCTATCGCCGGCATTTTTTCTCCCGACTTATTTTTCGGAATATACAAATCACCGACCAAAGTTATTCCGTAACGATTTTTGAAACTAACTTTTTTAATTTCAACTTTATCGCTTTTTACGAAGATTTTATCCCAGTTTTGGTTCTCAACCGAATTCATACTACATCCTCCTAAAATTAAAGGTAAAATCAAACTTACAACGCATATTTTTGAAAATTTCATCCTCTTTCTCCTCCATTACACTGATTTTCCCATTTCAAACGCTTGTTTAGGATATTCTGTGCTGTTCACGTCACCTTTTTTCCAAACGCCAGTTCCATATAGAATGCCTTTTTCTTCGCAATCTTCGATGCAATCCAAAAATCCACGAAATTCTTCGACTGTGCGATTCAGCATTTTTTTATCTTCTTCAGCTGCCGTAATTAAAAAGTAAAATTCTTTTCCTTTAATCTTTGTGTATTTCGCACAACAACGATCAATAAAAGTTTTCATTTGTCCGCACATAGCATAAAAATAAACGGGAGTACCGAAAACAATAACATCAGCATCGAGCAACTTATCCAAAATTAATGCCATATCATCTTTCTGACAGCAGCCATTGTAATCTGTCGTACTGCAATATCCGCATCCTCGACAATAATTAATTTTCAGGTCTCTTAAATCGATTTTTTCTGTTTGATTCCCTGATTCTGTGGCTCCTTCCGCAAATTTTCGGCAGAGCGTATCAGAATTCCCATCTTTCACCGGAGACGATGAAATTATTAATACTTTTTTACTCATAACACACCACAAACTAAAACTACCCTATAAAACTATATTATTTTAGAAAATTTTTATACTTTTAATTTGAGATACATCAATATAAAGATAAAATCCCTTGAGGTGATTTATAATAATTTTTGTTTATCTGCGATTTTTTCAAAATTCATAACCTATTGAAAAGCAACGATTTTAGGTTTGATAGACTTTTCCGTTTTATCGGCTTATTGCATCCTCGGATGGAAATGGAATTCTAACCTTAGCTGTTTTATGTCTGATATATCAGCAAAATTTGGTTGCTTTCTATGATCTCTGCTGAAAATTTTGCTTTTTCCTTTAATAAAATATCTATATATTTCAATGTTCTAAAAGTTATGAAGTAAGGGACATCCGGTAGAGCAAAACATTTTAATTACAAACGATCATCCATTAATCCTCTGAGCTATATTCCTTTAAAAATTTTCCGGTTTTAGAAGTTGAGCAGCTAAGCAATTGTTCAGGTGTTCCGCAAAATAAAATTTCACCGCCTGAGCTTCCGCCTTCAGGTCCCATATCGATTACCCAATCTGCTTGCGCAATCATCTCGAGTCTGTGTTCTACAATGACAACGGTATTTCGGTTCTTCACTAACTTCCGTAATAATCTCGACAGTTTCTCGATATCTTTGCTGTGTAAACCATTAGTCGGTTCATCGAGTACGTAAATCTTTCCTTCTTTATGAAGTTCACTCGCCAATTTTATACGTTGAATTTCACCCCCTGAAAGCGTACTTGTTGGTTGCCCCAACGTAAGATACTCAAGGCCTACATCAATCATACTTTGCAAAAGTTTTCGTATCTTTGCATCATCAAAAAACTTTATCGCTTGCTCAATTGTTAAATCCATGACTTCTTCGATATTTTTTCCTTTAAATTTATATCCAAGTGCAGTCGGATTGTAGCGATGTCCTCCGCATTCTTCACACTTAACAACTACAGGTTCAGCAAAAGCCATATCATAAGAAATTTGTCCCGTACCTTTACAAACAGAACAGCCTCCGCGCGAGTTGAAACTAAACCAACCGACATCAACTCTGTTGACTTTTGCAAATAATTTGCGAATTTCATCCATAACACCTGTATAAGTCGCAGGAGTTGAGCGAATTGATGTTCCAATCGGTTTTTGATCAATAACAATTGCTTCGGGATAATGTTCAACAAATTCATTGCAAGCCAAAGAGCTTTTTCCTGAACCTGCAACGCCTGTAATCGCAGTTAAAATACCTTTCGGAATCGTTACATTAATATGCTTCAAATTATGGCAATGCGCATCTTTCAGTTCATACCCCTCTTTCCAAGGCAGCGGACTCTTGTTAATTTGCACTTTTCGTTTCATAGCTTGGGCAGTCAATGTGTCAGCTTTTTTTAAAGCATCAGTATCTCCTGAAAAAACAATTCTTCCGCCTTTTGTTCCTGCCAGCGGACCAAGTTCAATTATTTGATCTGCAAGAGAAATCATTTGAGGACTATGCTCGACAACAAGCACATTATTGTGTTTATCTCGTAAGCCTAAAAGTAATTTTCCGATTCGTTCGGCGTCGTGAGGATGGAGTCCCGCAGTCGGTTCATCAAAAATATATGTGATATTGCTCAGGCTGCTACCGAGATTTCGTACCATCTTTATACGCTGAATTTCTCCGCCTGAAAGTGTGTCAGTCTTGCGTCCAAGGGAAAGATACCCGATTCCGACATCTATCATACGCTCGAGATAAGCTGAAATTTGAGTAGCAAGGGATATTCCTCTCGGTTCTTTGATTCCACTTAAGACAGGAAGTAACTCTGTTACAGACATTTCTGTATAATTAACTATATTATGTCCGTTGATTTTTGAAGCTAAAGCTGCAGGATTTAAACCTGTTCCGCCACATGTTCGGCACGGACCTTTAAAAATAAGAGCTAACACTTCATCTTGCAGATTTTTCTTCAATTTCGAGATATCACGCTTGAGATAAAGCCGATAAAAACGAGGGATTACACCTTCGTAATCTACTTTGTCTACTTTTCCAGTGTTGTTTGAACGAATTTCTATTTTCAGAGGCTTCGGAGCACCGTTTTTTAAAATTTCCCACTCTTCAGGTGAAAAATCTTGCAATTTTTTATCAGGATCAAGTAACGGATTGTTCTGATAAAGAAGGTGTTGCCATCCTGAACTGAATTGACTGAACAAAATCGCACCTTCTTTTAAACTTTTGGTTTCATCAAAAATACGATCTTCATTTAATCGCATTTGCTCACCAAGTCCTGTACATTCAGGGCACATTCCTGCAGGATGATTGAACGAATAAGCCATAGATCCACCGGCAGAAGGTTCTCCGATACGTGAAAATAACAATCTCACAAGAGGTGCAACATCAATTGCTGTTCCGACACTTGAGCGACTGCTTGCTCCAAATGTTTTCTGATCAACCACAATTGATGGAGTTAAATTGTGAATAGCTTCAACTTTCGGACGCTCATAAGAAGGCATTTTGTTACGCAAATAAAGCGGGTAAGAACTTTGCCATTCACGTGCGCTTTCTGCTGCGATCGTATCAAACACAAGCGAGCTTTTCCCTGACCCCGAAACCCCGGCGAAAACAACAAGTTTCCCTTTTTGAATAGCTAAAGTTACGTGTTGCAAATTATTTTCGCACGCATCAACAATTTCTATTGCATCTGTATCTTCTTTCTTTTCTTCCATAGAAACATCGCCTGAATGTAATTTTTCATCTATTTTAGCATAAAATAACCTCTTAGATCCATCTGACATTTCAGACTCTTTCATAGAATCAAACAATTCTTCAATAAGATCACACAACTCTATTGGGTTCTGCATTCGCATGTATCTAACGATTTGAGCTTTTGCTGATGAAACACTCTGTGGTACAGAAAAAGTTTCGTCTGTAACAGGAGATCGTTTCATCGCTTCAATGTCATAAATAAATATACATAAAACAACTGCTCCAAAAACTTCGCAAAAATTATTACGCATGAACAGCCTCTCATTGCGATAAAAAACACAACTACACTTTTGCGTAAACAAATATTCTTTGAATCATTTTGCCGGCAAAACCATAATGGCTTATTCAGCGCCTTCTTTCATATATTTATCAATAATATCCTGTGGAATTCTTTTTCCCTTATCATAAAACACATCATCATCAGGAGTAATTTTACGAAGAACTTTTGCAGGATTTCCGACAGCAATAACATTCGGTTCAACATCATGAGTTACAACTGCACCTGCTCCGATTATTGAGTTCTCTCCAATTGTAACTCCCGGAAGAACAATAGCTCCTGCTCCAAGCCAAACATTATTTCCGATATGAACCGGTTTATTAAATTGTAATTTGAATTGCCTGAGTTTCGGTGATATAGGATGAATCGCTGTTGCTATTGAGCACCCCGGTCCGATCATAACATCGTCACCTATAAATATTTCACCATCATCTACAAATTTACAATCAAAATTTATAACAACATTTCTTCCTACATGTACATTGGAAAGTCCGCAGTTCGCATAAATCGGAGGAATAATATAAAGTCCTTCTCCGTAAGTTCCCATCGCTTCACGCAAAATATCATCTCTTCTTTTTAAACCATCAGGAGTTTCCGGTGTACTGTTAAACTCATTAATCTTTTGCACTAAAGCATGCTGATATGCAATAAATCCATTGTCAACGCTGTCATATATTTCGCCGGAATTCTGCATTTTCCTGTACTTAGCGATTCGCTCTTTTGTTATAGGAGCACTTAAAGATGAAGCCGCAACTCTGCTTCCAAGTTCAGGCTGTTGCTCCATGGCTTCAATACTGCAAGTAACCAGCCCTGATATAACTGCACTGAAGCAAATACTTCTAAATAAATCATTGTCAAACATATCTACCCTCCTGAATACTATTAACCATTTATACTCTTTTGAATCTACATCAAAAATCACGCTCCTTCAACTCCAGATTGAATTTTGTTAATATAATAACGAAAGTAATTTTTAGCACATAAAATTTTTTCTTTAAAAGAACTTTCTCAATTTTTTTCGAAATTCATAACCAATTGAAAAGCAACGATTTCAGGTTTGATAGACTTTTCCGTTTTATCGGCTTATTGCTCCTCGAATGGAATTGGAATTCTAACCTCGGCTGTTTAGCTCCTGGTATATCAATAAAAATGAGCTGTTTTCTGCTATCTCTGCTGAAAATTTTGATTTTTCCTTTAATAAAATATCTATATATTTCAATGCGCTAAAAGTTATGAAGTAAGTACCATCTGGTAGGTGAAAAACTCGACGAACTTTTCAGAGATAATTTTATGAAAAATTGAGAAAAGTCTCCAGAGCTGAAATAGCGATGTTCTCCTAACCCCTTCATTTGGAGAATTTTTGGCTTTTGGAGAGATTTTTTTGAGAAAAACGGAAACTGGAGATTGATTCGAATGTATATTAAAGGTGTTTAAAGTTAATGAAGGATTCAATATATCAAGAGGAATCAAAAACGCACTATCTTAAATTTTCCTTAAAAATCAATCAATTGGGTGCAGCGTCACGCTGCTGGTGAGCAATACAAGGTTCGAACTTGCGACCTCTACGATGTGAACGTAATGCTCTACCGCTGAGCTAAATGCCCTCCAAAAAATAAAAAATCGGGTGAAGCGTCACGCTGCTGGTGGAGCGGATGGTACCTACTTCATAACTCGTCACTGGAGAGCTTTTTAGCGCTTTCTCTTTATTTTCAATATGTTATAACGATACAAAAAATGGCTGCTCCTACAGACGGAAAACGAAAAATGCCCATTTTGTCTTTTGTTTTTGATGAGATAAATTTTTATAGTTCTCTAAACAACTCATTTATCAGGAATATTTTAAGATAATAATCAAATCACTATATATCAGAGTCATCTTCTGAAGGTCCATCTTCGACTCGGTAATTTATTTTCTCTAAAATATCTACCAATAGTGGGTTATTTTGATTTAAGTCTCGGTGAAATGTATTGGAAGGATCCAGCAAGCTAATGGAACAACCCAAAAAATTTAACTCTCTCTCTGACTTTTCGCTATATTCATATATTTCTTTTAAACACTGAGCAACAAGCTCATATCGTTGTGAATTTTCTTTTTGAACAACTGCTTTTGATAATTTCTGCAACATTTCTCGTTCCTGTCCCCGAAAACATTCACACCAACTTTTTGCGTATTTCTCATATTTATTTACCAATTCGATATCCATAGCCATACAGTCAGCAAGATTAAACTTATTATATGGATACGGTTATATAGTGCATTTGCAATTACAAGCGATTTAGAATCGTGCAAAAATGATCAGCAAAAAGGAATTACTAAATATTGCTAAACAAATTATATTTATCCTCCCAAAAAAGAAGCAAAAAATTTAGGATTATCTACAGAAGAAATGACATTCTATGATGCATTAACTAATGCCTCAAACAATTAAAAAGATTTTATGGACATCGTGAATTAATTAACGATAACAAAAGAATCAATGGATATTCTGAAAAAAAATAAAATCATTGATTGGCAGAAAAGAGAAACTGAACCAACAAAAATGCATTTATTGGTTAAAAAGTTTTTGAAAAAGCATATACCATCTAAAAATTCAACAAGATACTGTTGAAATAGTAATAAAGCAGTGTGAAGTATTTGCAGATAATAATGTCCAAAGCTAGATTAGCTTGAGAATAATAGCAGATGGCTAATCTACCCTTAAACCATAAAATTATAAATCACTTATGTTCCAATAATACCTTTGGCGCATATATATCTACAGCAGGAACGACAGAATGCAAATAGAAATTTTTCATTTTTGGATGAGCTAATAAATCACTTCTTTCCTGTCCATGCAAACAAAATACAATAATCGTATTATCATCTACTTCATCCAAATTGTATACCTGGTTAACTACCTCTTTGTTTTCTTTTGATAAAAATTTTATAAATGAATTCCAATAATTAATATTACAAGACCTACTTCCAACAGGATCTGGTTTCGCTGTATCAAGAATAACTGAAAAAATCTTCTTACCTAATTTTGATTGTTCATATAGAAAACTGACGGCCGCCATGTCTTCTCGTCTTTCTCGTAAAGTACGTTCTGCACATAATACAGCCATATGCGAATCTTTATAGGCTGGCCATAATAAAAGAACAAAACCTCCAAAGAATATCAAAAGATTATATCGTCGCAAAGAATGCAAAAAACAAGCAAAAGCTGGAATACTTAAAAATACACACGGAACAACATAATAATTACTTATCAAATTTAAAACCCAAAGCGCAAGGAAATACCCCCCCCCGGCAAATAATAAAGAATCAACCAATAGATTGGTCTTATCAGATTTAAATACAACAAAAAATGCTCTTACTACTCCCAAAATCAACGTTACCCAAAGTATTGGCTCTAAATGTAACTGAGCAAGAGCCAATTTTAGTCCTCGAAGTTCACAACGTCCTACATTATAGAGAGATTCGGGAGGGTTTTGATACCATAAGTATGAATACAATATAATATAACTCAGAGCAGCTAAAATAATAGAGTAATAGAAAATTCTATCTTTTTTAGTAAGTGTTTGAAAACCGAATATCAATCTTGTAAAAGCAATTATAAAAATCATACCGAAAACCGGTTCTTTTACATAAACGACATATAAAGTTGCAGCCAGTGCACAAGCATAATATTTTATCGACTGTTTTTTTTCACCCTTCCAAGCACAAAACATAAATACAGAAAACATAAAGCATATAACATTTTCAAAAGCAGGAAGATGCATATTTACCCATAAGAATGCAGATGAGCAAATCAAAATAATTATAGAAACTATACAAACAAAATAATCTTTATTGGTTATTTCTTTTAGAAAATTAAAAAGAAAAACCATACAAATTAACCATAAAACGCTATTCCAAATAAGATGAGCTGTTACTGTATATCCAAAAGGAACGAATAATAAAATATTATAATCCGCTAATCCAAGAGGGAAAAATCTACCACTACCAAACCAAGTAAATATAGGTTTACCGCTAGCTGTTGTAAATAAAAATTGAATATCATCTCCGAATCTCCAATTAGCGTTCCAAACAATAAGAACTACACCAGTAAAAATTAAAATTCCTATTATCCAATTTGCTACTGTTTTACTTATCTGAAAGTCTATATTTTTTAATATACTAAACTGATTAATAACATTTTTTAACATTACAATTCTTCCTTCTTATATTTTTTATACACAAATTATTTATAGAAATGAAATATTCCTAATTAAAATAATCAGCAACTTTCTTTAATTATATATTTTGGACGACGTTTTACTTCCAAATACATCTGAGCTAAGTATTGCCCGATAATACCAAGAATAAGTAATACAAGACCGAATCCGAATAACAAAACACACATTAAAGATGAGTAACCTGAAACGATATTATTCAATATAAAATGATTAAATACTATGACAACCGTATAAATTAAAGCAGCAAAGCAAAATATCATACCTATTACTGAAGCAAGAAGAAGTGGAACTGTAGAAAATGCAACTATTCCCCTCATAGCATATGAAATCGCGTTTTTCATAGGAAGTTTTGTTTTCCCAGCAGATCTTTCTTTATTTTCAAAAGCAATCCATGTAGTTTTAAAACCAACCCAAGCAAATATTCCTTTAGTAAATCTGACAGTTTCCTCCATTTCCAAAACAGCATTTACCATTTTTCGCGTCATCAGTCTAAAGTCTCTTGCTCCACTTACTATTTCGTAATCAGATATTTTTTGCATTACTTTATAGAAGATATCAGCCAACATTGACCTAATCAAAGGCTCACCCTTTCTATTTTTGCGCCTAGCTGCAATGCAATCACAATCGCCGGATTTTAGAATTTTATACATTTCAATCAAAAGTTCTGGAGGATCTTGTAAATCAGCATCCATAATAGTAACAAAATCTCCTGTACTAGCTTTTAATCCTGCATATATTGACGAATCTTTCCCAAAATTTCTCGAAAAAGAAATATAGCGATATTTCTTATCTTTTTTGTGGAGTTTTTTCATAATTTTTAATGTATCATCCTCAGAACAATTATCTACAAGAATAATTTCAAAGGTAGCATCATTTTTCATACGAATTATAAGCTTTTCAAGTTCATCAACAAGCAAAGGTAAAGCATCTTGTTCATTGTAACACGGTATGACAATGGATATTTTTTTCATAATTTCCGACTTTCATAGATTCTTTTTTAGTACATTACATGAAAAATCCACGGTTTTTTGAAGACCGTCTTCTATATTTGTTCTCGGTTTCCAACTATATTTATCATAAGCATGTTTGTTAGATAAACATGTATACTTTAGAACCTCATGTTCAAGTAATTTTGGTAAAATAGGATATGGAGATGAATACAATTGCGGATATTTTTTCCAAAAGTCTCCGACTTCCGCATACTTTATTTCTATATGCTCGCAATGCATTATTTTAGCGATAATTGTTGCAATTTTATTTATGGAAATCGTCTCATTTGATGATACATTTACTACATCAAAAGAATCTGCGCTCTGAGCCTTCAAACATAGATCTATCAGATCATCAACATAAATAAAATCTCTGCGTTGCTCTCCTGTAGAATGAAGAATTGGGCTATTTCCTTTATAAAATTCTCTTATTATATACCCCATAACAGGCGGCTGAGTTCTGAGACAATCAATATGCGGTCCATAAACATTAGCGAAACGAAAACAAACGATAGGAATTCTATAAGCATCATAAAATGCCTTGCAAAACTGTTCAGCTGTATATTTTGTACTCGGATAAAGTAAGCTCGGAGCAGTTACATTATCCTCTATAGAAGGAAAATCTGTATTATTTTCATATACTGCAGAAGTACTTGCGAAAAACATTTTCTTTACACCATAACGGCGTACTAAATCTAGAATTATTGCAGTTCCGCGAACATTTACATCTATAGCTTCAACTGGTCTACTTTGGCAATCAGGTAATGGTGTTATCGCTGCTATGTGATACACATAATCGAAATGCTCAGATTTAAACAAATCCTCCATAAAATTGATATCGCGAATATCTTTTCTATAAATTTCTGATGAAAAATTATGTTCATCAAATTCAAGATTATCCTCAGAGCCATAGGAAAAATTATCAACCAATATAACTTGGTCACCATTTTTCCAAAGTCTATAAGCAAGCTGCGAACCTATAAAACCAGCAGCTCCTGTAACCAATACTTTATTCAATTTTTTAAATGTTCCTTTCCACATAATGTTTTATATAATATGCTCATCATTAAATGATCTAATATCATGTGAATATCTTCTGTAATCTGCATACTATTTATATCCGCATGTAAGTGTAAATCTGCAAGTTTTCCTAATATTCCACCATTATATCCAGTTAAACCTATTACATAAGTCCCGACACTTTTAGCATAATCAACAGCATTTATGACATTTTTGGAATTTCCACTACCTGAAATAGCAATCACAATATCATTTTTCGATAAACGGCCTTTTAATTGTTGCCGATAAATTTCATCGTAGCTAATATCATTAGCTATAGCAGTTATAGTAGCAACATTATCGCTTAAACAATAAAAACGAAATTTCTTTTCCGTATATTCTGATATTCCCTTGTTGAAATCATTTTGATAATGCGATGCTGTTGCTGCGCTACCACCATTGCCGAAAATATATATAACTCTTTCATTTTTCAGAGCGTCAGTGAGAACATTTAATGCATCCGATATTTTTTTATAATCTAATCGTTTTAAAACTTCAATTTCAAGATTTATATAGTTTTGTATTTCCTGGATATAGTCCAATTCGATTCTCCATTAAATTTAATCAGAAAAAATAATTCTGCTTCCTTGCATATCTACAGCAAAAGAAACTTCTTTGTAGTTAAATAAAGACTTTCTAACATTATCTTGCTTTTCCAAAGGAACATATAATAACAAAAACCCGCCACCACCAGCTCCAAGAATCTTTCCGCCTAATGCTCCTCCGGATATAGCAGAATCATACATTTGATCTATTTCTGCATTAGATACGCCTGATGCAAATTTCTTTTTTGTTTGCCATGTTTCATGAAGAAGTCTTCCCCATTCATCTAATTCATTATTTTGAAGAGCTAACCAAGCTTTTTGTACATTTTCAATGAGCGAGTCGAGAATTTCTTTCTTGTTATTAATAGTTTTCTTCTGTTCTACGAATATTGCTCGAGAATCCCTATTTACCCCTGTATAGAACAACATAAATCTATCAATTAATCTTTTATGCTTTTCCTTATCAATAATAATTGGAGTAATAGAAACTGTATCGTCGAAATTAAACACATATCGATTAAAACCACCATACGCAACCGCATACTGATCCTGAATTCCTATTTGCTGCCCAAGTTTATTTATCTCTATATCAATAGCCTCTTTTGCAAGTTGTTCTGGTGTTGTATACTCCCCTTTAAAAGCATGAAGCGCATTAAGTACCCCCACTGTTAAAGCGCTTGAAGAAGCTAGTCCGGTTCCCAAACCTTTCATTGGAAGATCGGCAGAATAGATGATTTCGATACCGCTTTTTATGCCTGTCATCTTAAGAGCTTCTCGAATTATGTTATGTTGAACTTGATCAACTGAGTCAACCAATTCATTGCCTGTATAAGCCAATCTTATTTTCTCATCAAAAAGACGATTAACAGTAATATAAACATGCATATTCAAAGCTGTACTCAATACACATCCATAACCGAATTTGCTGTTGTGAAAATAATCGGAGAAATCAGTACCACCACCAAAAAAAGAAGCCCGTAAAGGTGTTTTCGATATAATCATAATTAACCATCCATTTCAGAACAATATTGCTGTACAGCCTTAAGTAAAGTATTTGATTCATTAATCATTATGGATTTGCATCCTGCAGAATTTCCCGCCTCTATATCTCTTTCATCATCGCCGAAAAAAACGCACTTTGTGAGATCTAAAGATAATTCTTTCTGTGCTTGGTATAATAACCCCGGCTTAGGTTTTCTACAATCACAACCATCATCCCAATCATGCAAACAGCAATATATGTGATCGATTTTTGCTCCATGCCGATCTAAATCGAATTGCATTTTTGCATGTACGGCTGCCAGATCTTCTTTGCTCATTCTACCACGAGCTATACCAGGTTGATTAGTGACTAAAATTGTAATAACACCATGATCATTTAACAGTTTTATTGCTTTTATCGCCCCTGGAATCCAAATAAAATCTTCTGGTTTCTCCACATAACAAGCTTTAGGAGGCTTTACATTGATAGTACCATCTCTATCGAGAAAAACTACTTTCTTCTCTTTAAAGAATTCTTCGGTAAGAGGAAGCCTTTCAAAAGAACCTATCGAATAATACCTATGATCAGTGACAAGCGCATATAATTTTCCTTCTTGCACCAGATTGCTATAAACCGCTTTTTCAAAATTTCCCACATCTTTTGTTAAAGAAGAAATAACGGTCTTTTGTATAATTGCATATCCGATATCAACCCCTGCAAGACCAGATTGTTTTCGAGATTTATCATATGCAAAAACCTTACATCCGTTTACTATAATGTTATCCCTTGTATAGTGATCTTTATTTGAATAAACAGATAGCTGAACCGCCGCGTTATTTTTGAAAAAAGATTCTTCAAGTTTCTTAAAATCTATTGGACAATAATTATCACAATACATCATTAAGAAATTATTATCTAACAAAGGTAATGCATGAAGAAGTCTGTCTCCTGTTTCGAATTCTGCCGGAATAATATCGTAAGTTATTTCAACATTATTCTTACTACCATCTCCTAATTCTTCCATAACTTGTTCAGCAAGATACCCTAAAAGGATAACTATACGTTTAATTCCAAATGTTTTTATTTGATCGATCAATCTACTTATAAAAGATTTTCCATAAATAGGATAAAGGGGTTTTGGATGTGCATCAGTGAAAGGTCTCATCCTTTCTCCTCTACCCCCAGCCACAATAACTGCTTGTTCAATCCGATTATGCATATATATTTCTTCGTAATTAATTACGTTCAATACAATACAAATTGTATGCTCTTATATCAAGTTTAAAAATTCTTATTCCTGCGCCATTTTTCAATAAAGATTTTGTTTCATAGTTTTTTAAAAACAGAATTTATTTGTAACAAGCGCATTATTTATAACATAACAATTAATGTAACACTGTTTAATATAATCTTGCATTATTCTCATAAATTACAAGGAAGAAATGAAAGATCCGACTATTAATAGTAGCGAAAATTGACGCATTTTCCATATTCAAATAATGTTTAGTATCCGTTTAGTAATCGACTAGATTGCTTTCTTCATAACCATTTGTTTTTTAATGTAAAATTCAACATCATTTAGACATGTTTTGGTAATCGATTGGTAACTTTTTGCTTGGATTTCTGCTTTCTCATTATGCAACCATAAGTTGTGCACATCCCGTAAAAAAGCATGAGGAGGTAGAGCATGATTTCAATATGGTTAAAGAAGAAAACAGCGAAATTTCTGGTTTTGGTTATGATGATAACCAACATGTCACCTGCATTTACAATGAAGTTAGATATAAATGATAGACGCACAACAAAAACAGATTTTTATGCTCAACAACTGGCGTTACATGTCGAAACTTTTGAAAAAAAAGAACTGTCATTTGGCAGTTTTCTCAATATTGTTACCGACGTTACAGATGATCAAACAACAATTACAATAAAAAATATATTTGATGCAGAAAAAAGATTTCAGGAAGGATTTCTTATTCAGGGAATCGGTCGACTCTTTTTTAATGGAAATGACACAATCAGCATAGACATAAATTCACATTCAAATAAAGCTTTAAAACTCATTACCGATCGAAATGTAGTAATTAACTCATTAAGAAGTGATAATATGCAGATAATAGCTCCAACAATTAAGTTCCGCGGAGAAGCTTTTGTAAAATCGCTTGGAATTAAGGTTTCCGCTCCTAATGGTTCTGTTGAAATTGAAGAATCCTCAAAATTAAACATCAAAAATAAATTAAGTATTGAAAATAATGATTCCAATTCTTCATCAAATTCATCGTACAATTTCAACTTTTTCAACAAAGGTGCAATAATCGCAGACAATGACATATTTTTACGTAACATAGGTTATTTGCACAATAAAGGAAACCTCACTGGAAGAAATTTAGATCTTGATGTTAACGTATTAGAGAATACGGGAAAAATTGACGGAACAACACTAGCTGTTACAGCATATAAATCCTTACTAAATCATGGCAGAATCAGCAGCCGAAACGCAACATTTGTTGTTACCAGCGCTGAATCAACCTCTGCTAATTACGGAAATATCCGTGTTTCAAATGCAGAAATGCAAATTGCCGGAACTTTTCAAAATAATGGCTACATTGAAGCAGATACTTGCGGAAAATTTTTCGGAAAAATAAAAGAATTAATAAATAACAAAAAAATCAACGCTTGGTCTGGAAAATTAACTGTGGATTCCGGGGAAAATTATGACGATATAACTTTAGATACTTTCACAATTAACAAAGAATTCAAAAATAATTATTACTTACACGCTAAATATTTCTTAGGAGTGGGAGAACTTGAGAATTATTCTCTACTCACTCCTTTTTTAGATGGTGAAATTGTTATAGGTGTTAAGAAATTTGTGAATGAAAGCCAAAGCACTTTTAGAGGCACTCTACGATTTATAAATGGTATTGAAACACTAGAAAATAAAGGAACTTTATCTGCTGATTCTATTATTTTTGAAAATACGAAATTAGAAATAAAAAATGAAGAAAATGCCATTATAAAAGCCGCAAAAAAAATCGAAGGAGAAGTAAAATCTTTCGAAAACAAAGGGTATTTTCTATCTAAAGACTCGTTCATTTCATTATTTTTTGAAACATTTATAAATCGCGGACAACTTGGCGCTTCAAATGGGGTTATTTTTAGCGGAACTACTTTGCGAAATTACGGCGAATTAATATTATTAAACCCTCATATCAAGCATCTTTTTAACGGCGAATCTATAACCGCTGAAGATGATGATTCCTTCTTCGCTCATTCCTCATTCCCTGCATCACAACAGACAGCTGAAGAAATTCTCGCATTACCAGAAGACCAAAGAACAAAAATTATTTCTGATATACTTGCGAAAATCAAAGATTCCAATTTACTTCAAAGTGAATACGCACATATTAACGCCTTTTTAAAACAATCTGCAGAACCGCAATATTCACCCGAAACATTTCCTTTGCTGTTTACACGACCTGAATTTCGTGAATCAATTCTTCATATCTCTATTGATGATCTTAATCAAAAAAATTTAGAAGAATTTTATTTGCAAAATATGATTGATTGCGTTGCAACTCTTCCTTCAGAAAAAAATTCATCTCAAGAAAAATCGCCTCATGCGAATCTGGAACAGAAACGCGCAAATCTGGAAGAAAAATTACAAACGTTGCTATCTCTGAGATTTAATCCAATTCAACTGTGGTTAGCAAAGAATATTCTCCCGGAAATACAAGCAGCAATAAAAGAAGCAGAAAAGAAAGAGTTCGATAAAGAAATTAAAGCCAAAAAAACGCTGCCAATAAAAGAATTAAAACGTGTACTTTCCGTAAGTAGAAAAATGTCTGTACCTAAAACAGCCGCAAATCTGCGAATATATTCAGGCTCATCAATACAGGAGCTAGAAAATACAGGACACGTTGAATTTGTCAGCGGAATAAACTCTATCGGCAGATACATTAGCACAGAAGCGTCGGAATTGTTAATTCCAAATATCGATGATACGACAACGCAAAATGATCCGACAACAGAATCAGAACAAAATATCATTGATGTATCCAGAACCGATGCAAAAAACAAAGTTATTTTAGCTGGGAAAAATACAAAAATCGTCAACACTGACGCAACCGCTCCTAACCATTCTCTAATGCCTATATCAGTGTATCAAGAAGAGTACAAAGATTCTGTTTTTAAAAGGAAAATCGGAGATGGAGAGCTTTTTACACATCCGATTCGACAAAAAGATGGCACAAAAGAAACTCATATAGCAACCGATGATGAACCACTTCTTACAGAAGAGCAATTCGCGAAAGAAAGGCAAGGAGTAGACGCAACAGAACTCGCATATTGCATTAATTGGAACGATAAAAGCTTGCCACAGAAACTGCAAGATCATACAGAACGGCATAAAATCCTCGTAAAATATGCGCTTTCTTATCGTGCTATGGCAGATTTGCTAACCCGCGACATGCATATTGCAAAAATGAAAGGAGCTGCGCAACTTGCAGAGGAGATAAAAAAGTGTTTCATTGCATTAATAAGCGACAGACGTGCTTGGGTGGCTTGTTATTACAGAAATGTTTATGAACAACAATATGCTACGTACCAACACAATCGAACAGGACATTTGCTTTTTGGCGGAACGGCTCCATCTCCTGTAAAAATGCCAACGCAACGAGGGGTTGTTAAATGTTTCTCGCTTCCGAATTCTCCGACGCCAAAACTACCATCGGGAGGAGGGCATTATGAAAAAGAAGCGCAAGCTAGAGCTGAAAGGTTCGCGAAGATCATGCGTAAAAAAGAAATCACTCAGAAAATAGCACAAAGGAAATCAGCAACTACAACGTCAACCGCGACAGCCGTTTCTTTCGGCATTTTAGAAGGACGAGGGAAATTCAATTCCCACAAAATGAGACTCCCAAGTTGGCAGCAACTTAACGAAGCAACTTTTCTGGCACGAGAAATGGAAATTATCGGAGCAGTAAGTAACAGCAAAAATATTGCAATGCCAATGACTAAATTTACTTTCGATATTCAAGGCGCAGATTTCCACAATTCAGGAAAAATCGCCTGTCAATCGCTATTTGCGAAAAACTGCGCGACTTTTGAGAACAGAGGAATTATCGAAGCTTACGGCAATATCGAGGTTCACGCAGATAATATATTGAACGAGGGAGAACCGACTATTATACAAAGATTGACAACTGATGTTCCTCATGAACATTATTATAGTCCTAGCTTTCCTAACAGAATTGCTCTTGAAAGCTCTAGAAGTTTTCTGAATGACTTAAGATTAAATGAAGTCCCAAAAACATTCGATTTCTTTTTAGTTGGTAATAAAATGATTAAGACTCATGTAGGCAAGATTATCCTTAAAGCTAATAAATTAATACGCAATCAATACTCCTCAATAATTGCTTACAAAGGATTTGATTTAAAAACATTAAATGGAATAATTGAAAATGTGCTCGGAAATATATATTCCGTAGGAATAGAAGCATCAGCTGTGATAGCAAAATCTTTTGAATCAAAAAGTAAAGAGAAAATAGAAATAGAAACAGGTACTTGTCGGGCTATACACTGGGTTTGGGGATATGTCGGACATTATTATGAAGGACCTATATGGTCTTATTTCAATACCTCCAACAGGGCTCGAATTTCTGTAAGAGGGAATTTACATATAAAAACATCTGTCCCACCCCTTATAAAAGGAAGTAGTATATCAGCAAGTGGAAAAATTGACAAAGAATTTCCAAATGGTCAGTTTAGATTAGAAACAGTTCACTATCTTACACCAGAAATTAAAGAGCATGATCAATCACCGATAAATCCAGAAAGCCTTGGGATAAATGCTGAGTTATTTCTAGCTAAATTCGGTCTTCGTTTATCTGAAACAGGAGAAATTGTCGAACAAGATTCTGACTCACCAAAATACAGTATTCTACCTAAATCCGAAACCAGTCTAAATGAACTAATTGCAAAGGCCAAAGAATCTAAACAGACTTTTTCAAAAACGAAAGAAAGACAAGGAAGTGATCCAGCCGCTCCGCAAACAAATACTTTGATAGAAACTGAGCTATCTCCAAAAGAAGAATTAGCAAAAACTGTCTTCAAACATGAAAAAGAGCAAGGAAAAACGAATGTAGATGCCTTAAAAGCTGTAGAAAACATAGAAAAAGAATTAGCTGCAAAAAAATCCAACATACTTGATACTCTACAGTTTGTTAAAAACATCGGGGATAATCTTACCTCAAAGGTAACAAAAGAAATTGGTAAAGAAGAAATTGAGAAAATAATAAACTTTCATTCTTCAGATTCAAAAAGCTCACGTGATAAATTAGCTATTATTTTGGGTGATACTATCAAAGAGCTGACACAAAAGAAAAAAGACCTAAAATTGGAAAAAGCTACAATGCAAAATCCTATTTCCAAAGCTCTTTTACGTGAAAAATACAAAATCATAGATACTGAACTTTCTCAAAATTTGCACATTCTAGAATTTCTTGAAGAATTAGCTTTGATTGAAGAAGAGGAAGAAGCTGTAAGCAAATGGAAAATGGCAAAAAGAGCAAATGCTTTATATGATTTACCTATAAGCAAATACATGACCAGCTGTGGAATAATGAAAAATGAGATTCAAATACGAAAAGAAGTCCAGGAAAAAGTCTCAAAAAGATTTAATTCTTACAGAGGAGGTAGCAATAACAATAATTATAATATTTTTTGGTCAGACACAGAGAAGGCAACTGGAGCAGAGATGCTACATTCGCTTTTCCGCGAAAAAACCATGGATACAGCTGAAGAAGATGTTTTAAATAACTTAACAAATGATCTCAGAAAAGAGTTAATTTATACACTCATGGATACAAATAATAAAGATATAGAGCTATAAAGAAATTAACCAAAGAAAATGCATATGACTATTGAAATAGTTATTTAATTAATAATTAACAAAAATCCATAAATATTATTCTTTAAACAATATCTTGTAAAAAATTATATAATCATGTTTTCTTTTTTCCGCTTAACTGATCTCTCTTTACCTAATTTTTCCGTTAAGAAATGCGAGAAATAACTTTTTGGATGAAAATTGCTGAAAGATTAGTTATAAATACTTTGCTTGTTAACATTATTATATTATATATTTTTGGAGTTTTTATAATATGTCAGACACCCTTGTGGATTCATTAGCTCACTTTTGCTTAAAATTTGGGCATATCACTTTCATTTTGCCCATAGTTGTTGTATGCATGATCTTTCACAAGCGCGATATATATGCAAAAGCAGCCTGTTTCCTTCTATGGGTTATGATATTTAATACTCTCCTCAAATACTCATTTAAAGTTCCATTATTTCCGCATTTAGGTCCCGGATATGCCTTTCCAAGCGGTCATATGCATGCCGCCTCGGCTTTTTATGGATACATTTTATACAAAACAGATAATAAAATCGTAAAAATCGGGTTAGCTGCATTAATATGCTGCCTCGGATTTAGTTTAATACATTGTCATTTTCACGATCTCATAGACATACTTGGAGCCGTCGGATTTACAATGGCTGAATTGCTAATATATCACGTTATATCTGTTAATTTCGGAGACAAAGTTGTTGGAATTGTTTCAATAATTAGCGCAGTCGCAATTATGTTCACTCTAAGTATAATACATAAAGTTGAATTTCATGTCTGGTTAGCTTTTTATGCACTAGCAGGAATGGAAACTGCTCTATTCATTACGCAAGAGAGGAGACTTAGCTCAATTTCAAAGAAGTGGTTTGCTTTGATTCTTTCAGTAATAATGATCGCTGGAGTATACTACTTATTCAAGGCTTTGGCTTTCGACAAATTTTATCTGTCAGAGATAAGATTCGCACTCGTTCCGTTTATTATTGTCTTTGCTATGCAATTATCTGAACGTATAAAAGTGTAATTAGTATTTACTTAGTAACCAATTAGACATTAATCCTTCTTAACATACTGTTTTATAAGAAAATTTTTCGCACCATTTAGGCACTTCTTGGTAAGTGTTTGGTAAGTTTTTTTCTGGATTTTTTATTCTTCTGTATGCAACCATAAGTTGTAATAAATTTTTATTTTATTTATTGAAGGAGGACAATCAATAGAAATGACAACAGCTTTATAAATATAAAAGAAAAAAATAAATCAATAAACCAATTTCGATGATTTTTTGTCAGCTGCAAGTTCGCAGCTAAAGGTTGTTTTTTTGCTAATATAAGGAGATTTCTTGTGTTTTCGAAGAGCTTAAGTAGCGAGATTTTTAGTTTGTGTAATGATGCTAACAAACATATCGCCTGCGTTTACCATGCTTCCTGAGTACGATATTCGAGTCGAACGCCAGGTTAGACTGAATCCTGTTACGCAAATGGAAGAAGTAGGTTTTACCGTACTTGCACAGAAACTGGTCGAAAGCACATATCAAACCATTGTCAATCAATTTATTACTCCGTTTATGCTCTTAGCTACAATTGCCCAACAATCAGGCTGGTATCAGCAAACCGAAAAGAAAAAACAGCGCCAAGAAGAATCTGAAAAATCTCCGCAACTGTACGAAATTTTGGAAAAAGTAAAGGCTGAGGTTAAAGAAGAAGCTATTATGGCGCCTTCGTCATTTTCAATAGCGCCGAAACCTTTGGAAACCGAATTGTCCAGAGGATTCTGTCTTGCTATTCCGGAACTTGGTGATCTGTTGATTTCGCACGAAGGTGATGTTGTGTTCGATAACAAAGCGAAAAAAATCGATAAAACGCTAAAAATTTCAGCTCCATCACAAGTGATTTTAAATAATACAAGCGCAAAAAATATCGAAGTCGAAGCGACGGCAGCATTTCTCACAGGGAAAAGTAAAGTAAGCATAGAATCGTTGAAATTCAGAGGGAAAAGCGAAACTGATCGGCTTGTAAACGGTCTTTTCATAGATAAAGAAGCCGAACTAAGCGTATCCAGTTT
>CAJODB010000016.1 GCA_905233185.1 uncultured Alphaproteobacteria bacterium | reverse complement strand
TCCGTTTAAAAATTGGCGATACCTTAAAAATTTTTAATGAAAAAATCGGAGAGTGGGAATGTGCAATTCATGATGTAAAAAAATGTCTTTTGAAATGCACTAACCAAAAAATTCTTCCATATAATGAAGCACAGACAGAAATAATTGCAGCATTTTCTTTGATAAATCCCGCAAGAATGTCGATTTTATTAGAAAAAATTACGGAAATTGGTGTTACTGAAATAATTCCAATTGTTTCGCAATATACACAGCAAAGAAAATTCAATAAAGAAAAGGCAAAACAAATATTGATCGGAGCAAGTGAACAATCTGGACGGCTGGACGTTCCGAAATTACATGACATCGAAATTTTAGAAGATTTTTTGAATAAATATAGTTACGAATGTAAGCTAATTGTTGCAGATGAAAATCTAAAAATAAGAAAAAATAGTATTTTAAACATGTCGCGTTCTCATAAATATGCTTTTCTTGTTGGTCCGGAAGGCGGCTTTTCAGATACTGAAAGAGAACTTTTTGAGAAATACGATTTTATAGAAAAAATATCATTGGGAAAAAACATCGCTTAGAAGCGAAACCGCAGCTATTGTTCTTGCGTCTACATGCGCTTTGGCTTGATGTGATGCATGCAGCCTTGATGTTTGGGTACTACACAGTATTCATTTCCGGCCGTAATTTTTACGGTATTACATCGGTGTTACTAAAACTTCAAATTCATAATCTGGTAAATTAGGATGATTTGGTCTGTCCAAGGAAGTAGGGTGTTTTTGGTTATTTGATACTTTGTATTCATCGACTATATTCCTATTTATATATGTAAGTTCCATGGCTCGTGACGCTCTATTTTTGAGATTTTTGGCAGAGAACGTATATTCACAAAGATTATTTCCATGTACATGTACCAGCAAAAAATCCTTATTTAATTCATTCAAGAGTTTTTCGGTTTTCTTTATATTATCGTCGTCTATAAAATGTATTTCCAGCACTATTCCAGTTATGCTATTGCTATGCTTCAAAATATCATCAAATACATCAAATTCTGCTCCTTCAATATCCATTTTTAGAAATATTTTTTTGTTTTCTAATTTATGTCTTTTTATATGTTCTGAATATGAAGAGAATTTTCCAGACGATTTTTGATCTTCATATAAGTGTTTATCGTTTCCTATACACTCGCTGAAAAAATGACACTTTTCAGATCCTGTTTCTATATTTTTAACTCCTCCGTCGAAACAAAAAGATTCTTTTCCATACTTTTTGGAAAACGAGCTTTCGAAACAGATATCATTTCCTATTCCATATCCAAACATTACATCAGATTTTTCAAGAAGGATCTTTGGAATAACATATCCACCGTCGTGTGGACTTCCCCATCGCACCATTTCAAGTGGCTTGTGATCGTTCACAGCTTCATAGACAACTAGAAATGATACTATTTTTGTGAACTGTACATATCTTTTATAGTTTAGATACAAAAGAAACACGCTTACAAAAAGTAGGAAACATATAGCTGAATGCAAAAATATTTTATTTCTATTCATTTAATGTTCCAAACGTTTATTTCCTTGTGTTATTTTTCTTAATTTTACAAGAATCTTCAACAAAACCTTTTATCTCATTGCTGACATAATCAGGAAAGCGCATTCCAAGTAAATGTGAAGCTCCTGCTGTATAAACAATTTTTACATCGTCTAAATTTCTGAAATTATCCTCTATTATATTGAACGGAATGACCCAATCATCGATGCTTGAGAGAACTAAATGCGGAATTTTTGGTGATTCTATACCAGAATATAACAGTTCTAGATCGCTCATAAGCTTTTTTTGATCTAATCGTGATGGTAGCTCTGTCATTGGAGCGCCACACATGGCCATAAAATTGAAAAGTGTAAGTTCAGGATAGAAAAAATAACTGCTTTTCATGAAATCTAAATAGAATTTTCTAATGCTTTTTATTGGCTCATTCTTGCCCAAATAACATGAAAAGCCTTCTACTGAAACAATTTTCTTGAGATTAAAAAAGTCGTACTTCTGATTTAGATCGCAAAGCTTGTGATAACCGAGAGAATGTCCAACTCCTATCAATTCTTTTCCTTTGAAAATTTTATTCAGATATTCTGAGTTATAGTCTTCGGGAGAGTTAAAATAATTTTCAGAAAGTAGTACGTAGTTATCTTTTGCAAAATAAGGAAGAAGGTCGTCCCAAAAATGATAATCCGAGCCAAATCCATTGAAAAAAACGTAAATTAAGTCACTTTTTATATAGGATTTTAGCGATGTTTTACAAAGCATTATCTTTCCCTCTGACTTATATAATACATATGCTATCAGTAATGGGTAAAGAAAAAGTTGATTTTTTTTCAAATAGCTAAAGAATTATTATTCAATAATTACTTTAATTTTATCCAATCCGCATAATTTTGAGAACATCTTAAAGGCGCCACATCTTTCACTAAAAAATCTTATCTCAGACGCATGTGAGCTTGTAACCAATAAAGATTTTCCTTGCATTCCGGAATGTTCTATAATATCAATCCCATCAAGTTCTTGTCCTCTGAGCTCGTAATCAGCAAGCAAAAATAATTTACTTTTGTCATCGAACGATGAAATAAAATTCAGAACTTCTCGCCCATTAGTGAGATACTTTACGGATATGTTATTGGAAAATGGTTCAAAAACGTCTTTCCAAGCTTCAAAAATTGAAGGATCGTCATCTAAGACAATAACCACATCGCCTTTCTTTAAGCAAATTTTATCAGAAAACCATAAAGGTGCGCTGCTTTTGGAAAAAGTCATACGAAATTCCGTTCCAACATTTTCTTTAGAATTGACTTCTAAAACACCATTCATATCATTGACGGTTTTCATGATTTGTTTCATACCAAGTCCGTGGCCTTTGTTTTTTGTAGTTTGTATAATTGCACCACTTTTAATCTTCTCGATAATTTCAGCGGGCATACCACAGCCATTGTCTTTTACATAAATAGAAACATTGTTGTTTGTATTATCCGCAGTGAAACCGATTTTTATAACACCGTAGGCATTTTTACGTAGAGCTTCGACTGCGTTGTTCATAAGGTTGAACATCATACGACAGAAGTCAGAATAATCACCTTTGAGAAAGAAACAATCATTACTTGCTTCAGGAACATAATCGAATTCAACGTTTGCATCTGAATATTGATAGCGCATTAGTCTTAAAGCTTCTACTAAAGCAACCTGTACGCAAATGGATTCTTCTTTGTCAGACTTTGCTTCTCCGTTGTTATTGTACTTAGAAAGAAGTTTACCGAGGATTCTTTCTATACTCCCGATTACGTTTCTCAAAGCTGTATGTTTTTTTTCAGGTAGAAAGGCATCATTAGCCAATATTGACAATACCATAAGCGGAGAACGAATATCATGTGCAACAGATTCCGCTAAGTTTTGCACTTCTTTTCTGCGTTCTAAAAGTTCTAATTTTTTTCGTTCAGTTATATCAACTGCCAGCCCCATCACGCCTTCAACTTCTCCATCGATAATTAAAGGACTTTTTACCGAAAGATATGTCACATCGTTATACTGTTCTTCAACAACAGTTCTTTTTTCTGTACGCATAACTTCTTGGCAATTGTTCCACGCTTGTTCGGTCAGTTCTTTCGCATTGCGATCGCCTACAACTTTTTCAAGGGCATAATTCTTGTAAATATGATTACCGAATTTATCTATTACGAAGAAATTTACATTAGACACTTTTTCTTTCATAAAAATAGCGATTTCTTTATCAAGCATATCAAAACGATTATCTCGATACAGGGTATGTTTTTGTGCATATCTTGATGTTTTGTAGTTTAAAAGCTTGGCATTTATTCCATATCTATTGAATGCATTTTTCATACAACGAGCAAGTCCCATTGGGTAAAGAAGACTAGAGTCTTGCAGAAAAGCACAGGCATATGCACATTCTTCCAACATGAAGTCTATACAACAAGGAAGTTCATAATTTCCTTTATATGCGGAAAGTGATGCATCTACAAAAGTAAGATCTCTAAAATCTCTAACGATGCCATTTCCGTTAGAATCACCGCCAAAATCTTTTAAAATTCGCTCATGCCATTCTTTGAATTCTTTTCGTTTTAATCCATCTGCCCATGATATGACTTCTGTTTCGATTTCCAGCTTTTCAATTTCTGCTTTGTTGTTCAGATACCATATCGTGGGAACATCTTTGTCGCAATAAGCTGAGAATTCATGAATACAATGTCTGTAAAGATAAGATGTATCAGTTATGTATAATTTTTTTATTTTATTCTTTAGAGGAAAACTATTTAGTGTATTTACTAAATCTTCAAAGCCTTCGTCTGTCTGTGATACGCATCCATATGAGATAACACACTGCAAAGTAACGCTATTATCTGGACTCTCTTCCCAAAAATCCAGAGCTTCCTTTGACCATTTTACCATTCTCTCTGATTTCATAATCGTCATAACATCTCTCTCCTCAATATTTACGTAGAAAACTTTATAATTTTCGAAATATCTAAGCCATTTACACTACTCTAATTTTCCAATCATTTATAGTTAAACATTTTATTAATTTTGTTCGTTCTGTACTCTCAAAATTTTCTGTATAATTTTCCCCAGAATACAGAACGATATCATCTATAAACTTTGTTGATAAGTTATTAGATATTGCAATTATTGAATCTATTTTATCGGATATATCTTTTTTTGTATTAAAAGAGTTCCGAGCAATGCTATTGGCTACTTTAGCCATATTTTATCCATTTATTATTAATTTTATTAATTACCCAACTTATTTTGATCTATACAAAACAATCAAGAAAGTCACAGCTCCGCATGTAATTAACGATAGCAAATACCCTAAGAGCAAAATGCGATCTTCATGAATGTATGCATGTAAAATCGTAAACAGTTGAATAACATTGAATCCTGCAAACGTCAATAATGATTGACCGTGAGAATCCTTCGTTCTGTATATTTCTATTGCTTGAGGAATAAAAAGAACAGCGTTAATAAATAAGCCAGCGGCAAATACCAGCTCAATAAAATACTCCAAATAGTTGTATTCCATGATAAAACCTCCTCATAAAAAACAATCGTAGATAGAATAACGTATTTTTATCGTAAAAGGCAACAATAAATTTTATCTTTCCAAAAAAGCTTGAAAAAACAAAGAAAATAATGTCATTATTAGATACGATTTGGAGAAAATCATGGATTTATTTAAAAAAATTGAGATTGTTCCTTATGATTCGAATTGGTCAGAAGCTTTTGAGAAAGAAAAAGAACAGATATCCAGGGCGTTGGGAGCAAATTTTATTGCGATACATCACATAGGATCAACTTCTGTCCCTGGAGTGTATTCAAAACCGAAAATAGATATTATTGCAATTGCGAAAGACAGGAAACTTGCAATATCAGATATGAAAAAGTTAGGATACGAGTTTAGAGGCGAATGGAATATCCCGCTAAAATGCGGTTTTACAAAAAGGGATGGTGTGAATGTTGATGTAAATCTGCATATGTATTTTGACGAGAATCATCCTGAAATAGAACTTAATATCGCTTTTCGTGATTATCTACGAGCTCATTCAGACGTTAGAGATGAATATTCAAGATTAAAGAAAGAAATTTTGGCAGATAAAAGTTCACATCAGAGAGTTGGAAAGCTTTCATTTCCTGTGTATACCCTTCGCAAAAGGGTTTTTATCGATAATATTTTGCGAACTATTGGATATAATAGGTTACGAGTACTGAAATGTCTTACCGAAAAGGAACAGGAGGTCGCGAATATATTCAGGAGGAAAAATCAAGAAGAAACGGTGGACTTTGAAGATAAAAGCCATGAACATTTTGTCTTATATCGTGGTGTAGAAATTATTGGATACTCATGTATAAATATCGCTGCGGGATTTAATTACGAAATCTTCGCCGATACAACTGAAGATGATAAAGCATTTCTGGAAAATACAGTAAAACAGTGGATCGATGCTTACAGAGATTAATTAATCTATGTTTTATGAAATAAACTAATCTTCCGATGGTTCGGTTTCGACCTCATTCTCATCTACAATCGAGATTTCTTTGTTATCTTCTGTTCCTACCGACTGCATTTCCAGTCCTACATATGGACGATAGGTGTCTTCTTCCATCAACTCATCGAGATCTTCCTCATCTTCCTCTTCGACATTGACGGTACGGAACTTATCAATGACCTTTTCACGTAATTGATCAATTGATACAGAGTTTTCTGCTATTTCACGAAGAGCAATAACTGGCTTTTTTTCATCTTTTTTCTGCTCTATTGTGACTTTATCTCCTGCAAAAATCTGACGAGCACGTTGAGCTGCTAAAATCACCAATTCAAATCTGTTCTCGACAAATTTCTCACAATCTTCAACAGTAATACGAGCCATTTAATCTATTCTCCATGATTAGTGTGGCGATTCTACTACAATATTTTGTTTGTAACAATAAAAATCGTTATTGTGGATTGCAATTGTTTGTTAATTATCCTTGTGATAGAGTGATTATGTCGTAGAAATACGAATATAGTAATAAACATCGTGATGAATAGACGATGTGGACCCGGGGGCAGAGCCCGGCACCTCCACCAATTATAAAACGCATGCTATTTGGGGGTGAATAGATTCGACACACGTTGAAAAGCACGATTTTTACTCGTGGTGGTTTACGTTATAAGACCAAAAACTATAAATGCGAACGATAATTTCGCTATGTATGCATGCAATGACAATGCGCCATTTGCATCTGCAGCGGCCGCTGCATAGCATGTAACACGGTTTGGGGGCACCGGGTAACAGAAGCCCCCACTGATTTTGTATTTGTTGTGCTGCGGTTTTGGTGTTGTAAATTGCAATGGAATCTCAAAAGTTTTATTTGAAAGCGTATAATGAAGAAGGATGCGATATAATTTCATCTTTGTTGCAGGATTCTATATTTCATATCAGTTCGCATTCTTTTCATGAAGATAAAAAATGTTTGCGATTGATGCTTAACAGATTTTGTTGGGAATTATTAAGCGCGGAAGATCATGAAGCGCAGTATATGCCCGATTCGAAAAGAAATTATTATAGGGTTCATTCCGGATTGTATATTCATGATGTGCGGAGCATAACTATAAACGACAATTTCAAAAATATTGTGCATGAAAGATACCTTAATTTGCTGGCAATGCATGCAGCCAGTAACGAAATTAACTTGCTGTTTTCTGGTCATAAGAATGTGTGTTTAAAGGTAAATAGTCTAAACGTTTATCTAAAAGATTTGCACGATCGATATCCAACTCCAGCACGATCTTTTCATAAGGTTTAAAGAGTTAATTGGTATTCAATTGATAACAGTTCTTTGAATTTTTTATTTCATTTTTTTTGAGAAAACCACATCTGAACCATCTGCGTATATGTTCAATTCAAATCCTGAGTCCTGCAGAAGTTGTAGGAATTTATGTCTTATAATGCTTTTATGATTCAATTCATCTTCAAGAGACATCTGAGGCATAGCGATATTTCGTCCACTGCATCTTGTATTTATTTCGCTTTTTTCATTGTCGATTTTTACGACTACATTGCCGCCAAAAGGTGATATTTCTTTCGTAACAATTGCCATGTACATTATGATTTTTCCGGCTATGCTTGCTACGCTTTCCATATCTGATACTAAATCGAAGCTAATATTATAGAACTTCAGATATTCCGCAATAAGTTGTTTCAATGAGGGAGCAGAGTAGCAGAAGGTTTGAGCTCTGTCCGAGAACAATTCTCTCATGAATTTCATTATAACGTTTGCTTTATCGACACTTTCTCTCAAACTCGCCAGTAAAGATTCGTCTCGAGACATTTCAAATGCCTCGAGACCTAGGTTTATAGCATTAAAAGGAGTAATTAAATCGTGACAAATCCTAGCGATCACCGCTGCTTCACTCTGCATTGTTTAACCTCATGTACAATGACTAATTTGAAACATAAAAGGAGAGATTGCAATAGTTAATATTAAATAAATTTAAAATTTTTTATAAAATTATGAGAATAATTTGGGCTTTTGATTATATCTCTCTATTTAGCTCCAAGGTCTTTTTATTTTTTTTGTGGATATTTTCTTCATTTCATTTAGATAAATGATTTCAGCGAATTTGTTTATGCCTTTGTTTAAAGTAAATGTGATATCGTCTGAATGTTCAGTATTCTTGGCTTTTGTCACGATGATTTTTCTTCCTCTGATATTTGCTTCGTATGTATCTTTATCAATTTTCGCAATGTATTTACTGCAAGCTTTTGAGTTGAAGTTATTTCGCTTTTCAATTCCAACAGAGCGACTCCAACTGTCCGTCATAGAGCGGAAGTATCCTAAATGACTGAAGCAAGTCGTATTTTCAACTCGAATTCCGATTACTTTTGTATTTGGTGCTACGAAAATATCTGCGATTGGTTGAATAAAATACAATATAATTCCAACAAATATTCCAGCGAGGCCTATAAAACGTATTTTATGATGAATCAATGTAAATAATAGAAAAGAGGCGATTATTATTGCAAAAACGGTATTCGTCGGTGTCGGCATTACGAAAAAAGATCCTGGAAGTTGGGCTGTTTTTTCAGCTATTTTCATTAGTAAATCTATTCCGAAACCTGCCAGCAAAATTATAGGCTGTGATATACCAATTGGTATTAGAAACAGTGCAAGCATTAGAATCGGCATAACGTAAAATGTCATTAAAGGAATACTCACAATATTCGCTAAAATGCTGTTTAATGTTAGCTGATTAAAGACTGATATGGATATAATCGACGTTGGTATGGATGCTATTATCGTCGTTATAACCACTTCTGAAAGCCATTTTAGAAATCTCGGTGCTGCAAAGTCAGATTCAACATAGGCGATTATGGCAATTACCGCACCAAATGACATTTGAAAACTCGGAAACATTATTACTTCAGGTGAGTATACCATGATTATAGTTGCGGCGACTGCCACGGAACGCATTGTAAAAGCTGTTCGGTCGAACAATATTGCGATTACTACTACTGTGTGCATAATAAAAGCTCGGATCGATGATACAGAACAGCCGGAAATCTGCAAATAAAACAGCACAATTATCCATGATGCGATTGCTGCTATCTTTTTTATATCGAAAAACATTGAAATCGGAGTAATGCAGCACAAAAGCAATCTTACAATCAGAAAAATGAAAAATCCGATGATTCCTATATGTAATCCTGATATAGCAAGAATATGTGCAATACCTGAATTTGAGAAAGTTGTGCGGATTTTTTTGGTAATTCCAGCGGTATTGCCTGTCGTAAGTGCCTTTGCGATGGCTGCTGTGTTTTTCGGAAGATATTTTTCAATGGTTTTATCTATAGAATGCCTTATTTGCTCTATATAAACACGAAGCGTTGCTTGTTTGCATTTTTGAATTATTTCCGGGGGGTTTATTATGAATCCGCGAGCGCTGATTCCTTTAAAGTATTGCTGCTTTTTAAAATCATAAGCTCCCGGAAAGGCTTGCGGGCGGATAGGGGATAGAGATGCGCGAAACAGAACTCTTGATCCCGGAATATAATCTAGGACGGCATTGCGTGCTTTTTCCCCAATCCATATTAAGTGTAGCTTGTTGAATTTCTTGCATAGTTTATTTGCTTCATCATTATATTTTCTGCATGCATTTGAGACGATGAATTTTAATCCTTTCTCCGTTGTTTCACATGAATCTATTGTCGCAGCAAAAGAAATTGGCTTTTTCAAATTTTCGGTAATCATAAAGGTATCTACTGAACGTGTTCTGATTTGTGATATTAGAAATCCAAAAGTGATCAATAAAAATCCTGAAAGAATGAAGTCTGCAATATATTTATAAGTTAATCGTTTGAATTCTGTGTTTTTTCGCGAAAAAAATTTGTAGCTTGCGAACAACGTGAAAGAAAGCAGAAAAGCAAACCAACCGATGAATAAATGAGGTTCATTATCCAACGAAAAATAGATACAAATTCCAATACCAATTCCCAAAGGTACGAGATTCGGTAACCTGTGTTTTTCTACTTCGAAAAAATTGTCTATCGTATCAAGTAAAGAAGACAGTTTTATATTCATAGCAATACATCACGACCTTTATTACTCTTCTGTTTTCATTTACTACCTAAATTTTAAAATATATAATGCTCACAAAATATTTATTATGGGTAAACGAATACCATGGAAAAGTGTCATGCAGGTTCAGCCTGTTCATCGAAAATAGTTACACGGTTTGCTCCATCTCCTACGGGCTTTTTGCATATCGGAGGAGCGCGAACCGCTTTGTTTAATTGGCTACTTGCCAGGCATTATGGTGGGAAATTCCTGCTAAGAATTGAGGATACCGATCGAGCCAGATCTACGCAAGAAGCTGTTGAAGCGATTTTTAATGGCCTAAAATGGCTGGGGATAGAATGGGACAATGAACCGGTTTTCCAATTTTCACGGGCTCAGCACCATGTAGAGTTAGCTAAGCAGCTTGTGGAACAGGGAAAAGCGTACTATTGCTATTGTACTCCAGAAGAATTAGAAGTTATGCGTGAGGAAGCGAAGGCGCGTGGTGAATCTCCAAAGTATAACGGCATGTGGCGTGATCGTGATCCAAATACTGCTCCTGAAGGTATTCCTCCTGTTATAAGACTGAAAGCGCCTCTTGATGGTGAAACAGTTTTGCATGATATCGTTCAAGGTACTGTTACCGTTGCGAATTCTCAGCTCGATGATATGATTTTAGTACGTAGTGATGGCACACCAACTTTTATGCTATCTGTTGTGGTCGATGATCATGATATGGGAGTGACTCATGTTGTGCGTGGGGACGATCATCTTACTAATACATTCCGTCAGATTCAGATTTATAATGCGTTCGGATGGCAGATTCCGCAATATGGTCATATTCCGCTTATCCATGGGCCTGATGGCGCAAAGCTATCTAAACGGCATGGCGCTCTTGGCGTAGAAGCGTATCGTGATATGGGTTTTTTGCCTGAAGCTGTGTGCAATTGTCTTTTGAGACTTGGTTGGTCACATGGCAATGATGAAATAATATCTATGCAGCAGGCGATAGAATGGTTTACAACAGATAACCTGGGTAAATCTGCGTCACGATTGGATTTTCAGAAGATGGAGAAGCTGAATTCTCACTATATGAAAGAAGCGGATAACAAAAGATTACTGAATATTCTTTTGGAATTTGATAAGAATATTTCGGAGGAGAAGCAAAAGAGATTATTGTTGGGTATGAATGGACTGAAACAACGCGCGAAAACAACTTTGGAACTGCGTGATATGGCGTCTATTTATATAGAGGATTATATACCGCCTGTTGCTTCTGATCCCGCTGTATTTGAAATATTGCAAGATTCTCGTGAGGTTTTACAGGCTTTAAATGAATGGACGGAAGAAAAGCTTGATCATTGTTTGCATGATTTAGCAGCTAGAAAAGAACTTGGATTTGGAAAAATTGCGCAGCCTCTACGATCTGTTTTGAGTGGGCGCAAGATTACTCCGGGAATTTTTGAGATGTTGTTTGCTTTTGGAAAAGATGAATCTATGCGAAGATTAGATATAGCTCTTGGACAATTGTAAATATGCATTTTTATGTAGTTATGGTGTTTGTATGAAAAAGATTTTCTACTCCGTTGTTGTTTTCGCTGTGACTTTTCTTCCGGTGCAGGCAATTACACTTGAAGATGCTTTAATTGCGGCGTTTCTAAATAACAAGGAATGGGCAGCGAATAAGACAGATAAAAACGCAGCAGAAGCAAGATATAAGCAGGCTGTTTTGGCTTTTCTGCCCAATGTTAGCGGAACAGTTTCAACGACGAGAGAAAGAGATGATAAGCATCGCAAGGTTTTTAAGCTTGATGCAGGCACAACCAATACAGAAACAACTGGTACAAATATGAGTCTTACGGTCAGTCAGAACATATTTAGCGGTTTTTCTACCACAAATACCATGGCGGCAGCTGAACATTCTAATAATGCAGCTTTTCATAAGTTGAGAAGCGAAGAACAAACTCTTGTTTTGAATGTTGTTAATGCTTATACGGAAATTTGGTTCTGTCGTAAGCGGTTAGATGCTCTTAAAAAGATGGTCGAAAACCTCAAAAATACGATGCAGGCACAACAAAGCAGTTTCGAAGCCGGGATGGCTACTCCTACTGATGTGGCAGAAGCAGAATCAAAATATCAAGGCGCTATATATTCTATGATAAACTCAGAAACGGAACTTATGACAGCAGAAGCAGATTTTGAAAGGCTCACAGGAAAGCAAGCGGACGACGATATGAGTCTTCCTGATTTTCCATTCGAATTGCCTAAATCTCTTGAAAAGCTCATGGAAAAAGCTATGACTTCCAATAGTTCTATAAATATGACGAAATTACAGGAGCAAGCGGCTCTGAAAAATCTTTCAGCCGTACGTGGACGTTTGTCTCCGTCGTGTGATGCTTCTTTAACAGCAAGCAGGAGTTTATCTAAAGAAAGAACCTCATATGAAGAAGATACAGGGCGAAATCATTATTCCGCTTCAGTGTCCGTAACGGTGCCTATCTTTAGCAATAGCAACGGCAGTAATACATATTCTCAAATAGAAATAGCGAATCAGGAAGCATTAAAAGCTCGTTTTACTGCTGAGGACACTGTGTTAAAAGTAAAAAGAGAATGCGTAGTGAACTGGAACAAATATAAATCGGCTATTGCTATGATAAAGGCAAGCCGATCAGCAGTTAAAAGCGCCGAGTTAAGTTCAGAAGGGAATATCGAAGAAACAGCACTGGGAATGAAATCTAACACGGATGTTTGGGCGAAGGAAAATAACTTGCTGGAATCTAGGGTTAATCTTGCAAAATCTCAGAAGGAAAGAATTGTCGCAGCAGTTACGTTACTTTCTCTTACAGGAGATCTAAGTGTTAATTCAATACTAAGTAATATGAACATTCAAAAAAAGAAATATAATAAACAGAATCAACAGATAAAAGGCTAGGGAGGACTCTTATAATGGAAAGCAAAACGTCTGAAATGTCGCTGGATGAAGTGTTATCATCTATAAAAAAGATGGTAATAGATGAAGAGCCTCCCGTTTTGGAATTAACAGAAATGGTTTCAGAGGATGGCAGTATTGTCAGCATAAAAAAGAAACATAATAATGATGTGAAAACGGAAAATAAAAGCAGTGATATGAGTTCGTTTCTGAAATTAATACAAGAAGATGTTTCAGAGGCAGCTCGAGAGATGGCAGAAGTGCCGGCAGCTGCAGCGACTCATATTGAGCAGCCAGAGAAAAAAGCTACTATCGATCTAAAAAGTGAGAAAAAAAATTCCTCTCTTTCAGAAAATGTGCTTCATGAACTTATACGTGAAGCAATAACTCCTTTATTAAAAGATTGGCTTGAGAAAAATCTTCCATCTGTGATTAACAAGATCGTTGAAACAGAAGTAAAGAATTTTTTGTATAGAGATAGAAAGAATTAGTTCTTTAATCTTCGTATTACTTCTGCATAGCTCGCATAACCGTTGGAGACAACAGCGTTTTTGAAAAGGAAGGAGCCGGTTACGAGGCTGTTTGCACCTCTGTCTATGCAAAGTTTCGCTGTCGTGTCGTTTATTCCGCCATCAACACATATTTCGGTTGTTTTCGGAAGAATCTTTCGTAAAGCAGAAATCTTATTCAATTGAGAATCGATAAATTTTTGTCCCGAACTGCCTGGATTTACACTCATAACAAGCACTATATCAACAATATCGCTGCAATAATCCAAGCAATCTATTGATGTCGCCGGATTTAGCGCAATTCCCGCCAGTTTTCCTACTTTCTTTATGTTGCTTAGTGTACGATGTAGATGTTTTGTTGTTTCAGGATGAATTATGATTGAATCACTGCCGGCAGCTACAAATTTTTCTATATGTTTATCGGGGTTTTCGACCATCAAATGAGCATCAAAACGCAATTTCGATATCTTTCTATGTGCTGCTACTACATGGGCACCGAAAGTAATAGCTTCGACAAAATTCCCGTCCATTATATCCCAATGGATGCAGTCGGCTCCTGCTGCTTCGACTGCGGCAAGCTCATATCCCAATTTCGTAGGATCTGCAGATAACATTGATGGACAAATCATAACCATTCTAGACTCGCTATTGTTTAGCTAAGATACCAGGTCACGCAAATCAAATGCCGTTAAAAACTCCTGCCATTCTCCTTTGCTTAATCCGCTGCTTTCCTGTGTTATTTTTTCGCCTTTTAATAAGCGTTTGTTTAATTCTATGCATTTTTTGGAAACAGAGACTGCGTTTTGACGATAGTTCACAAAAGCATCATAAGTAAACGGAACCCACGCTTTAATTATTTCAAGAATTTTATTCGCATAACATCTAATTTCATATTGCGCATGAGAATCAACACGAAGTTTAAGGAAATGCAGCAAATTATGAAGATCAATTTTCCAATACATTTCAGTATATACGCTTACGGGAAGGATTGTTCGAGCAAGTTCTCTTGTTAATCCTAAATCATCAAGCATATGTGAGTATTTGCCATAAGCTTCTTTTGAAAAATCAGCTAGTATATCTACAACTTCCTTTCCTTTTTCAGCGTCCATAGCTATATCGGATTTTCCTTGTTTGTTTGTTTCGGATTGTCTCGCAACCTGATCTAATTCTGGAACATAAAATTCATTGCTTAAAACAGAATATCTTGCTGAATATTCATTGATGTTTGCCGTACGATGTCTCACCCAATGGCGCATAACAAAAATAGGAAGCTTTACGTGCAGTTTTATTTCACACATTTCAAATGGGGTAGTATGTCCATGACGCATTAAATAGTTGATCAGTCCACGGTCTTCCTGGACTCTTTTCGTGCCAACTCCATAAGAAACACGAGCAGCCTGAACGATAGACGAGTCATTGCCCATATAATCGATTACGCGAATAAATCCATGGTCAAGAACCGGAATCGGCTTATACAGAATTTTCTCTATTTCACTTGATACTACTCGCATTGTTTCAGTTCTGCTTTCATCGCGCATTTTTTCTATTTCTTCTTTGTCATTTTCTTGCATATTAAATCTCTATCGTTCTACTTTTTTTCGCTAGTATAATATTATAATGTAAAATAGTTTTTTGGAAATGTATTATGAAAATAGTTTCTTGGAACGTTAATTCTATAAGGGCACGTATTGAACATCTGCGTGCTGTTGCGCGAGATTATAAACCTGATGTATTTTTGCTGCAGGAAACACGTGTAGACGATCCGAAGTTTCCTTTAGATCTTCTAGAGGATCTCGGATACAACATAAGTATTCGTGGAGAAAAAGCTAGGAATGGAGTCGCGATTTTATCAAAACACTATATTGAAGAAGTAAAAACCGATTTTTGTGAAGAAGCCAGATATATTGAAGCTTTTACGGGCGGAGTTTTTGTAGCATCTGTATATGTCCCGAATGGTCGTTTAGTAGGCTCAGAGCATTATTGCTATAAATTGAATTTTCTTAAGGATTTAAAAGATCGTTTTGCTCGATTTGGTAATGAATTGTTTGTTGCCGGCGGAGATTTTAACGTCGCTCCATATCCGCAAGATGCATGTGAAGAGGCAATGTGCGATGATATGCTTTGTTGCTCACCACAGGAAAGGGACGCAGTGAAGCAACTACGTGATGCAGGTTTCTGCGATCCTCTGCAGGATAAAGGTTTTACATGGTGGGATTATCGATTTGGGGCTTTTAAACGTAATATAGGGTTGCGAATTGATCAATTCTATCTGTCGCAAAAAGCAAATAAGTTATTTGTAAACGGAGATGTTTTAAAGGCTGCTCGAGCGATGGAAAAACCATCTGATCATGCCCCGATAATTTGTGAAATAGGTGATAAAAAATAATGAGAAATGAAACCGCGAGAAAAATTGCTTTTTTAACGTTGGCAGTTCTGTTGATTTTCTTAGTAAGTTGGATAATTGGCAGCGCAGATTTCTTTTCAACAGCAGTTTTGGCCGTTATTGTCGGTGTCTTTTGCTTGGATATTGAAGAGTATTTCGATCTTTTGAAGAAAGAAAATCATATTAAGAATTCTGAATCAATAATTGAAAATCAAGAAGTTCAGCGTGGAAAAGTTACTGCTTATATTTTGAATTTAACAAGAGCGAAAGAACGTTGGGAATTTATTCTTCCACAAGTTAAAGCGTTAGGCATTCCTTATGAAAAAATAACGGCAATCGATGGAAGAAAACTGTCGGAAAAATTAAAAAAAGAAATCGTTGATGAAGTATCTTTCGGTAATTTTTTTAAGATGCTTCCTGAAGCAGGTACAATCGGTTGTTCCCTGAGTCATGAGAAGGCATGGCGGCATTTTCTGGAATCTGATAATGAATTTGCTCTTATTATCGAAGATGATGTGAAGTTTGAACCGAAAGAATTATCTGAAGTAATAAAATCGGCTATCGAAAATCAATTTCTTTGGGATATATTAGATTTCGAATTAAATCATTATGGTTATCCTCAAAAAATCGCGAAACTCGCTTTAGAAAAATTCTTAGTCCTTTATATGACCAATGTAAAACACGCAGGCGCATATTTGATTAATCGTTCGGCAGCAAAAAAAATGTTGGAAAAATTTTATCCGATCAAAATGCCTTTGGATCACTACTTTACAAGATCTTGGGAATTCGGATTGCGCTTTTGTGGTGTTGAACCAAGAATAGTTGAGCAAAAATTCGGCGATTCACAAATAAAATGTGATGAATCTGAGAAATTTGAAGATGCGAAAACGTTGGCTGCCAATGTTGTGTACAATATATATACGGCATTTATGCAAACAGCGTATAATTTCCTGCTGTATTTATCTAGTCGCCGTCGTTTATAAAGAAAGATTGAGCGATTATAATTCTAATCGCGAATTTTTTAATTTTATTTTCTCAAGCATCGACATTGCATGTCAGAGCATTCTCTAATAAAATCATGGCATTCAAATAATTTTTTAGAGGAAAATATGGCGGATAAGAAAACTGACAAAGTTGAGCAAGATGAAGTTAACGAAGAAGGAACTGAGCAAGAAGAAGACACGCAATCTGATTCAACGCTTCAAAAAAAGATAGAAAGTTTAGAGACAGAAGTTGCGACGCTGAAAGATACTCTTCTGCGTAAGCTTGCGGAAACGGAAAACCTCAGGAAACGTCTTGAAAAAGAAAAAAATGATGCTGAAAAGTATGCAAACGGAAAATTTGCGAAGGACTTGCTCTCTGTAATCGACAATTTTGATAGGGTTACAAACAACCTTTCAGCAATTGAGGAAAAAATCAAAGATGACGCTACGCTTAAGCCGTTCTTCGATGGTGTTTCTCTTTGTGGTAAGGAATTACTTTCCGTTTTTAAAAAGCATGGCATAACTCAGGTAGAAGTAGCGGAAGGAACACACTTTGACCCGCATTACCATCAAGCCATGTGTGAAATAGAGAGCAAAGATCATAAGCCGGGAACGGTGATGAATGTTATGCAATCTGGTTATGTGTATCATGATAGATTACTGCGCCCCGCTATGGTAAGTGTGGCTAAAAAGGCTTCTGATGAATAGAAAAAGCGACAATATACCAATATGCGTTGATCTCGATGGAACCTTAATAAGGAATGATCTGACTCTTTGGTCTATGAAAGCTTTTGTACAAAAGAAGGTTTTTAATATTTTTAAGATTATATTTTTTGTAATTTCTAAAGGATGGGCGTATACAAAAAAATCGATTGCGCAAAAAATCGATTTGGATATAAGTATTTTGGAATACAACAAAAAATTTGTGGATTTCCTTGTGAAAAAACGCCGTTTGGGAACTCCTCTTTTTTTAGCAACGGCCAGTGATGAAATATATGCGAACAAAGTTGCTGATGATTTAGGTATATTTGATGGGGTTTTTGCTAGCAATGGAGATGTAAATCTTGCTGCCGAAACGAAAGCAGAGACACTTTGTGCGATATTCGGTGAGAAGGGGTTTGTATACGCAGGAAATTCCAAAGATGATATTGAAGTTTGGGAAAAAGCTTGCGGTGCAATTTTGGTTACGCCATCAAAAGCGGCTCTTGCCGGCATGAAGGGAAAAGATTATCAACTATTTGTGTGATTATAATGTATAACAAGAAATCTAATGCGGTGTTTGCTAATGATATAGGAAGTATAACAAATGCGATTTTGGATAAATTCCAAAAGCAAACGCCTTATGCTTCAATTTTTTCAGATTGGAAGTCTGTTGTAGGTGAAAAATTTGCATCGGAATCAGCGCCGTATAAGACCCTGACTCAGGGAGATAAAAAAATTTTGGTATTGAAATCGAGAAAGGGTTGTTCAGTCGAATTGCAGCATTGTTCTTTGCAGATTCTCGAAAAAATACATGAGTTTCTAGGTGAAAAAGTATTTTCATTTATCAAAATAGTTCAGTTGGATGTAAATGACTCTCTATAGATTTTTAGCAGCGTTTATTTTGGTTTTCTATTCGCAATTCTGTTTTTGTAAAACGATGGTTCATTCACCAAGTAAAACCTTTATTACAAAAAAGAAGAAAAAGAAATTAAATCTTAAGAAAAAAGAAACGAATGTAACGCAAAAAACGGAAAGTCCGATCAATAATAGTAGTGACGAAAAGCAAAATGAAAAAAACGACGATGATACTTTCTTTTCTCGTCTTATTAAATTGGATATTCCTGAAAAATTCAAATTGAAAGAAATTGTTGTGGGCAATCAAAACGCTCCGAAAAATTTAATTATCTATTTTTCATATACTTGTCCGCATTGCCGAGAATTTCATATGAAAGAGTTTCCGAAGTTTAAGCATAAATATATCGATACAGGAAAAATAAAAGTCGAATTCCGAAATTATATCGATGATCAAGGAGCATATGAAGCTGCGCAAATCATAAGGTGTGTGTGCAAAGATTCCATTAATGATTACGGAAAGTTATCAGAGCTTGTATTGCAAAAACAGAAAGATTGGCTACATTCTGATGATCCTGCGAATTTTTTGATCAGAATATTTACGGAAGAAGGTATAAGTGAAAATGAAGTACGTGCATGTTTGAAAAGAACGGATATAGGAGCGGGCTTAATGCTGGAACAAAAACGCGCGATGAACGATCTTCAACTTATATCAATGCCTTCATTTATAAATGACAAGGGACAAAAGCATGTGGGCGCTATAACCTGCGATGAGCTCGTGCAATTTTGCGGATTATAGGAAGCCAAGTTTCAGATAAAAGCAAAAATGAGAACTGCTTATAAAGATCTTTTCATTTCCTTAATAATTTTTTCTTAGAATTAATACAAACAAAATCGGAGATCAAAGTAATGTTCAGATCACTTCAATCCATATTGCGCAAAAAATGCGGGGGGGGGTATTCGTTCTCTTACGCAGGATTTTGCGTTTCTATAGATACAATAAAGGCGGTATATTAATTGAATTTACGTTCAGCATTCCTGTTTGTATATCTCTTTTATTTTTTGTGAACGACCATTTTAGATTTTATGAATTGAAAAATAAAATAAAGACTTCCACTTATCTTGCGGCAAGTATGATTCAGCAGATTGGAAATACAAGAACTGACAAACGCTTGACAAAAAAAGATATCGCAAGGATAACTCATGCCAGTGGATTGAATTTCTTTCACACAAATACTATGTATGATCCATGGCCTTTCGGAATTTATTATTTGATAGATTGTTTTTATGTAAAACGAATTAATAGCAATAATTATCAATATCAAGAAGTTTGGGGATCCACAACTTCGGCTAAGACTCTTAACGATATGGGAAGTGCTACTTCTGTAACGACAAAAACATTAGCTCAGGTGGAAGCAATGTGTCCTGATCTGATTTGTGATAAAGATGGAGATGAACGTGTACTCATAGAAGGAAACTACAGATCTAAGGTAGCGGATGTGAGTAAATTTGATAAAAGCAAACTTGGCTTTTTTCTTTTAAAACCAAAAAATACAAAAGGCACTGATGGGAGCACTCGTCCTTTGTTTTTGTATAAATTAGTAATCGTACCAAAACCCGGTTTATTTCCTGTAACAGACTGAATTTATCGCGATTTTTTTGGTATATTATTGTTCAGGAGTGAAGCCTTTGTTTGCTATGTTCTTTTGAGATGAAATGGGAATAGACAGCATATGTCAGCTAAGAATGGAGAAATAATAGGTATTATAATGCGTCGTGTTTGTTATATTTGTTAAAAATGACATATATGAAGCTAAAGACAATAATTTTATTCAAAAAAACTTGACTCTATTTTAAAAATTTGATACAATTTTATTTAAAATAAGATGAAATAGAGTTTTGTTATGATGAAGGCACGAAGAAATACACATGTAACAGCTTGCAAAATACTTAATGGAAATGACATATATCCGTTGATCAATTTTTCATGGATAATGGTTGCTTTTACATTTATATTTGCTTTTCTTTTTTCTGAAGTATCTGCAACTCCAAAGACTTATCATTCAAAATATACATTATCATTAAAGGGAGTTAGATTTTCGACGGGAAAATCAGCTGATTCTGAAGATCGATATACTGGTAGTAGAGAGAGACGAAGCACGAGCATAAGAGATTCAGGATATTCGGACGAGGAAATGCCAAATTTAAGAGAAGCTTATGAAGGATTCGATGATTATCGCCAAAATTTGGATAAAAAAGGCCGTTTAGTATGCGCCAAAATACTCAGTTGTTTAAATCCTTTGTTAGATAGTAGCAAGAAAAAACTTCCTATAGATCCGCAAAAAGGAAAAAGCCGAGGAAAGAGCGGAAAGTTTGCTTCTGAATCAGAAGAATATTATTCGTTATTGAGAGATAGACGTTTTCAGTCGGAAATTTTAGCGGTCTTGGAGTTGGCGAAAGAAGGAAAATCGCAGGAAAATGACAGACAGGCGTTTTCGGATAATGAAACACGACAATCAAAGAGAGTAACAAAGACCACTCGAGAGCTTTTAGAAAAATACGAATCCCTTAGGCAAAGCGCACGTCAGAAATATCCAAGAATTGTTCGCAACAGATTGCCGTTGGTAGAGGATTTTTAAATCATTCACTTTTTCTGTCATAATAAACCAGATTGACTTTTCCTTCGAAACAGTGTAAAAGAGCGCCGAAAGGAGATTTTGCGATGAAGGTAGTTAATTCTTTGAAAACTATCCGATCCAGACACAAAAACTGTCGTCTCGTGAAGAGAAAAGGCAGAGTCTATATAATCAACAAGACGGATCCGAAATTCAAAGCCCGCCAGGGATAGTTTTGGATTATTTTTTTGTGCAATTGGTTTGGTAATTTTTTAATTATTTATTAGTTAACAGCAGAGAGTTTTTAGAAAAGATTTTTGAAGTGTCTCTGCAAGAAAGTGTGAATATGACAGAAGAAAACAGCAAACAAAGTTTTGCGGAATTATTTGAGCAGGCATGCAAGGCGTCTGCTTGGGAAGGAAAAGTAGTAAAGGGAACAGTCGTCAGTGTTGATGACAATTTTATTACAGTTGATGTAGGTTTGAAATCAGAAGGACGCATTGCTACAAGTGAATTTACTGGTAGTGGAAAGGCTTTAGAGGTAAAAGCCGGTGATCCAATTGATGTATTTATCGATAGATATGAAGATAAAAGCGGCGAAATAGTCCTTAGCCGTGAAAAGGCTCTCAGAGAAGCAGCTTGGGAAGATTTTGAGAAGTGCTTCAAAGAAGGTACGAGCGTTATGGGAACCATGTTTAATCGCGTTAAAGGCGGATTTATGGTTGATTTAGGTGGAGCAACAGCCTTTTTACCAGGAAGCCAAGTCGATGTTCGTCCAGTGAAAGATGTAACACCGCTTATGGGGGTTTCTCAACCGTTTTTGATTCTGAAAATGGATAGAGCTCGCGATAATATAGTTGTTTCTCGTAAAGGTATCTTAGAAGGTGCGAATGCGGAAGAAAGAGAGAAGGTTATTGCAAGCTTACAAGAAGGCCAAGTAATTGAGGGTGTAGTTAAGAATATAACAACTTACGGAGCTTTCGTTGATATTGGTGGCGTAGATGGCTTGCTGCATAATGCGGATATAGCTTGGAAGAGAATTAATCATCCGTCTGAAGTTGTTTCTGTTGGCCAGAAGGTTCAAGTAAAAGTTATTAAGTTCAACAAAGAAACAAAACGCATATCACTTGGTATGAAGCAATTGACGCGTGATCCTTGGGAAGGTGTTGATGCAGAGTTCTCAGTTGGTAGTCGTGTCAGCGGAAAGGTAACAAACGTAACAGACTATGGCATCTTCGTCGAAGTCAAAGAGGGTGTTGAAGGTTTGGTTTATGTATCTGAAGTTAGCTGGAAAAAGAACGTTTCTCCTTCAAAAATGGCCAATCCTGGTGATGTAATTGACGTTATCGTACTTGATGTTGATGTAGCTAAGAGACGTATGGGACTTGGAATAAAACAACTTCAAGATAGTCCTTGGGAGAAGATTAAAAAAGACTACCCAGTCGGACATGTATTTGAAGGGACCATTACCAACGTTGCTGAATTTGGTATTTTTGTTAGCATGTGCGACGATATTGATGGTATGGTACACATCAATGATATTTCTTGGGAGAAAACCAAGGAAGAGGATCTTGCGAAGTTCCAAAAAGGCGACAAAATCACTGTTAAAGTGCTCGAAATTGATCCTGACAGAGAAAGAGTATCTCTTGGTATCAAACAGCTTACGGAATGCCCATATGGAAATGCTGATCTCGAATTGAAGCGCGGTATGGTTGTTACTTGCGTTATTTCTGAGATCAAAGGCAATGACGGTCTTGAGGTAATTTTGTCGAATGGTGCTCTTGGGTTCATTAAGAATGCGGATCTTGCGAAAGATAAGCAGGATCGCAGAACCGATAGATTTGCTGTTGGTGAAAAAGTTGATGCGAAAGTAACAAGCATCGATAAGAACACCAGGAAAGTTTCGTTGTCTATAAAATCTCTTGAAATTGAGAAAGAGAAGAAGGCAATGGAAGAGTTCGGTTCTTCAGATAGCGGAGCCAGCTTAGGCGATATTCTTGGTCTTGCGATTGGAAAGAAGCAAGATAAAGAATAAAGCTTATTTTTTCATGTTATTACCTCTCTACGCGCTCTCATAAAATAGGTGAGAGCGCTTTTTTTTAGCGATTTTTTAGAAAAATTATTCTTTCAGGAGCTTTTTGCTTTCGCTAATGATGAAATCCTTTAGTGTATGGTAATTTTGCAGAATTCCGGCGATATACATATCGATGTCTTGCATTCCAGCTTTTATATATTCAGTAGTAAATCCGATAATGTCTGCAGCTGATATAATGAAATCCATTATTTGCTGTTTTGAAGCTTGTAAAATTGCTTCTAAATTTCCTTTAAAACGTGCTTCTAGACTTTCTATTACTTTTCTGAACGTTTTTTTCTCTGAGTTCAGCCATTTTTTCAGGAGGCATTTTTCTGAAAATTCTTTCGCCAGGATCGATTTTGCGAAAAATTGCAGTGTACATTATCGATCTGCTGTCATATTTTGTGATGGAATTGCCGTCTAAGAAGGTTTCTCCGATTTCAGGCACGATATATTTTTGGTCGGCTCTTATTGAAGGAAGAAAATCTATTATTTTAAATGCGTGATCTATTTGAAGCCAATTTGTTCCTAAATTATCATCATCATCTTCTTCATCATCGGATTCTTCTTCATCGATTGTTTGCAGATAACCAACATTGCCTGTGTTGAAATCGTTTAGAGTAAATACTCTGTTTACGGTATCAACTTCTAACATGCGTATTACTGAATTAAATGAACGATATTTGCTTATATCTGTTTTTCCTAATCTGAGATTTTGTAGAGCTACCATTAAATATGCATCCAAAGCATTATCTATCTTGCCCATTTCAATAAATTTACAGTGAGGACTGTTTAAATCTTCAGAAACAATAAATAAGCCATCTTTGAGATAAGGGTTTAGCATAAAATGAACTTTAGGTCCAAGTTCTATTAGTTCGAGAACT
>CAJODB010000015.1 GCA_905233185.1 uncultured Alphaproteobacteria bacterium | reverse complement strand
CTCGGCGGCTTTGTGTCCACGATTGCGGCGTCTTTGGCAGGGGCTTATGTCAACAGCGAGGTTATGCCGCAAATACGCGACGACAATCACCGCCCAACAGGTCTTGGATCCACCGGGACCCTCGAAATGGAGCACGACGGCCATGGCTTCCGCTCTACCCAAATCGACTTCGACCGCACGGAGTTCAACCACGTCATCGATTCGGTCAAGGCAAAAGTCTTAGGCGAAGCTCTCGACAAAGGCCTACCAACGCAAGAAGCCGTGCAGATGGCTGAGCAAGAAAAACAGAAGTTCATTCAAGACTTGAATACTGAAAAAGCAAAAGTCGAAGAGACATCAGATTTTGTCGAGCAAACCGGAAAGGATGCTGTTGAAGAAATAAAAGCTGAAATCGGCGGGTCTGAAGTAGCTAAATTGGCTGGTGGGTTGTCTGTATCTCAAGAAACTCGAACAAAGATTGGGGCTGTTGTCAGAAAATTCAAGAAAAATCTTGTCAGAGAAAGAGATAAGATGAATTTACTGGCACCTTTGAAGTCAGATATTGTTGAACAAACTTCATTGCAAACTCGAAATGAGCTTTTTGACGACGCAATAAGACAATGCGACGCTATTTTAACGGAAGTTGGAGAATTGACTTCAAATTCAAGAGGCGAAATCGAAGACTTCAGCTCTAACCTTATGCTGGCTCTCAATCATCCTTCTTTAGCTAAACAAGCTGTAAGTGAATTAACGTATGACGCTCGTAAAGACATCGGAGCTCTCTTCGATCATCCTCGTATGATTTCAGGCGCGATACAAGAATTGGCGCAAGATAAATGGCAAGAGCTGAAAAATGACAGAGATCTAAACGCATTTTTTGGCTATCATGACATGATACCCGGAGCGATAGTTGAATTATGTGATGATGGTGTAAGAAAACTAAAATCGATAACCCTTGAAGATGTTAAAGATGCAGTAAAGAGAGGTTATAATAGCTGGAAGCAAAGGCCATTAGAAAATACAGCAAAAACTGTGGCGAATATCAGTAGCGTATTCGTCGGTGGCAGTCTCTTCAAGGCTTCAAAAGAAGCAAGTGTTGCCAGATTTGGAGAAAATACGGCAGTCGCTCTTAAAGCTCCAACCAGAATTGAAGTAAATGAAGGAATCAGTTCAGTATTAGCTGATGCTCCACTATTAGAATCACCTAATATGGTTAAACATCATATATTTAATGTATTTAGAGGGAATTCAGTCAGCTCTCAAAAATATAGAGATTTCTTTAAAAAGCATAATATAGAAATAGACAACTATTGTGTTGAAATTCCTCAACATTTCCATACTTCAGAAATTCATGCGTTAAAACATAATTGGACGACAAAATGGAAACAATGGATAGATACTCATCCAGATGCAACAACAAAAGAAGTTTATCAACAAGCTGGATTGATGATGGATGAGTATGGTATTACTCATGTGCCATTAGTTAATTATAAAGGAGCAAAGAAATGAAAAATATTTCGTTACAAAAAGAGGTAGATGCTGAACTTATAGAGATATGCAAAGAAATAAAAGCAAAGAATTATTCATTGGAAGAGTGGAAAATGGCTGAAAGTTGTGACATGTTTCAAAGCAAGCACTATTGTGGAGGTTTTGATGCCGACGATCAATTATTTTGGTTTAGCTATTTTGATAATGACAATAAAGAAAGCTATTTTAAGATGGATTTAATTGATGTTGTTAATATAATCAATGGCTCTAAAAAGGCTCTCGTTTTAGAAGACCCTAAGTAAAAAGTAAAAGGAGACCAGCCATGACACAAAATAAACAATTCGGTAGAAATAATCCACATCCAACAAATCCTGTAATTAGGTCTGAATTTGATTCTATAAGAACAGCGTACTGGAGGGCTTATGCAGAACAATTTAAATGATCTCATTAAAAGAGGGAAAGTCATTAATGAGAAAGTATGGGAAGCTAGTTATCCTGCTGTGTCACTCAAGAATCTTTGTAAAATTGCGCAATATTTGGATAATGTTTTACCTGATGATTTTCTAGCAATAACAACTCATATTAGCTATGAATGTTCTTCTTTATTCCATTTTTTTGTATCAGATGTAGGCATTGACGATTGGAGTGGAGTTATAAAAAACAATCTCGAAATTCGGAAACAGTATATAGAAGACTCAGAAGGCAAATCCGACATGTCTCATATATTAGTTCTTGCCGATGATGATGGTGGAAGTGTATTCATGATTACGCAGGATTCTCCGGAAAAACCAACGCCTGTAATCTGGTGTGATTATGGAGATATGTACTACTACTCGATACACAAAAAATTTCGAAATCCACATGACGAATGGCCGTCATTTACAGCATTTTTTGAATATCTTGTTGAGCAAGAAGAGCAAAAATTAAGGGAAGATTTATTGTAGTAAAAGGAGACCAACCATGACACAAAAACCATACAAAATTCACATTCCAAATCGAGGAAATCTCGAGGTTGTTGTTCATGGTTTCAAAATGGGGGTAATCGATCGCAAATTTATGACATATCTTGAGTACAGACACGGTACGTTTATCATGTCCGAATGCGGTGAGCACGTTTTCGATCGCAGAATCTTCCGAATCGCCACAAGAGAAGACATTCAACACGCAGGAATATGGAAATTGGTCATTAATAAGGACGAACTTCCCAGGGGAGAGCGACAAAAATCCCTCATACCAAGACTAAAAATATTCGAAAACTGCATTGCTGGCATGTAATGAAGAGATGTATATATCCAATTGGCTTTCGAGACTTTTTTATGCAAAGGATTTTAGAAAGATAACGAGTGGCAGAAACTAATTTCTAATTATTGATTGGAATTGACAATAGATTCAAACTCTATTTTTTTTCAGAAAGTTCCTTTTTTGAACATTTTTAAGATTCTTTTGAACGGTTATATTGTTTTTTTATATAACTCAGTAAATAGTTGTTTCAGATTCCTTGCGTTCTGCATTACACAGTCCATAAACTCTCCTTTTATTCCCTATGCATCAATAAATGCTCTAAAAAACAATAGGATAATAAAAAAACCAGTTGAAAAACTTTAACCAATCATATATAATTACACCTAAAAGATGTGTCGGAGGTTGGTTATGAATAAAATATGTAAGATATATATTATTATAAGCATGATACTTGTTAGTGTTTGTAATGGAATAGCAATGGAACAACAACAAGAAAAGAAAGAAGTCGGAGATGTGGGGCTTGTTTTTAATTTGTTCTGTCCTCTAGGAAAAAAGGTAATTCTAGATCCAGTTTCGATTGAATCGTTTAAACTTAATTCGGATTATTTGTATTTATCTATAGATGATTTTTTGGACCCAGTTCAGCGGAAAAAAAACGAAGAGACTTATTTAATTTTTAAAATTCAATGTTTTATGCTCTCTTCAGTTTGCGGTGAATATAGGGATGTTTTGTCACGTGAAATTTTACCGGAGTTTGAGAAATTTGCGACAGAAGATGCGCCTTGTGAAGTTGCTGGTTTTTATGATGAAGCTAACGTATTAAAGTATTGTGAGTACTTAAAAGGTAGACTCAAAACCCTAAAAGTTTTGCTTGGAGATTAGATTATGAAAATTGTAAAAATTTTGTTTTTCTGTTTCTGGTGGTGCTTTAGTCTTAACATCTCTGCGATGAGTTTTGAACAATTCAAGGAGAGCATAGTAGGTCAAAATGGAAAAGTAGTGTACGATCTGGTTAATCCAAAGTTGAAAGGTGGAGAAGAAGCACAAATTGGGAAACTGGCAGAACATATGGCAAAAGAGGGCCATTTTGGTGTACGTACTTCTCCATTAAATAGGCAGGCGATAAGGAGTACGGCAAAGAGATGGGGGACATTTTTTATTAAGTTAGAAGAACACCCCGAGTTCTATTCCTCTCCACAAGAGCAAATCGATTTGGTAAAATTAATTTGGGAAGCAAAAAGTTTAACTTATGCAGGAGATGTACCTGGAGCAAAGAATATTGTCTACTTAGAAGGAAAAGTTCCTAATGTATCGGGTGTTGCTTTTAGTAATCAAGAAGCTGAACGTCCAGGTTTTATAAAGGGAGGTGATTTGGTTACATTAGGAAAAGAAAATGAGTTAGCTATGCGGTTGGCACTAAGTCAAGTAGAACCAACAGAAGTTGAGTTTAAAGAGGATTTCCAAATGGCCCAAATAGTATGGAATGCAGGACCGCATATAGTAGATAACATAACTATACGTATAAAATTGGATTGTGGAACAGGTTTTTTCGAATTTAATACCTGTTTTCCGCGCGATTAACTCTTTTATTGCCTCAAAGAACAAGTTCGAGTATAAGTTGAAAAATTGTAATTAGATAAGTTTTTTACTGATTAAATTGTCAGGAGGATATTTTTTCTCTCGTGAGCGATTTGGGACAATCGTTACAAATCCCCTTTCCGTTTCTTTTCAAAAGTCCGAAAAGTGGTATTTTCCTAGCTGTTCCTCGTCTCGTTTGCTACTTTCTGCACGCTCCAAAGTAACTTTTAACTCAAATTTGCCCAATTCCTACTTCTGTTCTTGCAATGAATGCTCTAATATCAGCCTCCGAAACTTGTTGTAATAGCTGTTAATTGTCTTACGATTCAGCTTCAGAATTTTTGCTGCCGAACTTGCTGTTATGTTTTCACTGTAATATTTTATCGTTTTTTTATCGAGAGCCTTTCCTTAGTGCGCAATCGAATCCATTTAGATTCGAAAGAAAAAAACAAGGAAAAAACCGCTAAAAAACCATCAAATTTTCAACTGCAACTGTATTAGTTTTGAAATGATTTTCTATCATAATTTATGAGTTCGGCAAGCAATAAAGCAAATCCACTGCGAAACTTAATGTCCGAATCATAATTGTTTTTGAGAAATTTTAACAAAGTTTCTTTGTTCAATACAAGTTGTTCAGGTAGCACTCCTTTTTTGTAGTCAGGAATAAGTAATCGTATATTTTTCTTGACTGCTTCTTTGTTCATAGGATTATTAAAATGATTAACCTTTTCACAAATTGATTGCCATTCTAAAACTTTTTCTTTGTCCAGATGAAGTACAAGATGGTCTTCAAAGTTCCATGTATTAGTCAGCGCCTTTAATGGCTCTTTGGGAATATTCTTCTTTCTTTTTAGAAAATCTCCATCACACCATATCACAATACGACTTTTTCTGTTCTCTTTACAAGTTTTCTTATACATTTCCATCAGATTATAAGCTCCATTCGCCATTTTTGGAATCAATGAAAAACCAAGAGAAACGAAAAATTGTCGAAGCTCTCTTATATAACTATCCTCTGATTTCCCTTCACATATAATAATAAGAGGTTTTAAAATTGCCGTCATAAGTTACCTTAATTTTTGGTGATGGGTATTGCGCCCAGTCGTCCGTCTATATACAACTTTCTGAAATTATCTGCATTGCTTATACCTTCATAATCGCTCAGTCTTTTTATTGTTGTTCCTTCTTTTAAAGTATTTGTTACAAGAGCAGCTTCGGAAATACGCAATAACTCATCTTCAAAAACCGAAGTATCATGTGCAGAATAAATCAATTGCGCCTTTTTAGTATTAATGCTTTTATCCTTAAATAATCTGGTTAAAGCTCTTAATACAAAGGGATGCAATGACCTGTCCAACTCATCCAGGAACAAAACTCGTCCTTCCTTTAGAATAAGTAAAATTATTCCTAATATACCAAACAATAATTGAGTTCCTTGAGACTCTTCGACTAATTTGAGTCCAACTTTGTTTCCGCTGGTATCTGGATGATATACCGTTATTTTGTCTTCCCACTTCGATACTACTCCTCCATCAGGTCGTTGTGTACGATTTAATAAAATTCTTTGAAAATCCATTTCCGCATCAGTAACATTGATATCCATTTTCTGAAGATAACTTACTATTTCTTTAAATGATGCATTGATACCTTGCTTATTTACGGACAGCAAATCGATAGATAAGAACGAAGGAATATTGTTGCTTTTCATATACATTATAGAAAATAAGTAATTGTAGGCTATAGTCACATCACTTAACCCCGACATCCATTTTCTTATCATCGTAATCAGAGGGTTTGTAAATACACCCTGATCCAAACAGCTATCCTTGAATAGTTGATTGGCATTGTTAAGTTGCTCTTTTTTTAATATTTCACTTGTAACTATACCACTATTTACCTCAAACAGTAGTTTATCATTTTTCTTTAAATATTCTTCTTTAATTTGGCTCTCATCATATTCAATGCTATAAACGTAAAGATTATCATCAACTAAAAAATCTAAACGAAAAGTCGTCGAATTATATTTTCTATTTAATTTGTTAGGGCGATATTTTCCGGATACGTTCCCTTCTCTTATTATGCGGGATAATGCATCAATTGCTTCAAGTAAATTACTTTTTCCGCTTCCGTTAGCTCCAAAAATAGCTAAAGCAGGAACACAGCGTCCTTTTTTCGATGATAAAAATGTAAAATAATCTGTTTCTTTATATCCATTAGGAGCTTTTCCCTCAGCAAAACTAAAATCAATCCTTTCTTCCAACACAGATTTGTAATTTTTTATAAAAAAGCCTAAAATCATAGTCTATTTCCTTCTCTAATATACAGAATAACATAATTACAAACTAAGATAAATCGATTTTGAGGTTTATCTGAAGATATAAGATGTACCATAGCGCTTCCCGATTGATAATGATGAATTGCTTACAAAAGAAATTCCAACACCTCCTTTTAATTCTGAAACAATAGTGAAACATTTCCTTAGAATAAATCAAAAGTTCTGCGGTTTTTACTCGCTAGTTTTATAAAATTTCCATACGCAATGCTTTGGCCATTTGTACACTGCCGTCTAAATTCTTCCAGGCAGTTTTAACTTCCGTAACTCCATTCATTTTACAACCGCATTTTTCAAAATCAGCAAGTCGCTCTATTAGTTCACAAAAGCGACAGGAAATAGTAAATTCTCTGATACCGTTTTCTCTGAAAGTTGTTACAATCGCTTTAACATCATTTGCCCAGATTAGTTCAGCGAAATCAATAAGCTCATTGCCGATTTCTTTACTCTTTTGATACGCAAAATACATTGTACAATTGATTCCAGCTTCTTCAAGCTCTTTCCAATCCGCAACAACATTCTCAAATTTTTCAATGTATAACATTTTATTATCTCCTCACTTCTAATATAAATATAGCGCCTTATTTCCAATAAGGCAAGTATTTATTTCAAAAAAATACATAATTTTTTCAATTTTTAGTATTCTGAAGGAGATAACATGATAAACATATACTTATTTCCTTCTGTCAATTGACCTATCAGATAAAACTTATACTCACCTTTAGGTAGATCAATAAAGGGAATACTTACTTTTTCAACATTATGATAATGCGTATCTTCTGTTTCCGGGTCATATATTTCTCGTTGTATCTTGAGCTTTCCTTTCCCCCGATCTTCATCAACTTTTAGAAATACGATAAAAAATCTGTCATCAAACTTTACCATTTCATTATATATTTTCGGAATGCATAAATTAACCAAATCTCCTACCCAGAAAGCATCACATTTTGTAAAAAACGCGTACACTGCCGTTGTAACAACAAAATTATAATTGTTTGTTGTCCTGTAATATCTATCTCCACATTCAGAATTAAGAATATCTTGTATTTCATTGTAAGTGTGTTTCATTATTTTCTCTCCATTTTAATAAGTTTTTGTACAAATCATTAATAAGATCTTCAACGAACATTTCTAAGCCAATCCATAGAACGGTTTCTCCTGTATTTTCTTTGGGAACTTCCGAGAAATGTCCAAAAAAATAATCGATATAGAAAATCGGATCTTTGATCCATATATCACGACAAAATCCCGCTTCCCAATATCTATAATTTTCTATTTCTTCCTTATATTCTTTACACAAAAAAATCACTTCCGACATAGAGGTGGCATCATCAAACAATTCTTTAAATATGTCTTTTTTCCGTTCGATCGGATACTCTAATTCAAAGGATAGCAGTGTTTTTCTTATAAAAGTATTCATTTTATATTTCTTCAACCTCTCTTCATCTAAAGCGTTTTTTTAAATAATTGGCACAGCTCTCAGGATAACCCTCACTATGAATATAAAAACTGGAGATTTTGCTTAATTTTTTTTGATGCATTTCATAAAATGTAAAAACAGCTCTAGTACTCATCTCTCTTGCTCTCATAAATTTTAATTAATTTGTTATGTTTATTTAAAAAATCTGAAATAGAACAAGTTTCATGCGTATCCCAAAATTCAGATTGATCCTCGACTTCATACCTACACTTATCTGATGCTTCTACTTTGTCCCAATTAAGTTTTACAGTCGTAATTTGTTTTGAAAAAATGTTTATCTTGTAGATATATTCCAAATCTGAATGTATCTCAGATCCCGATGTTATTTCTGAGCTTTTGTTATCTCTGATAAAATTGGTCATAAATTTATTACCGCAAATCTCAAGATCGAATTTATCACTCGTTTCTAAATAATCTGGTGTTTGATCTAATGCTTTTTTAAAATACATAGCTGCTCCGTCTGGATATCCATCCCAATGAATATATACGCTCAATATTCTTTGATCGTTTTTTCCATAAAATTCATAAACTGCCCTTGTTGCCATTATTTATTATCCTTTCGTTTGGTTATGCCTTTTAATTGGTTGTCATAGTCCGTTTTTATATATTTCTTTACATTTTTATCTGCCACATCATCTAAAATCTCCTTAATTGAAAAACTTACATAATTTTGATCTTCTTCCATAGTTACTCTCCGTTATCTGTTTTTTATCTTTTGACACGCTTTTATGAAGTAAACGACCGTAATCACAGATTTCTCTGCAAATACAGAATTGCCTGTGTTTTTAAAGCTTCTTGCATTCATTTTTTGTTACTCGCTTACCTAATTTATAACTCTTATTTTATATAACATTTTCTATTAGGCAAGTTTTTATTTCAAAAAAAATGAACTATAATTAAGCTTTATATATCAGAATAATTAGTCTTTATTCTTATCTTTAGTTGTAATTTATCGCAGATATATTTTTATAATAAAGAAACCTCTTCTAATATATTGAAGTTTCTCTGAGAGGTCATAATCGTAATTCCGTACTGGTATTTCAAATGCTTTCCAAACTATTTACGGCCTTTTCCAAATATCCAGGAGCTAAGTGAGCATAGCGCTGGGTTGTCTGACTACTTTTATGTCCCATAAGTTTCTGAGTCGTATATAAGTCTACTCCTTTCATTACAAGCCAACTTGCATAAGTATGTCTTAGAGAATGGAATACTATCTTTTCTCGAGCATCTATTATGCCCTCATTAAATCCTAAAGATTTAACAGCTCGTTCAAAAGTATCGGAAACTTCTTTTATTTTTCCGCCATTTCGTGCTTTAAAAACGTATCCTGTTTGTGAATCAAGATACCTCCGCTTTAGCATTTCTTTTACTAATGGATGCATTGGCTCCATACGATCTTCACCATTTTTAGTTTTTACAATAAAAATACGATCAATATGCCATAAAACACGTTCCCATTGTAGATTAAATATCTCTCCTGCTCGCATTCCTGAATACATGGAGAGCAAGGCTTCATCGTGAACATCAATACTTCGTTTCTTTAAATCTTCCAATAAAAGTGTGGCTTCTTCTTTTGTCAAGAAACGTCTACGCTTATTATCTTCCTGTTTTACTCTAACTTTTGTAGTTGGGCTATCATAAGGATATAAATCGTGTTTCTTTGCATAATTAAATATAAGTTGGATAACCGATCTAATGTAAGCTATAGACCGTGGTGCCATAGTTGTTGAGACTTCCAGAATAATATTTTGAACATCTTCTACCGTTACGTCTTTAAGTCTTTTATTCCCTAATTTTGAATTTATGTAATTTTCATATAATCCTTTAACTCTTCGATATGTTGATGGTGATGTTTCTGTTTCATATATAATAATAAATTTATCGTATATTTCTTTAACGGTAATTCTGTCTGCCAGATTCTCTAGTTCTGCTTTTTGTTTTTCTTTTCTTGCGCACTCATTCATTTCACGCATCTCTTTAAAAGATTGTGGTGAACGACCAAAACGAATATTTTCCTTAATTTCAAATAATAAGGCGTTTGCTCGTTGCTCACTCCAACCTTCAGAAGCCCAGCCAAGTCCTTCTTCGTGACGTTTCTGAGCTTTCATATATCTGATATAATAGTATTTATCTTTTTGTTTGCCATGTTTTCTTGTTCCATGTTCCCTATATCTTATTCCTGTAATTTTGCTTGATTTGCAATTCGCCATTTTTATCCTACCTGATATCAGCCCATAATCTTATTTATTAATTATAATAGGAGATGATAAAAAAAATACAAGTCATTTACCCCCATTTTACCCCCAAAAATATATTTGTATTTACGGTTTTGTTTTTAATATATTGCGCTGGATTGATTTAAAGATACCTTATCTTTCAGTGTATTTTTAAGCCTTTTTATAAAAACAATTAATAAATAACTTAGGCCTTCTAAGCCGCAGGTCGTAGGTTCGAATCCTACAGGGCGCACCATTGAAAAATAAGAGAAAATCAATTGATACTTTATTCTCTCCTTATTGTTCTAATATTGTTGCATTTCATAGAAAACTGTATCTTAATCGTGTTTTGCGGAAGAAAATCATCGATAATTTCAGGCCATTCGATAATAGTAATGCAGTTTTCGAAAGCTTCTTCCAAACCGAGCTCGAAGAATTCTTCAGAATTCTTCAGACGATAGCAATCTACATGCCATATTTCCAATCTGTTGTTATCATTGTAGGTTTGAACGATTGTGAATGTTGGGCTTGCGATATATTTAACCGTTGGAATAAGCGATTTTATCAGAAATTGCGAAAAAGTTGTTTTTCCGCTGCCGAGATTTCCGTAAAGTGCGAAACATTGCCCTGGTTTTGCGAATCTTGCGAAATATTCAGCTGCATTTTTTGTGTCATTTAATGAGGCGCATTCGAACTCAATCATTTTGCGCAGAGTTCCTGTTCTAGTTTTTTCGGATCAGAGAGCAAAAGGGTGAAATTGTCAGCTATTTTTTGTGATATTTGAGATATTGTAATCATTTCATCATCATTAAAATCATGCAAAACATATGAAGCCACTTCGGATTTTCCTTGTGGTCGTCCAATTCCCACTCGTATACGCCAATATTCTCGTCCGATTTGCTCATCGATATTTCGAAGGCCATTATGACCGCCGTTTCCTCCTCCTTTTTTGATTTTTATACGTCCGAACTCAAGATCTATATCATCATGAAATACAAAAATATTGTCAGACTTTACTTTATAAAAGTCGAGCAGAAACCTAACAGCTCGTCCCGATAGATTCATATAAGTTAGAGGTTTTACAAGAATGATTTTCTTATTTTCAGCTGAAAATGACGAAGTTTCTGCAAGAGATGCCGCTTTTTTGAAAGAAGAAGACGCTTCTGCCTCTGCCAGAGCGTCTATAATCATAAAACCAACATTATGACGATTGTTTTTATATGCTATTCCTGGATTTCCAAGCCCTACAAATAAAACACAATCATTCATACTAACTGCAGACTATTAAGAAGCTGCCGGAGTTTGCGGAGCTGCTGCAGCTGCCGTATCTTCTGTTGTTGTAGCCGCCGTAGTTGTCTCCTCTGTCTTCATTATTGTAGGAGCAACAACTGTCGCAATTGTAAAATTCCTCGTTCCCGCAGGCAATGCAATTCCTTTTTCAAGCTTAACATCGTTTGCGTGAACGGTATGATGAAATTCAAAACCAGTTAGGTCGATTTTGATATTTTCAGGGATTTCTTCAGGATCGCAAACAACATCCATTTCATGAACCAAAACGTTCAAAACGCCGCCGTTCTTCAATCCTGGAGATGCTGTTTCATTTATGAAAGACAAAGGAACACGCACAGTAATTTTGCTTCCTTTACTTACTCTCAAAAAGTCTACATGTACAGGGCGATCAGTTACCGGATGAAATTGCACATCTTTAGCGACAAATTTCTGTCCTTTTTTATCAACTCCATTAATCTCGAAAACTGTTGAGAAAAAGTTAGACTTATTAACGTATTTATTCAACAAATCCTTGTTAATACAAATAGATTCGGGCGCTTTGTTATCACCGTAAAGAACGCAAGGAACCATACCCTCTCTTCTATAGTTATTGGCAGCTCCTGTTCCGACCTTTTCTCTCTTACTTGCTTCTAAAACAACTGTAGCCATTGCTGTAAAATTCCCTCTATGAAATGACACGCAAAACATGCGCATCACACATTATGACACGCAACAAATCGGCTGTACTATACAACGAATTGCATCGACTAGCAACGAATCAATTGAGATTTTTCTTATTTTTGATGGGAAAACAATGTCTTTTTGAAGAGTATCGGTTAAAACAATCTCGGAAATGTCAGATGAGGCAAGACGTTCAATAGAGCCTTTCGACAGAACTCCGTGAGTGCAATAAGCTACGACTCCACGTGCTCCTGCTCTTATCAAAGATTCTGCTGCATGGCATATTGTCGCGCCGGAATCGATCATGTCGTCAATCAATATGCACAGTTTATCTTTTACGCTACCTATTGGATCGATTCTTTTCAGCTCTCCGAATACGGTTTTTGCTTTGTTACATATTATGAATTCGCATTTTAAAGCTCTGGACATATCATATGCACGGCGCACTCCTCCTAGATCCGGCGAAACAAGCACCACTTGGTCGCTAGAGTATTTGTCGGCGATATCTCGTTCAAATACAGTACGTGCGCTTATATGCTGAGTCGGTATACGAATAAGAGGCTCACTGTGGTTGTCAATCATAATGCATCGTGAGATGTTTGTTGTTTCCAATATGCTTGCGAACATCCTGGCAGCCATGGATTCGTTTTGATTTTGCTGATCTTGACGAGAATATCCCATGTATGTCAGGCACAAAGTAATGTCTTTTACTCCTTTCATCGCATCTAAAAGTAGAAAAAGCTCAATCCAATCGCTGTCGGTCTCTGTATTGGCAATTATAGTGGCACTGTTGATCTGTCCACGAAAGGAAACGCAGATTTCTCCGTTATTGAATTGTCTGACATTTGGAACGACAAGCGGAAATTCTAACTTTTCAGACACACTTGTAGCGAGTATTTTTGAATTTCTAGTACAAATAATCATCATGAATAGACTCCTATGGTTTTGTTTGTTATGAAGCGGAAAACGATGAATTTTTTTCATTCGGAATCCTTCGTATTTGCTCAAGAATGTCGTTAAATCACTATAGTAACGTGTCATTCTGCGCAGAGTATTTCCTCAAAGAACACAAAATGAAGAACTCGATGAAAAAAATTCAAAAATTCCCCTCAAAACTCATCAATTTATTTCAACAGATAATATATGAATGATTAAGTTAATTTATTCTTAACTAAGATAGTTTGCTTAAATAAAAACAGGAATAAATAAAATTTTTAGCTCAAACAAATTGCCGAAAGTTGTCGTCCGCAAATTCCCGAAGAGTGTTTTGTTGCATATCTGTAACTAAAGTAGTTACCGCAATTCGCATATGTATCGATATCAATCGTTTCAATATTCGCTTCTTTTATGCCTGATTCTATCAATCTTTTTCGGCAGAATTTCGGTAAGTCAAAGTGAATTCTATGATTTACTAAGCAAAAACACTCGCCGCTTCCTGAAAAATTTCTTTTGAAGTCGTCATCAATTTCGTAGCTGTTTTTTCCAATACAAGGACCGATTGCGGCAAATATATCGCTCGAATTACTGCCACACTCTCGCATTTTTTTTATGGTTGACTCAATAACTCCGCCAACGGCTCCACGCCATCCCGCATGAGCTGCACCTATAATGGATTTTTGCGGATCAAAAAATAAAACAGGCGCACAATCGGCAGTGAGAATTCCTATGGCGATATTCCTTTCTTTCGTAACCAAAGCATCTGCTTCAATGCCACTTGTACTGTCATTTGTAACCTCTATGCAAATATTGCTGTGGATTTGCTTTAGTGTTATCAATTTTGCGTTCGGTTCTGATGTTAGAAAATTTTTTGCAATATCAAGGTTGCTTTGTACATTCTCTCTGGAATCTCCGACATAATCGGAGCAATTCAATGAAGCATACAATCCTGTACTTTTGCCTCCTATTTTTCCGAAAAATCCATGAGACACCGAAATATTTTTAGCTCTTATTGCTATGTTGCTATTATTACCCATTATTTCCACTGTTACTATCGCTTGACGGAATCATTCCTAACGCCATCATATAAGTGTCCAACAAATAATCTTCTGTTTCTCGATCTTCTTCTTTCATTTTTCGAAGTTTTAAAACTTTTTTCATGACTTTTGTATCAAAACCATCGGATTTAGCTTGTCCAAAAACCTCGGAAATTTGCTCTTGAACCTCTGTTTTTTCTACTTCAAGATTCTCGATCTTTTCTATATACTGCCTAAGTTTGTTTGCATCTGATGAATGCATAATCATCTCCATGTTTTTACGATCATATATGGCTTATAATAAAAGACGGAAGAAATTAACGCAACATAGGGAGGGAGTTAATGAAGCAGTTTACGATAAAATCTCCGATATCATTGGAAGGAATCGGGGTTCATGGCGGAAAGACTTGCAAGATTGAAATAGAGCCTGCACCTTGCAACAGCGGAATTGTCTATATTCGTCCTCCTTATGATAATGACCGATCAATTGTCGCTGCTGACTATAAAAACGTATCAGATACCACAATGTGTACAAGAATAACCAATGAATTTGGCGTTACAGTATCTGTTATAGAACATATTTCAGCTGCTTTTTATGGATTGGGAGTGGCAAATGCTCTTGTAAAATTAGAAGAAGGGGACGAAATACCATTTTTAGATGGAAGCTCATTGCATTTTGTAGAGGCAATAGAAGCCGTTGGACTGCAAGAGCAATCTGAGGAAAGAAGAAAAATAAGGATTTTGCGAGAAGTAAAAATCGGAGATGAGAAAAAATGGGCATCTTTATCTCCTTTTGAACATTTTGTAGTGAATGTGCGTTGTGATTTTTCCGCAAGAGGGCTTAAGACAGAGCCTTTTATATACAATTCAGCTGTCGATAGTTTCAAAAAAGATATTGCAGGAGCTAGAACTTTTGGTTTTTTCTCTGATGTGGAGTATTTGCGCAAAAACAATCTCGCGATTGGTGCATCCTTGGAGAATACCGTTGTTTTTGAGGACGGGGGGCGTGTTATGAATCCCGAAGGACTCCGTTATCATGACGAGCCTGTCAGACATAAGCTGTTGGATGCTATAGGAGATTTGTCTTTATCTCAGTATGAGATTGTCGGAAGATATGATGCGTTTTGTCCGGGGCATAACATAAACAATCTTTTGTTAAGAGAGCTTTTTAAAGATGAAGGAAACTATATTCTGGAATAGTTTCCTGCGGGAGGTAATCCTTAAATACATCTTTCGGTTGTTATTTTTTTAAAAAATTTTTAAAAAACTGGTTGCAATATTATTTTGATGTGATTATAGTGAACAATAGATGGTTTCTTTCATCTGGCGATATGTATAGCTGATAAGGTTTTATATATCGTCGCGACGTTCACTGACGTCGCACTCCATTTTGACATAACTATTACAACACATCGTTCTGTCGGCTATGCCGGCAGGACGTTGGCTTTTATGTGCATATTACTGTACTAATTTAAATTAAAAAACCTCAATTTGAAACAAAATAAAGCGTGTGTTATAATAACATTAGGTAGAGAAGGAGAAAGAAATGGTTAGAGAAACTACTTCATCCTATTCAAAAGTATCGCAACTTATCGATGCCGGATTGCGTGTATATATGCGTCGAGTATTCTCGTATATGTCATCCGGATTGGGCATGACAGCCATCGTAGCCTATTTTACAAGCCAATCAGAAGGATTTATGCGTCTTCTTTTTTCATCGCCTATTATTTTTTGGACCGTGCTTTTAGCACCTCTCGCTGTTTCATTGTATTTGATCGGCAAAATATCGAGTATTCAGGCGAACACAGCAAGGACGCTATTTTTTGTATATTCTGCTTTAATTGGTCTGTCGTTATCATCGATATTTCTTGTTTATTCACCTCAAAGTATTGCAATAACGTTTTTCGTTACAGCATCGATGTTTTTGAGCATGGTAATATACGGCTATACAACAGAAAAAGACCTTACGAGCTTTGGTTCATTCCTTTTTATGGGGCTTATAGGTCTAATTATTGCTAGTGTCGTAAATATTTTTATGCAAAGCGGAGTTACTTCCTTAGTTATATCAGCTATTGGTGTGATTATTTTTACAGGATTAACCGCATATGATGCTCAAACGATAAAGAGCTATTATTTAGAGTCTGATTCTACTGAGATGAGCGAGAAAAAAGCAGTTTTTGGTGCTCTGAATTTATATCTGGACTTTATAAATTTGTTCTTATATCTGCTAAGATTTTTAGGAAATTCCAGAAGATAAAAATTTGCGATATTAACTTTTCATTATCAATTATTTGCTACTATGTTTATAAAGCATGGTAGCAAGGGTTTGGGTGGAAAGTGTTTTTAGAGCATTTTTTTAAAAAGAATAAATCAAAAAAGTGGTCTCTGGGAGCAACTGCGGTAGAGTATACGCTTATTGCGTCTTTAATTACGACTATGTTAGTTGTTGGTTATAGAAAAGTAGGTTCAGGTTATACTAGAATTTATAATAACATAGCAAAATCTCTTCCTTAGATAATCATTTTATGCAGTTGTTAATTCTTCTTGACCTTTTTAGTATTAAACAGGTATATATTGTTAAGTAATCTACAGATGTAATTTTTATAATGTATAATTATAGCCTGTATGATTTTGTTTTATTACGTATTTTTTTATAGGGAATCTGAAAAATGGATAAAGAAAAAGCGCTTGACGTTGCGTTGTCTCAGATAGAGAAAGCGTTCGGAAAAGGTTCTATTATGAAACTTGGGCAACGTGGTGGCGTTGTTGAGATAGAGTCCATTCCGACAGGTTCTTTAGGCTTGGATATGGCTCTTGGAGTTGGTGGATTTCCAAAAGGCCGTATTATCGAGGTTTTTGGTCCTGAAAGTTCAGGAAAAACTACGCTCGCATTGCACGCAGTGGCAGAAGCCCAAAAACGTGGCGGAATATGTGCATATATCGATGCAGAGCACGCTCTTGACCCTGTTTATGCGAAAAATTTGGGCGTAAATGTTGATGATTTGGTCCTTTCTCAACCAGATACAGGCGAACAAGCTCTTGAAATTGCTGATACTTTAGTTAGGTCTGGTGCTATTGATGTGTTGGTTGTAGACAGCGTTGCTGCTCTTGTTCCAAAAGCGGAAATTGAAGGAGAAATGGGCGATTCTCATATGGGATTGCAAGCACGTCTCATGAGCCAGGCATTGCGTAAGCTTACTGCAACCGTTGCGAAATCAAATTGCATTATGATTTTCATTAACCAAATCAGAATGAAGATCGGTGTTTTCTTTGGAAGTCCTGAAACAACGACAGGTGGAAATGCTCTCAAATTCTATGCTTCTGTTCGTTTGGATATCCGCCGTATAGGATCATTAAAGGAAAAAGACCAAGTTGTTGGTAACCAAGTCAGAGTGAAAGTTGTTAAAAACAAAGTTGCTCCTCCGTTTAAGGTTGTGGAATTTGACATTATATATGGAGAAGGAATCTCAAAAATCGGAGAGTTGATTGATATGGGAGCGAAAATCGGCGTTTTGGATAAGTCGGGCGCTTGGTATTCCATGGGAGATCAGAAACTCGGCCAAGGAAAAGAGGCAACTCGCCAATATTTGAAAGAGCATCCTGAAATTGCGGATAAAATCGAGCAGCTTATAAGAAGCAAAGGCGATTTAGTTGCTGAAGCAAGTACATTTGATATGTCAGAGGCTTAGTAGTTTCACCTTCAAATGCGGAAAAATGCGCTTTTTGTTGCTTTTTTAGGACGCATATGAAAGAAATGGAGAGTTTTCGGGAGTGATTGTTTCCCCAAAGCGAGTTTTTTCTGCAAATAGAGCGGGTTATTGCTTTATAATATTAGGTGTCTGTTTATATGCTTTTTCAGACGCCATTATGAAGTATTACATGCCTTTATATGGTGTTAATCAAATAACGTTTATTCGTACAATATCACGATTTATCCCGCTTCTTATTTTTGCCGCATATAAGGGCATAAATCCTCTGAAATCTGATAGGGTAGGCGAGAATATTTTCAGGTCAGTCTTGGCATCTGTTGCGACGTATACATATATGTTGGCATATCGATATACTTCCATGATTGATGTTATAGTCGTAGGATACTCTAGTGCTATTTTTGTAATTCCATTAAGTATATTGATTTTGAAGGAAAAATTCTATGCTATAGACGCATGGGCAGTGGCTATAGGTTTTCTTGGTGTGCTGATAGCTTTTAGACCTGGATTGGGCATTTTTCAGCTTGGAACAATGTTTGCATTAATATCTGCAATAATATCAGCCTTAAATCAGGTGATTATAAAAAGGCTTTCTGCAACAGAAAAAGAACTAACGATAATGTTTTATCATCACATATTGCTTCTGTTGATATCAATTACAGTTGGTTTTTGCGGATTTACTCCCGTTATTCCTGAACATGCAGTTGTTTTATTTGTTGGTGGACTATTTGGAGTTCTTGCACAGTACAGCATAATTCACGCACTCTCAATTGCTACAAGCTCGAGCCTTGCATCAGGTACATATACTATGCTGATTCCTGTTACTATCCTGGATTTTCTTGTATACGACAAGATTCCCGACCTTTTTATCATAGTTGGTTTATGCCTTATAGTTATCGGAAGTTCATTAATTCTCAAAAAAAGATCAAAAAAAGCCGAATAAATTACAAACATTTGCAATTATTTACAAAAAAGTAACTTTAAGCGTATACGATAATCACATTAGAGTTCTTTTGTTTGTGTTTTTTGAACTCTTGAAAGTATTAGGTGAAACCATGATTAAGAAAGTTATTGATACTTTTAAGACAATGTTATTGGTCTTGTCGTGTATATTAATCCCTTTGCTGATTGGTATGTACTTTATAAAATCAGCAGCAAAAGGCGATGCGGCAGGCTGTGTTGATACTTTCATAGTTGGTGAGGGCACAGGGCTTTCTAAATATATTTCACTACAATTTGAAAACACTCCTGATTATGTCGATTCCATTTACAAAAAGGTCCAAGGAAAACTGTCGGCAGATGAAAAAGAACTACAAAAACATCTTCGTTCAGTGATTAAGGACGATTCAAACATTGTTACTATAAATATTTTCAAAGAAGACGGTAAATTACTTGCGACATCATTGGTAGATGATACTCCAGATGATATAGACGCAGAAGATGAGGATTATAAAAACCTTGGGGATAATTTGCGATTCGCTTTAGATCAACAAGAGGGTACTAATGAAGTTGTTGTAAAATATTTAGCGCAAAAAGAAGTTTCTGGAGAGGCTGCTGAAGAAGAGGGGAAAAAAGCGCAAAAGCAAAAAGTCTTCTTTGAAGTTGTTCTTAAGTGGAGTAAGTACGAAAACTATATGATGAATCTGCAAAGAGGTTCATTTTCCAGAATGTTTTATATAGTTTCTCCGGATTGCAAGAGATATGTTTCGATAAATTCTCTTCCATCATCTAAAAAGAACGTAAAAACTTCTGTTGCTTTGGGATTACATTTAGTAAAAAAGCTTGATTCCATTCCAAATGGATTATCTGACGTAAAAATCGATTCTTGTCCATTTAAGGTATACAAAGAAGAAGTCAGAATGCCAAAAGGAATGGTTGGCCATCAGTTTTTCATAATAGAAGCGACTGATGATTCCACAGTTGATGATATGCTTGAAGGCCTTATAAGCAGTATTCCAACAATTATTTTAATACTGATTGCGACGTGGTTATTCCTTTGCTTGATCTTGTCGAGGTTCTATACAAAAACAAAAGAGCAGCTGGAAGTATCAACAGCTATTAGTACCGCTACGCCATTAGCAATTGCAATATTCAGAGTTTCTGATGGAAAAGTAATGCAGATAAATATGTCCGCATTGACTTTGTTCAGAATAGATAGGGAAGCTGTTAATGATGTGGATTTCTGGAAGCTGTTTTTATATGAAGATGACAGACATTATATTTCAAATGCAATAGCATCTAATGTTAACGTTCTGAACTACGAAGTTTTAGCGCAAAGCTACAGTGGCGGCAGTTTCTGGGCAGTATGTTCTGCAAGTCCTATAGAAATAGAAGCGCAGCCTTGCATTATTCTGGCAGCATTGGATATAAATCGCCGTAAGGAAATAGAGAAAAAGTTAGCAAACAATGCGGCTCTTTTGGAAGCGCAAATAAAAGAAAGAACAGAAGATCTCGAAGTTAAAGCAAAGCAGCTTGAAGATTCTAATGCTTTGCTTGAGAAATCACGATTGGCTGCAGATGAAGCAAACGCGGCAAAAACAAAATTCCTCGCAAATATGAGTAATGAGCTGAAAACTCCTATAAATGCAATCATAGGGTATAGTGAAATTCTGGAAGAAGAAGCTTTAGATAGAAAAGATACCGTAAGTGCTGACGATTTGCGGAAAATAATCAGCTCAGCAAAACATTTGCTATCGTTAATAGATGAAATTTTGGATTTATCGTCGATAGAGTCCGGCAAAACGCAATTATTCTTTGAAAATGTTGATATTAACAACCTTATAAAAGATGTAGAAAGCGTGACAATGCCTTTGGTTACGAATAACGATAACTCTTTGTTCCTTGAAGTAGGCAAAAATATCGGAGTTATGTATACGGATGCGACAAAATTGCGGCAATGTCTATTGAATCTATTGAGTAATGCAGCGAAGTTCACACAATTCGGAAAGATTACTTTACGAGTAACTTCTGTTGTTAAAAATGGCCTTGATTTCATTGATTTCGCAGTAATAGATACAGGATCAGGCATAGCACCAGACAAAATCGAACACATATTTGATTCATTCCAAGATAATCAGAACAAAAGTTCTGGAGCTGGACTTGGATTATCGATTACAAAGAAGTATACGGAAGTTATGGGCGGTTCGGTATCTGTAGAAAGTGAATTAGGTGTTGGTTCTAAGTTTTCCATAAGAATTCCAAGGACTGCGACTGTAGAATCAAGTGATACTGTTGTTGTTAAAAACCATCAGGCTGAAGAAGAAGTTTTTGATGATGAATCAATTATCGATGGAGAAGATGGAACATCAACAAATGCAGGAGATGAAGGAGGATATTCTCTGAGCGCGAACTCTTCTGAGGACGGAAATAGCGACGGAACTGCCGAAGAAGGCAGCGGCGGCAATAGTGGCGGTTCGTCATCATTCGGCCGAAAGTCGGATATATAATGACGGAGACTTTTTAAGATATTTTTGATTACGTACGAAAATAATATAAGAAGCTTTTCGTTCGTTGTTAAAAATCGTTTGTATATGTTTGGACAATCTAAAGATGTTAATGAAGTTGCAAAAAAACATACTTAGCAAAAATTGCGGGGGGGGGTATTTGCTCTCTTACAGAGGATTTTGCGCCTCAGTAAACGCAATAACGGTGGCATATTAATCGAGTTCACGTTCAGCATTCCCGTTTGTATCTCTCTTTTATTTTTTGTGAACGACCACTACCGGTTCTATGAATTGAAAAGCAAAATTCGGACTTCTGCATATCTCGCTGCAAGCATGGTGCAACAATTGGGCAATACTCGCACGGATAAGCAGCTGTCTATAGCTGATATACAACGCATTGCATACGCAAGCTGTCTCAACTTTTTTCATACAAATTCGATGTTTGATCCTTGGCCATTTGGGATATTTTATTCTGTAGATTTTTATTATGCAAAAAGAGTTAACAATGATAATTACCAATATCAACATGTATGGACGCAAACAAAAAATTCGTGCAATTCTCCTAGTACAATGCAGAGCTCGTGCGGAAATTTATCAGCTTTTAGCCAAAGTAATGTTGAAGCAAGCTATCCTGAGTTGGTTTGTAATAAAGATGGAGAGGAAAAGCTGGTTATAGCATGCTGCTATAGGAAACAAAGTAATTTTAATAAATCAAAGTTAGGATTATTTTTATTAGAACCGTTAGCAAATAATAACCATAATCGTGCCGGTACTGTTTTTGTTTACGAAATCGTTATCACGCCAAAACCTGGGCTATTCCCTGTAAAAAAGTGATTTTATGCAGCAATCTACTGAATTTCTTCTGCAAAAAGTATATATGAATCAGCAGCCCGTGAGAATGCGTTCGAATAACTGATGTACAGTCGGGATAAATCCGTTCGCATAAAATGGATCTTGAGCAAATCGATACGCAAGATGTCCCGCAAACATCAGATTTTTCTCTATATCTCCACCGTGCGCGATATTTTGTAAGTTTTTTTGGATACAAAATGTGCGTGGATCAGGTATTTTTCCCGTAGAACCGTTATGCTGACACCAGCTGCTGAATCTGCATGCGCTTAAACAGCAAGAACAACTTCTTTGATCGTGCAAAATCTGCTTAGATTGCTCAGGCGTTACGAATACAACGGTGTTATCAGGCGTAAGCATTGCTTCAGAGTAGCCTTCGCTTGCCCAACGTTCTATGTCAGCTCTTCGAGATGGATCGAGATATATTTCTCGCTTTCCTATCATAACCTTCAGTGATGAAAATTCCTCGATTTTTACTTGCCGTTCTAGTCTTGCCAATAAATCAGCTACCATTTCATTATTTACTGCGGAAGAATAGAACCCCGTTGGGCTTAGCTGCGTTAATTTTACATCGCCTTTTTTCAAAGACATTAATTTATCATGCCAATGTTCTGCGACAGGACACTCTTTTGTTAAAATCGTACGTGTTCCAAATTGAAAACCAACCAAACCAAGCTCTTTATTATCAATGTAGTCTTCCCATTCAGAAAGCCACCAAACTCCTCCCGCAATTATTATAGGAATCATGTGCAATCCGAATTCATTCATTACAGAACGCAGTGCAACCAAGCGCAAATATGGATTTTGCGGTTTCAAAGGATCATCTGCGTTTGATACACCATTGTGTCCTCCTGCAAGCCATGGATCCTCATATACAACACCACCAAGAAGCTCCTGAACCTTCTTAAAAGAACGCCTAAACAATGCGGAGAAAGCTCTTGCTGACGAAACAATCGGATAATAATGAACACGATATTTTGCTGCTATTTCTGCGAGTTCGTACGGCATTCCGGCACCACATACAACTCCGTGTACACAGTCTTTTGCTCCTTCAAGGATTCTTTCTATGATCTCTCGACTACCGCCCATCTCCCATAGAGCATTCATATGGATACGACCTTTTCCGTTAGATCTTTCGCGAGCGATTTTTGCTTGTGTGATTCCTCCTGTAACTGCATATTCTATCAGTTCGCGGCGGCGTTCTTCTCTCGTTTTTCCATGATATATTTGAGGTATGACATTACCATTTTCATCGTAAGAATCGGCATTTACGGCTGAAAAAGTACCAACTCCGCCTTCTGCGGCCCAAGCACCACAGGTTTCTCCGGTAGATATAGAAATACCTTTGCCGCCATCTACCAACGGAATTACTTCTTTGCCTGAGATTTTTTGCAATATCAAATTAAGCACGATACCTCGTAACAACACACAGCTGGCTGATTATAGAAGAGTTATAAGAAAATTACAAATACTGAAAAGTCTGGAGAAAAAAAACGTATGTAACTCTGGTGCTTTTTATAGATATCATCGCTCCAACTGTCATTCTGAAGAATTGGAGAATATATAAAGGAATGCAATAATCCCTCTATCCGTCTGTTATTCTGAACATAGCATACAGGATTCGGGAATAATTCTCATATATGCTTGAAAATATGCATAAAAAAA
>CAJODB010000014.1 GCA_905233185.1 uncultured Alphaproteobacteria bacterium | reverse complement strand
GCCCGACCCTCAAAAAATAAATGGTGGAGCCGAGGGGAGTCGAACCCCTGACCTCGACGATGCGAACGTCGCGCTCTACCAACTGAGCTACGACCCCACATAAAAAGCTATCGCTAAAAAACTAGCGACAACAATAAATCATATCTGCGCAAAAAATAAATCGAATAACAAAAAAGAAAAAGGTTTCCGACGTTAATTTAATAACCTTCGCGGTCCATTCTTTTCTTCAACAATTTTCTGGTGCGGCGAATCGCTTCAGATGTCTCACGAACACGTTTTTCCGATGGTTTTTCGAAATGTCTGCGCAGCTTTATTTCTCTGAAAATTCCCTCACGCTGCATTTTCTTTTTCAACGCACGAAGCGCTTGATCTACATTGTTATCACGTACATAAACGAGCACTATTTCCTCACCCTCAATTGTTTTATCTGAAAAATAACGCAGATGCGAATAATTGTCACATCGCTACGCCATTTATACATAAATATAGAGTTTTTTTAAAGTTTTTTTTTAAGAAAAAGGTTAATATCAAGAGCAATATCGCTTTGTTTTAAAAAAATCTTGCAATATTTCCCGACACTGTGACTCAAAAACACCGCTTATTACTTCAGGTTTATGAATCGCGTGTTCAAAAACTCGACTGCCATGTATTACTGCTCCGTATTTTTGATCATAGGCTCCGAAGTATAGTCTTTTAATCCGAGCTAAAGAAATAGCTTGCGCACACATTGCGCATGGTTCCAATGTTACGTATAACTCGCAATCTTCCAAAAATTCATTTTTTATTATGGCCGCTGCACGCCTTATTGCTAATATTTCCGCATGAGCCGTAGGATCATGATTTTTTATTACCTCATTTCCTGCTTTAGATATGATTTCTCTGTTTTTTATAATAACAGCTCCTACAGGGACAGAGTCACGTTTATATGCTTCTTTTGCTTCTCTAAGAGCTTCTTGCATAAAAAAATCGCAATTTATCATTTTTCTGCACAAAAAAAATTGATTTATTAAATCTAATTTTACCAAAACATCATAACCTTATCATATACAAAAGATAGAGCACAAAGAAATAAGAGGAAGGAATAGATGTCTAAGATTATATATTTGAAAGATATTCTTCTTGCAAAGGCTCCGAAAAAAAAACATTCTGGACGTCCTAAGTTGAAACCCTTTAATGTGGATGCAGCGGCAAATAGACCTACTTTAAAATCTTCTTTGGTCGAGAGAGATCGTAAAGATGAACAACGTCATGGGGGTAGGGGAGAGCTTTAACTCCATTTTATCTTTGTAATTAAGTTGCATATTTTGTTCTCTGATTTTTATGCATGCTTTTCTGCTTTTTTGGCTTAATAGCTTAATAATTTTTTATTGATCGGATGATGTTATTGTTACGTTTATGAAATTTGGAGTTTCTTTTATTGCTCCAATCCAATAACTAATAATTTGCTGCTTATCGATGACATCGGACTTTAATGCATTTTCTCCATCACAATATCCAAGTTGTCGCATTGCGTCCAACATCTGTTCATAATGTGTCATTTTTTGTAGGGTACTTAAAAGAAATGTCGCAATGATATCCTTTTCAGGATTTGCCACGAAATAGTCTGTTACGTTGTAATTAAAGTTGTCTGTGGTTGTAAGCAATCCAGCATCTACCATTGCATTTAAGGTGATTTGATCTTTACGGAAGAATACATCCGGAATAGCTCCTTCTTCTAAGATTTCCCTAATTTCTTGCAGGTTATAATCGGCCGCTTGTGTAGTTGATAGATTGCTGATATTTATAACTACAGCTCCGATTAACGCGTAAATAAATGTATCTTTTCTTATCATGAGTTCTGTCTCTTTTCAAAATTTAAAATAACTTATTCAAAGCACTTAAAAAAGTATCAAACAACAATGCGATTTTCCAGCTCTCGTGCGATTATTACATCGTTTACCCATGGTGTTACATCAGATCGATTCTCATCTTTCGTTTCGAGAGTAATAATAGAATTTTGTGGCAGAAATTCACCGAAAATACGTTTCAAATCATAGTTACCTTTTGTTAGATGAAGATGTGTATCAACTATAGCAGAAACATCTCCATCACTAAGATGGTATATGGTTGGATTTAGCTTTATAAAACCAGAAAAGGTTTTGTATATATCCAAATTCAATGAATTACATGCACAAATTGCATGAGCAAAATCAAAACAGAATTTACATCCAACTTCCGATATAATTTTTTCGATATGTTTTGGTATAGTTCCATGCATTTTGCAGTTTGGTCGCGGGTAATAAGGAAGATTTTCGACAGCAACTCTTGAATCGTTGAGTAATTTAAACTGTCTTATACTTTCTTCCAAATATTGTTCACCATCTCCAAGCCCGGGATGAAGCACTATAATTTCAGAATTCAACAAATCAGCAAATTTTCGCGAATCTTCAAGCTTCTTTAGATTGCTTGATTCAAGCTCTCTGTTGCCAGGATCTATTCCTTTAAGAAAATGTGGTGCATGTATTACTGTATCAATACCTTTCATCTTTTCAGAAACGACGGCATGCACGTCATTATATGAACCTGGGATGGCCATAAGTTGTACGAAATCGTATATACCTTCTCTTATAAGATTCAATATTGTATCAACGACATCGATATTATCTGAAAAATCATTAGAATTGAGAAGAATCCCGTATTTATTGCTCATGAATTAGAGTACTTTCTGCCACTATCTCGTTACTGATTCATTGTATTAAAGAAATCTGCGTTATTTTTTGCTGTTTTCATCTTGGATAGCAAAAATTCCATAGCATCGTTAGGACCCATTGGCATGAGTACTCTGCGTAAAACCCACATTTTCGACAAGGTTGCTTTATCTACCAACAGTTCTTCTTTTCGGGTACCTGAACGAGTTATATCAATTGCCGGGAAAATTCTTTTATCTGATAATTTGCGATCCAAGACTATTTCTGAGTTACCTGTTCCTTTGAACTCTTCAAAAATTACGTCATCCATTCTTGAACCGGTTTCGACAAGAGCTGTTCCGATAATTGTAAGAGAACCACCTTCTTCAATATTTCTTGCCGCGCCGAAAATTCTCTTCGGACGTTGCAAAGCATTGGCATCAACGCCTCCTGTAAGAACCTTTCCCGATGATGGGCAGACAGTGTTGTATGCACGCGCTAAGCGAGTGATGGAATCAAGCAATATAACGACATCTTTTTTATGTTCTACCAATCTTTTTGCTTTTTCAATAACCATCTCAGCGACTTGAACATGTCTTATAGGAACTTCATCGAAAGTAGAGCTGACTACTTCTCCCTTCACTGATCGGCGCATATCTGTAACTTCTTCCGGGCGTTCATCAATGAGAAGAACGATCAAATACGTCTCAGGAGAGTTTGTCGTTATAGCCCTTGCAATATTTTGCAACATAACGGTTTTTCCCGTTCTTGGAGGAGCTACAACCAAAGCTCTTTGACCTCTTCCGAGTGGAGAAATTATCTCGATAATGCGTGTTGTGAAATCTTTTTCATCAGGAGAATCTATTTCTAACGTTAATTTCGAGTCAGGGTAAAGCGGAGTAAGATCGTCAAAGTTTATTCTGTGTCTTACAATTTCAAGAGGATCTCCGTTGACGGTGTTTATTTTGGACATTGCAAAATATCTTTCAGATTCACGAGGAGAGCGTATAAGTCCTTCTAATGTATCGCCTGTTTTTAAGCTGTATTTACGAATTTGTGATGGAGAGACATATATATCATCTGAACCTGCTATATAGTTCGCTTCAGGGGAACGCAGAAAACCAAATCCATCTTGCAAAACCTCCAAAACACCTTCGCCGGAAATTTCAACTTCGTTTTCAGCCATCTTTTTTAATATTGTGAACATCAGATCTTGACGTTTTAAAGCTGATGCGTTTTCTATTTCAAGTTTTTCTGCAAAATCTAACAACTCAGCTGGTGTTTTTGTTTTTATATCTTTTAGGCGCATGACATCCCTTTACTCATAAAATTTTTTTCTGGATATTAAAGATTCCCAAACTATCTCGAACCATACAAAAGTACAATCTTATTTATTGTTCCGTAATAAAAAAAGAACATGGTGCCCAGGGCCGGAATCGAACCAGCGACACGAGGATTTTCAGTCCTCTGCTCTACCGACTGAGCTACCTGGGCAGAAATATAACTACACAGACAGCACCAATGAATGTGGAGTATATATTTACAAAAAACTACAACGATGTCCAGGAAAAAATATATTTTGCTTTTATAAATAAAGTTATTTTTATGAATTTTCTATGAATTGATCTTGATTATTTTTCTTTCTCTATTCAAGAAAAACATATTGTTTGCTATAATTTATCCCTGTTTATATGGTATTTTTCGGGAGTATTTTGTTATGGTCTCCAAAAATCCTTGGGAGAGTTCAGATAATAAAGAAGAAGATCCTTGGAAGAAAAGAAAGACTTCTGATGAAAATTCTTCATTCGATGTATTCGATAAAATTGAGCGATTTTTCGGCAAAAACAACAACGGTAATAACAATGGTTCAGGAAATGACATTACTCCTACGCCATCGTTTTCTTGGAAAACTATTGTCGCAATTGCTGGAGCGCTGTATTTCGCGTCGGGGTTTTATCAGGTACAGCATGATGAACGCGGAGTTGTTCTTCGTTTCGGAAAATGGGTACGTACAGTAGGACCTGGTTTGCAGTATGTTATACCATATCCATTTGAAGAAGCTATTTTGCAGAAGGTTACGACCGTAAAGCAGATTGATATAGGCGCCTTTTTCAAAGGACCGCAGGAAGAAAGTCTCATGCTTACGGGCGATTCCAACTTGGCCAATATCAGTTTCAGTGTATTGTGGAAAGTCAGGGAAAACGCAGTCGAAGATTATCTTTTTAATGCAAAAACGCCGGAAGTTACAGTTCGCGCTGTTGCTGAGAGTGTTATGCGCGAAATTGTTGGTCAGCAGCTGTTTTCTTATGTTCAAACTGAAGGGCGTGGCGAGGTCCAACGACTCGCGAAAGAGAACTTGCAGGCTTTGATGGATGAATATAAGATGGGCGTTGATATTTTACGCGTCGAATTGCAGCGAGTAGAACCGCCTTTATCTGTCGTTGATGCTTTCAGAGATGTTGAACGAGCTCAAGCGGAGCAGCAAAGCGAAAAAAACAAGGCAGAAGCTTATGATAGAGATACAAGGGCACGTACTCGAGGACTTGTAGCTGAAAAGATAAATAACGGAGAGTCTCAGAAGCGCTCCATTATAGAAACAGCAAAAGGTTCGGTTGCTCGTTTCTTGTCAGCATATTCTCAATATAAATTAGCTCCTGAAATTGTTACGAAACGTCTCTATATAGACACAATGAAAGATATTTACAAAGATATCGATAAAATTATTGTTGATGAAAGCGTAAAAGCGGTTCCATATCTTCCTCTTAATGAGCTTATTAAGAATAAATCTCAAGAAAAACAGGAGGTAAATTCATGAATTCCAGAAAAACATTTGTATCTGCCGCAATATTAATAGGTCTACTCATATTTTTGGACGGATTATTTACGGTAAACCAAATTGAACAAGTCGTTGTAACAAGGCTTGGTGATCCCGTGAGGGTGATAAAAGAACCTGGCTTGCATTTCAAGATTCCTATGCTCGAAAAACTGGCTTTTTTTGATAAACGACTTATGAGTGTTGAGCTTTCTGCTCTTGAAATTACTCTCGGAGATAAACGGCGTATTATGGTTGATGCTTTTGGGCGTTATAAAATTGTTGATCCGCTCAAGTTTTATCAAACCGTATATAATGAGAAAGGTGTTTTAGTTAGGTTAAATCCAATAGTTCTTGGTAGCCTCAGTAGTGTATTGGGAGGGGTTGAATTATCTACTTTGCTTTCTGATACAAGGACTTCAGCAATGAACAAAATAAGAGATGAGGTAAATAAAGCGGCAAAAGCATTTGGAATTAACATTGTGGATGTCAGAATAAAGAAAACAGATCTCCCTGTGCAAAATAGCGAAGCAATTTGTCAGAGAATGATCAGTGAGAGAGAACGAGAAGCTCGTGAGATTCGCGCAAAAGGAGTTGAAATAGCGAAAGTTATTACTTCAACAGCCGATAAAGAAAATGCCATTGCGCTTGCTGAAGCGAATACAAAGGTGCAAATGCTAATAGCTGAAGGAGAAGCGGAAGCAAATAAAATATATGTCGAGGCTTTTTCAAAAGATAAAGGCTTTTTCGAATTTTTCCAGTCGTTAAACGCTTATCGCACGGCTTTTTCTAAACAAAATTCTGTATTTGTATTGTCTCCTAAAGGGGAATTTTTCCGTACAATGAGCGGAGGGAAATAGTTAGTCATGTGGCTCATAAATAAAATTCTTGCAGTTTCGGCAGTTTGTTGTATTTTTTGCGCGAACGCAGATATCTTGTCTGCGAAAAATCGTGTGGCTCGTCTTATGGATCCCGTTGTAGGAATTGTCGTTGTCGATTCAAATTCATCTGACAATTCGGATAATAATGGCGATAAGGTTGATGGTTCCGGTTTTATAGTAGACGAAACAGGATTCATCTTAACAAACTGCCATGTTGTTGATGGAGCAGATAGAATCGAAGTAGTAATCCATGACGGAAGTAAATATATTGCGAAATTGGTTGGAAAAGACAGTCGATCAGATACCGCATTATTAAAGATCGATGTCGATCGAAAACTTCCGACCGTTACATTTGCTAATTCAGATAATATCGATGTTACGACTCCTGTTTATGCTGTTGGGAATCCTTTCGGTTTCGGTACCAGTGTAACAGCGGGTATTATTTCATCGAAAGTTCGCAATTTACCAAGCCAAATGGGGGATATAAAAAACGATGTTCCATTTCTTCAAACTGATGCAGCTATAAACTATGGTAATTCGGGTGGCCCTCTTTATACGTATGATGGCGAAGTTGTTGGAATGGTCACGGTTTTTGTTTCAGATGGTATGCAAAACACAGGTATAAGTTTTGCAATTCCATCTAATTTGTTGCAAAAAGCGGTTACTCAACTTAGAAATTTCGGTAAATTACGTCGTAGTTGGGTAGGTATTACTGCAGTTCCTCTTGATAGAGATGTTGAGAGTGCTTTGGGGCTTGGAAAGCGTTGCGGATATGCTATTGTTGCGGTAGAAAAAGCTTCTCCTGCTGATCTTGCGGGTATTCAGGAAGATGATATATTGCTGTCAATAAACAATGAGGATATAGAAGAGAATACAAACGTTGATTATATGCTAGCAAATCTTCCTTTAGATAAGGTAATTCCTATGGTTGTGATGAGATCAGGCCATGAAATGAATTTCAATGTTCGAGTAGGAATAAAAGAAGAAGATGATTCGATTGTCAGTCAGGAATCTGCTCCGAAAAAGGAAATAGCGTATCAGAAAATTGACAGCATTCCTGTTGGCGTAGCGGATTTGACTTCTGATTTGAGAAAACGTTTCGGTATTCCATCACAATTAGAAGGAGTTATGATCGCTAATGTCGGGAAACGTCCTAGCGAAATGTCTATAGGAAATGTTATTTTAAGGGTAAATCAGAAGAAAATTTCGAATGTTACTGATCTTATCAATGAAATGGGCAGTATCACGTCATCAAAGGCGGCAAAAGTTGCTTTGTATGTATATGATCCGAACAGACAGCCACAAAGATTTTATGTCGTATTCAGATTGATGTACGCAACTCCAAAAAAATAAATAAGATAGAAAGGGAGAAAAAAATGTCGGAAGAAGAAATCACAGTTCATGAGGAAAAAGACGATAATGGTAAGCTTATAAGAACAGTATCAATGAAAGGCAATACACCACATGGTGAGACTGTTATTTATGATGCTAACGGAAATGTCGCTTATAAAATCAATTATGTCGATGGTATTCTTTCGGGCCCTGCAGAATTTTTTTCTAATGGACTTCCATTAATGATTACGGCTTTTAAAGACGGAAAACAAGAAGGAGAAACTACCTTTTTCTCAAATGGAGTGAAATCAGCAACCGTAACTTACAAGAACGGTTTATTTGAAGGAGAATTTACTTCATTTGATGCGGATGGGAATGTTACACGTGTTGCGGAATACGTAGATGGAAAACAACATGGAAGTTGCCAAGTATTTTATCCGGATGGAACTTTGCTTGAGCAATCGACATATAAAGATGGCCAGCTTGATGGTCAGTTGGTTAGATGTTTTCCGAACGGTGGTGTTATGGAGATCTCTACATACGATGCGGGTAAGCAATACGGTTACATCGACAAATACGATATGGATGGTAACTTATCCTCGCGCACAGAGGTATAAAGGTACAAAAATAATTCTTTACTTCTTGCTTAATACGACTTTTGTTGACTATATATTCAGTTTTTCTACTTCGAATATTTTTTCGAAAACGATCTTATCTGTGGTGGCCTTATTAGGGTTGGTTTTATTTGAGTCAGTCTTATTTTGAGCCCTTTTCTTTAGGATAATTTTGAATTTTTTGGATGGCTTTACAGGATCATTACAAATCCATGTGATTGTTATATATGGTTTTTCTTGGCTGACTGAATAAGCGATATCTGAACTATATGAATAAGTAGCGTCATCTTTTTTCCAACAAAAGTTACCATATTCATCTTCGACTTCTCTGTAAATTTCTGATTCAAGTAGAACGTTTTTTGTTTGCTGCTCATTATTTTTAGAATCAAAAGTCGCCATTTTGATTGTTATATCATTTGTTTTTGGATTTATGCGGAAATCGGCCCATTGTATTGCGCTTAAAGAAACACATGAAAGCAAACTTATGCTTGATACTAATAACCTTCTGATATTTTTTATCATTTCTTTACCCTCCGTGCTATTATATACTAAACATATAGGGAGGAGTAAATCTTTTAACAAGTTTTTTTTCAAAAAAGAAATATTAATATTTTATAAATGTCGGTTAAGAGAGTATTTTAAATGAGCTATTTTTGCGATATTCTTGCTCTCAATCAGTTTTATTATTGTTATTGGGTTAAATGAAATGCAGATTTTTTTAGATACAGCCAATCTTGAAGATATTGAGTATTACAAAGATTTTATCGATGGAGTTACTACTAATCCTAGTATTTTATCTAAACATAATGCGAAAGATCATAAAGATATTATTCTCAGAATTTGTGAATTGGTTCGAGGTCATGTCAGTGTCGAAGTAATTTCAGAAACAGCTGAAGAAATGCTGAAAGAAGGACGAACAATCGCAAAATTGCATGATCAGGTTTGCGTAAAACTTCCTTGTACTTATGATGGATTGCGTGTTTGTAAAATCCTTTCAGGGGATGGGATTGCTACAAATGTTACGCTGTGTTTTTCGGCTACTCAAGCAGTTTTGGCGGCTAAATGTGGGGCAACGTATGTTTCACCGTTTATAGGTCGTTTAGATGATATAGGACAAGATGGATTGAGCTTGATCGAGGAAATTCATGGAGTTTATCAACAAAGCGGTTATGAGACGGGAATTTTGGCGGCATCGGTCAGAAATACTTACCACGTTTTGCAGTCAGCTATGATTGGTGTGGATGCGATTACTATGTCTCCAAAGATATTGCAAAGCTGTATGGAACATCATCTTACAAATGCCGGCTTGCAAATCTTTGCTCGTGATTGGAAGAACCGAAAAAAGTAAATAACAAATAGCTTTTCACATTGTATTTTTTATGACTTACGTGTATAAGTGTGACGTGAGAGCAGGAATTTGTTCTCATAATACACACGCAAAAGAGGATATTGCTTATCTGTTCGGTCTGTGCATGGTGTACAGCAAGATTTTGCGGAGGTTTAACCGAAGAAGGAGTAAATAAAGTGTTAGACATAAAAACATTGTTAGAAGCCGGCGTACATTTTGGACATAAAACGAGACGCTGGAACCCAAAAATGGCACCTTATATTTTTGGTGCGCGCGAAAAAATCCATATTATTAATTTGGATCGTACTTATGAGATGCTGCAAGAGGCTTTGAAAGTGGCTTATGATATCGCAGCAGATGGCGGTCGTATATTATTTGTCGGAACGAAGCGTCAATCTAGTGATCGTGTTGCTGCAGCAGCTGCGAAATGCGGTCAATATTATGTGAATCATCGCTGGCTTGGCGGAATGCTGACGAACTGGAAGACAATCTCTCAGTCGATTAAAAAATTGGAGAATTTGGAAAAAAGATTGCAGGATTCCGAAGTTGTTCTCAAGAAAAAAGAGAAATTAACACTACAAAGGAAGATGGATAAATTGAACAAAGCCTTGGGTGGTGTAAGAAATATGGGTGGTACTCCGACATTGCTTTTTGTTCTTGACGTAACTATCGATAAAACAGCAGTTGAAGAGGCAAGAGTTCTTGGTATTCCAGTAATTGGAATTTGTGATACGAATTCGGACCCGACTTTAGTTGATTATCCTATTCCGGGAAATGATGATTCTGTCAGAGCGATTGATTTGTATTGTTCCTTGATGGAAGAAGCAATTATTAACGGTATTCAGAAAGGATTAGCAAGCGCTGGAGTCGATATTGGAGCTTTGGATAAGCCTGTTGCCGAGACAGTTGCTGAAAATGTCGGCGAATCTACGCTTGAATCAGAAAATGTCGTTGAAGAGTCATCAGAAGCACAATAATCGTGTTCGGTAAGGAGAATATAAATGTCTGAAATAACTGCAAGTGATGTAAAAGCTTTAAGAGAGCGTAGCGGTGCCGGTATGATGGACTGCAAAAAAGCTCTTGTTGAGTGTGATGGAGATATCGAGAAGGCAGTCGATTATTTGAGAAAGAAGGGGCTGTCGACGGCGGCGAAAAAAGCGAGCAGGGTTGCTGCTGAAGGTTTAATCGGCGTTCATGTTGATGGAACAAAAGGAACCATTGTCGAAGTAAATGCTGAAACAGACTTTGTTGCGCGTAATGAAACGTTTCAAAATTTTGTAAAGAAAGTTGTAGAAATCGCAAGTGCGAAAAACTGCGATTTGGAGACTTTGAAAACGGCAGATTATGGCAATGGTCATACAGTTTCTGAAGAGACTGTAAATTTAATTGCTACAATTCGTGAAAATATCGAATTGCGTAGAGTTTCTTATATGACTGTTGATAACGGTATTGTCGCTTCTTATGTCCATAACAAAATTTCCGATGGTTTGGGGAAGATTGGCGTTCTCGTCGGGATTGAATCAACGGGAGATAAAGCTAAATTAATGGAACTTGGGAAGCAAATTGCTATGCATATTGCAGCCGCAAATCCTCTTTCTACTTCTGTTGATGATCTTGATTCTGCTGTTGTAGAACGTGAAAGGGCAGTTGTAACAGAGCAAGCGAAAAACAGCGGTAAGAAGCCTGAATTTATCGATAAAATTGTCGAAGGACGTTTAAGAAAATTCTATGAGGATGCGGTTTTGCTCGAACAAGTTTTCGTTATCGATGGTGAGACTCGAGTAAAAGATGTTGTTGCGGCAGCTTCAAAGGAGCTTGGTACTCCTGTAAAAGTAAAAGGCTTCTATAAATTTGTTCTTGGCGAAGGAATTGAGAAGCAAGTCGTTGATTTCGCAGCAGAAGTTGCGGCTCAATTGTCGTAATTAATATCGATTTTGCGTAAATGTATTTGTAGGTAGTGCAAGTCGTGGGCGATCGTAAATATAAAAGAGTCTTGTTAAAGCTTTCAGGTGAGTTTTTGATGGGAGATCAAAATTATGGTCTCGATGTGAAGGCTGTCGATCGTGTTGCAGGCGAAGTTGCATCTGCTTATAAAAAAGGCTATGAAATTTGCATGGTTATCGGCGGTGGAAATATTTTCAGAGGTATTTCCGCTGCTGCTTATGGTATGCATAGAGCGGCGGCTGATAGTGTTGGTATGCTAGCTACGGTAATGAACTCAATCGCATTTCAGAATTCATTGGAAAAAATCGGAGTTCCTACACGTGTATTGTCAGCTATTGCTATGCCTAATGTTTGCGAAGCGTATATTCGCAGAAAAGCATTGCGACATTTGGAAAAGAGACGTGTAGTTATATGCGCAGCGGGTTCAGGTAATCCATATTTTACAACTGATACCGCAGCAGCTTTGCGGGCTCTGGAATTAAGTTGCGATGTGCTTATAAAAGCAACGAAAGTTGCCGGAGTATTCACGACAGATCCAGAAAAACATACGGATGCGGAATTTATCGAGAAAATATCGTACAAAGATGTCATTGAAAAAGATATTCGCGTAATGGATCAGACCGCTATTACTTTAGCGAAAGAAAATAATATGCCGATTATTGTTTTTTCGATAAAAGAAGCCGGAAATTTCGAAAAAGTATTGTCAGGCGAAGGTCGTTGTTCCATTATATCCTAGTAAGGAGATGAAAATATGCTTTTGGAAGATTTAAGAAAAAAAATGTTAGCAAGTTTTGATAGTTTGCTGAAAGATTTCGGTGGGCTTAGAACAGGACGCGCTTCAGTGACTATATTGGATAATATTATGGTTGAAGCATACGGAAATATGGTTCCGATTCAGCAGGTTGGGACAGTCAGTGCTCCTGAAGCTCGATTGCTTACCGTACAGGTTTGGGACGCTTCTCTTATAAAAGCAACTGAGCTTGCTATTCGTAATGCGCCTATCGGACTTAGTCCAATGGTTGATGGTTCGTTAATTCGTATTGCTATTCCTGACCTCAGCGAAGAACGCAGAAAAGAAATTTGTAAGTTGGCGGGAAAATATGCTGAGCAAGCAAAAGTCGCAGTAAGAAACATTCGCAGAGATGGAATGGATCATATTAAGCGACAGGAAAAGTCTAAAGAAATTACCGAAGATGAACATAAAAAAACGGCAGATGAAATTCAAAAACTTACAGATGAGTTTGTGAAGAAAATCGATAATGCGCTCGAATCAAAAGAAAAAGACATCATGAAGGTTTAAGACTGCATGACGGAGACATCACATCCCAAACATATTGCGTTTATTCCTGATGGTAATCGCAGATGGGCGAAAGAAAATAAACTTCCATCGCTCGTTGGGCATAAAAAAGGATATGAACGTGCAAAGTCTCTTGTCGATTCTCTTATAAAACACGATATAAAATACGCGACATTTTTTTTCTTTTCTTCTGAAAATTGGAATAGATCATCAGAGGAAGTTTCGTATTTAATGAATTTATTTCGTGATTTTTTCGATGGATCAATAGATTATTTTTGTGAAAGAAATGTTCGCGTGATTGCTATCGGTGATCTCAAAAAACTTCCTGAAGATCTTTTTGAAAAAATAAAAACTATAGAAGAGAACACTAAACATAATAACGGATTGACGCTTGTTCCTGCAATAAGTTACTCTGGAAGAGATGAGATATTAAGAGCATCTAAGAAGATTGCCGGTGATATCGCTTCAGGAAAAATTGATATCGATAAGATGGATGAAGATTTGTTTTCCAATTATCTTGATACCGTAGGAATTCCTTACCCAGATATTCTGGTTAGAACAAGCGAAGAACGCATAAGCAATTTTCTTTTGTGGCAGTGTGCTTATTCGGAGATTTTTTTCGTGGATAAATATTGGCCCGAATTCTCTGAAGAAGATCTCGAAAGAATCCTTGAAGAGTTTTCTAAAAGGAACAGACGTTATGGCAGGTGAAAGTATTGTGTTAAAAGAAAAGAAACGAAAAATGCCGGAACATAAAGAATTAATTACCCGTGTAATGTCATCTTTCATGTTTATACCTGTAATTGTTTTTCTTTATTTCGCGTCAATCAAAATTCTGAGTTTACTTGCTGTTTTTGTTGTAGCGATTATGGCTTATGAAATATTTTCTCCGAAAATAAAAGGGCATATAAAATTTCGATCAGCAATGTTTGCGTTTTGCACGCTTGGAGTTGGCTGTTTTATGTATTGTCGTAGCGTTTACGGAGTTTCGGGATGTATTTTTTTGGTTTGTATCGCAAGTTTTACGGATATCGGTGCTTATTGCGTGGGAAAAGCTTTAAAAGGACCGAAACTTTGTCCGAAAATTAGTCCTAACAAAACATGGGCAGGATTTTGGGGAGGAATTTTCCTAGCGAATATCGCTTGTTATTGTTTAAATTCTCTTTTTTCGCAGATATCTGAACAAAGTGCGACATTACCTCCAAATGCAACAAATTTTTTCGTCATTCAATGTCTTATTCTTGCATCTGTTTGTGGAGACTTAATAGAATCATGGTTTAAAAGAAAGATTGGTGTAAAAGATATGGGACATTTATTTCCCGGACATGGTGGAGTATTAGATCGTCTTGACAGTTTGATAGGCGCCTCTGTTTTTCTTTTCATGATACATTTTTTTATTTAGAGGTATTATGGCTTTCTTTTATTATTTAATCTCATTTTTAGTGATAATAAATTTGATCGTTGTTGTGCACGAATTCGGTCATTATTTGGCTGCAAAAAAAATCGGAGTGAAAGTTGAAAAATTTTCCGTAGGTATGGGGCCTGAGATTTGCGGCTTTAATGATAAAGAAGGTACTCGTTGGTGCTTGTCATGGCTTCCTGTCGGTGGTTACGTTATGATGCTTGGTGATGGAGATGTTTCTTCATCGACAGAAGATCTTGAGGGGTTCGAAAAATTAAGCGAAGAAGATAAAAAAAAGTCGATTATTTCAAAAAATAATTGGGAAAAAATGTTTGTAGCGTTCGCCGGGCCATTTTCAAACTATGTATATGCGTTTGTAGTTGTGTTTTGTATGGCCTTTTTCTATGGCGTTCCAAAATATGAACCAATAATCGGTGAAGTTTTGAAGAACAGCGCAGCAGAAAAAGCTGGAATTCTGGCAGGGGACAGAATTTTATCTGTTGATGGGAAAAAGGTAGAGAAATATCGCGATATTTTAGTTCATTTATCCATGAGTGATAGCGATAAAGCGAGTTTTGTTATAGATCGCAATGGGCAGATGATCGCTCTTGATGTTATTCCGCAAGTTACTGAGAAAAAAAGAGTTATTGGAGCGCCGAAAAGAACAAAAATGTTCGGTTTGAAATCAATGAATCCGACTTTCGAAAAATTATCATTCGGTTCAGCTTTCTCTCGTGCTTTTTCCGATTGCGTTTCAGCGACAAAAGAAATGTTTATGGTGTTCGGAAAATTATTTGAAGGGAAAAAATCCCTCAATGATTTTGGTGGCGTTGTTTATATGGCGCATGTCGCTGGTGATCTTACAAAAAACGGAAATTTCGCGCTTCTTATCATGTTTACCGTAACATTATCTTTGAATCTTGGCTTTATTAATTTGTTTCCTCTTCCTGTTTTGGATGGCGGACGCATTTTGATTTGTTTTTTGGAAGAAATCACAAGAAGAAAGTTTAATGAAAAAATTGAAGAATATATCATGGGGACTTGCGCTATTTTCTTGATATTTCTCATGTTTCTTACTACGATAAACGATATCTTAAGAATTGAAGTTGTTGAGAATTTTGTTTCGAAGTTTTTAGGTGGTTAATCCGTTATGAAAAAATTGTTTTTTGGTTTTTATCCTGCTTTATTTTTAAGTGCAGTGTCAGCTGATATCGTGAATCAAATCACTTTTGAGGGATTGGATCGGGTAGAGAAAGAAGTGGTTGAGGAATGCGTTACCATAAAACCTGGAAAGGAGTATAGCGAAAACGATATTGATGCGACTATAAAAGCGATTTTCGCTAAGGGATTCTTTTCAGATGTAAAAATAAGCAAGGTTGAAAATACCCTTGTAATAAAATGTATAGAAAAGCAAATGATTGATCAGGTTGCTTTCGAAGGAAATAGTGCAGCCAGCGATGATATTTTAAAAAATGTTGTAAATAATCGTTTAGCAAGCGGACATTTATTTAGTACCTACGTTATTAAGGATGTGGTCTCTGACTTTCAAATGATGTATAGAGCACTTGGTTATTGTTCTGCCGTGATTGTTCCGAAAATTATCAGAAGAGCAGGCAATAAGGTCGATATAGTTTTTGAGATTGATGAAGGATCGAAAACAACTGTAAAGAAAATAATCTTTATTGGTAACAAGAGTTTCAGTGATGATGATCTAAAAGATGTTATGGCTACAAAAGAAGAAAGACTTTGGCGCTTTTGGGATTATGATAGCCATGTATATCGAGAAGACAGAATTGATGTTGATGTAGATTCAATAACATCATTTTATAAAAACAACGGTTATCCTTTCTTTATGATTACATCAACTTCTGCAGAAATGGATGCGGATAAAAAATCATATTATTGTACCTTTACGATGGATGAAGGCGATAAATATACGATTTCCAGTGTAACTTTGGAGTCAGAAGTTGAAACGATAAAAGCAAATGAGTTCAAAGAATTTATTGCGATTGAAAAAGGAGAGATTTATAACGAATCGAAAATAAATCTGAACAGAAATAAAATTAGAAAAGAAGTATCTTTAAAAGATCATCCTTTTGTTGATGTAGCTATTAACACAGATTACAACAAAAAAAATAAAACCGCGTCCATTAGATATGTCATAGTCGAACGTCCGAAAGCTTTTCTTGAAAGAATCGATATAGTCGGAAATACGCGAACATTGGATAACGTAATTCGTAGAGAATTTACAATTCATGAAGGAGACGCTCTTAACGTCTATAAAATCCAAAGTGCGGTTGAACGTTTGAAAGGAATAGGTTATTTCGATGATGTGGAATTATCGGAAATTGATGGTTCGACGGACGATAAAAAGATTTTGTTAGTTAATGTAAAAGAAAAAGAGAGTACGGCGCAATTTAAGTTCGGATTTAATCTTAATGATGCCGATGGTTTCGGAGGTATGCTTGGATTTACAGAGAACAACCTTATGGGAACGGGACGTAGTTTATCTGCCGAGGTTTTGTGGATGCAAAGATATTATGGCGGAAAAATCAATTTGTATGATCCTCGTTTCATGGATCAAAATTTCGGTGCGGGTGTAACGGTGGGTGCTCATTCGTATGACAGAAAGAAAGTTGACGAGAGTATTTCAAAAGCAATTTTCATTTCTCCGTACATTAGATATGCGATTTCGGAGAATGTGTATCATATCATTCGTTATACATTAGCGAGAAATCAAAGACGTTGGTGGAGCAAAGTGGATAACCGTTCATATGATACTGTTCCTGACAGCCAAAAAGACACAGTGCTTATGAGAGATGAATATGGCAAATATACTTCCGGAGAAATTTCTTCAACATTAATATATGATAGTACAGATAATGAATTTAATCCTCGTGAAGGATATGAGTTATCAATGACAAACTCTTATGCGGGAGTTATAGGTAATGTTCAATATTTTAAAAATGAATTTGGTGCTAAGTATTATCACCCATTAACAGAAAAAATTACATTCATTGTTGATGCAAATATCGGTCATATTCATGAAATAAAAGGGACGCGGAGTGCTCATAGATTTGCTCTTGGTGGTGGAGAAAATATGCGCGGTTTCGATTATGGCGGAGTTGGTCCAAAGGATTATAAAGATAACAGCGTAGGTGGCAACAAATTCTGGACGGTAAGTTTTTATGCAAAAGCTCCTTTGTCTACAAAAGAAATGGGGATTAATGGTGTAGTGTTTCTTGATTTCGGAAGTGCATGGGGAGTTAAAAAGTACAATAAAAAAGATATACGCGATTCAAGTGCGATAAGAGCTTCTACAGGTGTAGCTATTGAGTGGGCAAGATCTCCTCTGGGAATGCCTATGAGTTTCATTTTTGGCTTCCCTCTGAAGAAACAATCGTTTGATGAGAAACAAACATTTACATTATCAGGATTTATGTAAAGATATGCGTTATTTTATAACAATATTTGCGTTTTTTGTCTTTTCTGTCCCTTGTATTTTTGGAGAGACTTCGGTTTGCACTCAATCTATTGCTGTAATAGATCTTAAAAAAGTTGCTGCTGAATCGCAGGCTGGAAAAGGGATTGAGATACAGGTGGCTAACAAAAATAATCAATCTAAAAAAGAGCTGGTCGATCTGGAAGATAAAATCAAGTCTATGGAAGCGAATAAATTATCGGGATCTGATCCTCGGAAAGTCGAAGAATTACAGTTGATCCTTTATGATATGGTGAAAGAACGTCGTTTCCAAATATCCGAAGCATATCGTAGAGCGATTAGTGCTCTTGAAACGATAATTCAAGAGTCAATAAAGGAAATTGTGGACGAACGAAAAATTGATGTCGTATTAGCTGCGGATGCCGTAGTATTTTCCGAAAAAAATTGTGCGGATATAACTAATGAGACCATAAAAAGGGTCGATATGAAGTGCAAATATATTGAATTGATCGTCAAAGGAGAGGCGAAAAATGATTGATGCTCGTTTTTATCATGAATTATCAAAAATAAGAGTATCGAAATTAGCCGAAAAATGCGGTTTCAATATGATTGGTGGCGAAGATTTCGAAATTTGCGGTATTTCTACTCTGAAAGGAGCAACAAAAAGTGACTTATCATTTTTCGGGAACAAAAAATACATTAATGATTTAAAAGAAACATCTGCGGGAGCTGTAATTGTAACTGAAAAAAACGTTGATGATGTTCCGAAAGGAACTGTTGCTTTGGTTTTCCCTAATGCTACGGTTGGTTACGCAAAAGCGCTTAATATATTATATCCGAAAGAGACATATCCGGCGCAAATTTCAGAAACAGCAGTTATTCATGAAAGCGCACGCATTGGCTCAGGATGTTGCATTGGAAATTATGTAGTTATTGGCGAGAATGTAGAGATCGGAGATAACGTTTTTATCGGAGATCATACAGTTATCGAACGTGGATGCAAAATTGGTTCAGGTGGATATATTCGCAGTAACGTAACTATTTCGCATAGTATAATAGGTGAAGACGTTATTATTAATTCTGGCGCAAGATTAGGAGAGTCGGGATTTGGAATTATTCCTACGGGACAATCAATGATCTATATTCCGCAATTAGGGCGCGTTATTGTCGGTGATCGTGTTCGTATTGGTTCAAATACAACGATTGATCGGGGGAGTATCGAGGATACGACTATTGGAAATGATACTATCATTGATAATCTTGTTCAGATAGGACATAACGTTACTATCGGAAGTATGTCTATAATTGTTGCGCAGGTTGGAATTGCTGGAAGTACGAAAATCGGTAACGGGGTTGTTCTTGCTGGGCAAGTTGGAGTTTCAGGGCATATAGAAATAGGAGATGGAGCAATTGCAGCGGCAAAGAGCGGTATTGCGGGAAGCGTAAAACCGGGACAAATCGTAGGTGGCATTCCTGCAGTAGATGCGGAAATTTGGAAACGTCAGGCCGCATTTTTAAAATCATCTGTTATGAAAAAGAAGAAACAATCAGATCAATAAAATGAATAGTGGAAATTGGATAAAGAAACATGGAAAATACAGAACAGAAAAAAATATCTCTCAATGTTAATGAGATAAAAGAATGTCTTCCGCATCGCTATCCTATGCTGATGGTTGATCGTATTGAAGACTTAGTTCTTGGTGAAAGTGCTGTTGGTATAAAAAATGTTACCGCAAACGAACCGTTTTTTCAGGGGCATTTTCCTTCTCGCCCAATTATGCCGGGGGTTTTCATAGTAGAAGCTTTAGGTCAAACAGCAGGTGTAGTTGTTTCAAAAACTATGGCATTAGAGAAAAGCGGTGGATTGGTTTATTTTATGTCCATGGATGGTGTTCGTTTCAGAAAATTAGTTGAACCGGGCGATACGTTACGGCTTTGCGTACAAAAAGACAGAAGCCACGGTAATGTTTGGCGTTTTAAGGGAAAAGCTTTTGTCGGAGATGCTTTGGTTACAGAAGCTACTTTTACGGCTATGATAGTAATTCCTTCTGAAGAAGGTGGGCAATCGAAATAAAGAGGTGGCGTTTTGATACATCAAACAGCTATAGTTTCTTCGAAAGCAAAAATCGGAAAGAATGTAAAGATTGGTGCTTACTCCGTTATTGGTGACGATGCAGAGATTAATAATAACGTTGAGATTATGTCTCATGTTTGTATCGATGGACATACAATAATAGGAGAGGGGACGAAGATTTTTCCTTTTGCTGCTGTCGGCTTTCGTCCACAGGATTTAAAATTTCGCGGAGAGAAGTCCAAACTGGTAATAGGTAGGAATAATTCTATTCGAGAATACGTTACTATGCATCCGGGAACAGAAGGCGGACGTATGGAGACAACGATTGGCGATGGTAATTTGTTCATGATTGGCGTTCATATTGCGCATGATTGCGTTATTGGGAGTAATGTTGTTATGGGAAATAATGCTACTCTCGGCGGGCATGTTTGCGTTGAAGATAATGTTATTATCGGAGGTTTAGCAGCTGTTCATCAGTGGACGCGCATAGGAAAGGGCGCAATTATCGGAGGTATGTCGGGTGTCGAACGTGATGTAATTCCTTATGGAAATGTAAAAGGTGAGAGAGCATATCTCTGCGGTTTAAATGTTATGGGATTGAAACGTTCTGATGTAAGTCGGAAAGATGTTCAAGCTATGCAGAAAGCATATGAAATAATTTTTTCTGATGATGACATTGTTTCAAATAATCTGAAAAAAGCGGAAGAACAGTTTGCAGATTTTGTATACGTCAGAGAAATAATAGATTTTATGCGCAGGAAGAGTGAGAGATCATTTTGCCATCCGAAATCTCAGCGAACAAATTAATGAGTGATTCAAAAGATTGCATTGGGATAATTTATGGTGACGGAAATTATCCGAAAAGGGTTGTGCAATCTTGTTTGAATAAAAAAATTTCTTGTTGCGTTGTTTTTATTGGGGAGATTTGCGAAGAAGTTGCGTCTAACGTTCCCTATATTCAAACAAAAATCGGAAAAATCGGTTCTGCGATAGAATTTTTTCATGCGCATAATGTTAATAAGGTTGTTTTTGCTGGTGCTGTAAAACGTCCAAATTTCAAAGAATTATCTCTTGATACGAAAGGTGCTTCTTGGCTTTTGAAATTGGGAAAATCGATTTTTGCGGGAGATGATGTTCTTTTAAGGGCAGTTTCTGATCTTTTGAGAGATGAAGGTTTTTGCATAATTTCAGGAACAGATTTAATCGGTGATATTTTTGTAGAATCTGGAGTATTTTCCAAAAAAAATCCGACAGAATCTGAATGGAGGGACATAAAAAAAGGCTTTGAAGTTGCAAAAGCTATCGGAAGTTTGGATATAGGGCAATCTGTTATCGTGTGCAAAGGAGATATTCTTGGTGTTGAATGCGTAGAAGGAACCAACGAACTTATAAAAAGATGTGCGAAATTACGAAAACAAAAATCAGGTGGAGTTTTAGTGAAAGCATCGAAGCCTCAACAGGATCGACGATTAGATTTACCTACAGTTGGCCTCGAAACTTTTGAAAATTTGCGATTAAATGATTTTTCGGGACTGGCTGTCGAAAGTAAAAATTGTATAGTTTTAGATAAAGATGAATTGATTAAACAATTTGATGATTTTTCTATGTTTTTTGTAGGGATAGACGATAAACATGGGAACTGATTCGAAAAGAATTTTTATAATTGCCGGTGAAGCTTCCGGAGATTATCTTGGCGGTAAATTAATGGACGATATAAAATCCATTCGCAGCGATGTCGAATTTTGCGGCATTGGCGGTACAAGCATGATTAATGCGGGTTTACAACCGATTTTTTCAATAGATCAATTGTCAGTCATCGGTATTTGGGAAGTTGTAAAGAAAGCTCTTTACATGAAAAAAAAGATCGATGAAACAGTACAAAAAATTTTAGATTACAAACCAAATGTAGTTGTTACAATAGATTTTCCTGGTTTTACAAGTCGTGTGAGTAAAGCTTTAAAGAAAGCAGATCCAAATATTCCAATTGTTCATTATGTCGCTCCGTCAGTTTGGGCATGGAGAAGTGATCGCGCAAAAAATATGCATGAGTATGTAGACAAGTTATTGGCACTTCTTCCTTTTGAGCCGGATTTGTTTAAACAATATGGATTGGACACGGTTTTTGTAGGCCATCCGATAGCAACGGATACAGATTTCAATGAACCACCAGATTATTTGAAGAATAATTTTTTAGAATCAGTAGGTTTCACACCACGATACGATAAGAATTATTATCAATGGAAAGACAATGTAAAGAATTGGAGTGATGATACAATCACAATAAAACTCTGCGGAACGGTAGAAGCTGAAAAAACTGCGACTTATAGATTTTCGCGAGAAGAAAAACGTATAAATATGCATGATAGGTTTCAATATAAAATCATAACATTACTTCCAGGTAGCAGAAAATCAGAAATAGATAGACATATGCCAGTTCTGAAAGAATTTTCTGAAATGCTTTCTCAACGTTATGAAAACGTTCGATTCATAATTCCTACAGTTGATTCATTAGAAGAGCGCGTGCGTGAATATACGGATAATTGGGATGTTCCTCCTATAATTACAACATCTAAAAGAGAGAAGATATTTGCGTTTTATGTATCTGATATAGCGGTAGCTGCTTCTGGGACAGTTGCTTTGGAGTTAGCACGTGTTGGAATTCCATCTGTCATTATATACAAGACATCAGCGATAACCGCAGCACTTGTAAAGTATATGATCAAAATCAAATATGTTTCTTTAGTAAATATTTTAGCAGATCAAATGGTATTACCTGAATTATTGCAAGAGAATTGTAAGGCAGGGAAAATTTTTGATTGTGTTACTGAGCTTATAGATAATTCCGCAAAAAGAGAAGCTCAAAAACAGAAATTTAAGACTGTTATGAAAGCATTAGTTCAAAAAGATCCGCAACTGGCGGCAAAAGAAGTTCTCAAAAGCTTTTCTAATTAATTGAATTATTTATATATTGATGCTATTCTACACCCATATGCTGTATTTGTTTGTTTTGAGGCGTTGGTTATGGGTAGTATGTTAAGTTGTTTTTTTCCCACCACTGTCGTTTTGGTAGATGATGATCCTGGTTTTTTAAGTTTTCTCAAAATGAGTCTTGCGGATACTCCTTTTGTATGCAGATCATTTTTAGATGCATCAGAAGCTCTAGAATTCATAAATGATTCAAGTAGAGAGAATAGATTAGATTATTCAAATTTAGTGAGAAGTGGCGAAGAAGGAACATCAGAATGGAAATCTATTCTGCTTAATTTAAGTGGTTTACATACAGAGGTTTATTCTTCATCACGTTTTTGTAAAATTTCCACTGTAATTTCCGATTACCAAATGCCAAGTATGAACGGGGTGGAATTTTGTTCAAAAATTTTAGATAAAGGAATACAAAGAATCCTTTTAACAGGACTTGCTGAAGATAGAATAGGAATAGATGCGTTTAACGCAGGATATATTTCGCGATTTTCGAGAAAAAATCTATCTTTTGATATAGTTGATTTTGTAAATAGATCTGCTCATAGATATTTTGATATTTACACAGATTATATTTTACAGCATGCTTCGTTCGGTGAGTTATCTCATTTAAAGGATCCGGTTTTTTCAGAATTTTTTTCAAAAATTTATAAACAAGGTGACTTTGTTGAGTATTATATGCTGGATAGTTTCGGAAGTTATCTCATGATGAAAGCAAATGGTCAGAGACAAATGCTGAGCGTATTAACCGAGATTGAGGTAACAAGATTGCTTGACGTTGCTATTGAATCTGGGGAAATTGATAACGATACTTTAAATAAGATGCAATCACGAAAATATATGCTTGTATATCACAATCGTAATGGATCACTGCCTCCAGTTGCAGAATGGGGCAAGTTTTTACGGCCGGCAGGAGTAATTGAGGGATACCAAACATATTACTATTCAATGTCCGATAATGATAAAGCAGATCTGGATGAAGATGAGATCATTTCATTTGATTCATTTAGGAAAACTAATAATATCTAGCCGTTATTCGTTTAAATTTTTAACAAAATTTAATTAAAAATATTTTTTTGTTGAGGCTGTTATTGGCGAATGATACAATTTTTTTGTTGTATATGTGAGGTCGCTATGGATAAATTTGTTTCAGTAAGAAAAATAAGAAATATTGTTTATTACATAATTTTGATTATGTTTTCTTTATTAAAAGTAGAGGTAAACAGTGCACAACCTTCTTTACGACAACAAGTGACTAGAAACATATCGTTTTCTGATCGACTTGTAATGGCAAAGACACGATTTTTCTTCTCAGATGATAATAAATCACCTCTTGAAATAGTGAAAAAAGAAAAATTTGCGGAAGAAATATTTCAAAGTTATAAATGTCAGAGCTCTCATTTGCTGGATGATATACTAAATGATATCGGTATTATTCAGCATGCTATAGAAGACATTGTTGATAATAGTTATCTTCCTCAGCAAGCAAAGGAGAAATTCAAAGATAAGTCATTATTGTGTTATCCGAAAGGAATAATTTTGTGGAAAATTATAACGGATTTTCATGTTAGCAATCCGAAAAAAGATATGGAAATTGTTGAGAATATGATTTCAATAATGAAAGCTGCAGTTGATACTTGCAAATTAAAAATATCGGATGAAGATTTTTTTAAGTTTTGGAGATTTAAACCGCCTTCTAGTGATATTGAGATTGAATATGGAGGTATAATAGTACTTTGGAGACTTCGTTTACTTGCAGATCGTCTTATAAATAAGGATACTTATCGTGATTTGTTAAGCCATAGTTTAGAATGTTTAGTTAAAATGGTTCGAATGGGTGATTGTACTTGGGCTGAGATAAGAAAAGCTCAGCTTCGTTTTCTTACTCGTTATGAATTATATAAATTTCCAACAATGAAAGCGATAGAAACACAGTTGAAGCAACTTAAATCGGCTAGAATATATGCTGATATGCCACCGCGATATATAATCGATGAAGATATGGAAGATGAGGTTTTTGAAAAAAGAGAATATGAAGAAAACGAAGAAATAGAAAAGCCTAAATAAGATTGTTATAAATGAAAAATAAAGATGCTGATTTTAAAAATACAGATAAAATAATTTATTTGGAATATATTCATTAAAAAATCTAATATGAATTTTGTTCCAAGAGAAAATCAGCACTTGCTTTTATCATATCAATATCTACAACATGTTCTGTCGCTTTACTGATGAATGTTTTTACTTCTAATCCTTTTCTTTTCAGAATTTTTTCTGCCGAATACATCTCCGATATGGGAACTACTTTATCCATTTTACTATGAGCCATGAAAATTTTTGGCTGTTTTGAATGGATAGTTACGTTTGGATCAAGCAATTGTCCGGCAAATGCTATAGCTACTTTTACTCGGAGTTTTAAGCCAAGCATTATTGATACCATTGCACCTTGAGAAAATCCGATAAGTGTTACATCATTATAAGTCTGATTTTTTTCTTGCACGATGGTTTCCACATATTCCTTTAATTGGGGCTCTACGTTGTAGTATGCTTTTTTCCAACTATCCACATTTTCATCGGTGAATGGAAACCACTGATAACCGCCTTCTTTGCATTCTTGAAATCCATTTGGAATATGTATATCAGCATCAACAACAGCTCTTGAAAACGCTCTTCCTACAGATGCGAAAATATCTCTGTCTTTTCCGTATCCATGAAATAGAATAATTGTTCTTTTCATGTTTTCTTTGGATTTTATTAGCAATTCGGCCATAGTAACCTCAAATAACTATAACAATTACTAAGATTATTAGTTAATTCGAGAGAGAAGGCTAATAGATTCAGTTGTGGAGTTAAGATATAACGAAACGAGAACGGTGTCAATCGAAATAATTAGGTTAGAGTGGAGAGCCTCTTTAGTCGAAGAAGGAAGGCTATAGAGGCTAATATGTGTAGAGAACAGGGATTAAGTGAGAGAGAAGCGACATTAATCAAGTATTTACAGAAGAAGATGTTGCAACAGGGGAGAGAATACGTAAACAGCAATTACAATTACGTAAAGAACATAGCGGGCTACAAGAACGTTCAGGGAGCCAGGTATTTAATCAAGAATTTATCAAGGAAGAAGCTATTAAGCGTAGAGGAAGGTAAGAACTGGAAGAATCGGCAGTATTTAAGACTGCGGATAGCGAAGCCGATAGTAGTGAAAAGATTAATAGAGGCGTATGAGCTTGAGAGAAGAGGTGGGAGAGAGGAAGCGCCATCATCAAGCAAGAGCGAAGGT
>CAJODB010000013.1 GCA_905233185.1 uncultured Alphaproteobacteria bacterium | reverse complement strand
GAGAAAGTGAATTCCCCCCCCCGTCAAGACTTTTGACCTACCGGCACTACACGCGCCGCTCTCCTTCTTTCCGATCAACCGATCTCTCCTTGTACTACTACTCCCTTATACCCCCTTTTCCTTAATTTTCCCTTAATCTTTTCTAAAATCTTCTCCGCATAATTCTTCTTCAATATGATTAATTCGCTATCAATTCGCAATTCAACTAATAAACTAACTGTATAATTAATTCTTAATTAAAATAGATGGTAAATATTCTACTAAAAGTATATTCGACATAAAATGTTTAGCTTACCAAATTCTCTTCGATCAAATATCTCAATAAAAAAATATTTATAATAAGCAAAAGCCTACATCAAACTTTCACCGGACATATCAGCAGGTTTTTCTATATCAAGGACCTTTAAAATTGTCGGGGCAATATCTTTTAAACCGCAATTGCTTTTCAATAGAACATCTTTCAGATTATCCGACACAAGAATAAATGGAACATCATTCGTCGTGTGTGCTGTATGCGGTTGATTTTCTTCAAAATTAAACATCTCTTCGGCATTTCCATGATCAGCGGTAACAATAAGACATCCCTTTTTCTCATGTACGACTTCATATATCCGATTTACACACTCATCTACGCATTCTATCGCCTTTACAGCAGCTTCAAAATTTCCTGTATGCCCAACCATATCGGGATTTGCGAAATTTATGACGTATACATCACATGAATCACTCTTTAAGCGCTCTAAAACTGTATTTGTAATTTTCCTCGCTGACATTTCCGGCTCAAGATCGTACGTTTCAACTTTAGGAGACTCTATAAGAACACGATCTTCTCCCTCAAACGGTGTCTCTAATCCACCATTAAAGAAAAAGGTCACATGCGGATACTTTTCTGTTTCAGCAGCTCGCAATTGTTTCAGATTCTCTTTCGAAAGAACTTCTCCGAGAGAATTTTTTGTCTCCTGTCTCTTAAACATAACACCGATTTTTCCACGAAATTCCGATGAATATTCTGTTGCACCTAGTATTGATGAAAATTCTGGCATTCCGTAAGGTCTGGTAAATCCCGAAAAAGCATCATCAGAAAAAGCAGTCAGCATTTGCCGTACTCTGTCTGTTCTGAAGTTAAAAGCGACAAATGCGTCCCCTTTTTGAATACCATCATATCCATCAATTGCAACAGGTGGAATAAATTCGTCAAAAATTTCTTCTTGATAACAATGCTCAATATATTTTTCAGGAGAACTCCAAAATTTTACTGGACGAACCATACAATTATACGCTTGTTCTGTTCTCTCCCAACGTTTATCGCGATCCATATGATAATATCTCCCGCCAAGAGTTGAGATTTTCAGACGATCACCAAATCGTTTTTTGAACATTTCAACATATTGCAAAGCGCTTTTTGGTGGAGTATCACGACCATCAAGGCAGGCGTGTACAAGAACTTTTATTCCATTATTCAACAAAACATCTGCAATAGCATACATATGCTCAATATGAGAATGTATACCACCATCAGACAGCAGTCCCCATAGGTGACAACGTTTACCATTCTCTTTTAGTCTTGCTATTAGGGACTGTAACTCTGGAATATCTTTGATTGTATTTTCTTTAGCGGCTTTCGAAATCCGCGGAAGATCTTGAAAAACAACGCGTCCAAGTCCAATAGCAGTATGTCCAACCTCTGAATTTCCCATTTGTCCGTCAGGAAGTCCTACATGTAACCCTGACGCATGTAGTAAAGTATGCGGATATTGTTGCCAGAGGATATCTATTGTAGGGGTTTTTGCAGAATAGACTGCGTTGAAATCATGCTTATCTGAATAACCGAAACCATCTAATATACAAAGAACCAACGTTTTTTTGGACATTTTCTTTTCCTTCCATACTCCACAATAGATTACAGCACACAAAAAGCACGAGAGCAGTAAAGTAATACTACTCTCGAACATCTTTTTTTATCTTCTGAAAATATCTCCACCTATAAAGATCGCTTGTGAACCAAGCTCCTCTTCGATTCTCAGCAATTGATTGTACTTTGCAACACGATCAGACCTTGCCGGCGCACCAGTTTTTATTTGGCCGGCATTAACAGCAACAGAAATATCTGCGATAGATGTATCTTCTGTTTCACCCGAACGATGAGAAATAACGGCATTCATTCCAGCCCGTTGAGTCATCTGAATAGCACGCAATGTTTCTGTCAATGTTCCAATCTGATTTAGCTTAATCAAAACTGCATTGGCAACACCTTCCGTAATTCCCTTTTCAATACGTTTCGGATTTGTTACGAAAACATCATCACCAACCAATTGAATTTTCTTTCCGATGGTATCTGTCAAACTCTTCCAACCAGCCCAATCTTCTTCACTCATACCATCTTCAATTGAAATAATCGGATAATCAGAGACTAACTTGTCGTAATAATCCACCATTTCAGCAGATGTCAGAGTTTTTCCCTCGCCTTCAAGATGATATTTACCATCTTTATAAAGTTCTGTTGCAGCGACATCCAAGCCAAACATTACATCTGTTCCCGCTTTATATCCGGCAACATCGACAGCTTTTAATAGATGTTCCAAGGCTTCCTTTGATGTACGTAAATTCGGCGCGAAACCTCCTTCATCTCCTACATTTGTTATTAAACCAGCTGAATGAAGCTCTTTTTTCAATGCATGATAAATTTCCGCTCCCATTCTGAGCGCATGAGCAAATGACTTTGCACCAACAGGAAGAATCATAAATTCTTGAACATCAAGACCATTATCCGCATGCGCTCCGCCGTTTAGAATGTTCATCATAGGGAGAGGAAGTGTACAAGCTGAAATTCCTCCGATATAGCGATAAAATGGTAAGTCGCATTCAATCGCAGAAGCTTTTGCAACTGCCAAACTAACCGAAAGCATTGCATTTGCGCCGAGTTTTCCTTTGTTATCCGTACCATCAAGGCCAATCATTTCTTCATCAATACCAATTTGATCTGCAGCCTCCATACCAACAATAGCTTCACAGATAGATTCATTCACATTTTCTACTGCTTTTAATACACCTTTTCCAAGATAACGAGATTTGTCACCATCGCGAAGTTCCACCGCTTCAAATGATCCCGTAGATGCACCACTTGGAACCGCAGCTGTAGCGATAACGCCGCTATCTAACTCAACTTCAGCTTCTACAGTAGGATTCCCTCTGGAATCAAGAATTTCTCTCGCATAAACATTAATAATTGTACTCATTGACTTTCTCTCCAACTCTAAAACACAACAATAATCTTTGTAATGCTACAATAACAAACTGCCGATTCGCAACACTAGGTAGATAAGTTAGTTAAAAATTTTTTAAATTATATATTCCTCATATATAAATCTTTTTTAAATAAAGCTTATACGGATAACGGCAAACAGAATTATTTCCCTACCCTATTGCAAAAGCACATTCACGTATAGGAGCAAAGGATTTTCTATGATGAACAGTTATTCCAAATTTCCGAACGGCTTCCAGATGTTCCTTAGTTCCGTATCCAACATTTGTTTGCCAACCGTATTGCGGAAAATCTTTTGCAAGATCTTGCATAAGTGAATCGCGATATTCTTTTGCAATTATTGATGCAAGGGATATTGCCATTACTTTCGCATCACCTTTTACTATTGTTTTTACAATCAAATTTTTATCGGAAAAATTAGGCGCCGCGTTACCATCAACAAGAATAAAATCTTTTGCAACACCGAGATTTTCATACGCTCGTTTCATAGATAACAAAGCTGCATGCAAAATGTTCATACTATCTATCTCATTAACGGAAGCAATCCCTACTGCGTACCTAATTGAATCTTTTGATTGTCTCTCCAGCCATTCTATAAGGCGTTTTCTCTGCAAATAACTCAGTTTTTTCGAATCTCTCACGGGCAATGTCATTTTATTCGCTTCCAATTCCTCAGCAAGTTCATGCGAAATCCACACAGCAGCAGAAACAACCGGCCCTGCTAGTGGTCCACGTCCGACTTCATCAATTCCAATGCAATGTTCTATATCTATGTTATTGTCACTAAACCACTGTAACGTCATTTGTTCTAAAACATTATTGCAGATACATCCAGCATACGATTTGCAAATCCCCATTCGTTATCATACCAAGCAACAATATGCGCAATAGTGCCATCAATAACCTTAGTAAGCTGTAAATCAGCAACTGCACTATGAGAATCATGATTAAAATCGCACGAAACAAGAGATTCTTCCGTATATCCCAGAATCCCATTAAGTGAGCCGTCAGAATACCTCTTGATAGCGTTGTTTATATCTTCAGGAGTAACAGATTTTTTCAAGCTGCATGTAAAATCTATCATAGAAACATTTGGAGTTGGGACTCTGACAGAAAGACCGCCCAATTTGCCCCGAAGTTCCGGAAAAATCTTTTCGATTGCTTTTGTAGCACCTGTAGAAGTTGGAATCATACTAAGAGCGGCAGAACGACAACGCCTTTCATCCTTATGACCCATATCAACAAGTCTTTGATCACCTGTATATGCATGTACTGTCGTCACAAATCCACTAACAATACCTATTGTTTCGTGAATAGCTTTAACTACAGGAGCAAGACAATTTGTAGTACATGATGCATTAGAAATAATAATATCGGTACTTTTATTCAAAGAATTACTATTTACCCCAAAAACAATTGTATTATCAGCATCATCAGCAGGACATGAAATAATAACTTTCTTTGCTCCTGCCAACAAATGTGCTTTACAATCGTCTTTTTTCTTAAAGATACCTGTACATTCAAGCACTAAATCGATTCCTAAATCATTCCAAGGTAACTCAGACGGCGTCCTTTTCGATAAATATGCAATGGATTGCCCATTAATAACTATTTCTGTATCGGATTTCTTTTGAATATCGCCAAAAAATCGCCCATGAACAGAATCATGCCTAAAAAGATGTATCGCTGTATCGATATTTACCAGATCATTTATTGCAACGATTTCAAAATCGTACTTTTTCTTTACTGCCGCTTCAAAGAATGCTCGCAATACCAATCTGCCTATACGTCCGAATCCGTTAATGGCGACTTTCATCTTTTCTCTCCTTCCTTTTCCATTTTTAACTTAACTTTTACTCACTTTATTTACCTACTTTCGACCCAACATAGCCAAAATTGAGTTATAAATATTATTGGAAGTTAATCCAAAATACTTATAAATATCGGAAGCGGGCGCAGATTTCCCAAAATCATTTACTCCGAAGAATAAACCATTTGATCTGAGATATTTGCACCACCCGAATCCATTTGAAGCTTCTATTCCGACTCGAAGTCCTTTTCCAAGCACATATTCGCGGTATTTCTCAGGCTGTTCATCAAATAAATTCCAGCATGGAAGGCTAGCTACATTTACTGACAAACCTCGTTCATTAAGCATTTTTTTTGTTTCAAGAGCAATTCCGACTTCAGAACCACTAGCTATAAGAGTTACATTTGCTTCTCCTGAGGTGCTGTCTTCATGCAGTAGATATCCACCCGATTTACATAGGTTATCTTTACCTGAAAAACGCACACTCAAAACCTCCTGTCGAGTTAGCGCAATAACAGAAGGACGTTGACTTTCCAAAGCATATTCCCAGCATTCCATTGTCTCCATTGCGTCTGCAGGACGAAATACGTTAAGGTTTGGCATAGCACGCAATGAAGCAAGATGTTCGACAGGTTGATGGGTAGCACCGTCTTCTCCTACTCCTATAGAATCATGCGAGAACACAAAGATTGTCGGAATATTCATCAATGCGCTCATTCTGATTGCAGGGCGCATGTAATCACTGAACACAAAAAATGTTCCACCAAAACAACGAATCTTCTTTCCTGCAGCTATACCATTCATAATGGCACCCATAGCGTGCTCTCTAATACCATAATGGATATAGTTCCCAGAAAAATCGTTCTTTGAAATGGGTTTCATATCTTTGCTAAAGCACCCTGTCGATGATCCAAGATCACACGACCCTGAAATTATAAAATCATCAACTTTCATAAGGCGAGATATTATATCCTTTGAACTTGAACGAGTCGCAGCAAAAGGTCTTGAGACAAAATACTCTTTACGCAGCTTTCTGAAAACCTTTTGAATTTCAGGAGATATCTCGAATTCAATTGAACCGTACTTTTGTAATTGTGTTTCCTGCCATTTTACGCATTCATCGTGATGACGTTTACCGATTATTCGCCAAGTTTTCTCTATATACTCAGGAATCTCAAAAGGAGCATACTGCCAATCCAATTTTTTACGAACTTCCTCAATTTCCGCAGCTGTAAGTGCCCCAGAATGAGCCTTCGGAGAATCTTGCCGAGGTGTTCCAAAACCAATATGCGTTTTACAGGCAATAATAGATGGTCGAGGATCTGCCTTTGCCGCTGTTATTGCCTTACTGATTTCTGATTCATTGTGCCCATTAACAGACAACGTATGCCATCCGTACGATTCGAAGCGCTTTAAAACATTTTCGCTACCTGAAACTTCAACTTTTCCATCAATTGTTACATTGTTATCATCGAAAAGCACTATCAAATGACCTAATGATAGATGCCCCGCAAGTGCGCACGTTTCATGGGTCACTCCTTCCATCAAATCACCATCACCTGCACAAACATAAGTATAGTGATTTATGCAATCATCGCCTAAACGAGTATTCAAAAGACGTTCTTCGAGAGCAATTCCAACGGCACTTGCCAAACCTTGACCAAGAGCGCCTGTAGTAAGCTCTATCCCTAATTCAGGAGCATATTCAGGATGTCCATGTGCACGTGAATTTAATTGTCTAAAATTTTTTAGATCTGAAAGGGTAATCCCTTTATAACCTGTCAGATAAAGAAGAGCGTAGAGCATAGCTGAACCATGTCCTTCAGAGAGAATAAAACGATCTCTGTTCGGCCATTTCGGATTTTCCGAATCGAAAACTAAGAAATTTCGAAAAAGAACTGTCAGACAGTCTGCCATTCCAAGCGGTAATCCAAGATGTCCGCTATTCGCATTTCCGACTTCAAAAATTGATAAAAAACGAACCGCATTCGAAAGAGCTCTAAACATAATATAAAAACACCTATTACTACTTAATTAGTGGTAGTATATCGACATATTTATATAATCGAAAGTTAAAAGATTAGTTTAAATCTAAAGAAAAGGGGAATATTTTCACTAATTTTTCGGAAACGCAAATTAATAAAACTATATAACCGCAGTTATGCTTCGCCTAGAGCCTCAAAGAAAAGTGTATTAATAGAAAGATCCGACATTCCACCTTTATCATCCATTGCTATAGTGAAATATTGACGAAATCTATCGCACTCATCCAAAATAATATTCAGTATCGACTCTGTGTTGAGTTCATCAAAGTTAAAAGCGGATGCAAAAGGTATCGTCAGCGAATACATAATCTGGCAATCAGTCGAAATAAGATCAAAATGTCCTAGCCAGCTGTGTTCATTTGCCTTAACAACCGCAATCGCTGCAGCCTGATAATTTTCTTTTGGTACATCTATATTCATATCACAAGAGAAATAAAGAGCCTCATAAACATCTTGACGTAATTCGATAAGTAAATGATACTCCGACTTTTCACTAGCCAACAACAGCGATATTTCATTATCTCCCGGCCTGTAAAATCTCATTCCAAGCTTAGTCGCCACTACTTCAACCGAATCTATTGCGTTTGTATTTAAGCTATTATTATCCACTAATAAACTCCCAAGATATGTTTAGATTATCACAAAATACATTTCATATCATCAGAATCATAAAAACAACCGCTCCAATTATTTATCGGAGCGGTCAAAACTTAGACTAAAAATTTAAAAAAGAGTTACTCTGCGTTATTAGCTTCTTTTTTCTCAAATTTGCGTCCTCTATTTCCGTTAAAGTGTCTTTTTCCGCCACCGCGTCGAGGAGAAGAGGTTCCATCACTTGGAAAAGGCCCTGTCGATTTTGCTTCTGAAACGAAAATTGTTCGTCCCTCGATAGGTGTTTTATTCAGCTTTTCTATTGCTGTTGCAGCTTCTTCTTCGGAAGCCATCTCAACAAACCCGAATCCTTTACTTCTCCCGCTTACTTTATCCTTCACAACTACGGCAGACTGAACTGTTCCGAATTGTTCGAACGTACTCCTCAAAATATCATCTGTAACTGCATATGCCAAATTCCCGATGTGTATCCTATTTATCATGTTTCACCAAATATAAAGGGAGCCTAAAACTAAACACGCGCCCGTCCACCAACTCCCAAAACGATGGACTATATAGATCATATTTATCATAAAAACATTATATTATAAACATGAAAAATAAGTGGATTTTTTCACGAAACATTTCTTATAACATCAGAATTAGATCGCATCATACCTTATGATTTTTTCGGATTATCAGACAGTTTCTCTGCTTCACTCCACTTAAGCCGAATAGGACGCGGGCGTCGGTTTTCATCTAAAGCAACCATAACGAATACACCTTTTACAGCGTGCTGCTCTTTATGATCCCCTTTCCTTCTTATAGTGACATATATATTCAAAGTCGTAGAAGTATTGCCTATTTTATCGACTTCTGCATAAACAGAAACTTCATCACCAACAAAAATCGGAGCGTCAAATGTAACTTCTTTAATTGCTTTTGTCGCGATACTCCCTCTCGCTAACCTTGCCGCAATACTTCCTGCCGCAATATCCATCAACGAAAGTATCCAACCACCGAAGATATCTCCCCAAGGATTTGTATCTGCCGGTACCGCAATTGTTCTTGAAACCAATACTCTTTCTTTTTCTGTCATTTTTCCATATTTCCTTTTGCAATATTATATATGTTGTCCTAAAACAAAAAAACAACAAAAAATTTACAAATAATTTAACGGAAGCGGATTATATCAAAATATCAATCAGATATCCATAAGTTACCATAAACTTTTATGCAAGAATTATTTATAAATTGTACATATTTTTATCTTGCATTTTAGGTATCAATTTTCTTCCTCATCATCAGGAACGGGAGAATCATCAAAAGCTTCTTGTTGCCCACTATCAGCCGTACCAGATCTTACGCCGTACTTTTGGAAATACATACTTTTTGATACCGAATAAATATTCATGGTTTCTTTGAGTACCTTATCCAATGCCTCTGAGTTTTCCGCTCTATCGTTAACAACCGTTAGAGCTGCTTTACCAAGCATCCAAGGGAATCCTATAACATACCCCACAGGATCACAGAACCATGACGCAACTTCACCTATAGCATCTCTGGTTGAAGACGGTCCAAATATTGGCAATACCAAATAGTCACCCGTATCAATCCCTAACTCAGTCAAAGTTTCTTTATATGAAGTCTCAGAACGATCTAAGCCGACATAACTTCCTATATCAGCAAAACCACACGCTCCAAAAACCGAGTTGGTAACAAAGCGAAACAAAGCATTTGCTGCTTTTTCGGGATTACCAGCAATGAGATAATTCAGCATATAATACGGCTCTTTCAGGTTATTAAGAAAGCTTCCAATAGCATATCGTGCTGTATCACTGGTACCTTCCTTATAAACATCTGAAACAGGATGTACAATGTTTTCATCAAGAGCTAAATTGAAATTAAGCATATCTTTATTAAATTCCTGATGAGGATCTTCCTTCTCAGGAGAATCTGAACATGCACTTAATAAAAGCAATAGCCAAAAAATATTTTTTTTCATATTTACCAGCCAAAAATAACAAAAAAAATCAACTACACATATATCATGGGTTGCGATCATACCATGATCATGTACAAAATAAATGCACAATCTATTATATACAAATAACACATTCTTTTTAATTTTCATTTAACATTGACTGATTTCTATATTTTCTTCACAAATATGTTTGAATTCATTTACAGATTATGCTATTAATAGCGAGCTGTTCAGGAATAATTGATATGAATACGTTACAAAATTTTGAAAAGAAAGAAGAAGAGAGATTAAACAGCGGAAAAAATATTCCAGAATTTTCGCCGGGCGATACTCTTAAGGTACTTGTTAAGGTAGTTGAAGGCGAAAAAGAGCGTATGCAATCTTTTGAAGGGGTATGTATTGCTCGTCGTAATCGTGGTATTGGTTCTTCATTTACCGTAAGAAAAATTTCATTTGGAGAGGGAGTTGAAAGAGTTTTCCCGCTATATTCTCCGAATATAAGAATCGAGGTTGCTCGTCGTGGTGTTGTTCGACGTTCTAAGTTGTATTATCTGCGTGATAGACTCGGAAAAGCGGCAAGAATCGCCGAACGGAATGATTATGCTGCGAAGAGTGGCTCCGATGATGCTGTACAGGAAGTTGCAGAAACTACTGTTCAGTAAGTTTTTTCATTTTTTATCCTTTCTAATAAAGCGGCTCTCGGTTATCGAGAGCTGTTTTTTTATGTTTACGAATATAAAATCAGATTTTGAAAAAAATTCACTCGACCTTTTCCAGACAGATAAGATCGAGTGAGAAAAAATAAATTGCAGAACAAATAAAGGATCCCCGCCGCAAGCAGCGGGGAATTATACCCCTAGCGATTAAATATTCTTAGATGTTATGCTCAATTTGCTTGGTCATTATTCAACTGCTCCACGCTGTAATAGCTTCCGAAGGAAACTCCACCCGGATATTCAAACGCCTCATACAATGCATCAGATACTTTACTAAAATTATACGTTAGTGCATTCTGATAGCCAACAGGATTTTCATGAGCATTGATAGTTGTCAGATCATGTTCTGTTCCTATACCTAATATCCTATTTATACTTATCCTCAATCTTGCACCAAGTTTCGCTAGTTCTGGACTAATTATACTGGCAGGAACATCTATTGATTGAGCCGTAATACGATTATTTCCACATTTTACTGTGAAATAATTTGTTCCATATGAATAAATCACTTTCACTCCAGGTTCCGGCATAGTCTGTGCATATCTACCATAAGAAGATGGTTCAGCCCATGTTTCACCTGAAGGTCCCGCTACTTCCATAGCTTCTGTCCTAAAAAACATAAATACTGATAACACACCTAAAATAATTTTTTTGGTTAAGTTGTCCATGCTTTTCTCCTTTCTTATCAAAAACAACTATCAATCAGCATAACAAAATAAAAAAAAAGTCAACTGTTTTTTACAAAAAAAATGATAAAAATAGTAAGTCGACAACAAATATTGACACTATCCGCTTGAAATTTAATAATTTTTCCTAATTTCTCTTACGATTATTTTTTTATTTCATAATTCCTTTTTTAGGGAGCTATAAAAATGACCTCTTTGCAGCAGGATACTATTAAACAGAATGATTTTCTCTTTTTCTTAACCGAAAATTAAGCTTTCTATCCTAAAATATCGTTTAGATCAGATATATATCATCAATTTTTCGTTTTTTTGTTTTTCCCGTTTTATTTGCGACTTGAGTGTAGGAATTTAGGGCATGAATAATGACAGCAAAACCGAAATAATAGACAGTTCAATTAAAAGCATTCTACGTGTAACAATTCCCGTGATTCTCTCTACTGTGTCCATCAGCTTAATGTTTCTTATAGATCGATTTTTTCTTGCTGGTTACTCAGTTGATGCCATGAATGCCGCATGCATATCAGGAAATTTCGTAGCCATGCTTTCGTTATTTTTCATAGGCATAACAGGAGCTGCAGGAGTATTTGTTGGTCAATATAATGGTGCACGTCAGTATAGAATGCTTGCAGTTCCAGTATGGCAGATGATTTATTTTTCGCTTGCTTCTGCCCCTCTTTTTCTGCTTCTTGCTTATTTTTCGCCTTACTTAAATATGCTTCCTCAATATTTTTTGAAAGATGGCGTAGTATATCAGCAAACTCTGATGTGCCTTGGATTCCTTGGACCTCTGCGAGTATCAGTTACTGCATTTTTCGTAGGTCAAGGAAAAACGAAAATTATCGCCTGTTCCGCCCTAATAGGAGCAATAACAAATATCGTCTTAGATTATTTGCTTATATACGGAGTACCAGGGACAATTCCAAGCTTAGGCTGTCGAGGTGCAGCAATCGCCACTAATATATCTGAATTTACTCAAGTAATGATTTTGACCAGTATATTTTTCAATAGTCATAACCGGAAAAAATTTAAAATACTAGAAAGTCGCAAACTAAATTTCGAAATTTTTAAAGGATGTTATCGTATAGGATTTCCAATGTCGATCGGTCATTTTGCCGTAATGTTGGCTTGGTATATGCTGCAAACGATTATAGGACACACATCGCGAGACGCCTCTACAGTGTACAATATCGCATTAAATATATTTATGTTTTTCTTTTTTATTTCCGGGGGGCTTGGACGATCTGCAATGTCGATATGTTCAAATATGATAGGGCGTGATGATATACTTTCAGTTCGAGAAACATATAAATTTTTCGTAATTATGTCTGTATGTTTAGGAAGTTTAATAGCTGTTCCATTAATTTGTTGTCCTCATTGGATTTTAAGTGTGTTAAATGGATTATCCGATGATATTTCCGCTTTATATCCGCAAATAAAAATGGCATTACTCTTTGTTTCTATTGCCATAACCCTTGAAACAATTTTTCAATCGACTTTTGGTGTAATTCTATCCGGCGGAGATGCGAAATTCGGAATTTTCGTTGACATGGTCTGCCTATGGATCATTGTTGTAACCCCAACTGCAGTTCTTTACTTCGCTAATATGCTTCATTCATCACAAATAGTTTTCGGATTCATGATACTTCGCTCAATGGTCTCCTCGTCCATACTATATGCAAGATATAAAAGCATGAAGTGGTGCAAAAAGCTTGTTTGAAATAGCGAAAAAACAGAAAAAACTATGAGAAAAAATGAAACTGAATATTCCTTCAGGATAACGTTTGTATTTTTTACGCCATCCTGAAACTTCTAATAACAAACTAATCCCGTACTTTATTCGTCCTCTTCTCCTTCTATATCAACTTCATCAAAAGGAATAGCCTGAAACATCGTTCCTTGCATATTCCATGTTGCTCCTATACGTTCAAAGCTCAAGTGGAAGCATACTTCATTTAACTGATCTGGAGTGAAAGAAGCTTTTAATTCATACGGCAATTCCCCGTCTTTTGTTGGTTCTTTGTAACCGAAACACAAACCGCGAGCTAACACAAAGTTTTCGATAGGCAAATCTGCAAGTTTTATACCCTGTACGTATTTCCTTCTTGTATGCAATATTTGGCTCGGAACTATATCAAATCCTATTTCTGTAAATACAAAGCTGAATCCTCCATAATCATGACCACTTATTTTTTCAACAACTTTTTTAAGAACAGAATCAGTAATTATTGCAGTATCCCTCTTTGAAATCTGATTTCCATTTGCACGACGATATTCAGTAGAACCATGTAAAGCATACTTATAAAATGGCATATTTCTGTCTGTTCCCAATCGTTCAGGTTTTTCTGATATCATTTGTTTCATAAGAGGCTCTGATTGAAAATGTTTATACATATGTTCGCGAAAGTCTTTAACTTTTTCTTCGAAAAAAGAACGTGCTATAGTAGGAAACGTCTCCAAATTTGAAAGGAACAATTGTTGTACTGCTCTTGTCGCGCCATCTTTGCAAAGATGAATTATTGATATAGTTTTATCAAAAAGATCCATTGATGCGACATACCAGCTTTTGTAATCGGCTATATCATGAAGGTTTGTAAAAAGTTCTTCCCATACTTTTGATAATCTTTCTACAAATCTTTCCCTTGGATTTTCAGAAGATCCTGTAGAAAAAGAAATAATCTTCCCACCGATATTTGTTAAAACTTTCAATTTAAGAGAATTCAGCGAAGCTGGAACAGATGAGCTTGCGTTTTGAATACCTACGACTGTCCCAATACCAAATATTGTATTGATTCTTTGAATAAGAGAAATATATAAAGAAAATTCTCTAAAGTTTCTACCTAATATACTTTCAGCCAAGCCATGTAAAATTATATTTGCTTTTCTTTTTGATTCATTTCTCTGTTTTAATTCAGTAAGCTCAATTTCTGATGCCTTAGCTGCTCTTTTGGTTTCTTCTTTTGCATGTTCAGCTAATGGAATTTGTTCTTCCAGCTCTTTCAATCTCTTAGTATTTGCCTCTATTCTACCGCTTAAATCTCTTTTCTGCTGCTCTGCTGTCGCTAGTTCCGTTTGTAGCTGTTGAAGTTGTTGATTTGCAAGGGTTTGTGTAGTATGTAGACGTCTTACTTTATCAATGGAGTTAGCTTTTTCTTCTTTAAGCCTGGCTAGCTCTTTGCGTAATCTTTCCACATTTTCTTCTTTAGCACGAGCTTCTGAGAAAAGACGTGATTCTTCATCTGAATACCTTTTTGAGTGAACTCTACGAATCGTTTGCATAATTTGCGCCATAGTAACTCCACCACTAAGATCAATTCCTACATCTTGAGAAAATTTATTTAATTCCCTTACTTGCTTATTAGCTGCTATTTTATCTGCATCTTTTCTTTGTCTCGTTTCCTGAATATACTTCAACTCTGCCTGCGTTTTACGCAAATCTCCTTCAGATTCTTCGAAAGCCTTTTTAGCGTTAGTAATTTGCTGATCCAAACCTTTTTGTTTACATCCTTCAGAAGAACATATAGAGTCTATTTCGCTTAACTGCTTATTCAATCTTTTGATTCTTACATCCAAACCATCAAGTTCTCGTATACGAGTTTGTGCGCGTTGGTTATCTTGCTCTAGTTTCACTTTTTCTTGTATTAATCTATTACGGTTAGCAAGAGTAATTTGATATTCTTTATTTTTCTCATCTAGTTGAGCTTGCTTAGCTTCTTCCTGTCCAATTAACTCCTGTTCTGTCTCTGGTGAAGATTGTTTTAAAACATCCGATATCAACACATATTTATCGGTACCTTCAACACGAACTTTTAGCCATTCTGTCTCTTCTACCGGCTCGGGAATACCCCCCCCCGCTTCACTACCAGTGATTGTTGGAGCATCTTTATGAGGAATTATTTCTATTTTATGTATATCTACTGGAGAAAGTTGCATTTCCTGTGAGATATGAGTTGAGTCAGTAATAATCCAAGGTTCCGGTACACTGCTGCCACCACTAAAACTCGCAGTTACATTATCACAGCATAAAGACAACATTACAGAAAAAGAGATGGTTTTAATATTTTTCGACATAACGTTTTCCTTTCTTGTTTAATAATTTTTAAAGATAAAAGACGAAAACAAAGATATAATTACTGATAATAATATAATGTTTGATATTGTATTCAGCAAGATATTTTTACAAAAACAAATATTTTTTGTACAATAAATTTAAAACCAAATATAATTTTATGTTTTTCTATTGATACTGTATAATCTTATATGTGTTGCTCGATTAGAGGAAAGTCAATGAAATCAACTGTAGTCGCTGTTATCAATCAAAAAGGCGGTGTTGGAAAAACAACGACAGCTGTAAATCTTGCTACTGCAGTTGCCGCAATCGGAAAAAAAGTACTTGTGTTAGATCTTGATCCTCAAGGAAACGCTACAACAGGCTTTGGTATGGCAAAAGGCCGCAGTTTGAAAAGTAGTTACGGCGTTCTGATTGGAATGACGGATGCAAATGAAGTCGCCGAAAAAACTTACGTCGAAGGTCTTTATCTTATACCGTCAACGATTGATCTCTCAGCTGCCGAAATTGAGCTTTTTTCAATGAAAGATCGCGATAGTAAACTGAAAGCAGCAATCAAAGATCTTGAATATGACTATATATTTATAGATTGTCCACCGGGATTCGGTTTTATCAATATAAATGCACTGAACGCATCAGATAAAATCGTAATACCTTTGCAGTGCGAATTCTATGCACTTGAAGGACTCGCTCAGCTTTTTAATACCATTCAAAGTGTCCGAAATACCATTAACAAGAACCTCATAATTTCCGGCATAATTCTTACAATGTACGATCGCCGCAATAGTTTAAGTTCTATAATCGCAAATGATGTCCGTTCACATTTCAAAAATTTGGTTTTTGATACGGTTATTCCTCGCAATGTGAGAATAAGCGAAGCATCATCACACGGTAAACCTGTGATTTTGTACGACATAAGGTCTACGGGAGCGATATCTTATATTGAACTTGCAAGAGAATTTTTAGCACGCGAAAAAGAAAGTTTAATCAATAAAAAAGAAGAAATAAGTGAAAATAGGATTTCGGAAAATGTCTAATAAGAATTTGGGACGCGGGTTATCCGCTTTTTTGGATTTGGATGGACAAATGACAGATCAAGAAAATAATAATCGTTCAGCTGTCATTAATATTGGTATTGATAATATTGTTGCGAATCCGTTTCAACCTCGCAAAAAATTTGAGGAAGAGAATTTAAAATCTTTATCAGAATCAATAAAGCGTAAAGGAGTCCTGCAGCCTATTCTTGTGGTTAAGTCAAACAACGGCAAATATCAATTAGTCGCAGGTGAACGACGTTTCCGTGCGACAAAACTCGCAGGATTAACAGAAATTCCGGCAATTGTTACGGAAATAGGGGAAAAAGATCAGTTAGAAATAGCAATTCTTGAAAACATTCAAAGAGAAGATCTGAATCCTATTGAAGAGGCTGAAGCATACAAAAGGCTTATGGAAGAATTCTCCCATACTCAAGAAGAATTATCGGAAATATTGGGAAAAAGTCGCAGCCATATCGCAAATATTCTGCGTCTTCTAACGCTTCCAGAAGATGTGAAAGAGCTTCTCAGAGAAAAGAAACTGACTTTTGGACATGCACGAACTCTTATTGGTTCAGAAAATGCTTCTGCGCTTGCGAAGCATATTGTAGACTCATCTATGAATGTACGCGAAACAGAAGACTTACTGAAATCAATAAAAAATAGCCACTATCAAATGACAAATGAATCAAAGGATAAAAATCGCTACACCGATCCTGAGGTATCGAATATCGCTCATCAAATTTCATCTATGATAGGTTTGCAAGTTAATATAAAGCTAAAAAACAAAGGAGGTATTGTTGAAATTGGCTTTAAAGATTTCGGAGAACTTGATCGTTTGCTTGGAAAGCTTAACGGTTAACAGCTTTGTAAAAACTGAAATTGTGGAAATAAGCCGATGGGAGTAATGAGAGCCGCAATAACCGTCGGTGGTTTCACACTTCTTAGCCGAATTATAGGTTTTTTACGTGAATGTGTCATGGTTTTCTGTCTCGGAGCAGGAATATATACCGATGCACTTCTCGTCGCACTTAGATTGGCGAATACTTTCCGTAGAATCTTTGCGGAAGGAGCTTTCAACTCATCTTTTTTGCCCAGATTTTCGAAAGTTCTAAACAACGAAGGTCAAGAGAATGCAAATATAGTTTTAGCTGATGTTTTTCTCGCTCTTACAATAATTATTTCAGTATTTTGCGTTATTGTTTTGGCTTTTTTCCCATCAATATTGCGAATAATTCTATCAGGTTTTGATGTATTAAGCGAAAGATTCCAATTAACTGTAACTTTAGGAAGAATATGTTTTCCTTATTTGCTGTTTATTTCGCTGGCCTCGCTCTTCGCAGGTGTTTTGAATACCGTAAATAGATTTGCTCTGCCATCAGCTGTGCATTCCTTGCTTAGCCTATTCACAATGACCGCAATGTTAATCGGATATTTTTTTGATCTGTCACATTTTGTTACAGTGCACATTGTCTCCGTTTTTGTTTTATTGTCGGGAATAACTCAATCGTTGGTATTGTTTTCTGCAGTAAAACGTTGTGGCTTTCATATAAAATTAAGGTTGCATTTTTGGTCAGATAAAGTAAAGGATATCCTCAAAAATATGATTCCGGGCATAATTGGCGCAGGAGTTTGGCAGCTTAATTTACTGGTCGATACAACCATATCATCATATCTTCCCACAGGAACGATAACCTGTATAAATCTTGCCGATCGATTGAATCAATTTCCGCTGGGAACTCTTGGAATTGCGCTAAGTACTGCTCTTTTGCCTGTGTTATCAAAACATATAGCTTCAAAAGATTTTCATTCAGCTTCGAAAGAATTAGAAAAAGGTTTAGTTTTCGCGTTTTTACTCACATTATTTGCAACAACTCTGTTTATAGCTTTAAGCGAACCGACAGTCGCAGTAGCTTTTCAGCGAGGTCTTTTTGAAGAAGAACAGGTAAAAATAACTGCAGATGCCGTTGTAGGTTTTGCAATTGGGCTGCCTGCTTATGTTCTAACAAAAGTTTTTTCTTCTGTGTATTTTGCTTGTGGAGATACAAAATCACCTGTAATTTTCGGGGGTATATCCGTTATACTAAACGCGCTGTTCTTGGTAACTTTTGTACCTTTTTTAAAATATTTCGGTTTGGCTCTCTGTACCTCACTTTCTGCCGTTTCCAATGCGATTATGCTGATAATCTTTTGCAATAAAAATATAATACCAGAGCTGAACATATGTTTTTTTGCGAATATTTTTGCACAGATTTGCGGATCTTTTGCAATGTATTTCGCACTCAATGGATTAAAGTATATTTTTTGGACATGTGAAATGGGAACATCAATTATGAAATGGCCAATATATGGACTATTTCTCATAATAGCATTTATAACTTTTTTTTGTACAACTATTATCATTCTAAAGCTTCTAAATCAAAGCAATTGGAGATTGTGGCAAAAAGAATCCTGGCAGTAAAAATTAATTAAAAAATATAGTCTATAATTAATATTGCAATTTAATATCATTTTTGCTATTCTTTACTACCGTGGATGTGAGCGAGTATTGCGAAAATCATTCAAAATAAATTAGGTTTTACGGTTTTTAGTTAACTTTGTTTTTATCTGTAATTGATATATGTAAAAGTAGATATTAATAGGAATAAGTCAAATGAAAGAAAATTATTTAGAAGCCGTGTCATTGATTGAAAGATTACACAGACGTTATCTGGAAGTAATCAAAGCAGAGTTGGATGCTCTAAAGGTAGACGACATAAACAACGTACAAGCATTGGTGCTGTACAATCTGGGGAATGATCAAATTTCCATAGGCGAACTTACCACCAAGGGTTGTTATCTCGGATCTAATGTATCGTACAACCTGAAGAAAATGCTCCAGAATGGATATGTAGAACAAATGACATCAAAGCATGACAGAAGATCTTACGTGATCAAACTATCTTCCAAAGGAATGTCGCTTTGCAGAAAGTTAGATGCTGCCCTCGATAGGCATGTGTCTGCATTAAAAGAGCAAGGAACAGAAGATATGGCTGGATTAGTACAAACTTTGCAAAAGTTAGAGCAATTCTGGAGCAATATAGCTGTCCAAAGAACAAGATTCGCTCCTTCTAGAAACAGATAAGTAATAACAGAAAGTCCAGTAATTATATTCATCGGATTCTTTCTCAGGCGTACAACGAAACAAGGGCCTATCTAGAAGAAAGGATTCGGTGAAGAAATATTTTTTCCTTTTTTTTATTTATCTCTTTCTTTTCTTTTTCTTAACTATTAATCCATTAAAATCAAAAAAAATCTTGGGAGATTTATTTTATGATTGAACCATTCCGAATTACCTTACGGAAAGTTTGCGGGGGGGGGTATTTGCCCTCTTACAGAGGATTTTCCCACATATAAATGCCAAAAAGGCGGCATATTAATTGAATTTGCATTTAGCATTCCCGTTTGTATCTCTCTCCTGTTATTTGTGAATGATCACTTTCGATTTTATGAACTAAAAAGCAAATTAAAAACATCCGCATATCTCGCTGCAAGTATGCTTCAGCAAATAAAAAACACGAAAACTGATAAACAACTTACAAAATTTGATCTGGCGAATGTCTCATATAGCAGTTGCCTCAACTTCTTCCATACAAACAGTATGTTCTCTCCCTTTCCTTTTGGAATATATTATGCGTTAGCTTGTCATTATGTTAAGAGGATAAACAGCAACTGTTATAAATATCAGTTATGCTACGCAACAACATCTACGGGCAATTCACCAGAAAGTATGCATTTAAATTGCAGTTCCGTTGATACCAAAACAATGGCTCAGATAGAAGCAGTAAACTCAGATTTATTATGCAATGCAGATGGTGATGAACGTGTACTTGTTACAACTCATTACCGTAAAGCCAGCAAATATAACAAAAAGAAATTAGGATTCTTTATATTAGAACCTCACGCTATAGTCAGTGCCGGCGGCTCTACTAATAATCTTTTTATCCACGAGCTAGTCATTATACCGAAGCCCGGAATATTCCCCGCAAGAAATACAAGGTGATATGTGGCAGCTATACAACTTGCATCACCCTACTCTTCTCCGCTTGCTCTGGAAATTGCATTCTTTAGTTCGTTTACGGTTAGCACTTCGGAAAGTAAAATTCCGTTTCTAACTTTTGGACCAAAAACTAAAGTAAATGGAATTCCAACTCGTCCGTACTTAATTATAACATTCATAAGAAAATCATTTTTTTTCGTCATATCGCCTTCTACATACAGAATATCTTTCTCTTTTATCAGCTTTAATATTTCTTTATTATTCAACACATTAATTTTGTTGTATTTGCATGTTAAACACCAATCCGCAGATATGTTAAAAATAATAATTCTGCTTTCCGATAAATTACCTTTTATAATTCTTTCGATATTTTTATTACTTTTTTCCATAAAATCTATTGGATAATAATCGTTGTTACATATAAAAAAGCTCAGAATCAGACACATAGCAGCAAAAATATAATGCTTTTTTATAACTAAAATCGTAGAGAAAACGAACAATGCAAGATATGCCAGAATTCCTTTTGCTCCTATATAACCGATCATGAGATATAAAATCCAAGCAAGTGTTACAACAACTCCGAAACTGGCTATTGTCTTTACCAATTTACTGTATTTCCCGATTCCTTGGGGGATTGATATTGGAATAACCAACGCAAAAATATAAGGCAACGAAAATCCTGTAGCTATCGAAATAAATATAAGCATCATTTCCATTGTGCTACCTTGAATAGCAAAAGCTGCAGCAGTTCCGAGAAAAGGAGCAGTGCATGGGATAGCAATAATTGAGGCTACTATACTTGATATAAAATTTTCTAAGAAAATCCGATGGTTATTTGACTCAGAAATCTGAACGGCAATCGGAAAAGATATAATTTCAAACGAATATAAACTAAGAACAAATAAAATAACAGCGACAGTCTTCAGAAAGTTCAAACTTTGGAAATGCATTCCCCAACCAACGCTTTCTCCTGTAACTTTTATAAAAATCAGGAAAATAGCAAATGTACAAAAGCTCACATAATTACCAATAATCGTCCCACATATGGCCGCTTTTTTATTTGATGCTACTAATGATCGCATTTTCATGAGAATAACGGGCAAAACACATGGCATAAGATTTAGAATCAATCCGCCAAGCAAAGCCAATAACATTATAAGAATAATATTTTTACTTGAATTATTCGAAGAATCTGTAAAATCAAAAGAAATTGTTAAATTTTTTGAAATAATTGTGCATATATTGCTACATAAAGGTATTTCGATTGATAATTTTAAATAAGATCTTCCATTTTTTGTACAATTAACATGAAAAGGCAGCGAATACTCAGTCGGAGATATCACTTTGATTTTTTTATCAAATGAACAATTCTTGATATTTTCGGATTTATCAACCATAATTTTTGGGACTTGAGGAAATTTCCAACCTTTTGGAATAGAAAAAAGCAATTCTGCTTCAGCGATTCCTTCCGCAATAACAATATTTCTACATGAAACATGACAATCTTCATGAATTCCGCAAAAAGCGCTAAAAGAATGCAATAATATGCTTATTATCAGAAAAAGGTCAAATATTTTTGCGATCTTGTTCATTTTAGTAAAAATTTAACATAAACATCATATAGTATGTATTGTAACACGGTGAAATATATGAGTAACGTTAAAAATGACATTGAAAATCTGACAGGAAAGATTCTTTTGGCAACTCCTGCGATTTCAAACGAATATTTAAACAAATCAATGGTATTTATATGCAGTCACGACAGGACAGGAGCAATGGGATTAGTGATAAATAAACCTATTCCAAACATGGATATCAAAAGTTTATTGCAGAAACTTCAGGTAAATTCCGATGGGTTAGAGAATTTAGAAATGCATTTCGGCGGCCTTGAAGAAACAGACAGATGTTTCATTCTGCATTCCGACGATTATCTTGCATCAGAAAGTACGCGCATAAAAGACAATATAGCGCTCACAATAAATACAGATATAATCAGAGCTTCCACATCAAATGGTGGTCCACAAAAGAAAATCATATGCATAGGTTGCTGTATGTGGGAAGTAGAGCAATTGGAAAATGAGGTAGCATCGAGCTATTGGATTCCCATCGAATCCGATGAAGCTTTGATTTTTGGTGATCCCAGAGCAGACAAATGGAGTAAAGCCCTGTTAAAGATAGGATTACATACGAATTTGTTTCTTAATATGTCGGGAACTGCTTAATCTTTCCGAATCTCTTTTCTTTTTTTCCAGTCCTCTTGAAGCCTTTTTTCAAAAAAAATACACAAAAACTAGCTTTTAAAAACATTATAGTATAGTATGGTGGCTGTTGTGAGTGCTTTTTGCTTACGTTTTATTGCATCCGTTGGGGTGTCGCCAAGTGGTAAGGCAACGGTTTTTGGTACCGTCATCCGCAGGTTCGAATCCTGCCACCCCAGCCATTTTTTGATTTACCTTAATCCAATTGAATCCATCGTAATATATAGACAGTCTGAAAAATGAGGCTATAATGTATTTATATAGTCCAGATATACCCCGATAAAAACAGCTTAAACTAAATGTAAGTAGGAGTATTTTTTGGAGGTATATTTTGAAAGAACGAATGGCGCATCCTGCAGAACGTATAAAAATGGAGAAATAGCACCTTGTCCGTCATCAACGGTAAACTTCAGCAGTATTATAAATCACAAGAAAATATACTCACACAATGGAGAAAAGAAAGTTTAGTTTTTTCATATATTCTAACTGCCCTTGCATCCTCCTCCTAGTACAGCATCGCTGCTTGCTGCGTCCTCCTTCGTCGCTCTCGCTGCCTTGCCGTCTCTGCCCCTCGCCGTTTGCCATTGCACCCTTGCATCCTCCTTCTGGTACAGCCTCGCCGCTTGCTGCGTCCTCCTCCGTCGCTCTCGCTGCCTTGCTGTCTCCGCACCCGCCGCTTGCCGTGCTCCATCTGCCACACAGGCCGCCCCCTCCTAGCCGCTTATTCCGCATGCCCTTCCCTGCTCCGCCGCTCTCGCTGCCTTGCTGTCTCTGCCCCTCGCCGCTTGCCATGCTCCATCTGCCGCCTCCCTTCCCTACTCCGTCACGTTTTTCGCCTCCTCGTATCCTCCCCAGGTCTTGATTTCCGCAGCGATGGTATCTAGCGTCGTCTTCAGCTCTGCCTCATCTGCGGCATCGTACGCCGTTCCACCCGTAGATGTGGCGCAGGCGTCAATCTCCGTGTAGCTGTGCGTGGCAGAAGTGTTCCCATTTCTTGTAATGCAATTCCAACTATCTTGTTTCCGATACTTCACCACATACACCCGTGCTCCGGCTGCCTTCAGCTTGTTGCACGCCGCAGTTGTAAGTACCTTCAACGTCGCCCGATTAAAGTCCGTGCTCGCCGTAACGTATGCCGTCAGATTCACTCCATCTGCCGCTGTCGTTCCTTTCGCATAGTTGTACAGTGCTGCATTGATCGGTTGCGTAACTCCTCCATATATCAATGCATGTTTTCCTGATCCTCCAAGTCCAAAATTTGGCCAATATTCCTCCGCTTTATAAAAAAGCCTGTTCATTCCTGCCATATAAGTCGAAACCTGGCTCGATGATGAGCTCCCTATTGTTCCCTCTCCATACCATAAATTCCTTACTGTACTTGCGCTTGAACTATTTTGCTCCTCAGTTGTTATATAAAAATCATTCTTCGCATATACTTGTTGATCGTATATATTATTTCCACCTGCACCTGCTATCCAATAGCCTAAATTGCCATCATAAGTCGTTGAGCTACCTATTGTACAGCTTACTACACTTGAGTTATACGATGGCTTCGAGCTGTTATTCTTCGAGTAATCGATCACGCTGCTCAGATTTGGCACGGTTGGCGCTGTAAAAATAGGTTCCCAATTCACAAATTTGATGCTCATGATCGTTACATTTGTGCATGCAAACGAGTATGTATAATTTGAGCCACTCTTAGTCATGCTCGTTGCAGGAACCGTAAAGGTTTTCTTGGATGTAATTGTCCCGCCGTATGTAATCGAACCGCTTGCTAGCGTCATTTTCGGAGCTACTACCACCTCTAATCCTCCTAGCTTTGTCGATGTTACAGCCAAAGTTCCGCTGCTTATGTAGTACAGACCATTACTTTTTCCATTTCCACTAACGGTATAGGTCAAAATCCCATTCTTGCCTTTTGTATCGCTGTTTGTGAAGTCTATTACATCATATACATAAGCTGTTTTTGTTGGGCCTACTCTTGCTGCGTATTTCCCCGATGAATCTTGCTTTGTCCCCAAATCCTTGTAATAGCTACCACTCCAACCTCCAACGGCAATTGCTTTCTCTGCGCTTATTGTGCTACCCGTTAAAGTTGTATAAACCACCGCATTATTTCCTGTCGATTTTATTATGTTCACAGGATATGAGATATTGTACTTCAGTGATACGCTTGTTACTGTTAAGCCTTCCGTCAAAGTGTATACTAAATTATTGCCACTCAATCTTGATGCATCAATAGTAATCGTCTGAGCACCAGAATAACTGACTGTCCCCGTAACTCCACTTGTGAACTTCAATGTACCCGAACCTGAAGTTGTAATCGAAATTGATGTCTTCGTATATGTATCTATACCACTGGTACCATCGTTGAAGTGTACCAATTTCCCTCCGCTCTCATATGATTTACTGTTATCGTAATAAACATCACAACTATATGAAGCACTTGTAACTGTTGCATTTGATAGAATAAGTTTTGTCTCGTATCCACTAGTCGCTGTGTAACTACCTCTAACTGTTCCAGAAAACCAACCAGTATCTGAAGCCCCTCCAGCATCTGAGCTATTTCTATATACTCTTCCTGTTCCATCAAGATAAAGATTCCCAGAAACTGCAGTATATGTAATAGTTGCATCGTGTGAAAGCGCAGGAAGCCAAGCAGCGCTTGGAAATTCAAAATCTTGAATATACAAGTTAGAAATATATTTTCCCGGATTCTTTTCAGCTACTCGTATAGAAAAAATTGTCGAATTAATTTGAAAACCTCTTCCTGTAAGATGATATGCATCATATTCTGTATCACCATCACTTTTTCCAGTTGTATGTTTAGGATAATATCGTACATTACCCTCATCACCAAGAGATTTATAAAAAGCGACAAAAATCCATGCGTCTTTTACAGCTGAACTCACTGTAAACCAATAATGAGAACCGTCATGAAATCCATCATAAGTTCCTACTTTAGGAGTTATTTCGTTATCTGCATTTGCTCCTTTAGATGAATTCCTGAACAAAGATAAATCCTGTCTAGCAGTCTCATTTATAACTGTTAAATTACCAGTCTCCGTTCTATATCCTTTATCTTCTTTTGAGTACCAGTTCTTGGTATAAGTTAATTTCCCATTTGTAGAGCTTTTGTTTGCACCAACATTGCTTGTATCAATGGTATCTGTTTTAGAATCTGTTTGCGTTCGTGTTGTCCATGAAAGCGTTGATCCAGTTTGATTGCTGTTGATAAATTCAGGATCATTGTAAGTAACTGATTTCGGTGTGATAAGTTGCGAATCTGTGTATGGCCGATTGGTTATTTCGGCGGAAACGACCGTCAGTCCGCTGGCGGTGAATTTTACGGTTGTTGCGGTAATTTGCGATGGTTTCAAAGCGAAAATCTTCTCGTCATAAACTGTGTATGAGGTTGTATCGCTCGAGCCAGCGGTGAATTTGAATGTTCCTGATGATGAGGTAGGTTTTACTTTGATGAACAGCAGGTTCTTGATCGGGAAAGTTAACGTATAAGTACCGCTGGAAATGGTGCATTTGAGAATTTTGTTCGCTCCCTGAATGGTACCATCGTAATCGCTGCCGTCGAGGAACTTCTTGCTTGTATCGCTGTAGTTTATGCTGAAGTCGATTTTGTCGCTGAGGACTGTCGGCACCTCTGAGTAGTCGTTGTTGAACCCCAGGTAGGTCATTTCTCCCGGTTCAAACCAATCTGGTTTGTTCACCAGCAAAATCACGGCCTTTTTTCGACCTGTGGTTGTCTTCGAAGGCCGCGAAAGCGTCGCTCCATCGTCTGTTCCCGAGGAACTAATCCCTGAACCGCTCTTCGCCGCGCAATTTGTGTTA
>CAJODB010000012.1 GCA_905233185.1 uncultured Alphaproteobacteria bacterium | reverse complement strand
TATATCCTCATTTTTTATCATATTTTCGATTGAAAAAGGCAAGAATAAGTATGATTCACAGCAATGTTCCATTACTCATGAAAGTTTTTAGGAAAAAAACAGTGGATCTTATTGATGAAACTGGTGTTGATAAATTTACGATCCAAAAAGCAAGATCAGATAAGCGAATAGCTTCCTGTCGTCTTGATTCGCTTTGCAAAATTGCTGCCGCGCTTAATGTTGAGCTGGAAGATTTATATGAAGAAATTCAAGTACTAGAGGAAGGATCGTCATGTACAGAAGCCGAATAGCAAAAATAATGAAAAAACGTGGCTTACCAAGATATATTGTGACGGAGAATTCGGGCTTATCTAAAGGTACAGTACTTCGTTTGATGAAACCGATAGACTTGGGAAAGGTTACACTAGGTACTTTATTAAGAATGGCTTCTGCTTTGAAGTGCAAAGTTAGCGATTTGTTTGAATAGTTATCGTATATCTTTTTTAATATGAAAGGCGAATATTTTGAGCGTATTTTTAGGGAATTTTTTAAGAAAAATACGTTCAAAAAAAATCAATTAATCTAATTTAATGCGGAATATTCGCTGAATTATCAGGAAGAAAATGAGTTTATTTATTGATCGTTTAAAATATTCGCTTTTTTTATTTTTTTTGTTGACATCTGCAAAATAAAACTTTATATATAAGCATGTAAATAGTTTTTGTCTTCCAGGTTGTCTCTGTACAATTTGTGTTTATTCTTTTAGAAATGAAAGTGAGGTTTAAGATGAAAAGAATAGCATTAGTTTTGTGTGCAACAGCATCATTATTTTCAGGAGTTAGCGCAATGGATTCGGCTCAGCAAGAGTCTGGAACGCAGCAAATTCCGGTAAAAATGTTTGTGGTGCAAACTGTTCCACCTGTTAAGGTGATGCAGATTCCATCAGATGAAAAAGTCATTTTAGATGGTTTTATAAGAGCACGTTCTATTAATATGGAATGTGTTACCTATAATGGTATTTCATTAAATGCTCCAATTAAGTTGAGTTACGATATGACTACAGAACAAATGGCAGCAGCTCTTATAGCTTCTTTTGGAGCAGATAAACGAATTCAATTTCTTGAGGGTACACTTACACGAAACCACTAACAAACCATAGAATAAGGGAGGAAATAACGCCTCCCTTTTTTCATTTGTATTATATTGCCTACAAAAAATTAACATTATTAGTTTGAATAGGAGGAGGAAAATCTTCCGAATGGATGATTGAATAACCATCGGAAATCAGATTCTAATTGCTGGCTTGTAGGTTAGCTACAAAAGGACTGCATTCGTCTGAATTCTATAAAATAGGTGGATATTCGATTTAATTTATTCGTATAAATTCAAATTTTTTTTCTTTACTAAATATTTTTTTATAAATGGTTACTGTAGTATAAAATTAAGGAAATTAACTAATTAATTTACCTGACAGATCTTTAGATTTTCATGATATTTTAGTACAATACGGCCGCATTGGGGAGAATTTGAGCATGTCCGTTGAGGAAACAGATTACAACGCGAGTTCCATTAAAGTTTTAAAAGGCTTAGAAGCTGTAAAAAAGCGTCCAGGAATGTATATCGGAGATACTGATGACGGTTCGGGATTGCATCATATGGTTTTCGAAGTTGTAGATAACTCAATCGATGAGTCATTAGCAGGCTATTGTAAGCAAATAGATGTAAAAATTCATCAGGACGGTTCTGTCTCTGTAAGTGATGATGGTCGTGGTATTCCAACAGATATTCATGAGGAAGAAGGAGTTTCTGCAGCGGAAGTTATTATGACACGGTTACATGCCGGCGGAAAATTCGATCAAAATTCATACAAAATTTCCGGGGGATTGCATGGTGTTGGTGTTTCAGTTGTAAATGCACTGTCTGATCGATTGGATTTGAACATTTGGCGTGGCGGTCATGAGTATTTTATGAGATTTCGTAACGGAGAAGCTGAAGCTCCGTTAAAAATGGTTGGAGATGCCTCAAGAACAGGGACAACTGTAAGATTTTGGCCTTCTGCAACGACCTTTAAAAGTACAGAGTTTGTTTTCTCAACCTTGGAACATCGTTTGAGAGAGTTGGCATATCTGAATTCTGGTGTGCATATCGTTTTGACGGATGAACGTGGAAATGAACCGAAAATATCCGATATGCATTACGATGGCGGCTTAAAATCTTTTATACGAGATCTTGATAAAAGCAAAAATTTGCTTATTGAAGCGCCTGTGTATGTGAGTGCCACAAAAGATGATGTGCAAGTTGAGGCTGTTTTTGAATGGACTGACAGCTATCATGAAACAATGTTATGCTATACAAACAATATTCCTCAATCTGATGGTGGAACACACCTTGCGGGATTCAGAAATGCGCTTACAAGAACTGTGAATGCTTATTTAGCTGCAAATGTTAAAAAGGAAAAGACCGTTCCTACCGGAGATGATGCTCGCGAAGGTTTGACTTGTATTCTTTCCGTAAAAGTTCCAAATCCGAAGTTTTCATCGCAAACAAAAGATAAATTAGTATCCTCAGAAGTGCGTGGAGTTGTAGAAAGTATTATAACGGAGACTTTATCAACCTGGTTTGAAGAAAAACCGGCAGAAGCAAAGAAGGTTGCAGCAAAAATTATCGAAGCCGCTGCTGCTCGTGAAGCTGCCAGAAAAGCACGTGAGTTAACTCGTCGCAAAAATGCTCTTGAGATATCGTCATTACCGGGGAAATTGGCGGACTGCCAAGAAAAGGATCCTGCACTCAGCGAAATTTTCATCGTTGAGGGCGACAGCGCAGGTGGTACGGCAAAGCAAGGCCGTGATCGCAGAACGCAAGCAATTTTGCCGCTTCGAGGCAAGATTTTGAACGTAGAACGCGCACGTTTTGATCGGATTCTAACTTCCGAACAGATTGGAACATTGATTTCAGCGTTCGGAACAGGAATTGGCGAGGACTTCGATATTGATAAAATCAGATATCATAAAATTATTATCATGACAGATGCCGATGTTGATGGTAGTCATATCAGAACATTGTTGCTGACGTTTTTCTTCAGACATATGCTTCCTGTTATTGAACGTGGATATCTATATATCGCCCGTCCTCCTCTTTATCGAGTGAAGCGAGGAAATTCGCAGGTGTTTATTAGGGATGAACAAGCATTAGAAGATCATTTGCTCGATTCTGCAGTGCCGTCTTCATCTCTTCGATTCGCAAATGGTGAAGTTATTACGGCGAACGATTTGCGTCAAATGGTTTTGAAAGCGGAAAAAATCAGAAACGCGGTAGAAAAAATTAATAATAAAATCAATAATGCAGCTTTGCTTGAAGTTCTTCTCTTGTTGGGGCTACATAAAAAACCTGATTTGGATAAAGAAATTATAATTAATCAATTAAAGAAAAATGATCCAGCAGATTGGGATATGGAATTCACTGATACACACTATATTTTTAGCAAAACAGTAAGAAATGTTACTGAAAAAGTTGAGGTTGCAAAAGTCTTATTTGAATCTCATGATATCCAATCTTTGGATGAAGAAATTGAGATTTTTAAGCCATTTTTAGAAGGACTGGCCGAATTAAAAATGCGAGAATTATCACTTGTCTTAAAAACTCCCGCAGAATTTTTTGATAAATTCATGCAGAGCGCAAAAAAAGGCGTTACAATTAGTCGCTATAAAGGTCTTGGAGAAATGGACGCAGAGCAACTTTGGGAAACAACGATCGATCCGAACGCAAGAGTCCTTATGCAGGTAAAATTAGCGCATTTCGAAGCTCTGGATGAAATATTTTCTACACTAATGGGAGAGGTTGTTGAGCCTCGTCGTGACTTTATTCAATCAAATGCGCTTAATGTTGTTAACTTGGACGCGTAACATAAATTGACGGACTATAATGACTCGACGAAGGAAATTCAGTCGAAAAAGGAACGCAGCACTTAGCGGAAATGGAAAATTTTCTGCAAGAGTAGTATCAATAGCGATATTTGGATTTGTTTTCTGTTTCTTCGTTATTTTATTTTTCATTCATGATATGCCTGACTTAGATCGTTTGGAGTCAAAAGGTCGGCGCGCAAGTATTGTTTTCGAATCATATGATGGAAAAACAATAGCAACTTATGGTGATCTTTTCAGAAATGTTGTTAGTATTAATGCGCTTCCTAAGTATGTTCCAAATGCGATTGTTGCAATAGAAGATCGCCGTTTTTATAAGCATTGTGGAGTAGATTTTATAGGAATTCTGCGAGCAGCGTACACGAATATAGTTCATAAAAAGATAGTTCAGGGAGGGTCGACTTTAACTCAGCAACTTGCAAAAAATTTATTTCTTTCGCAGGACAGATCTTTGAAACGGAAAATTCAGGAGTTTATTCTTGCATTATGGCTAGAGAAGAAATTTACGAAAAAACAGATTTTATCAATTTATTTGAACAGAGTTTATTTTGGTTCTTGTGCATACGGAATAGATGCAGCAGCATTTCGTTTTTACGGAAAAAAGGCGAAACAATTAACTTTGTATGAAGCTGCGAAACTTGCAGGAACGTTGAAAGCTCCATCTTTATATTCTCCTTTTTATAATCCTGTTAAATCTGATCAGCGTGCAGAGACTATTCTTGCTTGTATGGTAGATGAAGGGTATATCACAAAAAGTGAAATGCAAGAAGCTTTGCAGCAAAAAGATAAATTGAGCAAGCTCTCTGTTCCTATGGATGAAAATCGTTATTTTACTGATTGGGCTTTAGAGCAAGTTCAAGATATAGTTTCAACTGATGAAGAAGACTTGATTGTTCGAACAACTCTTGATTCCAAATTACAGAAAAATGCTACTTACATAATAAGGAATGTATTAGTTGATCAAGGATTTAAAAGTGGTGTAGGGCAAATGGCGCTTGTTGCTCTTGATAAAACAGGAGCGGTTAGAGCTATGGTTGGTGGGCATACTTATGGAACCAGTCAATTTAATCGAGCTCTTGCTGTGAGATCGTTTGGTTCTGCTTTCAAATATTTTGTTTATCTTGCTGCTTTCGAAAAAGGAACAGATATATACGATATGGTTAGCGATATGCCGCTTTCAATAAATGGTTGGTCTCCGAAAAATTACAAATATAAAAGTGTCGGAAATATTTCTGTTCTTGAAGCTTTTGTAAAGTCAGTAAATACGTGCGCAGTGCGAGTAGCGCGCAAAGTTGGCATGGACAAAGTTGTTGAAGTAGCTGAATCATTGGGCATAAAGGATGTAAATAATAATCTTGCTACGGTTTTAGGGACAAGTGGAACAACTCTTCTTGATATGACTGCAGCATATGGAACAACGATGAATGATGGTTTAAAAATGACACCTTTTGGAATAATAAGTATTAAAACCTCGAGAGGAAAAGTCTTGTATAGGGCTTATCATGCAGCAAATAAACGAGTGATGTCTCATGAATCATGCGAAAAGATGAAGATAATGATGAAAGAATTGATGGTAAGAGGCACAGGTAAACGTGCAAAAATCCCGAAAATCGATTGCTATGGAAAAACTGGAACAAGTAACGACAGTCGTGACGCAAGTTTTATCGGATTCGCTTACCCTCTTGTTACGGGAGTATGGGTTGGAAATGACGATAATACTCCAATGCATCAAAATATTACAGGAGGAACTCTTCCGGCGCAGGCATGGAAAGAATTTATGATGACAGCCTTCGGATTACAGAAACCAGTCGATGAAATTGAAATAAAATCCAACAAGATAGAAGATATTGATAGGGAAGAAAGATTAGTACAGCGAAAAAAGAAGCACAAGAAAATATCTGATATGTTGAGGTGAGAGTAAGAAGTTTTTTTCGTATATTTCTTGTTTATCATTATTCATAACTATATTTTTTAATTAATCTATCAATTTGTTTTCAATTTAAAAAACAATCTTGGCAGGAAAATAAAAAATAATTTTCTGTTGTTTTATAGTAAATGCGTCTTTATATTTAATAATGAAAAGAAAAAAATAAAATAAGAGGAATCTATGAAAAAATTAATCAGCTTAATTTATCTTGTTACCTACTCACAAGTTTTTTGTTCTAGTCCGCTTGCTTTAGAAAGAGTCGCAAATGTAATTACCTCCCCCCGTCAACAAGCTGTTGAACAACTTGATGTTATTGAGGATATATTAGACAATTCTCTATGTAAAAATGGTGTTGTTTGGCGACCATTTGGAGGTGAGGAAGGAACTATAAAAGGTCTTGTTATACATTATACAGTTACTCAAACTTATGAATTAACTAAACGAGCTTATTATAATGCTGGAGTATCAGCTAATTATACAGTCAATTTTAATGGAAATATCTTTAGAAACGTTCCAGATGGGGCAATAGCTTTTCATGCTGGTATATCAGCTTATGACGAAGATACTTCACTTAATCGATTTTTTATTGGTATAGAACAAGTACATCCAGGATATATAGAAAAAGGTGTGAAATACACAGGAGTATGGAATAATTACGGACTGTTGAGTTATTGTTCTGGTGATGATAAGACTCTGTGGTTCAAATTCTTTAAAGAGCAATACGAAGCTACGGGAAAATTGGTAAGACAACTACAACTAAAAAACAGGATTTGTGGAAGGCTTGTCGTTACTCATGCCGATGTAGCTCCTGGCAGAAAGGTCGATGCTGGTCCTATGTTTCCATATAGATTGATTTTTGAAAAATATAAAGCAGGTTATTATCCTTCGTTTGATAAGGTTGAAGCGTATATCCCTTTGCTTTCATTCCTGCAATATGAGGATTTTCTCGGCCTACTTGGAGTATATGGCTATGATTTTTCATTACCTACTCGTTATTTGAAAGATTATGAAGAAAAGATAAAGGCTTATGAAATTGAGAAAGAAGCCTATGAGAAAGATAAAGAAGGAAAGGTTGAACCAAAGAAACCTAGAATGCCCAATGTTCCTAAACAAGAAGGGTATGAAAAGCTTGTATTAGGTTCCTTCCGATTGCATTTTTGCTCAGATTTAAAGGCATTGAATACGTTATCGTCTTTTGGTAGTGTGTCCGAATTGCATTCAAAAGAGCTTTCTGACTTGGAAAAAATGGTGATATTATGTCTCAGTATTGGTTATTATCATTATAAAGATGAAGATTTGGGGTATGATATGCCTTTTCGTGCAAAGCTTGAAGCATTTGCTAATGATCCAGTGAGAAAAGCGAGAATGGAAGGATTTATATCGTTACTGAAGTAAAAATCGGTATGTTCAAAACTGTTAGAATTATGAATACCTGAGAATATCGACTGGATTGAGTCTGCTGGCTTTTCGTGCAGGATAAAGAGTCGAAATACATGACAAAATCAGCGCAACAATCACTGTAATTGCCACATCCATCGGACGCAGTAAAGAAGGAAGATGAGTCAGAAAATACACTTCAGGCGAGAATACTTGAGTTCCTGCGATTGCTTCAACGGCCGCTTGTATCTTTTGAATGTTCAGAGAAAAGAGTAGGCCGAATATCGTTCCTATTAATGTCCCCGTAATTCCTATAGACGCTCCTAATATAAAGAAGATTCTCATTACAGATTCACGTGCAAGGCCTATTGTTCGTAAAATTGCTATATCTTTTTCTTTATCTTTAACAAGCATAATCATACAAGATATTATATTGAAGCTTGCTACAAGAGTAATCAAAGTTAAAATCAAAAACATAACATTACGTTCGATTTCTACAGCTTTCATAAATGAGCTATTATTCTTCTGCCAATCAGTTATATAGAAATTAGAACCATATTTTTCTTCTATTTTGTTCAAAACATCTGAAACTTTCATAGGATCGCTTAAGAAAACCGATATAGCTGTTACAGAATTATTTATTTTGAATAATCTTTGCGCCATTTTTAGCGGAATAAAAGAAACTGAAGTATCATATTCATACATTCCTGATTTAAATGTTGCTGCAAGCTTGAAAGTCTTTTTCCTTGGAACAAATCCAAAACCTGTTTCATCCATTTCTGGAACAATTACTATAACATCACTGCCTATTGTTAAGTTTGCACGTAATGCAAGCGAGTCACCTAATATAATCGAATCTTCTTCGGAAAAATCATCAAGATCTCCTCTGATAATATTATTTGCGATAAGCTTTTTTTGGATTAAATCTTCTTTGGAAATGCCATGACATAAACTTCCGCGCACTGTTCGTGTGTTTGAGATAAGCGCTTGACGTTCAATCGTTGGGACAGCTTGCACAACATATGGAAAGGAGTGTACTTGCTTTGCAATTCGTTCATAGTCAGGAGTTTCTCGTAATAAACTCATAGAAATATGGCCGTTAAAACCGATAATTCGCTCAGTAAATTCTTTACGAAAACCGTTCATTACAGACGTTACAATAATTAAAGTCGCAACTCCTAGAGCAATTCCTATAAGTGAAAAAGCTCCGATTGCCGAGATAAATTTTTCACGGCGTTTGGATTTCAAATACCTCCATGCGATAAGTAATTCTGTCTTAAACAAGTTTACATAAACCTCGCGATTACTTGTTCAATGGACATTTCTGTAATTTCGCCTGTCTTTCTGTTCTTTAATTCGACTAAACCATTTTCAATTTTTTTCTGTCCAATAATAATTTGATATGGAATACCAATTAAATCAGCATCAGCAAGCTTTTCACCGACAGTAATGCTGCGATCATCATACAAAACTTCCTTAGATGATGATAAAGCATCGTAAATTCTTCGAGCTGTTTCTACGCATTTTTCATTTTTCGTATGCAAATTTAAAATAGTAATATCAAATGGAGCAACAGGTTCAGGCCATATGATTCCATGTTCATCATGTGAAGCTTCAATTATAGCTCCAATTAACCTTGATACTCCAATTCCGTATGATCCCATCTCTGGATATATTTTTTCGCCGTTTTCGTTAAGTACAAAGGCATTCATTGGCTTCGAATATTTCTGTCCGAAGTAGAAAATGTGACCAACTTCTATTCCTTTCGAAACAATTAAGTCAGATTCCGCAATAGGACACTCTTTTGGATTATATTTTTCATCCGTAACTGCAAAAGTCGTCATTAATTCTTCATCGGAAGCTGTAAATAATCTTTTATCAGAGTAGATCGTGCTCTCTCCTGTTTCTGCCAGGACTTGAAACTCATGACTCATGTTTCCGCCTATAGCTCCAGAATCTGCTTGTACAGGGACCGCTGTCAATCCAAGTCGTCTGAATGTGCGGACATATGACCTGAATATTTTCTGATATGTTTCTTTTGCGGCGTCGAAATTAATATCAAATGAATAACCATCTTTCATAAGAAATTCACGGCCGCGCATGACTCCAAATCTCGGACGAATCTCATCACGAAATTTCCAATGTATTTGATAGAGCATAACCGGCATTCCGCGATAGCTTTTTACATATTTTCGGAATACATCAGTTGCTTGTTCTTCATTGGTCGGACTATATAAGAAATCGCCTTCTTTGCGATCTTTTATACGCAGCATTTCTTTGCCATAAGCATCATATCTGCCGCTTTCAATCCATAAATCAGCCGGTTGGATAGTTGTAAAATAAACTTTTTGTGCACCAATTCGGTCTTGCTCTTCACAAATTATTTTTGTGATTTTTTCCATAACTCTAACAGCCAAAGGAAGCCAACAATATATTCCGGAGGCTGTTTGCGAAATCATTCCTGAACGCAACATTAAGATATGAGAGGCGATTTTCGCATCTGCAGGAATGTCTTTTGAAGTTGGCGCGAAGAATTGTGAAAACAACATAATTTGATACCTCTTTACAACAATAGCACGCTCTGAAGTATAGCATATACAAGCGTATTTTTCAACATAGGTACTTGAGAGATCACAATGTTAATTACTTTTTCTAAGCAGCTTGAATTGTTTGTGTATCAGCAGAAAAAGTTTCTACATGTACACCTGTTTCTGTGAAAACGGGAGTTAATTTCGCATTCGTATCATATCCGATTGGCGATTCATATTTACACATATCTTCTGAAATAAGATTCTGATCAGTAAGAGCTTTCAATATAAAATAAGCCTCCTTATATACGCTGCTTTTTTTACTGTTTGCATCGAATATATTTATTATGCGACCATTTTTATGATAAGTTTCACGAATATAACTGTCCAGAACATAGCTATTGATTGACTGAAGCATAGGGATAATGCATTCCTTTGATGGATTCATGGCCACATAATCGTTTACTTGTTGAAGAGTAGACACATCATCATTTTTTATAATCGCATCAACTCTATTCTGTTGCATTTTATCCCTCTTACGTTTTCAACATAACTACTTTAGAGCCTATTTATACTCATTTTTAATACTAAAAAAATAATTAGATAGATAATTAAAAAATAATTAACATAAATAAATCTAATGCTGTAGAATTCATATATAGATCGAGTCAATTTGATATGGAGCATTTGAAAGACGATAATATTGTTTTTACAGAAAGAGAAGCTGATGTTATTGCGTGCCTTATAAGTGGGAATACTTCAAAATCAATAGCTGATATACTTTCAATTTCTCCTAATACCGCTAATGTTCATATAAGAAATGTTATTCAAAAAATAAACGGCGCATCAAAAAATGATTTAGTAAAATATATCGAACAGTCTTCTCAATATAAAACTTTTCGTGATCGTTACGATAATTTGATAAGATTAAAAAAATTTCATGAACTTCTGAAAAAAATATTAAAGATCTCAGTTGAGAAAAAAATTTGTTACATAAAATTTAATGAAGAAAAAGAGGAGTATACAAGATTAATTAGCTGCCTCAAAGAAGCAGGAATTGATGTGTATACTTGGAGTGAAGATTCAAAATCGAAAGATTGTATTTATATCATCTGTTCGGAAAATTTTTCAAAAATATCGCTTGAAAAAAACATAATAGTATTCACAAAAAATGCGAAAAATACTCTGTTACAAAATGTAATTGAGTATAAAGAAGATGTGCAGGGTGCTATTTTAAAATGTATCGGAAGAATTTATGTGGAAAATGCTGAGATTCAGTCTTTAATATCAGGTTTTTTCCCAAATATCTCAGAAAAAGAAAATATTGCAAATTCAGCTCAAAAAATCTCATCATCTAAAATTATAAAATACAAAAAATATTTTTTAGCTATCATTAGTATTATTGTTTTTGGTTTCGTATTTTTCATTAGTACTAAATTATTTCATGATAAAGCTGCTGTTAAGTCAAATATGCCTGTGATTTTCAAGGATGTTTTTTTAGAACGTACTGATATTGAAGAAAAAATAGAGCAAGCATTCGGAGATGATAAAATAAAAGTCGCAGTTTTAGTTGGGTACGGCGGAACAGGGAAAACCACAATCGCCAGACATTATCTAAAATCACAAAAATATGGAATTACTTTTGAAATAAATGCAGAATCGCAAAACAGTTTGTATTTATCTTTGTATAAAATTGCAAGTTTATTAGCAGTAACTCCATCACAACGAGATGAAATAAGTTTCATAAAAAATATAGATACGGATGATGTAAAAAAGATAAAACTTTTGCATTTTATCTCATCTCAATTAAAGCAAGCGGAAGGTTGGTGCATATTATTTGATAATGTCGATGATTTTTCGATAATAGCTGATTGCTTTCCACATGATCCTGAGATTTGGGGTTCTGGAAAAGTTATAATTACTACACGAAATTTCAATGCTGAGGATGTTACATTTCTAAACCCTAAAAGCATAATAAAAATAGGACGATTAAATGCCGAAGAAAAAGCAAAACTTTTTAATAATATTGTTGGAAAAAATATTCCGAATAGCGAAGTTTTATTGAAGAGTATTCCATCTATGCCATTAGATGTAACTATTGCAGCACATTACATCAAAACTTGTAAAATAAGTGCTGAAGATTATTTAAAAACATTACATAATGCGAAATTTGATTCATTCAAAAAATCTTTGTTGAAAAATATAACAGGCTATAATCAAACACGTTATTCGATAGTTACTACTTCATTTGAAAAATTGATCAAAGAAAATTCGATTAACAAAGAACTCTTACTCATGCTTTCAATGTTAAGTCCCGAACGTATTTCAAAGTGGTATTTCTTGCGATATTGTGATGAAGCAACGGTTGATTCTTTCATTCTTAATTTAAAACAATATTCTTTAGCTCATACAAAAGGATCTAAAATTTTCGTTCATAGATCTACTCAAGAAATAGGGCAAAAGTATTTACTTAACCTCATTCCTGAAAATGAAAGGGACAAAATTATCGGAAAAATTGTTGATGCAATGACACCATATGAATGTTTGATGTGGTATTCATATAATAATCAAGAAAGACAATTGAGCTATAAAGAGATAAACGCGATTATTCCTCACTTGGAGAGTTTAAAAAATACAATAAACTCTATGCCTTTAGTAAAATCAGAAAAAGAAAAATATATTGTCAGGATTATGTTAGCTTTGCTTTATGCGTATGTTCCGGAATCAAATGAACAAAAAATGAGGAAGTTATCAGAAGAAATTATTCAACGGAATAAGGGTTTTATAAAGGGATATGATTTGGCGGCATTATTTCTTGAGCATACGTATTGTGGAATTGGTTCTTTATCCGATAAAGATGAGAAATATTTGAAGAAGAGTATTGAACTTTGTACACAACTAAAAGCAAATCATTTACTAGCTATCACTTATATATATTTGTCTTTGTATTTTTCTGAAAAAAAAGAAATTGAGCTCTGCCGACATTTTTTACGAGAATCAATGAAATTGGCGAACGAAATAAAAACAAGAATGTTATTAAATTATCGTTATTGTGAAGTTTCTTTATCTTTATGTAGTTCTAAAAAGGAACTGGAGGAAGTTATAAATTACACGCTAGAAACGTTAAAGATACTTGGAGCATCTCATTTCTTCTATAAAACAAAAGAAAAATACGGTGATCGAGTTGAGGGAGCATCGAAAAATTGCATTGCTGCTCTTAGAAGAATTTTAGTCAGAATATACAATAGTCTCGGAATGTACGATGATGCAATCGAAAATTATAATGAAGCTTTTTATTTTTATGAAAAGAGAAAAGAAAATGGCAATAGAATACCTGTAAAACGGGAAACGGCTCTAGATATAGAACATGCAAATACTTTATTGCGGGTAAATAAAATTTCGGAATCAAAAGATAAATTGGAACAGGCGATAAAAGTAAAAGTGGAGCATAATTATAATCATGGATTGTTCCAAGCTTTCATTTATAAAGCTGAAGCAGATCTTCGATTAGGAAAATTAAATGACGCTTATGGTGATTGCTTGAATGCTTTGAAATATAAGGATAAATCTGAAGCGTATTCTATACATTTGTTGCATATGCGATTGTATTATATTATGGCAATTGCAAAATATAAGTTTGGTGATTCGAAAAAAGCGATTGAGTGTTTCAAAATGTTTATAAATCTTGCAAAAATATGGTTTTCAAATCGTTCGGATAATAGCTCAGGATATGAAGGAACTTTAGATGAAGAAATATTTTCTACATCGAAAAATACGAGAATCGAAGATTATTTTAAACATTGCTCGAAAATATTTACTGAAATTTACGGTAGAGAACACTCTTTTGTGAAAAATTTCGTTGAAACAATAAACATATAAAAAAATATATAAAATTGCTGATGTACAATGATTTTTGAGGTGGTAGCGGGAGAGGGACTCGGACCCCCGACACGCGGATTATGATTCCGCTGCTCTAACCAACTGAGCTATCCCGCCATTGTGTTATATCTGCGCTTTTACACATTATCCACGCACACCTATCAACTGTTTCGGATATTACAATATAAAAAGACTCTTGTGAATACTGAAAAAGATTTTTGTTTGTAATATAATTCCCGAACACGATTAGTATTATATATTTTTAGAAGGAAATTAGCGTGCAGTTTTTAGATATAAAATTATTCAATGGAATACTGGATTCACGTTTTAAAGGCTATCCTCATGCAAAGCTTGCAAAATATTCGGTTTTGTTAGCTGTTGCAACTTCGATATTTTTGGTTTTGATAAAAATCATGGCATGGATGGTGACAAATTCAATTTCTCTTCAAGCTTCTATGAACGATTCATTTTTAGATGCATTTTCTTCATTTGTAGCATATCACGCATTAAAATATTCTTCTGTTAGGTTCGATCGCGAGCATAATTTCGGTCATGAAAAGGCGGAAGGAATATTTGCGATCTTTCAGTGTCTTTTGGTTATGTATTCAGGATATGTTATTTGTCGTGAAGCTTATGAATTCTTTATAAATCCTGAACCTGTAGCAAATACTGCTGTCGGAATATCAATAATGATTGTATCGTGTGTTGCCGTATATCAGCTTTTATATTTTCAGAATTATGTTGCGAGAAAAACAGAATCTCTTGTTGTAAAAGGAGATTCATTACATTATATATCGGATTTTTTTATGAATATTTGCGTTATGATATCCATTTTTCTATCAAAATATTTCATCTATGTTGATGTTGTTTGTGGAGTAACCGTCGGAGGATATGTTTTTTATAATGCATTTCTTATTCTAAGATCGGCTCTGCGTGATTTAATGGATGAAGCGCTTCCTATAAATGTTCAAAACAAAATAAAAAAAACGATAATAAGTGTAGATGGAGTAAAAGGAATAAAAATTTTGAAAACTCGTTCTGCGGGAATGAAGAAACATATTGAATCCAGAATAATTGTTGACAAACGGATATCTGCAAAGAAAGCTTGTAATATCGCAAATACTGTTGAATATGCTGTTACAAAACTCTTTGATAATGTTGACGTCATAATAAAGCCGGAAACGGGAGAAAAGTAAGATGTCATACGTGTGTAAACGTTTTTGCGATCATTTAACTATATCTCGTATTATACTTTATGCGATCTTATTAATATTATCTTGTGTAATTTTATGGGATGCAAATTGGGTTTTTGATATGTTCTGGGCTGATGACTATCAGTTGGTAGGAACGACTGCTGTAGGAAGAAATGCCCATTCCTATACTGGAAATGGTCGTTTTTGGCCTCTTGGGTTATGTGATTACTGCGTATTGCTTCTTATCCCGTACGGAACAACAGTTACAGCCCATTTTCTTTATAATTGCGTTACAATGATATTTGCTTCTGTAATGCTTTTCTCTTTTATAGATAAGGTAACAGAGAATAAGAATAATTATATAGCACTTTTTTGTATGTTGCTTTTATTTCTGACGTCGAGTTTTATGCGAATTCATATGACTTGTATACATTCGGAACGTGAAATGTTTCTTATGCTTTCTGCATTTCTCATAACCTATTGGAAAGCTTGTAATAAAAAGACGGGGGGGGGTAAATACTATGCCATCGCAGCAATAACAGCGATGTATTCAACATATTTGAAAGAGCCTGTTTTTGGAATGTGGTGTATCTTTGCTTTATCGAATCTGATTTTCGGAAAGCTATCTTTGAAAGAACGGCTTTTTAATTACTTTTTATTGTTTAATTCTTTTATATGGGTATCGATTTATGCATATAGATGTTTCTTTATAGATCTTTCGTTTATAGACCCGAATGCTCCTGCTCCTTACTCGTCGATTGTTTCAAAGTTCTCAGATTTATCCATTACAGTTTTTAATTCTGAACCGATTATATATTTGCTTTTGATTATTGCGATAATTAGATGTTGTTTGCTGCTTAAGAGAAAGATTAATTATAATATGTATTCTGATGCTCCACTTTTTGCTGGAGTAGGATATGCTTTTGCATATGTAATTCTCAATCAGCGCTGTAATCATTATTTTTTTCCGGCTGTAGTTATGGGACTTCCTGCATTTGCGGTTTTTCTTTCGGAATGTACGAAATATGTGAGAGCTTTGCTTATCAGTATTTCAATTGGTATAGCAATATTTTCTTTTAATGCTTCACTTTGCTGGATTACAGAAATACAGATGCATAGGAAGAACGATCCGTTGATATTTGCTCGCATGATCAATGAAGTAAAACAGGGAAAAAAGGTTATATATGTAACGGAAAAAGGAAAAGATCTTCCGAATATTGACTCAAGAGAAATTGATCAAATGAAATTCAGGCGTTGGCAGATATTTTTAGATTATTATTGGGGTGGAAAATTTCCAATTATCAAAACAGCGGATTATTCAAAGATCAATAAGGATAGTGTGGTAATACTGTCAGATGAAACTTATGGTTCAGCCAATTTTCAGGAAATATCAGAGCGCTTGAAAATATCAGGATTGGTGCCGTCTCAGTCTTTTCAGGATATGAAGACAAGGGTTTTCAGAGCGAAATAGTTTTTTAAGCAATTTTTCGTTCGTTTTTGCGTTTACGAACTTTCATAATTCTGCGAGCAGTGATGAGCATTAATGCTGTTGCTACGGTCATAAATACCGATCCCATAATCATTGTAATACTTTCGGAAAAGTGAGTGCTGGCTGTTATGCAGAGCGACATTATAAGGTTTCTGAAAACAACGACAGTCGCTGCTCCGACATAAGAGGTATGTCCTGTTGATTGAATGGCTTTCAGAACTGATACAGGCACTAAAAATGAACTTCCCACACACTGCACACACATTAAAGCAAGAAGATGATTGACTGTCCATGGCGTATGTTCAGCAAGTAGAAGAGTTATATACGCCCCGAAAATAATATATATTGTGACTCCAACCCATTTTGCGGGACGTATTCCAAAATCTCGTACAATAGCTCTATAAATGAACATTCCGAGTATATAGAAGAGTAGGGGGATAGCTTGGAACATTGCAATATTAAGAGAATTATCTTCGAAAACTTTGGAGCAAATGAATGGAGCATTTGATGCGAATATCATATATCCACCAGCAAACATTCCAGGAATCAATGCATATATTAAGAAGTATGTATTGCGCAAAACAATCTTGTAATCATTCAAAAATTTTCGTGTAGTGAATTTATGAGTTGATTTGTGTTGCTGTTTTTCACGATATTCTAAGAAAACAAACAAACCTATTATTTGTAATATCATGAGAGTTGCGAAAGACCATCTCCAACTGCCTATATCAGCTAAAATACCGCCAACAAATGGTGAAAGAATCCAGGCAATAGGCTGGTATAGTTCGAGAACACCTATTATGGTCGATTTTTCTTGTTCATCAAAATCAGAGTTTATGATTCCTATGGATGCTATATAAATTACGCTTGAACCTAATGCCTGAATGAAACGCATAAATAAAAATACTTCAATTGAATTAGATAAACAGCATCCGAGATGTCCAAGTATGGACAAACAGAGGGCATTTACAACGATTTTCTTATTGCTATAGGTATTAAAAAGAGGACCGCTAAAAAAACGCCCTAAAAATTCGCCGATGAGGTTTGTAACAATAGACATCTGCAACATGGCATTTGTCGTTCCGAAATCAACGGCCATAATTTTCATGCATGGTATGTATATACTAACGGAAGCTGAAGCGATAACATTCATAGCGAGCAAGAAAAGCGAAAAGCCTTTTCTGCTATTTCTGTTGCTACGCTTATTTTCAGTTCTATTTCTGAACGCTTTCGCCGACATATCAAACCACTACTTTCCGGATTATTCTTATTTTTGAAAGGCCCAAATGACTGATAATGTTAATACATAACCACTCTGAGATTTTCGAAGAAGAATCCAGTAAAAAATCGTTGTTACTAATTCCGAACGAAAATTATACGCAAAGATCAGGCATTATGCAATCTTAAATCAATAATGCTAACGAGCTTATTAAATACTTCCTGGATATTTATATTTGAGGTATCTACAACAATATAAGTTTCATCATACGTCATTGGAGCTATACTGCGAGATGCGTCTCGTTCATCACGTGATCGCAAAGTCTCATAAATGGATTCGAATGTTGCGGAAGTATCTCCGAAGTCTTTTGCGTCTTTAAAACGGCGTTCTGCTCGTACTTTCAGATCTGCGGTAAGAAATATCTTACACGTAGCATTCGGAAATACAACGGTTCCTATATCACGGCCATCAATGACTGTTCCGAGATAATCATCACCCGGAGAATTCGCAAATTCTCTCATAAGACTGGTTAATAATGCTCGAACTTCCGGTAGTTTTCCGATTGTAGAAGCTCCCATGCCAACAATTTCAGACTTCAAAATATTATCAGGAATTTTTTTTGCTATTGAAATAAATTCATGTGCACCTGAAACGTCTTCTGAAAAGAAATCTTTATGAGTTATGTAAGAAGAAAAATCGATTTTTCTTTTTTTAGCCTCTGTTTCTTTCAAGATATCGGATAAAATACGTAAAAAATCGTAATCTTCGCATAAATCTGATAAATGAACATTAATAGGTTTAGCTTTTACTGTTTTATCATCGAATAAAACGTTGGGTTTATCCGATAAAACTAATTCAATGCATGCAAAAGCTCTGTACAAACTGCCGCTATCTAAGTAAGCGAAATGAAAATGCTCAGCAAGCATACGAGCCATTGTGCCTTTTCCGCTGGCAGCGGGGCCATCTATAGCTATTATCGGTTTCATATGCTTTATTTCGCTCCTACTAATCCTACTTCGAGATCTTTTCCATCAATTCTTATACCAGTGTATAGAAGCAAAGGCGCGGCAAGACATATTGAAGAAAAGGTACCAAATAGCAATCCAAATAAAATAGGAAAACAAAAATCGAAAATAACTTTACCACCACATAAGCAAAGAGCAAGCAACGATAAAACTGTTGTTAATGAGGTTAACATCGTCCTTGAAAGGGTCTCGTTTATAGCTTTATTGAGTAATTGGACAATAGTCATATTTCGATACGCCAACATGTCTTCTCTGACTCTATCAAATACAACAACGCTATCGTGAATTGAGTAACAAGCGGTCATAAGCAGAGCTACAATGGAATTAACGTTGAATTCAAAATAATGGCATGTAGAATACAGTCCCATAAGAACGATACAGTCGTGGGCAAGCGCTATAACGCCGCAAATTGCGAATTGCCATTCAAATCGAATCCACATATAGAGCAAAATTGCACACAGAGAGATTATAACAGCGAGAAAAGCATCATGTACGAGCTCATCTCCTATTTTCGGACCGATTTTTTCAAGTCGGCGATACTCAACATTGTCACCTAAAGTGGCTTTTACTTTTTCCAGGGCAGCGTTTTGTTCGGCTTGTGATTCTCCAGAGCTTGGCATTCTGATCATTACGTCTCTATCTGAGCCAAAAGCTTGCAGTGAAAATTCTCCGACATGCAGATCGTTTAGTTTTGTACGAAGCGCACCTATATCTGCTTTTTCCTGTGTACGAATTTCCATGACGAAACCGCCTCGAAAGTCAACGCCGTAGTTTAACCCATGAAAAAAGAAAGCTAAAATACTTCCAAGCGTCATAATTATCGAAAATAGAAAAACGTATTTTCTTTTACTAACAAAATCTATCTTTGTATCGTGAGGTATGAGTTTATAAAATTCCACAGCACTAATCCTTTCTTACATAGGAATTGAAACTTTGTATTTTAAGCGTAACAGATTCGATAGAATGTATCGAGTCAAAGTTGTTGATGTGAAGAACGAAATAATAGTTCCTAACATGGTTGTAATAGCAAATCCTTTTACCTGACCAGTTCCGAATTGGTACAAGCACATCATACCGATGATCGTGTTTAAGTTTGAATCGACAATTGAACTCATTGCAAGATTATATCCGTCTTCTATTGCTTTCATCAACTTTGCACCTTTACGAAGACTCTCTTTTATGCGTTCATTTATAAGAACATTCGCATCAACTGCCATACCTATAGTCAGAGCGATACCAGCGATACCAGGTAACGTTAATGTCGCTTGTAAACATGACATTCCAGCTAAAAGCAATATCAGATTAATGACCACTGCAGCATTAGCAATCATTCCGAATGATGAGTACCATAAGAACATGAATATAAGAACAAACAATCCAGAAAGGATGGTTGCAAATATACCTGAACGAATGGAATCTTCTCCGAGATCTGGGCCAACGGTCTTTTCTTCTATAACATTGAGTGGGGCAGGGAGGGCTCCGGCTCTCAGTAACAGGGCTAAATCATTTGCTTCTTCTGCAGAGAAATGATCGCTGCTGATTCTTCCTGCGCCACCCATAATAGGTTCTTTAATTACAGGAGCGCTGATTACTTGATCATCAAGAACAATTGCAAAACGCTTCCCGACATTATCACGAGTCGCTTCGCCAAACCTCTTTGCGCCTAATTTGTTGAATTTAAAGCTGACTTGTGGACGACTGTATTCATCATATTCTAATCTTGCATCGACTAAGGTTTCTCCACCAACCAAAACTTGCTTTTTTACTGCGATATATTTTCCGCTTTCTGATGATCTTACATACATACTTCCGGCTGGAGCTATGCCTTTTTTCCTATCCATTATTTCCGGAGCTTCTTCATCAACTAGACGGAAGGTCATTTTTGCGGTACGACCTAGCAATTCTTTTACGTGCGATGGGTCATGCAGTCCAGGGATTTGCAGCAATATGCGGCTGTCTCCTTGTCTCTGAATATTCGGTTCTTTTGTTCCGGTTTCATCAACACGTTTGCGAACAATTTCGATAGAACGATTGACAGCTTCGCTTTTTCTTGTGGCTAGAGCTTCTGGGGTAGGACACATTTTTACATGAGTACCTGAAATTTCTACTTTTACATCAGAGTCGATGGCGCTAAGCACTGTTCTGGCTTTTCCAATTTTTGAATTGTCTTTCAAATCGAATTCTACTGCATTTTGGTCTTTTGCGATGGTTTTCGGAAAGTTTGCTGCGTATTGAATTCCTTCTTTTCTGAGTGTACTTCTTGCTAGATCTAAAGTTTGGTTCAAGTGATCATTTTCAACGCTATCGAGATCAACTTCGAGCAATAAATGTACACCACCTTGTAAATCAAGCCCTAAATTAACTCTTTTGTTAGGCATCCAAGACGGTAATTTACTTAGTGTAGACTGTGGTAGAATGTTTGGAAGAGAAAACAATATACCAAAAGCACAAACGCACGCTATTAAAACTTCCTTCCACTTCGGAAAATCCATTTATATATCTCCTTCTCAATCACAAACATACAAAAAAAGAGAAAAAATTATTTTTTCTTCTCGTTTCGACCTTTTTTAGGTGTATTTTTCGCTATTTTCTTTTGCGAAGTCATACTTTTTTCTTCTACTTCTGTTTCATTTTTTCCAAGATCAGAATTTTTATCTAGTATATCGGAAATGGAGTTTTTCAGAACTCTTACACGAACTTCTTCTGATATTTCTAAAGAGATTTCTCTGTCGTTGAGAACTTTGTGTATTGTTCCGATAATTCCGCTTGTTAGTACGACTTTATCACCTCGTTTTACTGTGCTTATCATCTCACGACGTTTTGCGTCTCTTTTTTGCTGAGGTCGCATCAATAAAAAGTAAAATGCAACGAGCATCAAAAGTAGAGGAGCTATAGAACCAAAAACACCTCCAATCCCAGCACTCGGCGGACATGTTCCCGTTGTCATTGGTGCTACTGCTGTTGATGTTTCTGTGGTAGTTGGGCTTGCCATCTTATTTTCTCCTATCAATCATTAAGATAATAAAACTAAAATACCTATTTTTTCAAATATTTTGAAGGATTTACCGGTTTTTTATCTTTCATAACTTCAAAATATAGTTGAGATTCTTTTACATCTCCTGTATTTCCAACAGTTCCTATTTTATCTCCTGCATGTACCTGAGCATCTTTTTTTACAGTGGCTTTATCAAGGTGCGCATAAGAAGTTATCAAACCATTATCATGTTGAATTATGACAACATTCCCGTATTCTTCATCTAATTTGTTTCCTACATATATTACTGTACCATCGGCTGCCGCTGAAACATTTGTACCTTTTTTTGCTCTTATATTGATTCCGTCATTAGAAATGCCGTCATTTACATCTCCGAAATGCGATATTATTTTGCCTTCTACCGGCATTCTCATTTTTGCGCTTTTTGATGTGGCCTTCCTGTCTTTTTCTTTGGAAGATAATGCGGCTGAACTTTTTTCACCTTTTGATGATTCTTTGCTACTTGAGACTGGTGTCCCAATTGCTGTGGCGGTTACTTTAGGTATTGCCAGATTTTTTGCGTTACTTGCGGATTTCTCTACTGCTTTCGAAGCTTTTGCGTTTTTAGCCTCCCCTGATTCGGCAAGAATTATTGAATCAAAGTCCTCATCTGATTCATCTTTTTTCTTTTTTTCTTTTTCTTGCTCTTCTTCTATATATGGAGGAATATCATTTCCTTCAGTATTATTTACGGTTTCATCTATTGCGACATAACCTGCTGTTGTAGTGGAAGGAGCCGTTCCGCTTTCTGTAATTACGATACCTGTTTGGGAATCTCCGCTTGGTAACTGTAGTACTTGGCCGTTTTTGAGAAGATAAGGAGGCTGTAAACCGTTTATTTTTGCAAGATTTACCGGGTCAACATTATATCTATATGCTATATCGTATAATGTCTCATTATTCATAACTACATGTGTATTAGTTGCAGCTGCATCATCTATTCTCATATCGACAGGGGAAGGTCCGTTTCGTTCACAAGCTGAGAATATAAGACAAGAGAAAATAACAATGGAAATTTTTGTACGAAATTTATACATTAGAAGAAAAAAGCTCCTCAAGTTTATCAAAGCATCCTGAATATTCCTGCCGACAATGTAAAGCAGAAACGGTAATGTATTTTTTGCTTTCAATAAGAGTAATATCTGCTTTTTTATCTTTGCTTATATTCTTATGAGAAGCATGTAACCAATAATATGGCTCATCTACGGGGTCAAGTTTTTTATGAATATCCCAATTAATCATCATTTCGCCTTGTGTGGCGACTTTTACACCTGCTATATCTCCGATCTGAGAGTTAGGGAAGTTAACATTCATACAAACTTGATCAGGCCATTCGAAGGATATAAGTTTTTTTATAATTTTTGGTAAGAAATGATCGGCTAATTGAAATTTACATAATTCGCTTTCTTTTTGGCAGTCTTGACTTACGGCAATTGATTTTATTCGTTGAGAAGCGCCGGCAAAAATGGCGCCAATTGTTCCCGATATTCCTATAAAATCAGCAATATTCGCTCCATGATTTATTCCTGATAATATTAAGTCAGGTTTCTTATCTTTTAAAACTTCTCCTACGCCAAGAAAAACGCAATCTGCTGGAGTTCCTGAAACAGAAAATTTTCTTGGCGATGACTGATTTACTCGCAAAACATTATCGAATGTTACTGAAAAACCTTTGCCGCTATGGCCGATTGATGGAGCAACAACCCAAACGTCTGGTGTAATTGAGTTGGCAATTCTTTCCAGCGCCTTAATTCCATTTGAATTAATTCCATCATCGTTTGTAATAAGGATCCTCAGCTCAGATAATGACTTGCTGCTAACCATCTTTTCTAATCTCCTTTATTCCGCCCATATAAGGTACTAAAGCCTCAGGGATTACGACACTGCCATCAGAAAGTTGATAGTTTTCTAATATTGCTACAATGGTTCTGCCAATAGCAAGCCCTGATCCGTTTAATGTATATACAAAGCCTTTATTTCCATCTTTGTCCTTATAACGAGCTCCCATACGGCGGGCTTGAAAATCTCCGCACAGAGAACAACTGGATATTTCACGATAGGTGTTTTCGCTCGGTATCCATACTTCGAGATCATAGGTTTTTCGTGAACTGAACCCCATATCTCCTGTTGAAAGCAACATTACACGATAAGCAAGTCCAAGAGATTTTAAAATTCCTTCGGCAACAGAAGTCATTCTTTCAAGTTCTACTTCACCATCGTTGGGATGAACAACGCTCACAAGTTCAACTTTACTGAATTGGTGATTTCTAATCATACCTCTTGTGTCTCGTCCGGCAGCTCCGGCTTCTGAACGAAAACATGCTGAGTATGCAGTCATTCTGATGGGAAGTTTGTCTGCATTTATGATTGTATCTCGTACTAAATTCGTGAGGGGAACTTCAGCTGTAGGTATCAACCACCGTTTATCTGTAGTCGTGAATGAATCTTCAGCAAATTTTGGTAATTGTCCTGTTCCAAACATGCATTCTTCATTTACCAGAAGCGGAGGAACAATTTCTTCATAACCGAAATTTTTTGTGTGATTATCCAACATGAATGCCTTAAGAGCTCGCTCCATTTTTGCAAGCATTCCTCGTAATACAACAAATCTGCTTCCTGAAAGTTTTGTTGCATTCTGGAAATCCATCATTCCCAAGGATTCGCCTATGTCGTAGTGTGCTTTCGGAATGAAATCAAATTTCGGAGGTTCTCCCACAGTTCGAACACATTTATTGGCGGTTTCATCCTTTCCAATGGGAACATCTGCGAGAGGAATATTTGGTACTCGGGCTAAAATGTCATTTAGTTGTTCTGAAAATTTTTCGGCATTTTTTTCAAGATCAACGATATCTTGTTTTATTTGAGAAGCTTCATTTTCGTATATAGATGTGTTTTCACCATTTTGCTTGGCGCGCCCTATAAGTGCGGCTAATTCATTGCGCCTGGATTGTAGTTGTTGTAATTTTGAAACAGCATCACGTCTTTGTGTATCTACTTCTATAATTTTATCTGAAATAGGCGCCATATTTCGGTTTTTCAGAGCTTCGTCAAGCGCTTCCGGGAACTCTCTAATCCATTTTATATCTAACATAGTTTATACAAATACAATATCTTGCACACAGGAATATATCATAAATTTATACATAATACCAATAATGGACAGTTTATTAGAGAATTTCGTTATTCCATGGAACAGATCGAGTTTTTTACGTGATATATTTGTGCAATATCAGAAACATCAGAAAACAAAGATAAATCAGTTCCAGTGAAAAAGCTTTGGATATTTAGGCTTTTTAACTCATTTATTAGGCTTTTTCTCCTATTTTTATCAAGATGCATCATAAGATCATCTAGTAAAAGAACAGGGGTACCGTTGCGTCTGGTTTTATAGATTCTGACTACTGCAAGAATAAGAGAAATAAGGAAGGCTTTTTGTTCTCCTGTAGAACAATTTTCAGCTTCTAATTGTGTTTGCTTATGTTTTACAAGCCAATTGCTTTTTAATGTGCTTATTGTGGTTGTTTGTTTTTCTGAATCTTCATAACGATTTGCCTTTAAACGATCGGCAATTTCTAAGGTTGCGTTTTCTTCGCTTTGGGTTCTGTAAATATTTTCTATTGTGCCGGTGATGCCAATAATAGGTCGTAAAAAATCAGATGGGTATTTATTGAATGTTTCATGTAATAGTTCTATGAATTCCAGTCGTGCTTTTGTTATCAGCATATTTTTTTCAGCGATTTTTTCTTCCAGAATTTGTAGCCAAGCTTCGTCTTTTCTGTAAAAGATTACGTGTAATCTTTCTTTTTGAAGATTATTGAGATCTTTTAAGTTTGTTTTGTGCAAAACATCGTATCCACTTACAAGGTGGTCGAAAAAACTTCTCATTTCTGATTGTGATGATATAAATATGTTATCCATGCTTGGAACAACCCAAAGTAGCCATAATATTTCTTCAAATTTTGTTAAAGATGGCATTAGGGCCTCATCTATTTTTGCGGCTCGACGACCATTTTGAGCATTTGTAGCAAGATACGTTTTATAATCGAGTTGTTCGAGCGTAAGTTCAAGATTCCAGGATAGGGGAGGGGTTCCTAACGTTCCAAGATCTGATATGGGAGCTTTTCTAAGACCTCTGTTTGACGAAAATAACGACAGTGCTTCTAAAATATTTGTTTTGCCTGCGCCATTTTCACCATAAAATACGACAAAATCAGACGAAAAATTCAAAGATAACGTCCTGTATGATCGAAAATTTCTGCAGACTAGTTTTTTTACGGTCGCATTCAAGCAAACTAAATCCGCATTGGCATTACAACGAACATAGATTCAGGCTCTGATTCGTCAATTATCAAAATAGGCGACAACGACTCTTTTATGAAGATTTTTAAATACTCTCCCTGCAGCGTTGTTGCTACATCTAAAAGATAGTTTGCATTGAATCCTGAAGACCAACCATCTCCCGAATAGTTCACGTCTATTTCGTCTTTTCCGCTTCCGACTCGGCTGTTAACTGCGTAACATAACAACGTATCTTTACTAAGTTCGAGTTTTACTGACCGAATTTTATCTTCTGAAATAACGGCTATACGATCGAGAATTTCACAAAAAGCTTGTCTGTTAACTTTGAAAAAATCATTTGTAGCTTCAGGAATGACTCGCTTATATTCTGGAAATGTTCCATCGACTAATTTCGAAATGAAAGTCACGTTCCCAAATACAAATTGTACTTGATTCGCTGAAAATGACATGGAAACGTCTTCGCTATAAGTATCTAAAAGTTTCTTTATTTCAAATACTGTTTTCTTTGAAATAATAATTCCTTGTACATTTTCTTTTATATCGATGTTTATGTATGTAGTGGACAATCTGTGACCATCAGTTGATGCTGCTTTTAATTTCGCATCTTCTTTGTGAAAATATATCCCATTTAAATTATGCCGATTTTCTTCTGGAGACATAGAAAATCTTGTGCGAGTGATTAATTTGTTTAGATCTTCTGATTTTATTTTTATATTGAAGTCGTTGTTTATAGGAGCGACTTCTGGAAAATCTTTAGGATCTAACGTTGAAAGTTCGAATTTCGATCTGCTTGAAATAATTTGCAGTTTGCTTCCTTTATCCATTAACGAAAATTCCAAAACAGCGTCTCCCGAAGCTTTTCTGATTATGTCGTTTAATGTGCTTGCAGGGACTGCTGCGGTTCCAAATGTATCAACTTCTGCGGGTATTTTTTCTATAATGGAATGATCGAGATCTGTTGCTTTTATGCATAAACCGGATTCATTAAATTCCAACAAAACGTGCGACAATATCGGGACGATGGACTTTCTGTCTGCTATGCTGACTGTGCGCATTACAGCTGGTAATATGTCGTTTTTCGATACTTTTGCTCTCATGGTTACTTTTGTTACTCCCAATATTGAATTGAATAATACACTTACCTATTGTATACACCCATTTTTTTTAAATATCTAGTGGAGCGAATAATGATAGCACGTTCATTAGATCAAAAATTTTCTGCAGGGATTGATTCTGTTCCAAAAATGCTGTACTTATTAGACTCCACACTGCCTCAGTGGCGGAACTGGTAGACGCGACAGACTCAAAATCTGTTGTTCGCAAGGACGTGGGGGTTCGATTCCCTCCTGGGGCACCAATAGTTCAATCAGCGATTAATTATCGGCGGTCAATTTCGGCAGTCAATTATAGACGATTGATTATCGGTTCATTAATGGTTCGGTTATTGGATATTTTTTATTCTTCTTTTCTGTCATTTTTTTTCCTCTGATATTTCAGCTTTGTTGTTTTTTAAGGCTGAAAAATATTTTGTAATTAACGAAAATTTAGGAAAGGTATGTTGAAGTAAATATTGCAGTATCGAAGGGGATCGTATGATCAGGCCTAAAGGGGGCTTGCATGTCCGCAAGCCAAAAAATATTGACGTAAAAGAGGATTGTCTTTTTCGTCATTGGATTTGTCAAAAGAGTGGAAGCTACGTAAGTGGTTTCAAACAGTTTCTGCAGAAGAAACTGCAAATTTGTACATCGAATAGTCGAAGTCGAGGGAAAATTAAACCTTCTGACGTAACGGCAGTTCATTTTTCGTCGATATTTTTTGCTGCGGCATCTTCTTTGCGGCGTTCCATAGGGTTTTTGTCGAATTTTCTGGCGCTTTCAGTTATATCCAGGTTGAAGTCTTCGACGTTTTCGGCGATGCCTTTGTTAGTGTCTTTGCTGATGTCTCAGTTTTCGCGTCTGTTACAACGTCTGTTACAACAGTTGCGGCGTTTGTTCCGTCTGTTTCAGTCAAAGCTTCGGTTATTTGCGCAGTTTTTCCGTCATTTTTTCCATCGGTTTTTGTGTTTTCGGGAGGTTGATATGTGTGTTGCTGATGTATGTAGTGAAAATCGTCTTTCTATTGCTTCCTCCGCTCCAGCTTCCTCCGCTGCAGCTGCGCCCGCTGTCGCTTCCACTCCCGCAGCCGATTCCGCCGCGCCCGCTTCCGTTCCGGCTGCGCCCGCTTCCTCCGCTGCAGCTGCGCCCGCTGTCGTTGCCTCTACTCCCGCAGCCACTCCCGCAGCTGATTCCGCTGTTGTCTCCACTACCGCGGCTCCCTCCGTCGCGCCCGCCGCTGCTCCTTCTTTCTTCGCTGCTCCTTCTCGTGGTGCCGTTCTTATCATGGTAGCGTGTTTTTTGCCGATCATTTTGCTTGGTATAAAGTATTCGGAGAAGTTGTTTCAGCAGAAGCAGCAGAATGTCATTAAGAGCGAGGACAACAAAGTCGTCAAGATTTGCGCTCAGCAGGTAGCTATTGAGGTCGCGCGCAATTGGAATCCCGGTTTGACTCTTGCGCAGCAGCAAGCGGCGGTCTATAAAGTTGCCGATGCGGTCTACAACGCGTATCCGTGTCATTATAACAGCATTCTTGGGCATGCGCTCCCGGGAGTTATTGCTTATGCTGATAAAGGTAATCTGATTACGTCCGATGCGTCTCGTAAGCAGGTTTCGTATAACACCAAGACCAGACATACGTACATGTATCATACGGGTAAGTCGTCTCCGACATATTGGAATGCGTCCTATGTTATGTGGCTGGGGTTGGATAAGATGACTGCCTCTGACAAGCGCCTAAGCGGTTTTGATGAGGTGGAACAGGATGGCAGCGTTTTTTCTCTGGTACATCAGGATATGTTCGGTTCGCCGCATCCTTTGGTGGTTGGCGACAGCGATTTGAAGGAAGCGATCGTGTATTATACGCCGACGTCGGAAGTCAGCGGTTTTGGCAATTACTTTTTCGCAGATACTCTGACTGAGAGCGGTTATACATCTAGCATTACCGATAAAAATGTCCATTCGAAGGATAGTTACAGTTCGCAGGGTGCCGCTGATTTAGCGGATGATACTTATTCGGTTCGTGTAACTCCTACGGATAGCAGTTTGGTTGTGAAAGTTGAGGTTTCGAATGACAAGATCAAAGCTACGACCGATGAGCAAACTGCGACAGCGGTTCCTGCGCAGTGTAATGTGGATATTGTGCTTGCGGTGCCGACAAATGGGGCAGCTTGCAATGTAAATAATCGTGATATGGCGTCAGATACGGCTGAAAATTGTTATGTCTCTTCTTCTACAAATGATACGGGCCGAATTTGGGTATTGCCTACCTCGGTTGCGAGCGGTAAACAGTCTCCGAAGGATACGCCGCTGTATCAGATGGGCCAGGCGCTGAAAACGTTCGTGAAGTCGCATTTTTACCACACACGAGGCGTAAATATGGCCTTGATACCGTATTCCGCTAAGGTTTCGGTATCTCCCGATCGAGCGGCGGCTTGGACAGTGCCGTTTCCGTCCTTCGTAGATACCTCAACGAACACGCAGTTGATGATAGGGGCCTGCCTTTACGGTACCAGCGGTGTAAAAGGTGATACGTTGAAGCAATCGGCGAAGACGTCGTCTCGTATGTCGAGTGATACGCTCCGAACCACTAATACGCCGTACTATTGGGGTGATGTAATTTCCGCTTGTCCGATAATGTTTCGAGCGGGTAATCAGCAAACGGAGACGAAATATGGCGGCAATTCGTATTTTCGGGGATTTTTGGCGAATTACAGCCTTTCGGGGAATGCTCTTTCTTCAACGCAGATGAATCCGTCTTCGGGAGATTCGTACAAATACCTGCGAATGAACCTGAATCCGTGTTATGTAGGCTATGCGAATATGTTGACGATGAAGTGTGACAAGAATTGCGATACGTTTTTGCCGAATCCGTATTACATGATCGAGCCAACGGCGGATTTGGTCAAGATTTACGAGCTTTGCAATGCGCTTTATCCGTTTTATGATACGCATAACGTCTCAAATTTCCTCTTTGTTCCGCTTGAATGGGCTTATAATATGTTCCAATCGTGGACGAGCAATACAAATTGCAGCGCAAAGAGCGGTTCGGGCCTCAGTGCTGCGGGAAAAGATGACGAAGCAACGCTTTCACGTCCTTCTAAGACAACCTCAGGTCGTAAAAAGGCCGTAATTTTGCTGGTAAACAAGCCCGATTGGTTCGAACCGGGCGAAATGACTTACCTTGGCTTCAATAATGACAAATCCGAAGTACCGACAGTTCTTTCGGACAAGATCGATTTCAGCATAAATTACACGGACACTTCAAAAACCTACATGGATGGTTCGGCGTACAATACCAAGTATACCTCTGGCGACTATAACGGCATCGATAACACCGCTTTTATTGCGGCAGGTCCGAACAAAATCCTCAAATGTACGGTTTCCAGCGGTACTGTTTCTCGCAACTCCAACGCCGGTAACTACTATTGCAGCACGGGCACGTCGAAAATTCGTCTGACATTCCCGCACAAAAGCCTATTTCAGATCAAGGTTGCTCCTGTTGGTTCAATTCAATTTTTCAATACCAACGGCGTTGCGGACAACATCGGTACGTACACTGTCGACGGCACCCGCACGTTCTCATTTGCAGGCAGTTCTGGCACTCTTACGGGCCACACTAGCGGAGGAACGAACTTTGGTCACAATCTTAGCGTGTACAAAGTCCGTTATAGTCCTACAAATGCTTTCATTTCCGATGCGACTCTAACAAATCAGTATCTACGCGACTACATCGGTCAGTACGGACGCGACAATAGCGGCTGCAAAGCTCTGATATTGAACACAGGAGCCCTTGCTACCCGTGGAAATTCATCGGCTAGTGCGCCGTATTGCGTTGCTGGTACTTATGGTTACGTGAACACCTATCACGCAGGCGATACGAACTTCAACACAGTTGTTTCATATCTCGCACGTTTTCGCGATCCGTGCGTTCATGCCTACAATGGAGCGCACATTCAGAATCATCACACATATGGCACCGAATACCATGATTTCGAATATGCGACC
>CAJODB010000011.1:12440-49485 GCA_905233185.1 uncultured Alphaproteobacteria bacterium | reverse complement strand
GGGTATTTTTTAAGCTTGAAGAAAATGGAGTGCATATATGCTGACAGAACTTGCTTGCAAGAATTTCGGGCCTCAAGAAAAAAGTTATAAAAAATTCGACGGCGGAGGTATGTTTTTGCTGATTAAACCCGATGGAAGCAAATATTGGCGTCTCAAATATAATTATGCCGGAAAAGAAAAATTAATGGCATTGGGTGTTTACCCAGCAATCTCATTAAAGGAAGCAAGAGCTAAACGAGATGAATACAAAAAGCAAATAAGAGATGGCAAAGATCCGTTGCAAAATAAAAAGCAGTTTAAGAATGAACTGAAAGAAGATATCGCAAATACTTTTAAAAATATAGCTCTTGAATGGTATGAGAAAAAGTGGAAAGGCAAACAGGGACGTGAAACTCAGATTATTCTAAGCAGATTGAAAAGGCATATATTTGGTGATTTAGGCAGTGTACCTATGAAAAAGATAACTGCATAGGATGTAATCAATGTAATTCAAAAAATTGAAAATCGTGGTACTTTAGCAGAAGCCAGAAAAACGCGTGGAGTTGTTAGTCAAGTATTATACGCAATAGCGACAAAGAAAGCTGAACCTAATTTGATATCTGGCACGGCAGGAGCTTACAAACAGCCTGAAGTCAAGCATTATGCATATTTTTCCGAAAAAGAGTTAAAAGAATTTCTGAAGAACTTTGATAATTTCAAAGAAACGCCGATAACGAAATTAGCTTTAAAGTTTCTGATATTAACGTTTGTAAGAAGTGGCGAATTGCGAGGAGCACGTTGGGAAGAATTCGACTTTGAAAAGAACGAATGGCGTATTCCTGTTGAACGTATGAAAATGGAAAAACAGCTTGTGGTAAAGTCATTTCGCTTCACTAGAAATACTTGAAAAAATATCACACAATATTTTCTTAATACAAAAAGTCAATTATATTTTCGTAACTGAAATACTTTAAAGTTACTGCCAAAATAATTTCAATAGAAAATTTAAAACAATTGAAAAAAGTAAGATTCATAAGAGGAAATGAATAGAAAATAAAGACAACTTTCACTAAAAAAATAGAATTTCATTTTAGTAACGATATTATCTGTAAATTATTATATCTATTCTTAAGTTACGAACCCAATTTTATCTTATAGCTATTAAATCTACAGTATTTTATGACTCTCAATCGTATAAGATATTAGTAAACTTAAAGGTTCAGTTTTCAATATGCATTAAACGAAAAAGTAACTTATAGAAGTTTTTTCTGAAAATAAAAAATGGATGTTGAATCATGTATTTTACAATGCTTTCTTTTTCGGACTTCGGTAGCTTAACTGTCCTTTCCCAGCCTGAAAGATCTGAGCTGTAAAAATTTTTTATGGTTTTATATTTCTCATAACCATTTGATAGGAGTTTCTTATTATATTCATCATACAGTACCTTTAGCGAAGGATTATCATTAAAACCAACTCTTGTATAATATACTGCAACGACCTCTGGATTCAAAGGATTATAATTGCTAAAATGATAAAATATAAGATTAAATCTATTATTGACATAATATTTACCATTCTTTATGGATATTATTCTTTCCTGCAAGTTCCATGGTGCTGCGTTCATTCCTTCATTGTAAGTTATTTTAATATTGTTGAAAAATATAGGTGCAAAATTCATCGGAAGTTGATCGACAAAAATACCTTCAGCTTCACGAATAAAGCAATTTTGTGCCATTCTGTCACTCAACCATTCAAATAAAGAATCGGAATCTTGTGATTTTTTCGTTGCAAGAAAACCAAGATTATATATGCCATAATTGGTAAATGTGTTTTCCGTAGGATTTTTATCATCAAATGGAATCGGTTTATATATGTGCGGAGTTAATAATATACTTGATATTACAAGCTCGTTTTCAATGCATTTAAAGTTTTCAAATACCATAATATCAGGATCAAGATATATTACTATATCAGCGTCAAAGTGTCTGTATATATATTTAAAAACAAAGGGTTTTATTGATGTATTAAGCTCTACAATATTATATATAGCTGACATTTTATCAAAAGCTTCAATTTCAAGATTATGCGCCTCAATTATCTCAAAATCGAAAAAAGGAGAATAATCAACTTCGGAGCTTTTCTTATCGCATAATGCAATTATAAATTTATAGTCAGGGTTATGTTCTAAAACGCTGTCGCCGAGCGTTTTTGCCTGTGCCAAATAATTGTTTGAGCAAATTGTAAAAACATATTTTTTTTTCATATTAACCTTTTTTTTTCAGTGTTTAATTATACAACATATAATGGAAATTATACTGCCTCTTTTGTTAATGTTAATTTAAATATACTTTTGCCAAATTTTAATTCCATAAGTTTTCTTTCTTCGTTATTATGATTATTCTCTTCAAGTAATAAATGAGCTTTTTGATACTGATTTCCTATTGTATAATTTGCATCTTTAAATACATACCGTTGAAATGATTTTTCCATCTCATAGTATTTTTTTGCATCCTCTAATTTTATATCTAAGGTTTTGAACATTTCTTCTTTTGAAATCACATCGGACAAAACATCACAAAACTTATAATAAATATTGAATACAGTTCTTGCTATTATATAATCAACTGGGAGTGAGTTATTTATTATAAATTCATAATCAATAATTGTATACTTATTTTTCGTTTTGATTATATTATCCATAATCAAATCAATATTAAGCATATCATAAACAAAAACATTCTCAAAATCATGTTCGCCGAATATATCAGCGACTTTTTTTGTTGAATATTTTTCAACTTTCCTTGCTTTAAAGTAATATTTTTCAATGAGCTTTTTATATTCTTGCATAAAACTTATTATTTTTTCCCGTTTTTGAGAAAGAATTAACTCTTGCAAGGTGTCGCTAAGATTTTCTCCTTCTATATAATCAAAAATAATGCTATTTTTTATTTTTTTGCAGGGCGCTATTGTAAAAGTTTCACAACTATCGAGCTGTTTACATAAAATCTTATAGTTCTCATAAATTTCAGAAATATGCTCTTTCGATTTTTTCGAAATTGGCGTCTTTTTAGAATATTTTCTTGCTTGCTCTTCAAGAATATCAGTTTCAATTTGATATTTTAAACCTATTTCCCTCTTAAAATTAGAATATAAATTACGCTTTTCAGAAGTTATATTCGAAGCAAAAATTAAAAATGAATTAGCGAAGAACGAAAATTGTTTATTTTTTATGATATTTGCATAAGCAAGTTTTTCATTAAAGAGTATTTTTCTTGGTTGATCATAATTATTCGAAAAATTATTCATTTGCCCGAAGTTTGGCACACATTTATCTGAGAATATCTGAGTTGGTATTTTATAATCTGGCATGGGATAATAAAATTCAAGATTGCTAAAACCCTCACTCTTTATTAATTGTTCCAATTCATATTTACCAAATGTTTTAATTCCAAGATTTTGAGGGTAATTTTCAATACTATCAAATAACCGTCCCGTATGGTCTTCATTTGCACCAGCCCAATACTTCAAACCAAACTTATTTTCTATTGCAATAATTAAAGTTCCGTTTGGTTTTAACAATTTTTTAATGCCAGCAAGAAAGTCAAAATAAGGATTTTCAGACTGCGTATATCTTGCTGCATATTCCAAAACGCCAATTAGGGTTATGTAATCGAATTTTTTATCAAACTTAATATCGTTTAAGTTTCCAACAAATATTTCAAGATTATTATATTTTTTAGTGCGTTCTGCAATAATCGAAGCCCTTATCTTAGACAATTCTACAGCTGTTACAGATCTGTTTTTCTCGCATAACAGTCCCGTTATAGCCCCAAGTCCTGCTCCAATTTCTAAAACATCTGCCTCTTTATTAAAATCATACCATTCCAATAAATTACGCCTTAATGGTGTTAAATGGTACAAAACAGCCCATCGATTATCTTTTTTTAAAACTTCTGAAAAATCTTCGTTTTCTTGCACAATTTTTAGTAGTTCTAACTCGATATCACCATCTGAATAATCATCCGTTCCTTTATAATATTTAAGATTTAGTTTATTGTCTATTGAAGTTCGAATGCTCATCTATCTCTCCTATTTCAATATTCCTTTCCAAAATTTAGGTTGCAGAAAAAATGCAGGATGTTTTACAACATACTGAAATGATTTCTTTAAATTTTCTGAACTAAAAAAATACTTAAGGTACGCAATCCAAAGTATTATTCCTAACTTTTTCCCCTTCACGCCTTCATCGATTCCCAATGCCTTATATACATAGATTTTCTGTTCGAGTGTTATTCTATTTCTTGGCGTATTACAGAAAAGTTTATACAAACTCACCATTTCAGGATACCTTTTAAAGATATCAAAATCACCTATTGCCTGTCCACCAAAAGATTCGTTGTAATAATTTGGTCTTTTCCCTATTAAAGAAAAAGGAATTCCCATCTCTATGCTGTAATAAACATGTGAACCAATTGCGTTACTCATAGAATACTTGAAATTTTTTAGGATATTATAGAATTTGTCTATGTAATCGTTTGAATAAGGAGTTCCAGCTGAATATACAGGGAACCCACGTTTAATAAACTCCTTATGCTGTCCCTTGTTAATATCATGATAATGTAAACAGATACACACTGGTTTATACTCTTCAGATAAATTATTTAATTCATTACAAAAGTCATCATAATCAAAATTGACATTAAACCCAGGAATAGAGTGATCTGGAAAAACAATAGTTCCTCGAGCGTCATTAGCTTGATTTATTCCATGCTTACGCCTGTACGTAATTATGGGGTATTCATATTGTATCGTTTTTTTTGGTGTTGTATCACCATATTTTTTTGATGAGCTAGATGATACGAAAAGGCAATACGCGTTGTTTTTATATTCATGCTCAGGAATTTTTCCGCCCGCAGAACCATTTGGACCATGTTGAGTATATATATTCAACGGCAAAAAAGAAGGATAACCTGTTGTATCTCTCAGACATTTTCCTATTGAATATACTTCAGCAGTCCAAGAAGGAGAAGGATAGTTATTATTGTGTCTGTCATTACAAATATCGACAAGTTCTTCTTCGGTTTGTCCTTCATAATCAAACATATAAATCTCCTCTATATAATTTTCGCCGTACTACATTGACTTTCAGTAAGTATATCTGTATTTAGTACAGTATCAAGTGATAAATGTTACTGTGTATTGGAGATAGAAAAGTGAAATTTGAGTTTGTTCGCAAAATTAAAGATAAATTTAAGAAGGAAAGAGCTTCATGTGAGGACGCAAAAAAAACAATAGTAGGAACAAAGGAATATGATATTAATATAGATAATTTGCAAACAATCAAAGATTTTAAATCTAAGTATTGGCAAGATAAGGATAATTCTGATTATTATTATCGAACCGTTGAGCACTCATTTTTTGATGCAGTTTCATCAAAGTATTTTCTCAAGTATATAAAACCTTCGGATAAAGTGCTTGATTGCGGAGCTGGAACAGGTAGATTAACAGTAAAAATTGCAGAAATTGCCGCTGAAGTCACAGCCCAGGATATTTCGCAAGCGATGTTGAGTCATATTTCAAACGGTGGGGGGGGGGAAGCAAATATTAAAACTGTTTGTTGCGATGCTAGGAATATTCCTTTCGCGGATAATTCATTCGATGTCGTAACCTCTTGCGACTTCATTTGCCATATTATAGATTGGAAAGCGTATTTAAAAGAATCACTTCGCCTTGTAAAAAAGGGCGGATATCTTATTTTTAGCGCATATAATGGCGATAACTTTGCAAAAATCTCAAAAAACAGAAATATGAAAGAAATTCTTGAAAAGATGATGTATGGTTCTCAATATGTTGTTAATCAAACTAAACAAGAGTTACTGGAATTCGCTCAAGATAACCATGCTGATCTCATTAAAATACAACCTTATAACCTTTTTGCAGGAACTTCTTTATGGTGCGATAAGTTATCAGCACAAGAAATTTATCAATTAAGAGTACTTATAGGAAAAACATATGAAGTTCCTAAATTTTTAGAACTTATAAAATTATTTGAAGAACGAATTGTGAAAGATATGGACAGTGACGATTGTATGCATATGATTGTTGTGATTAAGAAAAAATAAGCTTGTTTTGTTTCAGCAAGTATTAGGAAATAAAAAGAGAAAAATAGGAGTTAAATGGAATACAACAAATTAGGCGATGGCAACTACCATTATCATAGGTAAGTTTTATTTAAATAATCGAGAAAAGAGAGGATTAATAAAGTTGAGCACAGAATCTCGTGAATCATTGACTACTGAATGAGAAAAAATAAGTCACAAAAAGAGACAAACCTGTTCTCGCTATCGAAATTAAACTTCAGAAGATATTTTGAAAAATAAAAAGCCAAAAAAGTATTGGTCTAGAGTCAAAATGGTTAATAATTCACTAAAATAATTGATGTACTTCCTAAAAAAATTATAAATTATACTTACAGAGAGAGTGTAAGAAAAATTATGAACTGTGTTAAAAACTAATATCGAAGACCTTATTATAGAACCTCAAATTTTTAACGACAAACGAGGCTGTTTTTTCGAAAGTTATAATAAGAAGGAATTTGTAAAAAATAGTATTACCAACCGTTCTGTGCAAGATAAGATGTCTAAAACAATTTTAATCGCAGTTGCTAGCGTATTTATTGATTTGAATTCCATTTAGAACTTTTTTGTAAAAAAGCCCCCCTCTTCTTCTCTCCATAATTAACTTTTCAAACGTTCAGCATATTCATTCGAATATTAAGCGCTTGTTAATCAAATACTTTTACATACCATACAAAACTTTATATTTCATTTCTGCAGATTTCCAATCATCAATTGTGTCAATATCTTGACATTCCGCTTCATCTATTATATATGCTGTAGCTTTACTTGGTATAAGTGAATTATGTTCATATATTTTTTCTGTTTTACAAAAATAAAACATTCCGACATCGAAATATTTCGGTTTCAAATCTTGTGAACGAATATTCTGTGCTTTTCTATCAATTGGAATAAGCATACTGTTTTCAATTTTCATAGCCCATTCAACAGGAACTGGGTATTTACATACAGGTATGACTGCATCAAAATCTTGCATTTTTTCATATGCTGATTTTAATGTATCCGATTTTAAAAAAGGCACACAAGGATATATACAACACACAGTATCAAAATTCATATTTTGTCTTTTATACTTGCTTATAACTTCATCTATTACATCAAAAGTTGTGGCATAGTCGCTCGCAGTTTTTTTACTTCTCATAAACGGAACATTTGCACCGTATTTTCTTGCAACTTTCGCTATTTCAATATCATCCGTTGAAACCATTACTTCATCAAAAATGTTTGATTTTAAAGTAGCATCTATAGCATAAGAGAGCATAGGCTTTCCCATAAATTCTTTTATATTTTTCCTGGGTATTCTTTTAGAACCGCCTCTCGCTGTAATTATTGCGATAACAGACACTTAATCAGTTCTCCTAATTAATTCTACCAAAGCCTGCTTGTGCTGGTTTACCTTCAAGATGTTTTTCTACTGCTCCTTCTCTAATTAATTCGGAAAGTTTTTTAAAGACCTCATCAACAGCTTTTAAATAGCTTTCAACTTGGTTTTCTTGATGAGCATACATTGAATAGAAACCTGAACCAGCTAAAAAGCCTCGCTTCAACATTTCTTGAGTAAAATATGCGATATTAACAAAATGATTATCCTTAAAACTAAAATGTATCATTGGTTTAAAACCGCCTATCTCTATTTCAAGTCCATGCTTTTTCGCAAGATTATTCCAACCTTGCCAAACAAGAGTTGAAATTCTTAGAAGATGTTTTGAAACATCATTTTTTACAAATTTATCAATCATTGCAATAGCTGCAGCATTACCAACCCTTTCTGTCCAATTAGTTGATGTAATAAAGGCTTCTTGAGCATGTTCCATAATCCATTTTTTTCCGATAACGGCTGATATAGGATAACCGTTACCCAATGCTTTTGAAAATACTGCAATATCAGGTTCAAAACCGAGTTTTAAATGCGCTCCGCCATTACAAATTCTAAAACCCGCGGAAACTTCGTCTATAACTAAGGGAACTTTTTTTTCTTTAGCTATTGAATGAATGATATCTATAAATTCTTGTGTAGGTTCATAATTTCTTATAGGCTCCATTATAATTCCCGCTAAATCATCACCTGCTTCTCTAATCGCATTTTTAAAATCGGCAACATTATTATAACGAAAAGGTATAACGGTTCCTGTTAATCCTTTTGGCACTCCATTCGGATTAAGTCCTGCGATCCAATGATCATCAAGCGCCTCTTTTTTTCCTAAATTTGCTGCTAAATACCAATCACACCAGCCATGATAACCACAAAAAACTATTTTATCTTTTCTTGTCGCAGTTCTTACAATTCTAACGGCAATAGACATTGCTTCCCCGCCACCTCTTGAAAATCTTATCATATCAGCCCAAGGATGAAGTTCAATCAATTTTTCTGCTAAAGTAACTTCTTCAGGAGGATTTAATGTTGATGCCGAACCTTCATTAATAACGTCAATTACCGCTTTATTTACATCAGAGTCAGCGTAACCCAATACAGTTGCACCTATTCCGCCTATTGAAAAATCTAAATAATGATTATCATCTAAATCAACAACTTCAATACCATGCGCTTCTTTGAAATAAGTAGGCCAAACGCCTCTTGAATATCTGTCAGGACGTTTTGATAACAATTGAGTCATACCAGGTATTAATTTAACCGCTTTTTCTTGTAACTCTTTAGATTTTTTATTATTAAAAATTATAGTTTCCACGCTTTACTCCTATTCTACAGGATAATACTCATTTGAATTCTTTTTCAAAATTACTATTGAGGCATTATTTAAGTTATCTGCTTCTTTATTTTTATCATCATGATTGAATGTAATTTTTTTCATTGTTTTATAAGTATTAAGGCTTAAAAATACATTTTCATAATTCAGCTTATATGTATAAATTCTTTCTTTTGTATAATGATGATAAATTTTTTTATATGGGTAATATGGAGAAAAATCACCAATAACAAGCATTCCCCCCCCCGAATTTGTACATTTGTCTATATTCGCTATACACTGAAATATATTCTCGCGGTCAATCCAGTGAAGTACAAAATTTACTATTACAAGGTCAAATTTTTCTTGTGTTTTAAAATTGCATAATGTATTTTTATGCATCTCAAGACCATATCTTTTTATTCCATCTTGAACAGCTTGTTCAGAAGCATCCATACCGACAATTTTTTTACAACTGGACAATATTTCTTTAAAAAAGTTTAATCTATAACCATTTGATGAACCAAGTTCAATTACTGATTTTATTTCATTTAAATTAGGAAGTTTGGAAATTTCTTGAACTATCAAATCATTTTCAGCTTTTCTGTTTATCAATGTATCTCTATTTCTTAAAAACCATTGATCTGCTTCTTGCTTTTCAAATATCGTATCCTGCATATTCTCTCCTATTTCTTTACCCATAAACTCGGCACAACTATTTCCGTGGGAATACTCTTAAACGACTCAGTTACCTCCGTTAAGATATCATTAGGATACTCTTGAGAAAAGGCCTTAACATCCTCTTTAAGTTGATCAATATTACGGACTCCGAACACCAAATGAGAAATAGCTGAAAACTGTTTTACGAAAAGCATTGCTAACTTTACCCTAGAAATATTATACGTTTTACATATAATCTCGATTTTATCGATCAAAGGTATCGCAGATTTCAAATAATCCGGGATTTCCTTTTTATTCATCAAAAGTAGACCTTGAATAAAGGCACTTCTGGAATGAATTTGGGTACTTTTATTTTGATCTGCTAACTCGAACACTCCATTTCTTAGCATGCGTTGATCAAAGAGGCTTGAAGGCAACTGAATAAAATCAACATAGGGACTTTCTATGCATATCTTTGCTTCCTCTGGATAATAAACAGATACACCACAATGTTTTATTTTCTCTTCCTTTTTCATCTCATATAGTGCTTTCAATTTTTCTTCGTCAAATGCATAGCGTGACGAATGAAAAATATAGCTATCTAAATAATCTGTATGAAGCCTCTTCAAACTTTTCAAAAGACATTCGTTAATCTTTTTCTTATAATCTTTCGGCTGTATTCCATCCAATACATTTGGAGTAATCTTTGAAATTATAAAAAGTTTATCTCGCTCAATGGTTTTTTTAGATAAAAATTCACCAACAATATCCTCCGCTGTTCCATACGCTGCTGCTGTATCTATATTGGATATTCCATTTTGAGTCGCGAAATCAAGCATTTTAACTGATTCATTAACAGTTGGTTGTTTTTGTCCTCTAATGCCATAATCCATACCAAATTGAACTGTTCCAAGACAAAGTCTCATTATTTGTTACCTTTTACAATATACTTGCGTTCTATACTTTAAATCTTCTGAAGCTCTTTTCTCAATAACCATATCATAATACTTTGGATGAAGTCCATCCGACATGTCTGACCGAGCTTACATTTTCAGCGGTAAATTTCTCTCCTTTTTTATATTTTTTATTACAAATAACGAGTGAGCGAATTTGCATCTTTTTGGATTTAAATCATAATAAACTTTGCTAAGAACTTTTCTGTATTCCTGGTAGCAATTGACCATTGCCTTAAATTCTGCTGGATTAAGTACAAAAGCAAAATCTTCTCCGCATTTGTTTGTTGCAATTGTCTTTATCGGATGAAACGAAAAAAAATCATCATGTCACAATAAGCACATAAACTAACTTTTGTCCTCTTATATTCTGGGCTGCTCGCATGAGAAGCATTTTTTATTACAACTGCTTCTGATTTTGAAGCTTGGGTAAAATAATCTGAGTGCAAAACTTTATTATCATTCACGATATTTTGATGACTATAACTAAGATACTTTTGTAATTTAAGTTATCCTTCAAAATTTATCAAGGTAATGAGAAAAAAATATGCCTGCTTCTCTTGTTAAGATGGGAATTTCTCTAATTATTGGATAAAAAATAGAACAATTTATGCAATACCCCCCCCGCTTGTCAAAAATTATTTTTGAATGACATGAGGGACAACAATAACTGGTGGCATCATCACAATTAGAATCCTTTTTTATAATCATAATAGCTGGTTGATTTGAAAATGTGCCGATAGGAAAAAGTTCGTATTTTATAACTTCATATTTTAACTCATCTACCTGTTGCTTTAGACTTTTAATATATGCATGTTTGTTGATATTAGCTTTTGTCTCTTCATTACCAAGCTCAAAACTTGGTTCAATCAAAATTAGATACTTTTTTGTTACACGATATAATTCTTTGATAATATTTTTAGCATCACTTGTGTTTGGTTCTATTGCATGTACAGTGTAAACAATATCAAACGAATTATCTTGACAAGGAATTGACAACATATTTCCAACAAATAACTCTGCTTCTCGTTTTTTTGAGCGTAAAAATTCTTTACCATACAAAATCCTAGACGGAGCTATATCAAAACCATAAAACTTACTGCCGCTTCCTTCCATATATTCAATTAAATAAGCAAGGGTTGTTGCTTCTCCAACTCCAGCTTCCAATATGGATAAATGTTCAAATTGAGATATTTCATTACCAAGGTATTTTACGAATTTACAAAGATATTGATGAGAGATCATTTCTTTCGGATTACCATCAATATGGTACATGCCTTTTTCGGGTAGATGTTTTATATATGAACCAGCCTGTAAATCATATGATATCAAAATCGCCTCTTGCTTATTTTCTTGAACATTATTTTTTGAACGAAAATATTCTGTAATATTAACCCCATCATTATAAAGTGTTTTCAAATTCATCTTAAGTTTCCTTAATCAATTTCAGCCATTTTGATTCTCAATTTTTTGCCATCTGCTGTTCTTATATATGCGTTAGGATAAGGATATTCAAGCATTCTTATCTTATTGTATAAATACTCAGCAGGCATATTCTTTATTTCATCAAGTGTAATTTCATTATCTTTTTCTGTAAGTCTTTTATAAGTTGTTGCTTTTGAATTATCTTGTTTCTTCAGAACAAAATCACCTAATAATAATTTTTTAGTGAGTTTTATGCCAGTTTCGGTAATTCTATCTAAAATATCAGATAAATGTCCTTCTAAAGAAATTTCTTCTTGGGCAATAATGTCTCCCGTATCTATTCCTTCATCCATAACAAATAAAGTAACAGCAGATGAGACTTCAGCTCTTATTATCTGGTTTTGTATAGGAGATCCACCTCTATATTTTGGTAAAGGCGCAGGATGAAGCATAATGCATTTATAATTTTTTATTATATCTCCTTTTATTATCCAGCTCCAACCATAGAATAAGATATAATCAGGATTAAAATTTATTATTTTTTCATCGGAATATTCTTTATGTGAGCGGATTATTAAAAATTCTTGTTCAGGATCTTTTGATATTTCATCGTATATCTTCAAAGCCCAATCTCTATACGATACACAAGCTATTCGCATCAAACAATCTCCCTCAAAAGCTCAAATGCCTCTGCGTACTCATTTGCACACTGCATTCCCCTATATTGAGCAAGAGTTATGATTCCTCTTTCAGAACGAGGATAAGGATATTTTTTCACTTCCGACTTATATTCCATTAAAGATGCAATTTTTATTTTTAGATACTTTTCTTCAATTCCTATGAAAACATTGGGTGAAAAACTTTTATTAAAACGCCATTCCGTTGAAGACAATATTTCGAAACACAATATTTTTTTTACTTTGTTGTTTGCTCCAGGACGAGTAGCCTGTAAAACAGCTTGATGAATAAGTCTGTGGTCATTATTTACATCAGTATCCGAGTGAGTGAAAATTATATCAGGATCATAAAATTTTATTTCGTTTTCTATTATCTTACCCACTTCAATAATAGGTTCGCAGTCAATCCTTCCACACGGTAGATTATAAAATTCATAACTCTTACACCCTAATATTTTTAATGATGCTAGAGTATATGATTTACGCTTTTGCAAATCAATATCCATTAGCCGTTTTTGTTCATTGGTTAAATGCGGAAGATTATAGCGAGCGGAAGTTCCTTCTGCTATGTATATAATTCTAACTTTATTTCCATTCTCAATTTCTTTTGCAAGAGTTGCACCGCATCCTAATATATCATCATCTTGATGCGCTGCTACAACAAGAATGTTGGTCATTCTATGCCCCCCTGTATTGCTCTTATATAATTAACATCTTCAATAAAGTCATCTATGTTTTTTTTTGATTTTTTAGGTGTTTCTATTGTTATAGGAACATTATTAGGTAATATACCCAACACTTTTCCAAAGTCTATTGTGCCATTGCCAAAATTTAAATGAAAATCCATTTCTGTTGAGATATCTTTATCTGAAAGGTGAATCAAATTGGGATTTAGAGTTACCCATTTTTCCAAACTTTTATATATATCAAGACCATGAGAATTAGCCGCACAAATTGCATGGCAAATATCAAAGCAAAAACCGCATCCCACTTCATTTATTATATATTCTATTTCTTCAAATTTAGTACCAACATATGCCTTTCCTTTAATTGCCGGCATAAGTTTATATGGTTTGTTTTCAATTAATGCACGAGGTTCATTTAAATTTTTTAGCTGTCTTGCGGTTTCTTTATAGTCACCGTCGGTTCCTGAATGGAAAATGATTTTTGGCGCTTTTAAGATATCGGCATATAATTTTACCTCTCTATATATCTTTATATTATTTTCTTCATATTCTTTTAATGATAAATTCATTTTGTGAAGAAAATGAGGCGCATGAATTATGTAGGGGATATTTAGTTCTTTCCATGTGGATAATTTATCCTCATTATTCGGAACAATGTAAAGTTCTATATAGTCATATATTCCTCGATTGTATAATTTTTTAGCCTCTCTAAGGTAATTATCCGTATTTACGGACCAAAGTTTAAGTCCCAGTTTATGCATTAATTTCGCCTTTATATAAACTATCTCCTTTAACCTTATCGACGTTTAAAGATTTACCGATAACATCATTGATTTCAAAGGGCAAAAATGCCCCTTCAGGAGAGGGTCTTAAGATGTCTAAATCAGCATTAGTTAATATTTCTCCCTTTTTCATGTCACGCTTTAAACAAATAGAGCGTCTTTGAACAATTACCGTATCCTTTTCGTTATCTTCTACCTTTTTTATACCGTCACCTAGAGCGAGTTCAAGCTCGCGCGTTCTATCTACCATATCACGCCATGTTGTTGGATTCATTGCAAATTTATGATCGGGACCTTCTCTCTGATTATCATCCGTAAAATGTTTTTCTATAACCCTCGCTCCAAGCGTAACTGCCCCTAAAACGGTTGCACAACCAAATGTATGATCTGATAATCCCAAAATCATTTCAGGGTACATTTTTGCAAAAGTTTTGAGTACGTTCAAATTTATGTACTTATAATTATCTAGAGACGCTGTGTAGTTTGTATTGCATTGCATCAAAATGATCTGTGGATTTACTTCTGTTGCAAAATCGACTGCCCTTTTAACATCTTCCAAGGACGAAGCTCCGCAGGCTAAAAAGTAAGGTTTATTTAAACTTGTAATTTTTTTTATAAAATCAAGCCATGTAATATCGCCTGAGCCAATTTTATAGGCGTTTACATAATCATCGACTTCATTGATTGCATCAAAATCGTAAGGTGTAGTCATAAAATCAATTTCTGCATCTTTACAGGTTTTTACAAGTTCAGCAGTCCATTCCCTCTTACAGTGATATTCATCATATGTTTCCCAAACTGATTTTTTCCAATTTGCTTGATGCGATTGTCCAGTTTTTAAGTGTTTAAAGCCGTAATCACTTACTATTTTATCTGCTAAAAAATGTTGAAATTTCGCACAATCTGCACCAGCCTCTTTTGCTAGATATATTAATTTTTTCGCCCTTTCTAAATTACCATCATGATTCGCTGCAATATCAGCAATAAAGTATGTTGGTTCATCGATTGCTATTCTTCTTTTTCCTACAAATATTGCATTTTTGTAACTCATAATATTCCTCTTTCAATTTTTCCAAAACTTCTCTTAAACCAGGCATTTTATATCCCAAAAGCTTTTCAGCTTTTGAAACATCAAGTCCAAGGCTATCTGCTCTCTTTGAATTAAGTGATGAAACGCTTCCTATTTTTGCATTAATTAATTCTAAATTAAAAATTTCTGCCATTTTTTCTATAAATTGCTTCTTAGATGACACTTCACTACTTGCAACATTATACAAACCTTTTGCATCTTTATTAATTAGATCTAATAATGCACTTGAAAATTGTGCTGTTGAAATACTCGATGTAAAATAATCTTCAAATAACGTTATATTTTCTTGATTTTTAACAGCATTTAGCGCCCACTCAAAAAACGTTGGAGATGTTGCTCCTTTGAAACCTACTATATTCGTTCTAACAACAAGCGAATTTGGATTTGTAAGCGCGAATTGTTCACCCGCAAACTTGGTTCTTACATATTCATTAAAAAAAGATACATTAGCATCTTCACAATGCTTAAAATTTTTATCTCCGTGGAAATAACCATCAGTTGAAATATAGACGTATTTAAAATCCAATTCTTTTGATAGCTGAGCAAAAATAGCACTCGGCCTTGAATTAACAAGATACGCTAACGCTGGATTATTATCACAAATTTCGTGGTTTACAATTGCAACTGCATTGATTACAACGCAAAATTTATTCGATAAAAGAAAATCTCTAAGAGCATCATCATTTTTAATATCAAAATTAAAGTCGGCATTCTTTCGTGCAACGCCCACGACCTCATAGCCATTTGATTTTAGCATCTCGTAAATTGCTTTTCCCAAGAGACCTGTTGATCCTACAAGAGCTACATTATTTACGTCACCCACGACTACCCCAAATTATAAATACCACCTCAGGAATTAAACCAATATCATTTTTCACTTTATCTAAAAGATAAAACCATCTGGATCATCCTTTGATGGTAAAATCTATCCTTAATTTCATTCAGTCACAACAGAAATTTTCATCTTAAATTTCCCTAATTAATTCTCGCATTTCATCGACAGAAAGCCACCAAGTATTTTTTCCGGAATTATATTCAAAATCGGTTGCAACATGTTTTCCTTGTTGCAGTTTCATAGAATCGGCATTACAAACTTCCGGCAATATTACAAAATAATTATCAAACTCCAAAGTATTGCGAGCATCTTCACAAGTTATCATTTGCTCATGAATTTTTTCACCAGGACGAATGCCTACTTCTTTCAACTTAATTCCCGGAGCAATTGCCTCTGCCAGATCTGTGATTTTCATGGACGGAATCTTTCGGACGTACAACTCCCCCCCCCGCATACGTTCGATCGCACTAAGTACCATCTCAACTGCCTGCTCTAATTTCAGCCAAAAACGAGTCATATTGAAATCAGTTATCGGAAGTTCTTTTACTCCTTCTTCTACTAGTCTTTTGAAAAATGGAATTACTGATCCACGCGATCCGGCGACATTTCCATATCTAACAACAGAAAACAGAGTTTCTCGTGTCCCACTATATGAATTTCCTGCAATAAATAATTTATCAGAACACAATTTTGTTGCGCCGTATAAATTTACGGGAGCACAAGCTTTATCTGTTGATAGTGCAACAACCTTTTTTACACCTCTATCTATTGCTGCATTTATTATATTCTGTGCTCCAAAAACATTTGTTTTTATGGCTTCAAAAGGATTATATTCGCATGCCGGAACTTGCTTAAGAGCAGCTGCATGTATAACAATATCAACGCCATCAAACGCCCGATAAAGACGCTCTTTATCACGAACATCTCCTATAAAATAACGCATTTTATCCGCGACAAGATTATTTTTAAATTCTGGCATATTCGACATCAAAAACTGTTTATATTCGTCACGAGAATAAACAATCACTTTTTTCAAATTCGGATATCTTTCCAGTACTGTTTTTGCAAATTTCTTACCGAAAGACCCCGTACCGCCTGTTATCAAAATAGTTTTATTATTAAGCATTCGCTAACTTTTTCTAAGTCACTTTCGATAGTATGCAATAAAAACATGGAAGATTCCAGAGAAAAGTTATTGGAGCAGTTTACTTTAGTGATGTATTGCAATTAAATGCCCCAGATTTTGGCATGATAAGAAAAAAAATGTGATTAAAATGTCTGCAATATGGACTCAGCGGCGGCATTAGGAAAATTATTAGCTTATCCAACTGAGGGAACCAAAACTAGAGATTGATTTTTAGTATTGACGTTGTGTTTGTGGAGAGTGTCTTTTGCTTTATTAAACTAATACAAGTGAAGCGATAATGTAGGAGTTATATTGAGCACAAGAACGGTAATTGTAATACCTATATATAAAGATCATCCCTCCAATATGGAGTTATCAGCACTAATTCAATGTGCAGGTATACTTAAGAAATATGATTTGTGCTTTATTACCCACAACTTGGTTAAGTTTTTACTAAAAACGGCCATTTTCTTTGCTGAATTATTTCTTTTTGGATACAGCTCTATGCCAAGAATATGTACAGCTGTAAATTTCTCCTCTTTTAGTCGTCCATAGTTATGAAAATAGTGACAAAAGTGGTAATAAATATCTTAATATTATTTTCGTATATATTAATCAGTGTGATAAACTGAGCTATCAAGCTTCTGCATAAATCCTATATCCGTCTTTTATTTCCGCAAGAAAGACTGATCCAATGTTTCTGTAAAGCCTTTTTCCGCCTTCTTTGCTGGTATAGTTGAATATCTCAGCGGTTGTGCTTAGTTTCTCGTATTCATCGAAGGAAATTTCTATTCTGTTAGCAAGATTTTCCTTATTGCTATCCGAAAAGAGAGTGTTTTTATATCGATCAGAAATAACCAAACTATAGTATTCTGCGACACTACCAGATCCATAACTATACATTCCGATTCTCTTGCCTGCCAAATTTCGTTTGCAATTATCGATTAGCGAAATAAGCGATATGTACAGAGATGCTGAACAACTATTCCCGATCAACGCATTGTAAATTAGGGCATCTTTTATGTCTCTTTCAGGGAAAAATTGCCGCACCGCTTTGATCGCCATTTTATTGAACGGAGCATGAAAACAGGTATAGTTAATATCCTCAAAATTTAGGCTTGATTGCTCCAAATAATTGTCAAGAGCACATCCTAAAGATCGCAAATAATTGTGTGCAGAGAGTCTGCCATCGAACATCGCCTCAGTTGCTGCTGCAGGTCTCCAAAAATCAGCGATATCTGTCGTATAGATTCCGGAAAAAGGCTCTATATATGCCAGTCGAGGATTTTCTGAAACGAGCATAGCTACGGCAGCACCTCCTTGAGTTGGTTCTCCTGAAGTATTTGGCGAGTATTTTACAATATCCGATCCAATGACTAACGCTTTCGAAGCTGAATTACTTTCCACAAAACTTTTTGCCATCTGTAAAGCGGCTGTAGCAGAGTAGCAGGCTTGTTTCATATCAAAAACACGACAGCTTGGTTTTAATCCCAAAAAATGGTGAACGTATATTCCTGCGGATTTTGATAAATCGAAGGAAGATTCTGTTGCAAAAATCAGTAAATCAATGTCATTTTTATTATCGATCTTTGAAAGAACTTTTTGTGCCGCATCTATCGCGATCGTAACTATATCTTCGTTAGGGGGGAAAATTGACATTCTTTCCTGACCTATGCCTTCGTAATATTTACGGTAATCAACGTCTCTATGTTCAGCTAAAGTTTTTAGCGAAAGGAAATAATCAGATGTAGAAAAAGCAATAACATCAATTCCGACATTATTTTTATTGATGCTAGACATTTTTGTTATTGTCCCGTTCTAAAGCAATATGTGATTCCATCAATTCACCTTGGTTTGTTTGAGCAGCTATCAAAGACAGTTCCGAACATAATGTCGCAGCAGCAATTATCGCGGCCAATCTTTTTGATGAGTTAGCGTCATTTGGATAGCACTTCATTAGTTCTAAATTTTTGATCGCAAAATCAAGATTTTTCCCATTTCCTAAAGTTCCTACAATTATATTTGGCATATTAACGGAAAAATATAAATCCTCGCCATGCGTTTCCGCAAAAGTAATTCCCTGTGAAGCTTCGATGATATTCGCTGCATCTTGTCCTGTCGCTAAGAAAACCGCAAGGACTGTATTCGCATAATGAGCATTCGCACTACGCACAGATCCAGCTAAAATACTTCCGATAAGATTTTTCTTTGTGTTCAATTCGCAGATTTTCGATGGAGATGTTCTTAAAATCGATTCACAGACATCTTTTTTTACGATTATTTCAGCCGAAACTTGTTTCCCACGTCCTAAAATGCCATTAATAGCGGAAACTTTTTTATCTACGCAATAATTTCCTGAGACTGAGATATAATTTACGCCTTCACAATGGGATGTTATAAAATTCGCGATATCATCTGCAGCCTTTGTAACCATATTGTGGCCTGAAGCATTTCCAGTCTCTATGGAAAAACGTATATAAAGTAACTTCGCAACATTTTCTATATGAATATTTTTCAATTTCGCGAATCTGCTGGATTTATTAACGATATTTTCAATGCTTTTTTGGTTTGCGAAAATCCACTCTTTGCATTTTAACATGCCCTCCACGTCATTTGCTTCAAGAATTATTGATCTAGTCATGAAATCGTCGAAAACAAATACCCTTATTCCGTCCGATTTTTGCGATACAAAGGCACCGCGTTTCGCAGAATACCAAAGGGGAGTTTCTAATGTCGCCATTGGCACAGAAACAGATTCTTTCATGCCATTATAAACAAAATTTATCGGCCCGATTATTTTTGTCGGAATTATTGTTTGAATTTTTGTATCAGAAAACTTCATGCCGTCATTATCCTTATTAAAAGTCATGAAAGCAACATGGTTAATATACCTCTTATGGGTTTTTCTATGAACGTATAAAACAATCCTACTCTATGCCCGACTAACTGTGATAATGGTTCACTAAGCATTTCCAATCCTATTATTATAAAAAATCCGAAAGGTTCTAATTTATAATACGACTCAACAAACCTTCTTGGAATTATTGCCGCAATTATTCTGCTGCCATCAAGCGGTGGAATTGGTATAAGATTGAAGAAGAAAAGACCGAAATTGATCATTGTGAAGCTTAACAGCATCCTAAACACAAAACCATCTGAGTCTTGCAAACCAAACGCACAAATAATCGCAATCAGTAGATTATAAAGCGGACCTGCTATAGCTACAAGCGCCATATCAGTTATTGGGTCCTTGAATTTTCGGGGATCTACGGGAACAGGTTTCGCATATCCAATTAAAAATGGCGAATGCATCAAATACAATCCAAGAGGAATGAGAAAAGATCCCCAGAGATCAAAATGTGTATGCAGTTTAAAACGTCCGGCATTTTTTGCGGTATCGTCTCCTAAAGAATATGCAACTAACCCGTGCGAAATTTCATGAAAAACAATCGCGAAGAAGAGAGGAAAAATGTTAAAGACAATAGTGTCTATAAAATCATGCATGATAATATTACTATACTATAGAAATTATTTCTTTCTGAAGCTATCGAAGCTTATAATTTTTCCATCATCAGATGATTTTTTGCTATCATCGTCACCATCTGATTTTTCTTTGAACGACATGCGTGTGCCATCATCGTTGCCATCGTCATCTCCGAAAGTTGGTGTAAATTGCAAAGCAAACTTCACTGAAGGATCTACAAAAGCCGTAAGCGCAGCATAAGGAATTTTTAAATTTTCTTGAACACCACTGAAACTTAAATCTACTGAAAAATATGTGTCTGTAACATCGAGATTCCAATATTGATATTGTATAACGATCATAACTTCTTCAGGATGACGTTCTTTGAGGAATTTTGGAACCTTTGTTTTTGGATGATCCGTGCGGAAACGAATATAAAAATGGTGATTGCCTGGTAAGCCATTTTTAGAAACGTCCTTAAGTACATCGCGCACAACAGAAATAAGTGCTTTTTGCACTAATTCATCGTATCTAAATCCTGTACTCATTAGTGAACATCTCCAAAATTCATGACTAGGCTAAGTATAAAATCAGTGGGGCGAGTGATCGGAGTTGAACCGACGACTTCCAGAGCCACAATCTGGCGCTCTGACCAACTGAGCTACACCCGCCACAAAAATAATAAAAACCCAACCAAAGTATATACAGATGAATTTTTAACTTTTTATTGAGAAAACGTCAATAGAGAATTATATTATCTAGTAATAATCAAGTGATAATCATAATTTTTTAAAAAAAACGAAGAAATACTTAAAATTTTAATTATTTTTTAATAAACTCCCAATAAGGTGATAATATATAAAGATAGTTATAGCTATTTTTTTAGTAGTTTTTGAAGTTAAGTAAGAGGGAAAGTATGAGAGTTCTGTTAATAGAAGATGATACTCCGACCGCAAAAAGCGTAGAGGCGTTATTGAGAAAAGAGGGATTAGTTGTTGATGCAACGAGCTTCGGTCAATATGGTCTTGAAGTAGGAAAAATCTACGATTACGATGGAATTATATTGGATTTAATGCTTCCTGATATTGATGGAATGGAAGTTATCAAAAAATTGCGCGCGGCAAATGTTGTAACACCAGTTATTGTACTATCAGGACTTTCTGAATCAAAAGATAAAGTCAATTGCTTAGATATCGGTGCAGATGATTACATAACGAAGCCATTCGATGCCAAAGAACTTGTAGCAAGAATTCAAGCTGTCATAAGACGATCAAAAGGACATTCCGAATCAACCATAAAAATCGGAAGAATGTCGATCAATTTGCAAAGCAGAAGAGTTGAAATCGATGGAAAAGTACTACATCTGACAGGAAAAGAATACGCAATACTGGAGTTGCTTTGCTTAAGACGTGGCGCAACATTGACTAAAGATATGTTCCTCAATCATTTATATGGAGGAATTGATGAGCCTGAACTGAAAATCATAGATGTTTTCGTTTGCAAACTAAGAAAGAAACTTATGGATGCTATGGATGGAGAATGCTATATCGAAACAATTTGGGGCAGAGGATATACCTTGAAAGATGTTCCAGAAGATAATTCTGCGAATAACAAAATTGAAAATAACAGTGGCTTAAAAGAATATCCGAGAATGCAGCAAAGAACAGCTGTTTAAGATATCTTGAATTACTAAAAGTATAACAATAATCAATTAGAGCGTTCGGCAGTTTCCTCTCCGAACGCTATGTTTTTTGGCAAAAATAAGATAAAATAAGGATAGAAGCTTCTTTACTTTGTCTTCTTACAAGGTTTTTCAATATTCCAACCACCTCCGAGAGATTTACACAGATCAACGATTGCGTTCAATTGATTTTGCAAAGCATTTGTTAGTTCCATTTCAGTAGAAAGAAGTCCTCTTTCAACATCCAGCAAATCTAACAATCCGATTAAACCGGATTCTTTTTGAGTCAAAGCGATATGGTAGCTCTTCTTAAGAGATTCAACTTGTCGGCTTCTCGATGCAACAATTTCACTGCTCTTTTTCGCAGTTATAAGAGCGTCAAGAGTCTCTCTAAAAGCGGTTAGAACAGTTTTTTCATACATCGCAAGTGCTTTTTTGTACCTTGCTTTTGCAACTTCGGTCATTCCTTCAATACGCCCACCTGCAAAAAGTGGCAAAGATATTGTTTGATTCAAATTCCACATCTCTGTTGAAGGCGTAAATACATGTCCAAGCGTTGATCCTTCAAATCCAAATGCTCCTGTTAGTGAAAATGATGGAAAATTCGCAGCAATAGACTGACCGATATTTGCGTTTGCTGCTATTAGCTGCCCTTCTGCTGCAACAACATCAGGACGTCTTGCCAATAAGTTCGATGGTAGTCCACTTGGAATAGTTGTCGGGATTTTTAGGCTTTCAAGTGTAGATGCTCTCGAAGTTTTTCTGGCAATCATATTCTTTGGACTCGTTCCAATCAAAACACTCAAAGCGTTTTCGATCTTTGCTGCTGCAGATTCCAAATCCAAAACTGTAGATTTCACCGAATCCATTTCAGCTTTCATCCTTAAGTAATCGAATTCTGTGCAATAGCCATTTTCAAATCTCGATTTATAGACCAAATAGCTTTCTTGGCGTGTTTTAAAGGTGCGTCTTGCTATAGCTAATTTTGAATCAAGAGCACGTAATGCAAAATAGGTTTTTGCTACTTCGGATGTAACGGTCAATAATACGACTTCTTTTGCTGCATGTGATGCCAACAAATTGGCTCGAGCTGCCTCGTTTGCTCTTCTGTATTTACCAAAGAAATCGAGCTCATAAGACGCTCCGATAGTGCCCGTATAATCGATTGCACGCCTGTATTTGCCCCCCTGAGATGCAGCTGCCGCGCTTGACAATCCTGCTTGCGTTCCACTTGCATTTAATCCAATTGTTGGGAAATAATCGGCAATAGAAACATCAGCCATAGCCGCAGCTTCTTCGATATTTGCAATCGCCTGCTTTATATCAGCGTTGTTTTTTAAGGCTTGCGTTTCAAGATCATCCAATGTTTTGTCTTTGAAGATTCTCCACCAGCCTTCTACCAAAAATTCAGCTACTTCTTCATCTGCTTTTGCTTGTGTTTGCGGAAGGTTCAATTTCGGACGTTCATAATCAGGACCAACTTCGCAACCTGCTACAAAAATAAGGACATATGAAGATAAAATTCCTCTAACAATAACATTCTTTTTAAGCATATTTTTTACTCCTTCTTTTATTTCTGAACATCTCGCTTATCATAGTTATTAATACATACATCAAAGGAATGAATAACGGCGCAAGTGCTGTAGCTCCGATCATTCCGCCGACAACTCCCGTTCCGAGCGAATTTCTGCTTGCGTGTCCTGCTCCTGAACTTATCGCCAAAGGTAAGCAACCCAATATAAAAGCAAGAGAAGTCATAATAATAGGACGGAATCGCAAATGCGCAGCTTGTATTGCAGCGTCTACCAATGACATCCCCTCTTTCCGTAACATTACAGCGAACTCAACGATCAGAATTGCGTTTTTGGCGGATAATCCTACCAAAGTAATAAGAGCGATTTGGAAATAAATGTCGTTGCTTAGCCCCCTCAAAATCACTGAGACAACAGCTCCAAACATTCCGAAAGGCACAGCAAATATAACCGCAAATGGTAACGTCCATCGTTCATACAATGCCGCTAAAATCAAGAATACGATTATCAAACCAAGAGAAAGAGCTATACCAGCGCTGCCCCCTGCTTCTTTTTCCTGATATGAAGAGCCGGCCCATGCCATTTGGTATCCATCACCAAGAATGCGTTTAGCTAATTTTTCTACCGCCGCAAGCGCTTGTCCCGATGTATATCCAGGAGCTGGATTTCCCATGATTTTTGCTGCCGGAAATACGTTGAAACGCTCTAGAATATCAGGACCAACTCCTGGTGTAAGTTTTACGAATGAGGAAAGAGGAATCATAGATCCACTTGTCGAACGTACGTATATTTCCTTTATTTGGTCGGGATATGCGCGGTACTCTCCTTTAGCTTGCATCATAACTTTAAATCCGCGACCGTATTGCGAAAAATCGTTCACATAATAGGAACCGAATGTTGAAGCAACAGTATTGTATATCTCATTGATAGGAACATTCATAGATAGAGCTTTCAAGTCATCTACTTCCATATTTAGTTGCGGTGTACTGGAGTTAAACGTTGATGTAACACCACTTAATTCAGGACATTTTGCTGCCTCTGCAACGATCTCATTTACTTTAGCTTCCAGAGCTTTGCTGTCCATATTTCCAGTTTGCTGGATATACCCCTCAAAACCACCTGTAGTACTCATACCGACAATTGGAGGAGGGCAAAATGCGATTGCTCGTCCATCGGCTATACCAGCGCCGATACCAAAGGCCTTTCTTACGAGAGCTTGCGCCGTTTGATCTTTACCTCTTTCGCTCCAATCTTTAAGAATAAAAAACATTGACGCAGCATTTGTTGCTGTAGAGTTGCTAAGCATATTATAGCCTGCTACATACACAGATCCCTCAATTGTTGAGTCTTTTAAAATGTTTTCAGAAAATTTTGCGACAATTTTGTGAGTTCTATCTAAAGAAGCTCCCGGATCAAGTACAACAGTTGCCATAAACACGCCTTGATCTTCATCAGGAACGAGACTGCTTGGAGTAGACATAAACAGCGCATATGTCAGCGCAAAGATAACGCCCATTGATATGAAGGCTGTCTTCGCATTTTTCAAAAAGAACTTAACCGTTGATGTGTATTTGTTAGTTAGCCACTCAAACCAACGATCGAAAGAGGCAAAAAAGTTGCTGTTACTCATTTTGTTGGCAACAGATGATTCATTATCTAGGAAAATCGCGCACAAAGCCGGTGTCAAAGTCAGTGCACATACACCCGAAATCGTAACGGAAACAGCAATTGTGATTGCGAATTGCTTATACATGGTTCCTGCAAGACCTCCCATGAACGAAACAGGTATAAAAACTGCGCATAGAACCAAAACAATTGCGACAATTGCTCCTGAAACCTCATCCATAGCTTTTATAGTTGCTTCTCGTGCTGCCAGTTTCTCTGTTCGCATTATTCGTTCGACATTTTCAATAACAATAATGGCGTCATCGACGACAATTCCGATTGCAAGAACCAATCCGAACAAAGTAAGTGTATTAATTGAGAACCCAAAAACCATCATGCCTGCAAATGCGCCAATAATTGATACAGGAACAGCGAGACACGGAATAAGTGTCGCTCCGAGATTTTTCAAGAACAAAAGAACCACCAAAAACACAAGCACGAACGCCTCGACAAGAGTTTTTATAACCTCATTGATGGAATTTTGAACAAATCGACTTGTCTCAAATGTTATGGTGTACTTAATCCCTTTCGGAAAAGCTTCAGCCATTTTATTAAGTTTTGCTGTAACTCGATTAGCTGTTGCCAAAGCATTTGCTCCGGGAGAAAGCGAAATAAGTATAGGAACAGCCTCAAAGTTTTTATTTCTTGCTATGACATCATAGCTTTGTGCTCCAAGTTCTATATCTGCGACATCTTTAAGACGCAATGCTGTACCATCTGAATTTGCTCTCAGTATGATATTTTCGAACTGCTCTACTGTGGAATAGCGTCCTTGAGCCACAATCATATAGTTACGATCGACCTTCAAATCAACAGGCCTTTTCCCGATTCCTCCTGCAGCACGTTGTAAATTCTGCGATGAAATAGCTGCAGCGACTTCGCTCGTACTGATGCCAAGTTTCGCAAGTTTATCAGGCTTCAGCCACACACGCATTGAGTAGTCATTACTGCCAATAATTACGACATCTCCTACGCCATCTAGTCTTTTTAGCTCATCTACAATGTTAAGCAGAGCATAATTTCCCAGATAGGTCGAATTGTAGCGAGGATCTTCCGAATAAAGTGCGATAACTTGCAAAATTGATGACGATCTTTTGCGAACTGTAACACCTTGCCTTCTCACATCTTCAGGAAGGGTATTTAAAACCATCTGAACGCGGTTATTTACGTTGACCATTGCTTCTTGAGGATCTGTACCAACCTTAAAAAATACTGCAGTTGAAGAGCTTCCGTCATTTGATGCGACAGAGTTCATATAAATCATATCTTCAACGCCATTTATCGCTTGTTCAAGAGGCGCTTGCACGGTTTCTGACAAAACTTCCGCACTGGCTCCCGGATAATTTGCCATAACATAGACAGATGGAGGCGTAAGATCAGGATACTGAGCCACAGGAAGGTTAAATATAGAAACCAATCCTGCGATTACTATTACCAAAGAAACAACCGAAGCAAAAATTGGTCTATCTATAAAGAAACGAGAAAACATTTTCGGACCCTTCCTTTATTTTATATTTATCAAATGCTGTTATTTCTGAGCTTCCTTTTCTTGCTGCTCTTGCGAAATACTTTTTTCAACGCCATTAACCTTTTCTCCTGGTCGTGCCTTTGAAACTCCCTCAAAAATTACGATTTCTCCTTCTTTTAGGCCTTCATTGACGATTCCATTGTTTTCAACTAGCTCAGCTTTTACAGGACGAACTTCGACAGTTTTATCTTCTTTAACAACATAAACTACGTGTCCAAGAGATGTTGAAATAAGCGCGGAAGCAGGAACAACGATAGCGTCATTATATTCCGCACCAACCAATTTTACGCGCACGAACTGTCCGGGAAGCAAAATCCGTTGTTGCTCATCACTTGGAATTTCTGCTTTAACTGACACACTGGATGTTAAGTGGTCTTCTGTACTGTCTATGAAGATTATTTTTCCAGTCTTCGGATATTTCGTACCATCCGACATAATAACTTCGATTTTGCACTTATCAAATTTAGGCAGCTGAACTTTTCCTGATAAAGACCCTTTTGCAAGAGCATTCCATATGGATCCCGGGAGAGAAAATACCGCGTGAAGAGGGCATATTTGTACCATTGAAGTTAACAAACTTGATTCCGCATTTGCGGTTACCAAATTTCCGACTGATTGAGCTTCTTTTCTTACAATACCTGATATAGGCGCTTTAACTTCTGTATATCCGAGATTTATTTCGGCTTCTCTTACTGAACCCTCAGCAACTTTCAGATTTGCCTGTGCACGCTCATATGCAGATAATGAATCGTCATGATCTTTTTGACTAATTGCGCCTGCTTTATGCAGTTTTTTCATGCGTTCATAATCACGGGTAGTGCGACGAACCTCCGATTCTGCCTGTGCCAGGGCTCCTCTCGCGCGTGTAAGAGCAGCTTCATACTGTTCAGGATCTATCTCAAACAGCTTTTCGCCTTGCTTCACATATTGCCCTTCATTAAATGTTCGTGATTTTAAGATGCCACTGACTTGCGCACGAACTTGAATCTCCAAAGAACCTGTAATTTTCGCAGGAACCTCTATTTGGAATGGAACATCCTTTTTTTCAGCCTTAATGATGCCAACTAAAGGAGCAGGAGCTTGCTGTGATTGTTTTTTTTCTTTGCAAGCTGTGATCAATGTTAATGAAAGAACAGAAACCGAAACAGCTAATAATGCAGAACAGCCTGAAATACGCATAAAAATCACCATACGATTAATGAACTATCAATTATTATATGTACGTAAAGTGTAAGTCAATTAATTTTTGGTTAATTTTTCTGATAGTTAAGGTGAAGTTAAGATAGAATGAGGCAAAGGATTCCCTGCTGTAAAAAACATATTAGAAAATGCAAAAAGCTTCTTTTCTTTCATAGATTTAAAACAATCTGAAATAAGTGATTTCGTCAAAAAAATTCTTTTAATTAAAGTTAATCTGTAAACTATTCGTTAACCATTATCAATTTATCCTACTACACAGCATGTCGTTTATATGTGCGTTTGTTGCTGTGTTAGAAGTATAAAGTGTAAGAGGTGCGTAATGGGTAGTTTTGTTCAATGGCATGAAGGAATGCTCTTGTCTCCCCATCATTTTCAGCAGTCAGATAACAACATCCAGCACTTATTCAGCGTGTTTGCGGCATCTAATTCGGCTTTTTGCTATGGAATACATGAGTTGCAAGTCGATACCTCTGCGTTGTCGTCTGGAGTCATACGCATATTAAAGGTTCGAGGGATTTTTCAAGATGGATATTGTTTTGATTACGACGCTATTAAAGATCATCCGCTTGAGAAAAATTTAAGTGAATATTTCCTTTCTCATAGTGTTGCTACGAAAATTTATTTGGCTATTCCTACTCGAAATCTGGGAGGAAATGCGCTTTCGGGAGATATGGCGCGCTATTATTCTGATGAAATACGTGACATTTCTGATGAAAATACGGGCGAAAACAACATAAATATTCCTGTACTGAAACCTCGTTTGAAGCTTCTTACTCAAGAAGAAATAGATGGTCGATATACATATTTTCCGATTTTTGAAGCAGAAAAATCAGTAGATAACGGAGTAATTGGTACAAATTTCATTCCTCCGTATATCACAATTGATGAGCATTCAAAGATATCGGAATTGTGTCGTGAAATTGTGCAAATTATCCGCGGAAAAGTTTCGTATTTTGCAGACAGAAAGGACAACTACAACCGAATTGCGTCTGATGAATCAATGGCAAGCTTGAGGTTGCTCATACAAGCCGCACTGCCTCTTGAAGCTATGGTAAGAGTCAATGGAATTCAACCTTTTGAGATTTACAAAATTCTTTTAGATGTTATTTCGAAAATCATTTCCATAAACCCCACGCAATTAATCCCCAGAATGCCGATATACGATCATAATGACCTTTTCGGAACATTTAACAGTTTGTTGCAATATGCACAAAATGTACTAAACGCATTGAAACAAAGATACGACATTGTGCATTTTGATAAAGATGGACCAATGTTTAAGCTGCAAATGAAAAAAGAATGGCTTGAAAAAGACGAAATAGCTATTGGAATTCAAAGAGCCTTCTCATCAACTGAAGATGATCTGATTAATTGGATTAACGGAGTGCAAATCGCCAGTGAATCCATGATGACAGCAATCCGAGATCGTCGTATTTTGGGAGCTGAACGAACAATAATGGAACGAGGGGCATATATAACACAACCAAATGGAATGCAACTGATTGCAGTAAAAACAAAGACCGCATACATAAAACCAATGGAGAAATTGTGCCTAATAAATTCTTCCCAAACGATAATTCCGGAGGAGGTAATATTGTATGTCGATTGCTGATGATGTGACAAGCGATCTGATTGGAACGTCCGATCTGAAAAAAATGTTCGGAGCGTTTTGCTGTCGCATATTTGCATATCGAGATGAGATATTGTCGCCTATAAAGGATGTTTCTGCTGCATCTGTGTCGTCTGCAACTTCAACAACAGCAACGTCGCCGACAACGCTTGCATCATCACAAGCTTCTGCCGCCACCCCAAATGATACTATTGCAGCGGCTGAATCGGCTCTCCAGGCTGTAGAACAGCAGCAAGATAGTTTCCGACTGATTCATCATTCAATAAGTATGCTCCTAAAAGCTCTTATGGATAGCGAAAAAGCTTCGTCATTCCATAAGAGCACAAAAGAAATAATTTACGCTATGACTGCTATTGCGGATGAAGTTTTTCTCAATATGGATTGGAATGGGAAACGATATTGGGAAGAGAATATGCTTGAAACAAAATTTTTCGGTTCTCAAATCGCGGGAGATGAAATTTTTAACAGAATAGACAAAGTAATTTCAGAAAAAGAACCTCTTGGAACAGAAAAAGCGGAAATATATCTGGATATGCTTTCGTTGGGATTTAAAGGAAAATTCAGAGGGATCGATGAAGAAACCACCGAAATAAATATGTATAGACGCAAGTTATTCGACTTTATAACCAAACGAGATAGAGAAGCAATTATTACTGCTGAATACAGAATTTTTCAGAAAGAATACACATTTACAATGCCGACTGTTCGCCGAAAACTTCTTCCTGATGGTGCGATAGTCACATATTTATCTACATTCTTTTTATTTATGTTTCTTTCAATCAGCACAATGGCCTGGTTAATTGAAACAAGAGATTTGCACAGATTATTGAATGAAATTTCTGATATTGCATTGCGAGAGCGTTAATGGATAGTGTTTTAGGTGTAGTAAAACAGCAATTAGCAATTATTCCGCCCGAGTTGGTAAAACCAATATGCGTTGGAGCGGTTGCCATAATAATTTTTTTGCTTCTTATCTTCTTCGCATTATGCGTTTTGTATATTAACGCGCGTCCAACTGCTCCTGTAATTAAAAAAAGCGAAAGAAAAGACCAGAATCAGAAAAAAGAAGAGCAAACGACAAAGCAAATAAAGATGAAATACGAAGATCTTCCGATAATATCAGGAAGACTTGGTGAGATTTTAGCTTTGAATGGACTTATAAACGCAGGACCGATAACAAAAATTTTCTTTCAGGTTTTGGAAGTAATAAAAAACACGACTTATGACATTCGATGGAGATATAAACTTCCGTGCTTGATGATGGTAGGCCCGGAAAACAGTGGAAAAAGTACGATTCTTAATTCTCTGAAGTTCGAATATTTAACATCTGATGATTCTACGACTCCTATGTGGAAATTATTCAAAAAAGGAGCAATCTTCGAGATGCCAAAACCCGATGTTGCTGAAAAAGAATCTACATTTTGGTCGTTCTTAAGCGAACTTTTTATGTTTATCAGACCAAGACGGCCATTAGATGGACTGATAATTACATTATCTGCGGATATGTTGCTTTCAAAATCTTCAGATATAGAAACTTATGCAAAAGATCTGTTCGCAAAAGTATTTGCGTTTCAGCATGATATAAATTTCCGTCTGCCTATATACGTAATTGTAACAAAATGCGATGTTATTCCCGGTTTTACAGATTTTGCACACTTATTGGATCATCAATCGAAACAACAAATTTTTGGCTGGTCAAATCCGAATTCGATAAATACGGCGTTTTCATCAGCATGTATTCAGGAGCTGTTTAATACAATAAATACAGGAATACGTCGCGCTCTTTTAATTTTTGCAAAAAGAAAAGAAGTTTCAGAAGATCTCAGAAATGCCGTTTTGTTTGAAACTTACTTTAACCAATTGAAGAATCCTCTAGCGCTTTATTTGAATACTATGTTTCAGTCTCATAACCCATCTGATGGATTACTGCTTCGTGGAGTGTATTTCACAGGACGTCCTAAAGAAATTGAAATATCTGAAGAGCTTTTAGAACCATCAGCGCTAAGTCCAAAACCATATTCGCATATTAATTTAAAAAACGAATCGACATACAATGATGAACTATATTTTTTGCAAGATCTGTTTAGCGAAAAGATTTTTAAAGAACATAACATTGCATATCCGATAAGAAATGATGCGATTGATATGACGAAAACGATTTTTCGCAATAAATTAATTTTTGCAGGAACTTCCTTGTTTATTTCTATCGGATGGTTTTACGGAAATTTTCATATTCGCGATAAAATAAACGGGTATTTTCGAACTTTCAGTACAATAAAAAGTATGATGGTTAAGCTGCAGCGTATGGAAGAACAGCTGGCGAATGCAGAAGATCAGGTTCTTCTAAATCAGCAAACGAAAACATTGTTGCAAAGTATGCCGATTATGAGCCGATTCGAATTTATGTCGTTTTTCGTTCCGCAATCGTGGTTTTCTCATTTATATAAACAAATGACTGATACGGTTAGTTTGATTTTTGATTCTGTTGTTATTCGGGCGATGTTTATCGATTTAAATATGAATACGAAAAATGTTTTAGGAGGGTTAGAACCAAATGATGAAGACCAGGAACAATATGCTCACCAAGATTTGTTCGACATAAGTTCGTTTATAACATTCAGAAAATTAAAAGAATTTACCGATCAAATCTCAACACTAAAAAGACTAACAAAAGAATATAATTCTATACGTACTCTTGAGGATCGAAAAAGCATGATCGATCTAACTAATTCTCTTTTTAAGGATAAATTTGATATTGTTGAAGAAATGCGTATGCGCAGTCCGAATAAAAAACTGCTTCCTCCGCAATTTGATTTAAAGCTTTTTAAAGAACCTATCGAAAATCGATTGATAGAAGTTTTTAATGCTTTTATAAATGAAGTTTTTAACGGCACCGTTGAAAAAATTCTGCAAAATATATGCGAAGATATAGATAAATTATCGCTGGCATCAAAGCAAGCCAGTATCTCATATAGCAACGCCGATCTTGCACGAGTTTATCAAAAAACCGTATTACTTTCCGATATAATGCAAAACAAAAATTTTGCGTGGAGATGCGATGAGCATTTTATGCCATCAAAAGATTGGGCGGGTATGGTCGACACGTTAAACGCATCGGAAATTGTTAGTATGGATTGCATAAAAGATTTATTGCGTTCTGCCGAAATCGAATTTCAAAAATTTAAAGATAAAATTCGTGCACACAAAACTACAATGACGGGAACAATAATTGCAGAAAATTTAGAAAGTCTATCTCCGTCTTTTGAAACGTTTCAAAAAGAGCTAAAAACTATTTTGGATTTTCCATTTATATGCACTCCGCCAAGTTCAACACTTACAACTGTAATTATGGACGATAAAATGCTCATGTGGGACGTTAGACGTCTTAAAGAATTGGCTGATCTGATTGAACAATATTACACTTTTGCCGGAACTATGCCGGCAGATATGCGAGTCCAATATTTCGATAATTATAAAACGATTTGCCGTAAATGTTTCTATCCTACAGCGCAAGCGATGCTTGGAAATGCGCAAATTTTTGATGATTTGCCTCTTGGGAACGCCAGAACATTACTAGAAGATGCGTATAAACGACAAGCTGATAATATTCGAAAATCCAGTATTTATTTGGGAAAGGTCGCAAAATTTTTCAGCGAAGTTTGTGATGAAGATAGTATGAAAGATTGCGGTTTTGCTGCAATGGTTGTCTCTCATTATATGGGACTTTTGGAAAAAGTAGATGCGCTGTTCAATCTCGAAACACCTTATTCAACAGGTGGAGCGGTATTCGATGGCTGGAACGGCGATCGTAATCCGAAGTTTCTGAATATCGGCGAAGAACAAGCTTTAAAAAAGTATTTGTTATCGCAATTTAATCGTTTGAAATTTTTAGCGAAAGATTTAGCATCTCCCGTCGTTGAATTTTTATCTATGCCACCTTTTGCGATTAATTTGCGTGATCAAACTTTATTGGATAAATGGCGCGAAATTATAACAAGCATAGATGATTACGAAGCGCAAAAACCTGGCAACTCCATTGCTGCATTAGAGAGTTTTTTATCCGATACTTTGAAGCAGGTGAGTATCAATTCTTTCGATCCTCAAGGCGAGATAAAATCTATTTCCGAAGATAGCGGAGATTTCTTTGCTACTAAGCGAGCAGATGTCGCAAAAGCCCTTATTAGTCGCGCTGATCTTATTCAGTATGATAAAGCTGCAGCATCATATAAAGCGATTCAATCATTCTTTAATAAATCATTGGCGCATAAATTCCCATTTGGAGATTCAGAGGAGGAAGCGACTCTCACCGATATCGAAAAACTTATCAAAATTTATGATCAGCAATCGAGCAATCTTGAAAGTGTTTTGGAAGGAAATGCCGAACGTAAGCAAATAAATCCGCAAGTTTTCGATTTCTTGAAATCTATGGACAAGTTAATACCATTTTTGAGGACTTGGATATCTCATGTAAAAAGTTCTGATGCCCAATCCGCGATTGTCTCGTTCACTGTAGCATTACGCCCATCTCCTGAGACAGAGGCATTTACGTCTTCAGTTCTCGAGAGGCAATTACGAGTGAAAAATGTTGAGGTACAAGATAATGGAAATGCTGTTTTCTTCAATAATGATCCTGTCGAAATGCAATTCTCATGGGTAGAAGATGCTGATGAAAAGCCATATGAAAATAATCTTCCTAAAAATTTGAAGGTTGAACAACCGAACGCGACATTTTCTTTCACTGGAAGATGGGGAATGTTCAGATTAATTGAAGAACATAAAATGAATAAAGAAGTAGAATATCCAAATGGTATTCTTGTACAATTCGATGTTCCTGTTATAAATCAAAGTAATGATATTCTGACATCAAAAATGGTCTTAAAAATAACTCCGCAAATGAAAGATGGCGATAAAATGACACCTATGATGTGGCCTGTATTCCCAAGCACATGTCCAGATTTACATGCAACAGAAGCCAGTTTTATAGAAGAAGGAACAGCTGCTGCGACTCAACCTTCGGCACAAATGGAACAGGAATTACAAGAAGCAGCGGAAAGCTCGTCTGAGGAGTAATATTTAAATGCGAAATATAGATATAAATGATTTTCTGCAGCCTATTCCAAATAATGAAGGTGAAAAAAATATCGGAGAATGCGGAAAATATCTAAAATACGATTACGTGTATGACCAAATAAAAGAATTGCGACGAGAAGATGATCCAAGATTATCTCAAGGTGTTTGGCTTATTGAACCGAAAAAGGCAGCATGGAATGATGTTGAAAAAGTTTGCGAATCTACATTAAAAAATAAGACGAAAGATCTACAAATCGCAGCTTGGTGGTTGGAAGCTGAAACGGCAATGTACGGATTTTCAGGTTTAAATCAAGGAATTATGCTTCTTCATGCTTTATGCAAAAGATATTGGGACAACATTTGGCCGGCGATTGATTCGAACGGCGATGTCACGGCTCGTATGGCTCCTTTTTATTTTTTTGCAGAGAAAATATCAGATAAAATTCTGATGATACCCTTAACATATCCGCAAGATGGTATTTCCGAAGTGTTTTCTCTTTCGGATTGGGTTACAGCTCGACATAATTTACGCGTAAAAAACAGCTCTGGTATTACTTTAAAGGATTTTCAAAAAAGTATCGCAACAACTCCGGTTGATTTTCTGGCTGAAATAGACAATGGAGTAAAGAATGTGCTGGAGAATTTGAAAAAACTCGAGGACTTTCTCAATGAACATTGTGAAAAGGATGCTCCAAGCTTTCGAATTATATACGAGCATGTGAACGATATAAAACAAGTGAATACCAAAAATTTAGTTGAACGAAAAAAACAGGTCGATGAGGAAGAAAGCAAAAGAAAAGCGCAACTTGCTGCCGAACTTGCCGCCGAAAACAACGCAGATGAAGAAGAAACTATTCAAGAGGAAGTAAACGACAACAATGCGACTCCTACAATAGAACAGGCTTACAACGCTCTTGATGAAATAGCCGCATTTTTGGAGAAAGAGCAACCACAAAGTCCATCTTCTGCTTTGATAAAAATCGCAAGCGCAATCGGAAAGAAAACTTTTCGCGAACTTTTGGAAGTTAACACGCAAAATGGCGCAACTTTAATGGGGACAATTTCCGAACTATACAGAATCTTGAAAAAAGATTCTAAAGATGTCTCTAATCAAGAGACACAACAAAAAGAAAATGCATAGTAATTTTAGTAAGCTGTAAATTTAGAAAATCTTTGTTGCATAGAAATATTTTTTACTGTATCTTCAAGTCAATCATCACTTGGTGCATGAACATGGGTGATTAGCTCAGTGGTAGAGCATCTCGTTTACACCGAGGAGGTCGGCGGTTCAAACCCGTCATCACCCACCATTGGGATTTTTTCGACTTACGTGTGCCCGTAGCGCAATTGGATAGAGCGTCAGACTACGGATCTGAAGGTTGGAGGTTCGACTCCTCTCGGGCGCACCATCTTTTTGGATAATTTCAGGAAAATTTCGGAGTATTTGAAAAAGGAAATGTATCTTTTGGTTTATTATGGATAGTTACTCGCAAAAAAAGAATATTATTTGGTATAATAAAATAGTAAGTTAGAGTTATTGTGAATAATCGAAAACCATACTTTTGAAAATCCAAATTATCAAAGGCTGCCAATCTACAAATATCCAAAAATTACTTTCACAAGCTATCTATTCTAATTTTTTACAGGGAATAGCCCAGGTTTTGGCGTGATAACAAGGCTATATGAGAAATTTCCTTTATCACCAAAAGTTGGTTCTAATATGAACAATCCCAATTGAGATTTCTTAAAATCTTTGCCACCATTTACTACTCCATACCAGCATTTTATAAGCAATCGTTCTTCACCAATGTTGTTACAAATCAAATCTGGATCTATTGCCTCAACTTGTGCAGATGTCATCGTTAGTGAGTTAATTCCACTATTCATTCCATCGAAAAGCTTTGTCGTTGCACTTCCTCTTCCTGTGGTAATCCATACTCGTTGATATTGATAATTGCCGTCGTCGTTTTTTTTCACGAAATAGTAATGTGCTAAAAAATAAATTCCAAAAGGATACGGAGCAAACATTGAGTTTGTATGAAACAAATTAAGACAACTTGCATAACTTACTCGTAATAAATCGCTTTTCGTAAGTTGCTTATCCGTGCGAGTATTGCCCAATTGTTGCACCATACTTGCAGCGAGATATGCAGAAGTCCGAATTTTGCTTTTCAATTCATAGAACCGATAGTGGTCGTTCACAAAAAATAAAAGAGAGATACAAACGGGAATGCTGAATGTG
>CAJODB010000011.1:0-12426 GCA_905233185.1 uncultured Alphaproteobacteria bacterium | reverse complement strand
GCTGAGATGCAAAATCCTCTGTAAGAGAGCGAATACCCCCCCCCGTAATTTTTACGGTGTAAGGCATTTCGAAGCAGTTTAGGCATGACAAACATAACAGCGGTCTCCGACTTTATATAGGCTTAACATATGCTGATTTTAAAAAATATTCGTTAATAAAATGGAAAAATTTAAAGAGAGATATTTATTTACCCTGCTTCAAATATTCTTACTAAAAATAATAGAGAAGTAGCTAATTCGAGTATTACAACGTTGTCTTGAATCTTTTGAATGCGGCGATCGCGCTTACGCATCCAAAAAGAAATATCGATCCTGTATGAGTTAGGAAAAATTGCAAATCAGTACCTTTTAGAATCATGTTTCTAGCTAATGTCGTGTAATGCGACAATGGCAAAAGATGTGCGAGCCATTTTAACATTGGCGGCATATTCTCTATTGCACCTAAGCCTCCCGATAACATCAATGAAAGAAAAAGAAATATCATCATTCCAAGCAATGCTTGCTGTTGAGTCTGACAGAAAGTTGATAGAAAAACACCAAATGCGCATATTGCAAATGCAAAAACAAAAAACAGCAAAACAAATAACGGAAAACTACCGCGAAATGGTAAGCCAAATATGATCTTTCCAAGCCAAAGCATAGTAAAAAGATTTATGAACCCAATAACAACATAAGGAACCGATTTTCCTAATATCAATTGATAACTTTTTATCGGAGCAGCTATCAAAGTTTCAATTGTTCCAGTTTCTTTTTCGCGAGCGATCGAAATGCAAACCAAACTCATCATGGTAACTGTCATAATGATGACAATAAGAAATGGAAACAGATAATGCGTCGAATTCATTTCCGGATTAAATAAAATCCGTGTTTTAAATTCAATTCCAGATGATGCATTAACAGAAGAAAATGGCAGCAATTTACATTCTTTCAAAACTGATCCGACTATAGATTTTACATATGCTTCAATTGCCTGCGCTTTCACGACGTTCGTAGCATCAACAAGTAGTTGCAATTGCGGTCTAAATTCTCCTACAGATTTTGTGAATCCTTTTTCGGGAGCGATAATTACGGCATCAGCTTTCCCTGTTTGTACAGCTCGAAAAGGCGACTCTCGCAAAGAGTTAACCTTATTAAACCAGCCTGAAGCTATAGTCTTGTCTTTTATTTTTTGCATTAAATAGTCATTCGCTTTGCAATCAATCGCCAAGTTTATATTTTTCGCTTCGTTATCCAGTGCGATTGTTATTATAACAGCTTGTACCAACGGCATAATTAGTATCGCAACAAGCATTACTCGATTGCGCAAAGTTTGAATAATTTCTTTTTTAAGAAAACCAAGAAGTCGCATAATAAAATTACTCCAATGTCCTTCTGAATTTTGATACAGCTGCACCTATAGCTATACTTCCCTGAAGTAACAATATTATTAAAGGCAGAATTAAATCACTGATTGGAGATGCTTTTAAAAATTCAGCCCTTATAACTGTCATATACCATTTTGCCGGAAAAATCATAGCAAAGTACTGTAGTAATTTCGGCATGTATTCTACAGGAAAAACAAATCCAGATAAAAGGGCAGTCGGAAGCAACCCTAAAATTAAGGCAATTTGTACAGCGACTTGCTGTTGTCGAGCAGTTACGGAAATATACATACCTATAGCCAAATAATCAATGATAAATATCATCGTTGCAAGCAGCAATATCCAAAAATTTCCGAAAAAAGGTACGTCAAAAGCAAATCTTGAAGCAAAATAAACAATACAAAATCCTGCCCAGCCCAAAAAAGCATATGGAATAACCTTTCCTATGATAATTTCCGTAGGTTCGATAGGTGTTGACAGCAAAAGTTCCATTGAACCAAGTTCATATTCTTTGCATATGGTTAGTGAGGTGAGCAAAATACAAACTATAGCGACTATAACTGCAGTTAACCCGGGAATAGCGAACCATTTTGAATTCAATTCAGGATTAAATAATAGACGAGTTTTTAAAAATTCATTTTGTACTGGCGTATTTGTTATTTTTGCTGATGCCATTGTACTGATATTGTATAAATAACTGTTTACTGCGGTTACGGTTGAATTGTTTGCTCCATCTAATAATATCTGAGCTTTCGCAATGTGACCTGATGCAATGTTTTTGTCGAAATCAGGAGGAATATACAAAACAACCCGTGCGTTTTCTTTCAATATTTCTTGAAATGCTTCAGATGGAGAATCTTTAAAATAGGTTTTGAAATAATTTGAGCTATTAAAAGTCCGAATCAATTCTTGTGATTCTTTTGTTTTATCGTGATCTACAACAACTGTAGAAATTTCTTTTAAATTAAACTCTATCGAATTTCCAAGAATCATTACGATCAATAAAGGAATGATAACTGCCAAAATTAAAGTAAAAGGATCTCGTAATATATGCTTTGTTTCTTTCTGAAAAATTGATTTACATCTGCGATAGTCAAAGCTCATTTTATCTGTCTCCTTCAACTAATTTTATAAATACATCTTCAAGCGAAGGAAGAATTTTTTTTATCGCTCCATACTGTTGCCATTCTTTTATTATTTTTTTCTCATCTAGTTTTTCTGAAATTATTACGTGATAGTGCAATCCATATGGAGCAAACATAGCGAAAAATTCATTTGAATGATCAATAAAATATTTACGAGCATCATTGTCGTTTGGAGTAATGGAATACATGCTTTGCTTATACGTATTCTTTTTTAAATTTGTTGGAGTATCTAGTGCAATTAATTCTCCGGATCTCATAAGCGCAATGCGATGACAATTTTCTGCTTCATCCATGTAATGAGTAGTAACGAAAATTGTCTTTCCGATTTTTGCAAGCCGTTTAATCAGATTCCAAAATCTATCTCTGGATACGGATGAAACTCCTGCAGTTGGTTCATCTAAAAATATTATTTTCGGATCGTGTAAAAGCGACGCTATCAAAGCAATTTCCTGTTTTATCCCACCAGGAAGAGCCGCGACAATCTGAGATGTATCACTATCAAAACCTATAAATTCCAATAATTCAGCTTTGCGATTTTCATAAAATTCTTTATTTATTTCTCGAAGAGCTGCAGCAAACTGCAAATTTTCATCGATAGAAAGATCATCATAAAGCGTAAATTTTTGCGACATATACCCGACTTTACTTTTTATGAGATTTTCCATTCCTTTTGTAAATTGTACTCCGTCTATTGTGACTTTTCCTTGTGATGCCGGAAGCAATCCGCATAAAACTCGAATAGTTGTTGTTTTACCGGCTCCGTTTGCTCCGAGAAAACCAAAAATTTCTCCTTGAGTCACCGAAAAACTAACATTTTTCACCGCATGAAACTTTCCGAAAGTAACATATAAATTTTCAACACTTACAATTGGGAGATTTGCTGCTTTCATTTTATTTTATCCAATGCGCGTTTGATGAAGAATTGATCGAAATTTTCAACGCCTTCTTTTGCTAGTAATTGTTGAGGTTCCCCTGAGTCAAGCAATTCTCCTTTTTCCATAAGATGAACACAACCACACCTTTCAACTTCATCCATATATGCCGTTGTCATAATTATCAGAACATTGTTTCCCGCTGTATCATTTAAAATTTCCCAAAATTCACGACGACTAATTGGATCAACGCCATTTGTTGGTTCATCGAGTAAAATAATTTTCGGAGATCGCAATAAAGTACACATTAGCCCAAGTTTTTTATACATACCTCCTGATAGTTTTCCCGCAGGCCTGTCTTTAAACTTTCCCAAACGTGTTATCTGATAGAGGTGTTCCGATAATTTTTCATATTCTTCATTACTAATGCCATATAGATTTGCGAAAAAAATCATGTGTTCTTCAATGGATAAATCCGCATATAAACTTTGCTGCTGAGGCATATATGCGATATCAGTTCGTATATCGGAAAATGCAATTTCGTTACCGTTTAAAAGGTAGGTAACACTTCCAGAATCTGCTTTAAGTAGTTTAAGCATGATACGCAAAAGGGTAGTTTTTCCAGCGCCTGCAGGTCCGACAATCCCGTGTATTATATTTTCGGAGAAATGCAGAGAGATATTATCCAAGGCTTTTATTGAACCGAAAGTTTTCGTCAGATTTTTTATTTCGATAGATGTACTTGTATTGTTCACCAAAAAAAATTCCTTAAAGAAAAAAGACCGTTATTTCTTCTTTTCCTGTTCGAACGCGGTTTCTAAAACCATTCCCGATTTCAAAAGCATATCATCATTTGCGAAACGAACTTTCACACCATAAACAAGTCGAGTTCTCTCTTCTCTTGTCTGTACATTTTTCGGAGTGAATTCCGCTTCTTCATTAATTTTAATAATTTTTCCAATGATTGTTTTTTTCGGAAGTTCCGGCAAATAACATTTTATGCAATCACCAACTTTTAATTTATGAACCATTCCATGTTCTACATAGAAGTATGCCCAAACATCTTTCAAGTTTGCGATAGAAAGAATATTCATGCCGGGAGAAACATATTCGCCCTCTTCTTTGAATTTTGTAACTATTGTTCCACTTATTGGAGCTTCAATTCGACACCATTTTATATATAGGTCGTTTGTATCCTTGTGCATGACGGTAACATCGTGTTGTTCGTCAGGAATATATCCATCTTTTTTTAATTTACACGAGCGTCCGTAGCTATTATCTAACTGTTTTGCTGCGATTCGAAATTTGTCGTCATTTATTTGAACTACAACATCGCCTGCTTTTACTTCATCCCCTTCCTCAAGAGAAAATTTCAATATGTCAGATGCAACTTTGGATGATAGAGTAACTTTTGTTGTTTCAATGGTTCCTGAATATCTGAAACCGTTACCATTATTACTGCCATTGCCGATCTTTTCACAGGCTCCTAATAATCCGATTAAAACAGCAACAGTTATACAAAATGTTTTTTTCATATTTTTTACTCCTCAATGGAGCAATCATACACTACAACTGTTGTTTTTCAAAATATCAACGATTATTAAATCTCTTATTAAAGTTGAAAATAACTTTTTGAAAAATTTGATTTGCGGTATCTATAAATCTTATAAATTACTTTTGCAAAAACTCTATTCTTTCTTATTGTTAGAAGTAAAACCTGCTCTTATAACAAGTCGCAATTTTTTATTAATACTTTGACTCTCTTGTGAATCCCATGAGCTTACATTCTCACTTTCATCTTCTGCTCTTATAGTAATCTCCCCTTGGCGTAAATATGCAACTTTTCCTATTTTAACTCCTTGCGGTTCAACAAAGGCTTCAGCATTTTTTCGAGCGTTTTGTGATGCTTCTTTCATCATTTCAAGTTTCACATTTATGAAGTTCGTTAATTTATAACTATAGTTGTATGTAAGCAAAACTCCTTCGGAAGAAAGTTTTACGATCTCTGATTTTATTTTGCTGATTTTTTCAAGCTGAGTGGTTTTTATATTTATGGTATCATCAGATCTAAAGAACTTTTTTCTGTCGATAGTTGTAATACCAGATGCTGATGTAGTTTTATCCTCTTCGTTATAATCTGATGTATTCATTGAGAAATTTACAATTTCATCATCTGTTATTCCTTGTTTTTTCAAGAAATCGATGACTTTTTCTTTATCTGAAATACGTTTTTTATACAGATTTTCGAGATTTGCGTATCCACTGTTGGAAATACTGATCGACATGTCGCCGATATCAGCTCTTACGGTTTTTTCTGATAGGCCTTTCACTTCAATCAGTCTGTTGTCATACGATTTCACATATCCAAAAGATGCTAAACCAGTTGCGATAATGCATCCAAAAATCAGCAAGCCGAATGTAATAGTAACTACGCTAAATTTATCTTTCATTGTGACCGCTCCTTTTAAGCTTTTTATGTGCTTTATGTTCAAACTTAAAAAACAATCACAACTTCAAACGCTATTTTTATTTGCAAGAGCAGATGTTTAATGATAGATTCTCATCAGTGCCCGTGTGGCGGAATGGTAGACGCTACAGACTTAAAATCTGTTGTCCTTTCGGGCGTGGGGGTTCGAGTCCCTCCACGGGCACCAGCGAAAATACTACCTCTGCGATACTCCATAAGTTAAACTGAACTGTCTTCCATCTTAGCTTTTTCTATATAACCCAGAAATTAAGCCTCTGTATTGACTTTTTCCGTCGGTTTTGGCGTTTTCATTAATTCTTTATGATATTGTGTATCATGAATTTCCAATCTTACTGCTAAATCACTTAACAAATTCAGTAATTTTTTATAGTTGGCTTCATAATTGCTTTTTGAATAAGGATCATCGCCACTGTCTGTTTCAAGGAAATGATAGGCATGATAAAACTGCAAGCTGATTGCGGCATACGCATACTGCAAAAGCATTATCTGCCTTGCAACTGTTCTTGCATTGTCTGATGCAGTCTTATCCTTCGCTTCAGCCTCTTCACATACTTTTTGCAGGCTAAAAGCTGATTCGTTCATATAGCCCCATATCCTTCTGATAGCCTGTTTTGCTTCAAATGATATTCCTTCTGAATTTTCTTCAAGAGCATAAAAAGCACCAAAAATTATTTTGTAACTTTTTAAGAAGCTTTTTACTCGCATTTCCTCTCTTGCACGGTCTGTTGAGTTTTTTGCTTGCTCTATGCTGGTTCCGAGATCATTTACAGCTTGCAGGAACAATTTTATCCTTTCCCAGATACTGCAAAATGTTTGGCATCTGATTTTTGAAAGCTCAATACCATTACTGGAAGTAACGTATTCTTTCGCGCTGACGAAAGGATGATATGTAGATACGACACACTTTGGCGATAGTTGCACCCTAACAATCAGATAATCTTTGAATGAAAAGTTCATAGGTATTTTAATAGGCTCAAGAATCGGGGGATATTTGTATAAACTGAGCTCGTCATCTACCGTTCCAAATAATTCCTGAAGAGCTGCTATCGTAGATTTATCTGCGCTGAAATTTAGTAAAGTATTGTCGATATTTGATAGAGCATTTACATCTGCTTGAAAACCATTGAGAAACAAAATAGTGGCGGTGGTATTGAGTAAAAAATTTTTCATCCTCTTCATGACTTTCTCCTATTACAATAATAGCATTATAGTCAATATATCTTTATAAAGAGTTAATTTTTTAGCTATATTTATAATTAATTTTATAAATATTGATAATTCTTTCTTAGAATGCGTGCTAAAAACGGAATGAAAGAACAATAATCATATCAAATCAATAAATTTTTCCATTTTATTAACGAATCTTTTTTAAAATCAGCATATGTTAAGCCTATATAAAGTCGGAGGCCATTGTTATGTTTGTCATGCCTAAACTGCTTCGAAATGCCTTACACCGTAAAAATTACGGGGGGGGGTATTCGCTCTCTTACAGAGGATTTTGCATCTCAGCCACATTCAGCATTCCCGTTTGTATCTCTCTTTTATTTTTTGTGAACGACCACTATCGGTTCTATGAATTGAAAAGCAAAATTCGGACTTCTGCATATCTTGCTGCAAGCATGCTGCAACAATTAGGCAATACTCGCACGGATAAGCAGCTCAGCATAAATGATATATGCAGAATAGCTTTTGCAAGCTGTCTCAATCTTTTTCATACAAATGCGATGTTTAAGCCACATCCGTTTGGAATTTATTATCTTGCATATTTTTATTATGTAAAAAGAATAAGTAGTGATAATTATCAATATCAGACTTTTTGGGCAACTACTGGAAATAGCGGATTAGATAGTAATATCCTTACAGATCGAACGAATAAATCTGTTGGAAAGATAGCAAAGCGATCGCAGCTTCAAATAGAAGCAATACATCCTGACTTGGTTTGCCAGAATGACGGCGAAGAGCGTTTGTTAATAGAATGTTGGTACAATAAAGTCAGTGGTTTTTCAAAGTCAAAGCTGGGATTATTCATATTAGAACCAAATTTCGGAACAGCTGGTATCGCTAATAGAAATGGCAGAGGAAACTTCTCATACAGCCTTGTTATCACGCCGAAACCCGGACTATTCCCTGTAAAAAATACTTAACAGAACAGAAGAGAGAGAAAATCTATCATTATATTATCACTTACTTTAATAATTTCAGATTCTCTTCGATGTAGTATTTTGTGAATTCGTAGTCTTTCCAATATATTAACTCAAAAACTTTCAAACTGTTTCTGAAAAAATCTTCCATCGAAGCATTCGTAGAAAAAGCTCCCTCTTGTTCCAAATTTCTACAATCTTCTTCAGATGCAATTTCTCTGCAAAAAATCCGCATAGACTCGAAAAATTTCTTAAAATATTTCTTGGCCGATTCAAAATCGTTTTGTCTGTATTTTATTATCGCAGCATGGTAATAGCACGTGTTGAAAAACAGATCGGAATAGTTATTCCTTTCTCTTTCTTTTGTGGAAAACATATCTTCGCATGCTGCAAAAGCTTCATCCAATCTGTTTAATCGTACTAAACATTCAGCTTCATGCATTTTTATTTTAAATAGATAGTCACCGGTCATGGATTTTGAAAAAATTCCCTTTGCTTCCAAAAAATATTTGTAAGCCTCTTCTATATTGTTAAGTCTTACATTAGATAAACCTCTTTCGCGCGCAATAATTCCTCGAACATAATAAATATCGCTATTGTCCAGTTTAGAATCATTAATGAATTCTTCTGTTTCACTAGCCAGTTTTAACGCAATATCATATTTTCCAAGAGCGTTATATATTGCTGCCAATTTAATTTTGTGAATAGCAAGTCGTCCTACAACTCTATGGTCTGATGCGTACTCCGATAGAATCTCTACGGCTTTTTTCATTATCGGAACAGCTTTCTTTGCGTTAGTTCGATTAATTCCGTCCATAAAATAATTAAAAGCCATATCGGAATAGATATTTGATTCAACGATCTTTAAATCAACCTGATCACCTTTCGCTTTTTTCAATGCTTCTAATGCTTTTTTGAAGAATTCATTCGCTTCTTTAAATTGTTTGTTGCGCATTTTTGTAACACCCAGCAATCTATAGTTTTTAGATAATTCTTTCCCTTCGAGATATTTTACGCTTTTCGCCAAATGCGATTCAGCTTCAATATTCATTCCCATAAGAGAACATGCTTCACCTGCGTCAAGTTGCAGTCTTGCCAAAGAAACTTCATCCAAAGAATTATATTTATCATTTAATGTAAAAGCTTTTTCGAAACATTTCAAAGACTCTAACATTTTATGCGACTTATATTTATGAATTTTTCCGATCAATATGAGTAATCTTATTTGGTTTTCATGTATATTCTCTAAGTTTTGCAAATTATTTCTGGATAATTTTTCAGATAAAGCTTCTGCATGCGGAATTATTTTCATGATATCGATATTCTGCATATCTACTGCGGAACAAAGATGATCTACCAACTGCTTAATCAACTCCTCTTTTTCATACATATCTAGTACATCGACAATATAGTCTAGTCCAACGCTTTGTGTGCTGCGATGTATTGAAATGCTTCGTCCGTTATCTATGATCAGCGAGTTTTGTTTAAGTTTATTTATGAATTTGTCCGCATAAACAGGATCATTCACTGACTTTTTTAAAATCCATTTCGGAATATTTTGCGAATCCAATAGGCATATAAATAGAAGAAGTTTTTTAAATTGTTCGTCATCTTTCAAAATTTCTTTAAAAACAGAGCTAACTATCTCATATCTCGTTTTGCTGTAATTTGCATTCTCCATAAGAAACATTTTCTGAGCAGCGTTAAGTTCTCTTGATGAGCTATTCATCATTTTTTCGTATTCTGCCATAGATGTTTTTGTATTTTTCAGATAATAAGCAACCGCACACACATCAAGCGGTAACTCAGGGATGTTTTTCAAGAAATTGTCGACTTCATCCTGCAATTTTTCATCTAATTGCGTGAAATCTTGCTTAAAAAGAATACTGCAAAACAATTCTCTCTTCTCTTTTTTAGATAAAACGCCGATATCGACGACTTGAGAATCTTCTATAAAACTAGTTCCTTTTATATTTTCGTTTCTGGTTGTGATTATAACTGTTCCTCGACCAAAGGATTCGGAATTTAGAGGAAGATATGACCAAACTTGGCTTAAAGATACGACATTGTCGAACATCAAAGCCCAATCTCCCGATTTACGCAATATGCCTGAAACAAAGCGGATAAGAGCCTTTTTCTTGTCGTCTGAATTTTGTAAATTTTTGATTACATCGAGTTCTTGTTTCGCTTCATTTGTATTTGCTATGTATTCAGCCAAATCTAAAAACGAGTTATATAGGCAATCTTCAGTTTCCGCATTAACTTCAAATCTGATTCGGCTATTCATTGATGAAAGAATCTGACGTGCTAAGGTCGTTTTTCCAGCTCCTCCCGCGCCGACAATAACGACGGTTCTCACCTCATCTTGTTTGCCCAAAACGCTTACTACGCTGCCAACAACTTTGTCGCGATTAAGTCGGTTATTTTTAATGCTTACTACATTTGTTACATGAGGGCTTTGTACTGAATATTTTTTGAAAAAATACGCTCCCAATATAAATAGTAGTATCAAAAATAATATTAAAAATGGTTTGTTGTAATTATTTTCGTGCGAAAACTCGCCTTCAGATGCTTCTTGTTGAGCGAATGATGCTCCATTTCTTCGGAAAAATGCAGATAGTTCCTTCTTTGACGATGTTCCTGTTTTTTTCATCATAGTGCTCATATAATAAGCAACCATTTTCGGAGATAGAGAAGTTTTTCTGGCGATTTCTTTATAGGAAGGATTCCGAGAGAGTTCTGCTCCTATTGCAACTTCTTGGGGAGAAAACGAAACTTCTGCATTGGTGGCTTGATCTTCTTTTGTTACGTTATTATCCATTGATTCACCTCACGTAATGAAGCTAACAAAATCAATCAATAATTGCAAACAAAAAAGCCATTGCATTCTATATGTTAAACAATTTGACAGAATACAAACTTTGTATTATAATAAAATCCAGGATTGTTGATTTTAATTTGAAAACCAACGGATAATTTTTATGAAAAAATCTTTTGTATTTATTTCTTTCACAATGTTTATGTTAACTACTACAAGCATGGTTGATGCAATGATGGTTCCATTGCCAACTACGGAGGTTAATTATAAAAGGTCGATATTTAGTCAGCCAATAGATCGCTGTGCGGATTTCGCGTGTCCTGTCAGGCAAAGGGGGGGGAGTCTACCGAATTTTACATTCCTGATAAGTCAGAACCTCTTCTAACAGAACAACAATACACGGATATGTTCCAAGGGCAAACACAACGTCCCTTCTGTCTCCAAATAGGAAATCAAGCTTCTGCGCAAATGCTTGCTAGCGTAAAGTTAAATGAAATTAAAAAAGTACAAGATCTTCTGGAAAAATATGGTCCAAATGATCAACGTTCTTTAGGAGAAATTTTAAATGGATTATTCTTAGAAATGGCAGATGAGATACCGCCCTATATTTATGCGAGCCATTTTTTTGATACAGGTACTTATGGTAGTAGGTTTATCGATGGATATTATGGGAAACCTCCTTCGGAATTGGCAGCAGCTTTAGGTATAGGCAAAAAGTTGGAAGCATTATATCAAATTCGTAGTAAAGATTTTCCTAGGAATTTTAAAGAAATTCTCGAACGAAAAACATTATTAGAAGAAAGCGAGTATAAAGAGCTATTAGATGTTATTATGAGAAGAGGTAGTCTTTTATACGGCTGTACAGAGAAAATTTGTAAAGCAGTAATCAACTTTCTTCTTCTTAATTTACATTCTAAAGAAACAATACATAACTTAGTCTATAATGTTTTTTATCCGGAAGATCAGAAAAATAAAGAAGAAGTGCGGAAAATGGCAGGAGAAAAATATAATAAATGGAAACGATTTTCATCATGTGTAAGCATAAGAGAATATGCTCCTAAACAATTATTGGACGAAAAGTTTATAAATGAATTAAAAAGAATTACAGACCCAATAGACCCTTCACAAATTACAATGTATGAAGTACATGATTCTCGTTTATCCTACTGTTTCAACTGGGATGGTATGAACAACACGAGAATAGATACGTATGGTCAGTGGTTCGATGATATGCTTACAGATAATCAAAGTCTGATGTATAGGCTCAAAGATCAAAATGCCATACATCGATATATGGTAAAAAACAAACTTTCTCCGAGACAGATGGCGGATCTTTTTGTACATGATTTATATGTGGCGAGGAATCGTTGTGCTACTCATCTTGCCGAAGAAATCAACAAGCGCCTAATGGCTCTGCTTACAGATCGACGTTCTTGGGTTATGGTTTTTCTGAATAAAAAGGCAACTCCCGTTAATCAAGAAGTATTTCCGCGACAAATGGCTCATCTGATGTTTGAAGGCTACGTCGCTTCTCATGCAGATCAGCCTATTTCGGAAAGTATTCGAGTTAATAAACCTATGGAAGTTCTTTTTGATGAAGC
>CAJODB010000010.1 GCA_905233185.1 uncultured Alphaproteobacteria bacterium | reverse complement strand
ATCAGTTCTAAACGCAAATGACATATTCCCTGTATCAACATTTTGATCTTCTGATGAAATATCAATATTTCCATCTTTATCAACAAAAAATACATATGTGGAAGCCCCATCACTGATAGAAAATCTCTGCCCTTCATCCATCTTATTTACAAATATTTGATTACCATTATATAGATAATAACCATTACTTATATCATCATTATTTGAATCAATCTCAATTGTTTTTCCCTTACTAAATAACGTTATAGAAACTGTCCCATTGGTTTTTTCTTTCGCAACAGAAACTGCCAGATCCGCATTTTGTTCTTCGTATCGAAAGTTCGCAGAATGTATTTCCATTAACACAAGTAATGACAGAGCAATAACAGAAGAACGAATCATTTATTTGCCTTTCTAATTTTTTAAAAGATAAGATAACTATACCAAAAACAGAATACTTAGCTGTAATATATCATAAAAGAGCTGAAAAGTCAAATATTTTTTGTTTTATTTGGGTAATATAACTTTAAAACTATAAATTAAGCTTTAAATCCATTAGTTTTAAAAGCTTCAACTACATCAGTGCAATCGCATTTACCAACTGTAACAATAGAGGTAACAGATTGAAAAATTTTACTTGCTAGGCGTTTTACATCGTCGATTGTAACTGCGTCTATTTTTTCTATAATCTCCTTATGCGAAATAGGATGACCGAAAACAATCGTTTGGTTCACCAATTGCTCACATGAAACTGTATTATTTTCACTGGATATTAACAAACTTGTTTTAAATTGCGCTTTTGTCCTTTGAAATTCTTTTTCAGTGATATTTTCAGTCATTTTTAAAAGTTCCAAAGCCAAAATATTAGCCAATTCTTTCAATTTATCTGCTGTAGTTGCTGCATAAACCCCGAAAACTCCGTTTTGTGTATATGAATTAGAAAAAGAGTATATAGAATAAACCAAACCGCGCTTTTCTCTTATCTCTTGAAAGAGTCTCGAAGACATTCCACCGCCTAAAATCGAGGAAAATATCGCCATGGTATAGTAGTCAGTATCCTTACATGATAATCCATTAAAGCCTACGACAGCGTGAACTTGCTCTATATCCCTGACATCAGAATATGATCCACCTACATATTTAAATGCCTTGTTATCAGAATGTATTTTTTCCGCTTTAAATTTCAAGAAATATTTATCCGCATAATCTAAAACCTCTTCATGCGATACATTCCCAACTGCAGCAAAAACCATATTGTTCGCGTGATAGTGGTTGGATAGATAACGGCTTAAATCTTCTGATGATATTCGTGATATGATTTCTTCCGTACCTAGTATCGGAGTTCCTAAGGCCTGTCCTTTAAAAGCTATATTCTGGAAATGATCAAAAATGATATCGTCAGGAGTATCTCTTGTCTGAAAGAACTCTTGCAAAATTACTCCACGTTCTCTTTCCAACTCTTCCTTCAAAAAAGTAGGATTTTGCAAAATATCAGAAAGAATATTAATTGCTAACCCTTTGTTTTCTCCCAACAATTTTGAATGATATGCTGTAACCTCTTTGGAGGTGTAGGCGTTCAGATAGCCGCCAACCGATTCTATTTCATCTGCGATTTGCTTAGATGTTCGAGTCTTTGTTCCCTTGAAAGCCATATGCTCTAAAAAATGTGAAATACCGCAATTAGACGAATCTTCGCATACTCCGCCGACTTTAACCCAATACCCCAGAGCTACGCTGTTTAGACTCTCCATTGTTCGAGTTATTACCTTCAGTCCGTTGTCCAACTGAGTTAATTTCACGTTTTTCATGTAATATATCGTCCTTTTTGCTATTGTTTTTTAATATATTTGTCATCGTTGATTTTAGTATAACTGTTTGATTTTTCAATAATAACTTCGGGAATTTCTTTGATATTTTCTGTTTTTTGAGAGCTTTCAAGGATTTGTTGCATACGAGAATGCGATTTTTTCATTGTCTTTGATCTCTTTAGACTGGCTTGAAGAAGTTTTGCAGCGCAAGATTTTCGCCGAATTTCACCTTCAATAAATCGTCTTCTGGCTAATTTATTAAATGAACAGGTTAATAGCCATTGAACAAGAGCATCTCTTTTCTTTGCTGTTTTCCCTCCTACAACAACGACAATCACTCGTTCGCGACCTTTTTTAGCTGTTACTGAAATATTATAACCTGAAGCGCATACGAAACCAGTTTTCAAACCATCAACCGTAATTCCTCCATTTTCCCCCAGCAAATTATTGTGATTTTTGTGATACTTGCCCTTGTAATAGAACCCTTTTGCGGAAAATAAAGGAAAAAATTCCGGATATTCCTTAATAAGAGATTGCGAAAGTTTCAGCATATCACGAACAGTAGTAAGCTGCCTTGGATTTTTCCAACCGGAAGCATTGCAAAATATAGTAGAATACATACGTAAACGGCGTGCTTCATTATTCATCATGCGAACGAAACGCTTTTCAGAACCTGCCAATCTTTCCGCAACTGCGACCGCAACATCATTAGCTGATTTCGTAATGAGAGCCATAATAGCATTGCGGACAGTAATTCCTTCTCCTGCTTTGAAACCTATTTTACAAGGTTTTTGAGATGCTGCATATTCAGACACACGTATAATTGTATTCGGAGATACTTTTTTCTCTTTCAGTGCCTTAAATAACAACTTCAAAGTCATCATTTTTGTCATTGAAGCCGGCTGTGTCCTTAAATCTGGATTAGATGCGTATATAATCTCTCCTGTTTTTGCATTTGCAACAATAGATGCTTTAGGAGGATCTTTTCTTGCTCCCCAAGAATTCTCCCAAAAAAGCGAAAATGAAAAAATTATAAGCAGTAGATATCTAACCATCTAAGATTTAAAAAAATAAATGCCTATTATTTTGCAACATAACCTCAACAAAAAAGCCTTCTCCCAAGAAACAGAGAGAAGGCACAGTTTTCAATAGAAAAAGACATTATCACGAAGTCTTAATACCAAATCCTTGATAACGACTCTTGAATTTTGCCAATTGTCCGCCGGTATCAACCAACTGCCGCACGCCTGTCCATGCAGGATGAGACTTCGAGTCGATATCCAGTTTCATAACATCTCCTTCTTTTCCCCATGTAGATCTGGTTTTAAATGAAAAACCATCTGTCATGACTACTGTTATCTCATGATAATCTGGATGTATATTCTTTTTCATAAAAGCTCCTAAGCAATATTGCGGAGCTGATAATATACAAAAATCAAAGATATTACAAGAGTTTTTAATGTGTTTTGCTCTGATTTAAATATCTATCATCCATTTTTAACAGGGAATAGTCCAGGTTTCGGAACAATAATCAAATCATATTTAAAATTTCCTTTTTCTCCGAATTTCGGCTCTAATATGTATAATCCAAGTTTTGATTTAGTAAAGTTGGTAAGTGCGCTTGTATTATAATAACAGCGTATAAGTACTCGTTCATCGCCATTATTTTGGCAAACCAAATCAGAATGTATAGCCTCGACATAAGATTGAGTTTTCTTTGTTTGTTCCGCGTTATATGTCACATTAATATAATCGTTAAACTCGGATTGTATTTCCGCTGTATTTCCTGTGCTGGTCCAAAGATATTGATACGTATAATTATCAGCCCCTACTCTTTTTACATAATAATATACAACGCAATAGTAAATTCCCAGTGGCCAATCTTTAAACATAGAGTGTGTATGAAAAAGATTGAGGCAACTTGCATATGAAATTCTTCCTAAATCGTTTATTGTTAATTGCTTATCAGTTTTCGTGTTTCCCAACTGCTGAATCATGCTAGCCATAAGATAAGCAGAGGATTTTATTTTGTTTTTTAATTCGTAAAAGCGATAATGATCAGATACAAAAAACAGAAGTATAATGCACACAGGAATACTGAAAGTAAACTCAATTAATATACCGCCTTTATTCTTCTGTTTTTTTGCTGATAACACTTGGTGGATAAAATACCCACCTCTGCAAATTTTCTTTAAAAATATATTTATTAATTTCAACATTTCGATTATTCCAATAATCTGCAAATTGTTTATTAATGATAAATCTTAATGAATAATGGTTAAAAAATTATAAAAAGGTTTTCTTGAGAAACTCATACATCACGTCGTTATTCCTTATTAATATTTTCTTCTTGCAAACAGGCTTACAAGAATGTATATTTCCTGCAGTTGTTAAGGGCACATAGCTCAGAGGTAGAGCACTACGTTGACATCGTAGTGGTCGTAGGTTCGATCCCTGCTGTGCCCACCATTGATTTTTGGTTAGAATTTACCAATGAAAGGTTAATGTGGCTCAACAAGTCAAAATAGATCCAGATGCCGTAAGAGCTCTGGCAGAACTTTTAAGAGAAACTGATTTAACAGAGATAGAGTATCAAATTGATTCTTTGAGAATTAAGGTGTTGCGTTCTGTTCCGCAGGCAGTAGTTCCTGTTTCTGTACAGCCTACACCATCTGCAGCGGATCAGACACCACAAAAAGAAAGTATTGCAACTCCAGCAAGTGATAACCTTGAAAATCATCCGGGTGTTATTGAAGCTCAAATGGTCGGCACTGTATATTTATCTCCTGGACCAGAAGCTGCGCCATTTGTTTCTGTAGGTGATACGGTTTCGCAAGGGCAAACTTTATTCATAATTGAAGCTATGAAGGTTATGAATATGATCAAAGCCCCTCGTTCAGGTGTAGTAAAACACATTTTTGTGAAAGATGCTCAGCCTGTAGAATATGGAGATCCGATCATTATTGTTAATTAATTAAAAGCGTTTTTAATGATAAAAAAAATACTGATAGCCAACCGAGGAGAAATCGCCCTTCGAATTTTAAGGGCTTGTAAGGATTTGGGAATAAGTACAGTCGCTGTTCATTCAACAGCAGATGCTGATGCTATGTATGTTCGCCTTGCGGATGAAAGTGTTTGTGTCGGACCGCCATCACCTCGTGAAAGCTATCTGAATATTCCGGCAATTATCTCAGCCGCATGTATCACAGGGGCTGATGCTATTCACCCTGGATTTGGTTTTCTCAGTGAAAACGCAACATTTGCGCATATGGTTGAAGAACATGGGCTGACTTTCATAGGTCCGAAGGCTGAGCATATCGCTATGATGGGCGATAAAATCATGGCGAAGAAAACAGTTGCAAGGCTTGGTCTGCCAACGGTTCCCGGTTCAGAAGGTGCAGTAACTCGTTTAGAGAAAGCCATTGCTACGGCAGATGAAATCGGCTATCCAGTATTGATCAAAGCCGCTGGAGGTGGCGGTGGACGTGGCATGAAAGTTGCACACTCAAAAGATGAGTTCGTACAAGCTTATGAGACAGCTCGCAGAGAAGCTGGTATATCTTTTGGGAATGACCGTGTTTATCTTGAAAAATATTTAGCGAATCCGCGACATATTGAATTCCAAGTCATCGTAGATCAATTCGGGAATGCTGTACATTTAGGAGAAAGAGACTGTTCTTTACAGCGACGTAATCAAAAAGTTTGGGAAGAAGCACCAAGTACTGTTCTTACTCCGGAATTTAGAGATAAATTCGGTCGAAAAATCGCAAAATCCATGTCTGAATTGGGATATTTGGGCGTTGGAACACTTGAATTTTTGTATGAAAACGGCGAATTGTTCTTTATAGAGATGAATACACGTATTCAAGTCGAGCATCCTATAACTGAAATGATCTCCGGTGTTGATCTCATAAGAGAACAAATCTTAGTTGCAGCAGGAGAAAAGCTTTCTTTTACGCAGGATGATATTATTTTTCGAGGACACGCGATTGAATGCAGAATAAACGCTGAAAATTCTGATACTTTTATGCCTTCTGCAGGAAAAATAAGCAATTATCATTGTCCTGGAGGACCTGGTGTTCGAGTTGATAGTGCATTATTCGATGGCTGTAAAATTCCTCCGTATTATGACAGTTTAATAGCGAAACTAATCATATACGCTCGCAATAGGGAACAATGTTTAGCTCGTTTACGTCGAGCGCTAAATGAATATGTTATTGAAGGAGTAGATACTTTAATTCCATTGCATTTACGTCTTGCAAATAATGAAGATGTAATCAAAGCACACTTTGATATTCATTTCTTGGAAAGAATAGCCGAAAAAGAAAATTAGATTTTTCTTCTTTCTATTTCAAAAATTCTTTTTTTATCTGTCAGTTACACTATATAATAGATATTGTTGTTTTGTTCTGCCTAAAAATGGATAAGAATGAATAAAAAATATCTAATTCCAGTTCTCTCAGTTTTGATAATCAGTGATTATGTCAAAGCTAGTATGGTAACCCCTCCTCAAGCTTTAGAAGATACATCTGATAGAGATTTTAGAACAAATGAAATGCATCTTTCGATCGTATCCAGAGGACTTAGCAAGTCTCTTTTGCAACTTCAAAATTGTTGTTATGAAGATCCGGCAAATTTACTTCTCTCTGAATTAAATCTTCTCATGCTGGAACATATACGACGTTTTAAAGTATTTGAGAAAGAATATCCTTACTATGTCACAAGAACATTAAGATTACAGTCTAAAGAAGCACAATTTCTTACAGAAAGTGCTATGAGCACCATATCAAGAATACTTGGTGAAGCTTTTAAACCTGAAATTCAACAAATAGCTCTACAAGCTTTCACTTATTCTGTTCCATGGATTCTTACGATTCAATCAAAGCCTACTATAAAGCATATATTACACAGATCCTTAGATAAGAAAATAGCGGACTTAAAAATCCAAAAATCTCCTCTTATTTGCTCTGATGAAACTCTTTACATTGCTGAAGCCAATATGGAAGCAGTTATTGTACAGCAAAAAAGAGCAGAGAATAACATACTATTTCTCGGCTTACTAAAATCAATGAAGCTAAATTCGTGTACTGATGCTGAAGATCCATTGGAAATGGACGAAGAATTAAACAAGACATGGAATGCAAACATATACCTATTAGAACATTGTAAAGCAATAGATACAGAGATAAGAGGAAAAAATCAATTACTTGAAAATCAAATTTATAAAATACTCTGTCTCAGACAAATTTTAACAGAAATTCAGCTGCATATTGCAGGAAAACTACCTTCGCTTTTTCTCCTTCAAAAAGAATTAAATCCATATATTGATTTGGAATTTTTAAAAAGATATACAGCAATAAAAATTGAATCAGAAGAGCTTGAAAAAACTCAAAAAGAACTAGCAATAAGAACAGAAGAAATACATCATCCTAAAGTATTGGAGGGAATAGAAGAAAGAAAGGAAGAAAGCGATTCTTCAGAATTGGCTAAATCATCTTTTGAAGAAGATCAAGGGGACTTAAACGACCTACTAAAAGATATGCAGATAGCAAATACAAATCTTCAATGGTTGGCTGAAAAACTAGAGAAAGAATCCTTAATATTAGATGAAAAAGTTGTGCAAGCTAATGAAGAAATTGATATTTTGCAAGATTTACTCAGGCAAAGCTTAGGCGCAGATTTAATAATACTTCAAAAAAATATTGCTTCATTTGATAAAGCTTTCGCAGCAAAATATTTTTTGCCATTACATAAGCTTATCAGTCTATTTTCGGCAGGACAGGAAATTTCAGCGACAATATCCCCTTCTTCCTCCACAGATTCACCTTCCATTTCCTCTTTTCATTTATCAAAAGAACTAACATCGAAGAATCTTCTAAAAAGAATACTTTCAACGATATATTTAGTTGATAAATACTATTCGGATGATATAGATATTCTCTCTGTTACAGAAATATTACGTATTCAATTAGAAAGAGATTTGCAAACCATAGAAGATAACATTAGAAAAAATCCTACTGATGTTGCTATTATGCCTCAAATGGAAAGGGATATCGTAAAACAATCTGATACTAGCAACTCAAGTAGAATTTCATCTTTGCAAGATCGTATTTTTAATGGTCTTTTCAGGGTCATATCTGAAAAAATCGATACAATGAAAGAAGGAAAAGCGGCAAAAGCTCGACATAAAGAAGAAGCGTCTCGTGCATTAGCATATAGCTTACCAAAAGTATTTAATTTTTGCTTAGATCCTAGGAATATATTACCGTTACATCACCAATCTGAAGAATTACAAAGTTTACTCACCAGTAAACAACCAGAAGATGAGATAGAAAATCTATTAAAAAGAATCAGAGGAGAAAGCATTAGCCTTAATCAATTTCATGAAAATATAGATCAGATACAAAAGGACTTATTTATTACACCTCTAAAAAAGTCCACATCAAAAAAATCCCATGCCTTAATTGAACTAGAGAAAACATGGAATCATAAAAATAAACTTCTGAGTCGTGATAGATATCTTACAACACAAATAGCTATAATTAATTCACAAATCGAACATATGAAACTTGAAATAAGTATACAACGAAGACTCTTTACCGACTCTAATATGCCTCTTCCCATATTAGGAACTATTTTACAAGTAGTACATGGAAAAGTACTAAATGCTCTTGAATTGATAGCATTTAATAAACGCAGGACTTTAGACTCAATAGCTGTTACCAAAGAAGAAAGAATAAAAGAGACAGAAGTTTTGAAAACAAATTTAATCGATATTATAGATAAAAAAGAAAAAACCTTTGAAATAAGAGAAAGAACAAAGCAACGAATTATTCCAGACAATATAGCGTATCAAAGAGTTGATCAAACAAATATTATCGAACAAATAGCATACAACAAGTGGGCAATTGAAGTACTTGAGAAAGATATTTTAATATTAGAAAAACAATTTAGAGAACTAACTTTAATTCAAGAGAAATTAAATAGAGAACATTCTTTTTTGTTGCAATTTACGGGAACTAGAATTTCCGGACTGATTACAGATCTATTCAAACCATAACTTAGATGATCTTATTGATATATAAGCTTGTATTTAGAATGGTTTTCTGTAGAATGAAAAAATCTTAAAATGGTAGGTAATAGTTATGCGTAGCATTTCAATTTATTTTCACGTTCTTATACTGTTCTTTACATTTTTTTCTTATAAACTGGAAGCCTCACTTCCTCTTTCCGAGATTGATTCTCACCATGTTGTAAGTAATCTTCTTTATAAAAATCTCGAAACACCAAAGATGAGATTAAAAGAATCTCTCGCATACGCTAATGTTTTATTCAGTAAACGTATACATGCAAAATCTCGTATTTCAGCAAAGAGTGGCGGAAGATTCTCCGAAACATTGATAAAATGGGAAGACTATACAAATACAGTAGTAGCTCCCATTCTGGAATCAATTAGAATAAAGTTAGATTCGCATGAAAAAACAATAGATACATCTTCTATTTTAGCTGATATATGGAATTATTATATCCTTCTTGAAGCGCAAAATCCTCTATATTCAACGATTCTCGATTTCAATGCTCTTCATAAAAACGCTGAACAAGGCCTTTTGTATTGTGTCTTGATGCCATTATCTCTTACCGAAGGCGAAGCCGATGTTTTAAGCAATATAGCCGCATATGAAGAAGTAAATATAGAATTATTTAATACGATACAATATATATGCAAGCTATTAGGCGAACAATAATATTCAAATCAATAAGTTATGTAAAAGAAAGATGGGAATTACAAACTTTGCTATTACAAATTCTTAATAAAATCCATCGAAAGAATTTTTCTATTAAAATTGTATAAATAAGCAATATTATTATTTTATCGCAATTTTCATCCTTATTGACGCGTGCATTTTCTGTTTTGTCATTGCTTCAGAAGCGTTATCTTCTGCTTGGTTTGCAGTTACCGTTTTAGATAACATTCCGATATCATTTAACATCATGCCTTCAGCTTCAGGAAAACTTGATTGTCCCCAAAAATTCGGTGCCTCGATTGTTACAATCTTCTTTAGCTTTACATTAAGAAATTTTGTAAGATCTTTTGCTCTTTCCATAGCATTTTCAGCAGCTAAACGAGCTAATTCTCTGTTAATAGTCTCTTGGTTAGAGCAAGAAACTTTTAAAGAGTTCTTAATAAGTCCGTAATTTCCTCCTAAAAGCTTAGAAATATTATTTTTAAGTGCAGTAACCAGATTTAATTTATCGGTTTTTATACGCACATAGTATCCTACACGATATTTTACAGGAGAATTATTATCTCTCTGTCTTAAATAATCCTCCTTAATATAGTTATACATTTCAATTTCTTCTTGAGAAATACCTTGATCTATCAAAACCTTATTAACCGCAACTTTTTCTTCCGCATTTTTTTGCTCAATCGCTTGCTGATCTGTACCTATATGCTCGAAACATAGCGTCCAATCAGCTGTATCAGCGACGATCTCTCGTTCCACAGTTCCTTCAACGCATATACACCTATTACCATGACTATGTTTATTTTTCTCGTTTAAAAAAGAAATACCTGCTATTGCTATAAGAATTCCTCCAAGCAATACTGTTGCTACTTTACTGTTATTCATGTCTTATTCTCCCATATCTACTGTATTTTCTGACTTTAAACCACGATTAATCGTAACACCGAACTTTTTATCACGAGATTTGATTTTTCGTACTTTCTTTTTCGCTGGTACAGACGCTGTTGGCGAACTGGCTGGCGTTACTACTCTATCAAAAGCTTCCTGAGAATATGGATCTTTCACATCCGAAATAGGAATTACATTTCCAGTCTCCCCAGTGTTATTGATGTTGATGTAATTCGTATTATTCAATTGCGGAATCATATTTCCGAAAAGCTCTGACAAAGTATCATTAGGAACAAACTTTGGAGTACTTACAGATACACTTGGATTCCAATAAGATCCTGTAACACCAAAGTTTGCTGCTAAATGTCCACTCATATTTTGAGCATTAATAGATGACATAGGTAAAAGAAGTCCCGAAACTTTCCAATCATCATTTACTCTGTCATATTCTCCATCTAACGAAACAGCAATTGTTGGTCCAATAGCTTTGCAATTCTCTATTTTTATTCTTCCGTTTGTTGAAATTATACTTCCCGTGCATGTATTGAACCCGACTACAAGATCTGTTCCTGTTAGATAATTAGGAGATGATAAAGAAATAAGTTTTGTAAGTTGCGGATTATTCTTCACAAGGAAGTTATTTATTTCAAAAGCACCTGCCATAGAACCGTCAGCAGCAATCCTTGAAGATTTCAGCACGAAATTGATATTTCCACCATTAATTGATTCTCCGATACCAAGTGTCTTTATAAAATCCCCAGCATTTGACGCCGATATAGAAAGCAGATAGTCAGTACTATTTTTGATATCTTTTGTATTTAAAGCAATCGTAGATTCTCCGATAATGCCTATACAAGCTCCATTTACTATTTTTCCACCTAGAATATCAAGTGTTCCTTTCACATTCTTTACTCTATTATCATTAAAAGAAAGCTCTTTGATATTAAGATATGTTACAAGCTTCATATTTTTTCGAGCCTGTCCAAATAGTCTTAGCAATTTGTTAGCGTCAAAAGAATCACCAACCAAAGAAATAATCGCTTTATTATCATTTTTCTTTAGAATATTTGCCTTCGCAGATATCCCATCCATGACAATATTATCAACGACGCACTCTGTAACATTCCAATTGGTATCAGTGGTAATTTGACCACTTATTTTTGTTTTTGGAGTATCCAAGACTATTTTAGATAACAAGATCCTGTCCGGATATTTGCGAATATGGGTACTGAATCTACCAGATTCTTCTGCTGTCTTTACGTTACCTATTACAGGCAGATTTAATGCAGCATTCTTCAAATCAACAACAATATCTGCTGTTTCTCCCTTGCTATCCCATGAATTTATGAGTTTCATATCAAAATCCCCTCTTAAACTTTGGGCTGCGAAAGGTATGAATTCTGCCAAAAATTCGGAATTTCCTTTGCAACGGAAATTGCTTATTCCAGCTCCATTTGCAAAATCTTCTTCTATCTTGAAATGTGTACTGTTCTTTCCATTATTCACATCGGCGATTGCAGATAATCCGTGTTCATTCCAAGAAAGTTTCAATTGTTTTGCATTATCTTCAGAACTAATTGTTCCATCACCTTCTACCATTCTGAATGGTAAAGATTGACCTTCTAATTTATCGCCTACCACACGTACAAGTTTCAAATCGACTTTTGCCATCCCTTTTATGCCAAGCTTATTCAAAGGAAGTGAAGCTAACCTATCAGAAAATTCAGTCGCATAAGTTGAGATATCCATAATAGGAATATCTGCATTTACTTTACCTATCCAAGAATTGTCTTGATTTGAGATAAAGAATATACCGCTATTAACTTTTGTGTTCCCGAAAATAGCATTTGAAATTTTTATATCCAATCCATCAGTTTTTACAACTCCTGTTGCATCAACTTTTGTTGCAATATGACTACCAACAGGAATCTTCGCATCATGAATTTTGAAAATTCCTTGGCTAACTGATAATCTTTCATCACTGATCCTATCTCCAAATGCAATAGCTCCCTTTAAATCAAACTTCAGCAAATCCAAACGGAATCCAGGCAGATAATTATGGAAAATTGGAACAATAGACTTAGATATATTAGGAGGAAGTATTGTATGCATTTCCTTCAAATTTACATTAGTCAAACTAAGCGTTCCATCAACATTGGCTACATCCAAAAAGTGGAAGTTAATCAATGGAATTGATAAGCCTGTAAGCTGAACTCCGGAATTACCATATGAAACGTTTATTGAATCAATATTCATTCTGTTCCCGTAAATGGTTCCAGAAACACTTCCATTATCAATCCTTTTTCCTAAATTCAGAGCCAATGTATTGCGATTAGGAATCCTTATACTGCCATTTGCCGCTATTAAATTGAAATAACATTCTTTTAAAGTCTTGTTAGGATTGAGCTCTAGTTTAATATCGCCAGAAACTGGCAAATTGTATCCCTGAATAAGAGGCAAGAATGCTTCAAGTGGTGTACCTCTTGAAATGAAGGAGTCATACACAACCGCAGGATTTAATGAATTGATTTTCAAATCATAACCCAATTTATTAACGGTTTTTACTACTCTTACAGAAGATGAATATTGTTGTCCAGGTAGAATCGAACAAAAATCGATGACCCTTGGTAAATCTTCTCCTAATTTGTGTTCACAATACAAATTTCGAAGATTCCAACGTAAACCATTTTCAGCTATTGAAACATCAGCATTTATAACTTTAATTAAAGCATTATTATTTGTACCGATCAAACTATCTTTTATTTCTTTGAGACTTGAAAGAGGCTCGAAAAACGCTTTATTATTCCCACCTTTCAAAAGATTCGGATTTATTGATACTGTTTTAAAATCGTTTGCAATATCTAATGAAATTTTCGGTTTTATAACAGAAATTGTATCAGCTACAAATCTTTGCTGTTTAAAAGATTCTGTATAGTTTGGAAGAATAGTTACTTTCGGAATGAAGAAATCATCAAAACGAACTTTATTTAAGCTTATTTCTACAGAACCAACATCGCTATTCCATTGCAACATTGCTGATTTTATAGATAAATCCGTGTCAGGAAGCATTTCTTCAATCTTGTTAAGCAAATATGCTGAAATAACGGTATTTTCAACCGATCCAAATTGAAGAGCAATCAGGCAACTGATGAGAGCAATAAGCCCTCCGACTAAAACACCAGTTATGACAAAAGAAGAAGCTCTCAAAATCTTATGCATACAGGCAGACAATGGATGTACGATAAGAACAGAAAAGGATTCTTTCGCATAATTTCTTAAAGAAAAATCTAATTCAAGAGATTTTTCTGACTCTGAAAACTCTGCATTATCAGTTACTTTTATCGTATCTTGAGAATCTTTCATTCCCTTTCTACGGATAAGCCGCACGGCACTACTAAAAAAACTCATGTTACAAAAACCCGTTACTTAAAACCGATTTTGAACCAAAATTGTTTTATTAAGTGTTAACGTTGCGAATTTTTTTTGATTATTTCTTCAAAATCTTCTTCCGAGAGTATTTTTATACCCTTTTTCCTTGCTTCTTCCAATTTACTACCAGCATTCTCTCCTGCAACGACAAATGATGTTTTTGACGACACTGATGAAGCTGTCTTTGCTCCCATGTGTTCAGCAATTTCTTTGGCTTTTTCTCTTGAAAATTTTTGTAAAGATCCCGTGAAAACAATCGTTTTCCCTACTAATTCACCGTCTTTTATCTGCTCTACATCGGTTACAATAACATAGCCTGAAGAATGTTCATCGCCAGCCAGTCTTTTTATAACGGATAGATTGTGCTTATTTAAGCAAAAGTTTCTTATATCATCCACAATAGATTGGCCGATACCATCGATCGACAGAAGATCGTCATACTTTCCTTCACTAATACAGGTCAACATACGACTATACGAACCCCAGAATGCCGCAATAAGCTTAGATACCGCACGTCCGACTTGTGGAATTCCTAATGAATATATAAATCTGTCTAAAGATATACGCTTTGCTCCGTTTATGGATGCGAAAAGGTTTTCAAGTGACTGTCTCCCCCACCCTTCTGCGTTCTGCAAATTAAATTCTTTTCCATTTCTGCGCTCTATCTCAAAAATATCGGGAGCACTCTTTACTATTCCTTTTTCAAAAAGATAACGTATACTTTGTTCACCTAATCCATCTATATCAAATGCTTTTTTAGAAACAAAATGTGCAAGATGTTCGATTATTTGCGCTTGGCAATCTAAATTTATGCATTTTATAGCGACTTCGGCTTCTTCTTTTACCAGGGTTGAACCACAACATGGACATTTATTAGGGAAAATAAACGGTTTTGAATCTTTCGGACGCTCTTCAATTATAGGATACAGGACTTGCGGAATAACATCCCCCGCTCTTTGTACAACAACACGATCACCGACTCGAATATCTTTCTTTTCAATCTCATCTTTGTTATGCAATGTAGCTCTGGATACAACAACCCCTCCGACTGTGACAGGAATCAACTCTGCAACAGGGGTTATATTTCCTGTTCTTCCGACTTGAACAACTATATCTTTAACAGTAGTTTCTGCTTTTTCCGCTGTAAATTTATAAGCGATAGAATGTCTCGGAAATTTAGCAGATGCTCCCAATTTCTCCTGTAAATTCAGATCATTAACTTTATAAACAACGCCATCAATATCGTATTCCAAATCTGCTCTATGCTTTTCTAGATTCTCATAAAATGCGTGCGCTTCCTCCTGTGTTCTGCACAAAGCAAAATGTTCAGTAACTGTAAATCCGCTTTTTTTCAAAGTCTCAAGGATCTCAATTTGTGTTAAAAAATTCGTTTCTGATGAAATTATAGCGTAAGGGAATAATTTTAATTTTCGTGAACGAGTTATTTCGGCATCTAACTGCCTTAAAGAACCTGCCGCAGCATTCCTTGGATTAGCAAAAATTTTCTCTCCGTCTCGCTCTTTTTGATTATTCAGTTCTTGAAAATCTTTTTTCAGCATAATAATTTCGCCACGCACTTCCAATTCATAATCGAGCGGAATTTTTTTTGGAATATCCATTGTCAGAATATTTTGCGTAACATCTTCCCCTACTCGTCCATCACCTCTTGTCGCCGCATTTACTAAAACTCCATTTTTATATTTGATAGAGACAGAAAGCCCATCAAACTTTGGTTCCAACACAAAATCAATTTTCTCAGAGTTCGCTAATTTGCGTACACGATCTATAAATTCGGTAATATCCTCTTCATTATAAGCATTCTCAAGGGATAACATTTCAGTTGCATGTATAATTCTTTTGAATTTCTTTGAAACTTTCGCTCCAACTTTTTGAGAAGGACTAGTAGCATCCTTTAATTCTGGGAATTCACTTTCTATTGCAAGCAGTTCATTATAAAGCTTATCATATTCCGCATCAGTAACCGCAGGATCATCTAACAGGTAATATTGCCTCGAATACGAGTCTAAAAGCTTTTTAAGTTCAAAATATCTGTTTTTTTTATCCATCATAACCGTTTATTTTATGTTCTTTGCAATATACTATATCACAACATAGAAAGAAGGTTATTAATGATTATTTTGGATTTTGAAAGACCTATTTTTGAACTCGACTCTAAAATAAAAGAGTTAAAAAACCTCAATACAGGTGATTTAAGTATCATTGATGAAATTAAGCGCTTGGAAAATAAACAAAAAAAGCTATTGAAAAATATCTACAACGAACTTACACCCTGGCAAAAGGTATTGGTAGCAAGGCATCAAGAGCGTCCTAAAACTTCGGATTACGTAAGAGCGCTGATCGAAAACTTCGTACCACTTGCGGGAGATCGTCTTTTCGGAAATGATCAAGCTATTATCGCAGGAATCGGAAAATTCAGAGGTATGTCAGTTGCTATACTCGGACATGAAAAAGGCAAAGATACTCAAGACAGAATAAAACATAACTTTGGAATGCCTCATCCAGAGGGATATCGCAAAGCATATCGCATAATGGATATCGCTGATAAATTCGATTTACCTCTACTAACATTTATAGATACAGCAGGGGCATATCCAGGAGTTGGAGCTGAAGAACGCGGCCAAGCAGAGGCTATCGCAAAATGTATCGAACGTTCTTTACAATTTAAAAAGCCAATCATTGCAACCATTATAGGAGAAGGAGGATCAGGAGGAGCGGTCGCACTCGCTGTTGCAAATACTATTTTGATGTTAGAACACTCCATATATTCTGTAATATCCCCTGAAGGCTGCGCATCGATTTTGTATCGCAGTTCAGATATGGCACAAGAAGCCGCTGAAGCTCTAAAACTTACGGCTCAAGACTTAATGCAGTTCAGAATGATCGATGATGTTATAGAAGAACCTCTCGGTGGCGCGCATCGTGATCCAACTTCTGTCATGAAATCAGTCGGAGATAGAATACGAATTGCTTTAGCAAATGCTTCAAGCATCAGTTCACCAAAAGAACACCGCAGAGAAAAATTTCTGGAGTTTTGTCGAAATTATGAATTGAATGGATGATTATTATCTGATATCCGATTTTTGATTATATAAATTTGGAAAGTTTCTAGAGGGAAATCCTTTTTTCAAAGAAAGGAATTAGTCCAAATAAATAATATTTCTTTATAGTTTCCCACTCATCAATTCGTAAAATTTTTATCCCCAAAAACTTATACGTAATTTTCTTTTTTATATAGTACTTTTCGTCAAAAATAATATGATGATCTCGTGAAAATTTTATTAGATCAGCGCGCGCCGCAATTAAATCAATTTGATTTTTATCACGCATAGCACGTGTAACAGATTTATTATTCGCCCAATAATAGTAAAAAACACCTGGAATAGTAACCAGTGTATGAGAGAAATATATGAACCTGATTATAAAGTATATATCCTCAAACAGAACCCCGTCTTTAAAAAAAAGATTTTGTCGTTCTAGTTCTGCTTTCTTGTAAATTTTGTTCCATACATAACATTGGCGTGGCATATTATTTGCTGCGTATTTTTCTGTGTAAGTATGTAATACCTCTTCTTTTTTGAATCTCAGTTTATTAGAAACTTTTCCATTTGCATGAGGTCTTTTTATTTCAGCACATGCGACATCTGCATCATATTTTTTCGCTACCTTATATAGTTTTTCGAAAAAATCCAAACAAATCCAATCATCGGCATCAACGAAACCAATATACTCCCCCTTAGCTATTCTTAATCCGCTATTCCTTGCATTTCCCTGCCCTTTATTTTTCTGATTCAATAAAATTATTCGCTCATCTTTGCTTTTATACTCTTCCAAAATCTCCGCAGAACTATCAGTTGAACCGTCATTTACGCAAATAATTTCCAAATCTCGAAAAGTCTGATTGATGACACTATCTAAACAGCGTCTCAAATACTTCTCTACATTATATACCGGGATAATTACTGAAACTTTTATCATTCTAACAATCTTCTAAAGCGAAATTCTCTTCTCAAAGAATGGAATCACCCCAAACAAATAATATTTTTTTATAGTTTCCCACTCATAAATTTTTAAAATCGGAATACCAAACATCTTATAAAAAACTTTATCTTTCACATAGAACTTTTCATCGCAAATAATGTGATGTTCTCTAGAAAATTTTATGAAATCAGCTCGAGCTGCAAGATTGTCTAATTGATTCTTGTCTGTTTTTGTCCTACTTACAGACTTCTCATTAACCCAATAATAGTACTTAGTTTTTGGAACTGTAACGACTTTATCCGAATAATACATAAACTCAGTTGAAAAGTGTACATCCTCACACATAAGCAAATCTTCTCTGAAAAACAACTTTTGTTTGTCAAGTTCGGACTTCTTATAAATTTTATTCCATACATAACAATTTTTCGGAATATCGAACCTTTTATACTTTTCGATACATGTACTTAGTACTTCTTCTTTCTCTATTTCAATTTTTTTCAGCATTTTTCCAGAAGCATAAGTCCTAACAATTTCTGCACATGCGGCATCTGCATCATGTTTTTTGGCGGCTGTATAAAGTTTTTCGAAAAAATCTAAATCTATCCAATCATCGCTATCTATGAAAGATATATATTCACCTTTTGCAATTTTTAAACCGACATTTCGCGCAGCACCAGGCCCCTTATTTTCTTGATTCAATAAAATAATCCGATCATCTTTGCTTTTATATTCTTCTAAAATCTCCAATGAACCATCAGTTGAGCCATCATTAACACAAATAATCTCAAAATCTCGAAAAGTCTGATTGATGACACTTTCTAAACAGCGTCTCAAATACTTCTCTACATTATATACCGGGATAATTACTGAAATAGGAATCATATTTTCTCCGCTAATTTTTTATTCCATTCATATGCCGAGCGAATACTATCTTCTAAAGATCTTTTTGATGTCCATCCTAAAATTTTTCGTGCTTTTTTATTACTTGCAACTAATGACGCCGGATCACCCGCCCTTCTGTCGCAAATTTTTCGATTTATTTTGCATTCTAAAACTTTTTCGCAAGTATCAAAGACTTCTTTTACCGTACTTCCTGAATTCGTACCTATATTAAAATAATCGGACTTGCCTATCTTCTCCAAATATTTCAATGCAAGTACATGGGCGTCAGCGAGATCTTCGACATTAACATAATCCCTAACGCACGTACCGTCTCTCGTATTGAAATCGTCACCATATAATTGGAAAATTTTGCCATCGATTGCTTTCAAAATATTCGGGATAAGATGTGTTTCCGGATCATGCCATTCGCCAATCCTGTTTTTTTTATCGGCACCCGCGACATTAAAATACCGCAATACCGCACTTTTTATGCCATAAGCTTTATCATAATCTCGCAGAATTTTTTCTACCATAAACTTCGACATTCCATAAGCGTTTATCGGCAATAATCTATGATCTTCCTCTATAGGAGCATCATTTTCGGGCTCTCCATATACAGCGGCAGTAGACGAAAACACAATTTTACTTACCCCGCTCTCTATCATTGCGGAAAGCAAATTCAAAGTTCCTCCGACATTATTTTTATAATATTTTTGAGGATTTTGAACAGATTCTTCAACACGAATATAAGCGGCGAAATGAATTACTGCATCTATATTATGTTTCTTGAAAACCGCAGAAATATCGTCTGCATTTTTTAAATCGCCTTTTATAAAATCGACAATTTTTCCGGATTGGTCGTTGATATTTTTTAAGGTATTTACCGTTTCTATATGTCCGCATTCGAGATTATCGAAAATAACAATATCATATCCGTTAGCAATCAAAGCTAATACTGTATGACTTCCTATGTATCCGGCTCCGCCTGTTACTAAAATAGTTTTCATAAGTTTTTATTATCCCTGCATTCTGTTTTTTACCGTAAGAAAATCGACCCAAGCTTCTCTTTTTTGCGATGGGGAACGCAGCAAATATGCCGGATGAAATGTAGGAAGTATCGAGGCGGAAAGCTCTTCTACTTTTGCCCATTTTCCTCTCAATTGAGTCATGGTTTGTGTCGTCTGTAATAACGCTTTACTGGCAGTTCCTCCCAAGCAAACTACAATTTTCGGATTTACTAAAGAAATATGTTTTATAACGTAAGGACGAAACATAGTTATTTCCTGTAAAGTCGGTGTTCTATTTCCGGGAGGTCTCCAAGGAAGAATGTTCGTTATATAAACCTTTGTTCGATCAAGCCCCACTGCCGCTAAAATTTTATCCAAAAGCTGTCCACTTTGACCTACAAACGGAATTCCCTGCTTATCTTCTTCGGCTCCTGGAGCCTCACCGAGTAAAAGTATATCCGCATGTTCATTACCGACTCCAAAAACCATATTTAACGCACAAGCTTTTATCGAAATATCGACATTTCTCATTACTTCTTTTAATTCAGCAAGAGTCTTTATCTCTTTTTCGGAATTTTTTTGAACAATACTACGTTCCGAAGAAATATCTTGCACTCCAGAATCAGCGAACCATTCTAAAATTTGAGTAATATCTTTATCATCTACTTTTTGCAAGTTCACTGTCCTTATTTTGTTCTTTCAAGTGCAGATTTAATAAGTTCTTTCGTCTCATTAATTCCATAAAGAGCGATAAATGATCCCATACGGGGCCCGTTTTCCTGGCCAAAAAGAGTTTTGTACAATGTATTAAACCAAGATTTCAGATCTTCAAAAGGATGACGTTTTCCTACCTCAAAAACAATTTCCTGTATCTTAGCTGCATCTTCGTTCCCTGTTAATTTTGATAATTCATCGAGCAAATCCTGCAACGCTTCTCTCTGCAAATCCGTAGGAATGGAATATGATTTATTATCTTTTACAAAATCATGGTAGTAATTTATCGCGCAACCAACTAGTTTATCAAGAAATGGCATATTTTCGGGCGTTGCATCTTTTTTGTACTTTTTTATGAACCCCCACAAAATATTTCTGTCATCTGTATTACAAACACTGACTAAATTCAGAAGCAATGAATATGAAATATCTGACTCGCTCTGCGGTGGATTACCACTATTTATATGCCAAACAGGATTATCGATACGCTTTGAATCTTCTTGCGTTTCAAAGTTTTTTAAATGAGTTGTGTAATCATCGATTTGTCTTGGAATAACATCGAAATATAATTTTTTCGCACTCTTCGGAGATGCGAACATGAAGTTTGCAAGACTCTCTTGTGGAGCATAACGAAGCCAATCGTCCACTCCTATGCCATTTCCCTTGGATTTCGAGATTTTTTTCCCTTCTTCATCTAAAAATAATTCGTAACTAAAACTTACAGGAGGCTCTCCGCCTAAAATTCTGCAAATTTGCGATGACAATTTCACTGAATCGATTAAATCTTTTCCTGACATTTCGTAATCGACATCAAAAACAGTCCAACGCGCTGCCCAGTCGACCTTCCATTGCAACTTGCAATTGCCATCAGTAACAGGAAGTTCTGTTAGTGTCCCATCTTCGTCTTTAAAAACAACCGTCCCCGCATCAATATTATATTTTTCGATATTTACTTGCAGAACTCGACCTGTCTTCGGTGAAATAGGCAAAAATGGACTATATGTCGCGGCTCGTTCTTCTCGCAAAGTTGTAAGCATAACATCCAAAATCTCTTTATGATTCCGTAATACTTTCAACAAAACATTGTTAAATTTTCCGCTGAAATACCAATCTGTTGAGCTTTGAAACTCATATTCGAAACCAAATGAATCCAAAAACTCCATAAGTTTGTTATTGTTATGATGACCGAAACTTTCATGGCATCCAAATGGATCTGGAACTTTCGTTAAAGGAAAGCCTAAGTACTTAGCAACCAATTCTTTGTTCGGAATATTATCGGGAACTTTGCGCAATCCATCACGATCATCAGAAAAAGCATAAAGTTTCGTTTTCATGCCAGTAAGAGCTTCAAAAGCTTTTCGCACATAGGTTGTCCTCGCAACTTCTCCGAAAGTACCGATATGTGGCAATCCAGATGGACCGTACCCAGTTTCTAAAAGCGCAAATCCTTTTTCTTTAACTCGCTTTCGGGCGATAATTTTGCGAGCTTCCTCAAACGGCCAAGATTTTGCATTTTCAAGAATAGTTTTATCAAAAATTTTCGTAGCTACCATATCGCACCATACACAAAGTGAAGATATTCTACGATAAAAGGAACACTATTGCCAGAGTGATATTGGAAAGCGAAAATATTTATTTCGGGCTATAAATCTTTTAAAATTTCACCATATAATAACAAATAATAAATTACTAATTCACACACTCTATTTACAAGTTCATTAGAAGTAATATTCTTAAAAATTTATTCCGATGTCTGCTGCGATTTCATGAACTCTCATCACTACACGAATCAAAGTAATTTTAGCTTCTAAGGCTGTTTAATGATATGGATGAATTTCTGATACATTTTTGCTTTTCAAAAAAAGTTTATAGTTTGTGTTAGCAAATCATGATCAGCATTTATAAGATAAAAACCTTCAATTAATTGTTTTTATTGCTAATATTTCCCATTTTTTTTAACAATAGATATCACGTATTATACGATACTATATATTTCTGAATATGCACAATCTGTTATTATGATAATTCCTTCAGATGTTTTGTATATCAAAGTTATATCATCTTCAAGAAAACTGTCTATGAATTTCTCTTCTGAATAAATTCATAAATAATTTTTTCGTTCAATTTGATCTTAAATTAAGAAATAAGTAACAAAATATTAATCAATAGAGTTTTTTCATCAAAAATATACTTGACATTTTATTCTACTGCACTATTATACTAGTACAGTAGAACTTAAATAAGAAATGAGATTAAGCGATGGAAGATGATCATCATATTCATGAAGTAGATTTGTTTGAGGCGATTACTTTGATTGAAGACGCAGAAGATGCAAAAAATTTTTTCATAGATCTTTGCACACCGGCTGAAATAAAAGCTTTTGTCGAAAGATGGAAAGTATGCCAACTACTTAACGAAAAGAAGTACTCCTACAGACAGATCAGCGAAATGACTCGCGCAAGTTTAACTACAATCGGTCGAGTCGCGCGCTTTTTGAACGAAGAAAATTATGGTGGATATCGGAAAATGTTAGAAAAAATATCGCTTTCTCAGGATAAATGAGAAACAAAATTAAAGGAGATTGCGAATGAAAAAAATCATTATCGTGGCGGCAGTTATTCTGGCGTCAATTTTTTTACTCAAAAAAAACATTCTTTTAAAGAAAAATGATAACCAGATTAAAATAAAGGTATGCAAAGTCATTGAACACGAAGCACTAAATTCTGTTGTTGCTGGTATGACTTATTATCTAATGTCACAGAAAGAGAAAAGTTATGACGTAAGCGTAGAAACTTGCCAAGGAAATATGGCACTTGCTTCACAAATCATTGCCAAATTTTCTGATTCTGGTGCTGACGTGATTGTAACGGTCGGAACTATTCCATCTCAAGCCGCTTATAAATTTGCAAAAAGCAAAAATACAAAAGTTGTTTTCAGTTCTGTTACAAATCCAAAAGACATTTCTGAAAATTTAAAAAATTCCAACATTACAGGAGTATCAAATTTTGTTGCTTTGCAACCTCAGCTTAATTTATTTAAGGAAATTCAACCTAATCTTAGAAAGCTTGGTATAATTTATAACACAGGCGAAGCGAATTCCGTTTTTATCGTAAGTAATCTGAAATCTATTTGCAAAAATATGGATATCAAATTGCTTGAACAAGGAATATCGAAAATTTCGGAAATTCCGCAAGCAACAGAACGACTCGCAAAGAGTTGTGATGCGATTTTCATTAGCAATGATAATATGGCTTTAAGTGGAATGGAAAATATTATTTCGATATGTAATAAAAATGGTATTCCTGTTTACGTAAGTGATACAGATCAAGTTGAAAAAGGATGTGCTGCAGCTCTTGGCCCCAATCAATACGATATTGGAGTCCAGACAGGAAAAATTATAAAGCGAATCATCAACGGTGAAGATATCAACAATATCGAGATTCAATATCCGACTACTAATGAACTTTATATCAATACAAAAAGCGTTGTCAAAATTCCTGACGCAATAAAAACGCGTGCTAAAAAAGCTTTTTAACTTTTGAGAAAGAATAGAAGGAAACATAAGCGATGCTAACTTTAAATGAACTGATAATTGCTATGGAAGTTGGTTTGATATACGGGATTTTAGCTCTCGGAATATATTTTACGTTTCGCACTATCAATTTTCCCGATCTTACATGCGATGGAAGCTTTGTTACGGGAGCCGCTGTTTCATCAGTCATGATAAAAAGCGGCCTTAATCCAGCGCTTGGAATATTTTTTGCGGCACTTGCGGGTGGAACAGCCGGTTTCTTAACAGGTCTTATAAATATTCGCTTAAAAGTTGAAGATCTTCTGAGCGGAATAATCGTTGCTTTCATGTTGTATTCGATAAATTTAAGAATTATGGGAACAAAACCAAATATATCTTTGGTTAATGAATCGACTATTTTTCGCTTCGATAATCCTATAATAATTTGTACGTTAATTGTTACGCTTATTCTTTTTTTTATTGCATATTTATTAAGCAGCGATTTTGGACTTGGCTTGCGAGCTATCGGACAAAACAAAAAATTTGCATTGGCTAATGGAATTAATGTAAATGCCATGACAATCTTCGGATTAATAATCAGTAACGCATTAATCGCAATGTGCGGAGCAATTTTTACTCAATATCAAGGATTCTGTGATGTGTCTCAAGGAACAGGGTGTTTAGTAATCGGATTAGCATCGGTAATTATCGGAGAAAAGTTTTTTCCGAAAATAAAATTCATACGTAATTTGGAAATCAAAAGTAGAAATTTCATCGAGATATTTTTCGCGCTGTTTTCGTGCGTTATTGGATCGATTGCTTATAGAATTTTTATAGCTATTGCAATAAACAGCGATATTCTTGGGCTAAAAACTCAAGACCTGAATTTAATTACGGGACTATTGATTATTTTTATAATGAGTAGGAAATAAAAATGCTGAATTTGAAAAATATATATGTTAGAAATATTTTGATCGATCTAAATTTAACCGTAAATGAAGGAGAATTTGTACTAGTTGTAGGGGAAAACGGAGCAGGAAAAACAACTTTGTTTAATACAATTTCAGGTAGTATTAGTCCATCTAAAGGATCTATATTTATATCAGAAAAAAATGTAACGAATGAACCACAATATATGCGCGCTCAGCTTGTCGCAAATGTATTTCAAGATCCTAAAGTCGGAACAGTAGCGAATATGAGTGTACGCAATAACCTTAATATGGCACACATGCGAGGGAAAAAACGAAAATTATTAACACAAAGTTGTTCGAAAGAACGAGACGACTTTTTCAGAAGCAAACTTTATGAAATCGGCCTCGAAAATAGACTTGATAGTTTAGTTGGTGAACTTTCGGGAGGTCAAAGGCAAGCGTTAAGCGTAATAATGGCACTACTAACAGACTCAAAAATTCTGCTTTTAGATGAAGTAACTGCAGCTTTGGATTCAGAAAATTCAAAAAGAGTTTTACGGATAATTGATACATGCATTTATAAGCAAAAGAAAACGTGCCTGATGATAACGCACAATAAGGATCAAATAAACCAGTTGGGAAACAGAACTCTTATTTTGAAAAACGGAAAGCTTATCTCGTCGTAAATTTATATGAATTGCAAATATGTTCATTCAACATCGTTGCAGATTCAATATCAATTGCATACATAATACGGTAATAGAAGGATAACAATAGGAAAATCAGAATTCTAAATTATTAGTACCGTGCGCCGAGAAAATATAGTCCGCATGCCGGAGCTGTTGGACCAGCCAGATTACGATTTTTCGCTTCAAATATTTCTTTAAAATTTTCCTCTGTCCATTTCCCACAACCAACCATTTTAAGTGATCCAACAATATTGCGCACTTGATGATACAAAAATGATTTTGCGAAAATGGTTATCTCAATTATGTTTCCATTTCTTTCGATATTTATTCGGTTAATTGTTTTTATCGGTGTTTTCTGTTGACATCCAGCAGCTCGAAATGTCGAAAAATCGTGTTTTCCAATCAAACATTGCGCAGCAGAAAGCATCTTCTTTTCGTTCAAAGGAATCGGGACTAACCAAACTCTATTTGCATCAATTGTTGGTTTTGCTCGTCTGTTCAGAATTTTATAAACATATGAACGTTCAATTGCACTTAACCTTGCATTAAAATTATTCGGAACTTTTTCTATCGAAAGTATGCATATCGGAACATTTTGTAAATAAAAATTCATACACTCCTGAAGACGAAAGCAATCAATATCTTTTTCAAAATCGAAATGTGCGACCTGAGCAAGCGCATGAACGCCAGTATCAGTTCGCCCAGCGCAATTTATCGCTACCATTTTTTTAAGAAACGGTAGCATGGATTCTTCAATACGCTGTTGAACAGAATCATAGCCGTCCTGCCTCTGCCATCCGTGGAATGGTGTTCCGTCATATTCGACCGTGATTTTATATCTGTTCATATAGCCATCTCTTATAAAAGTTTATTTTATTGTATACTAGAAAAGCAAGAAACGAATGATGAAATTATGAGACAAAAAATCTTATCAATTATAAATGCATATTTATATTCAATAAGCGGAATGAAATACCTGTTAAAAGAACGAGCATTTTTACAAGAGCTAATATTAGGATGCGTTATTTTTTCGATTGAATTCTTTAGAAGTTCAACGCCTATCATACGTATCTATTTATTCAGTTCGTATGTAATTGTATTAATTGCTGAGGCACTAAACACTGCGATAGAAGCAGCTATCAATAGAATAAGTCTTGAAAAACACGAACTTTCAAAGCAAGCAAAAGATATAGGCAGTGCTGCTGTATTTATCGCTCTCACACATCTTGGGATTGTGTGGCTTTTGCCTTGGCTTATACGATAATAGAAAGCAAAAACACCTTATTTATTTCAAAAAAATAAGTTGAGAAATATATTGAAAACACAACCTTTACAAGGTAATATTCAGAATGGATGTTTTTGTGCATTTTTTTATCTTTTTCGGAGATACTGAACTATGATAGTTACATGTCCATCTTGCCATAATAAATATTCAGTTCAAGCTGAAGCAATTGGTGATGGGAAACTGGTAAGGTGCGTAATTTGCGGAACGACTTGGCAGCAAGAAGCTGTTTCCGAACCACATGATGGTGCGCTTAAGGTAATAGAAACCATAAAATGGACTTTCTTTTGGTCTGTAGTTTTTATATCTTTGTTCCTTCTGTTTTTTGCAAAAAGTACAGTTATAAAAATTTGGCCACCTGCATCAAGCTTTTATGATCTGATAAACAAAACTTCTGAAACAAAACAAAAATCATTCAAGATGAGCAATGTTTCTAATTTTTTTATTCAAAAAGATGGAAAATTGTACATAGGATTAAAAGGCGAATTGGTTAATATCTCCAATGAAGTACAAATTCTTCCAAGTATAACTATTTCGCTCAAAGATGATGATCATGTAACATCTAAAGATGTTCATTTTAAGAAAATTTGGACACATGACATGGTTTATAAAAAGATCTTACCAAATCAGAAAGTGACTTTCGAAACAGAATTGCAAAGTATCCCATACAATAATCTGCTATGTGATATAAAATTAGATGTTTTATAAGAAATAAGGAAATTAACAAAGGAATATAAGGGAAAAAAACTTATGAGCAACCGATACATCAATATGTGCAAAGACTTCTTGTACAATTTGTATGTTCGTTGCATTGAATTATTCGGAATTGTTGTTTTTTTTATCGCCCTCGCATCTATCTTAGCACTTATTTCATATTGTTCTGAAGATCCGTCTCTTAATACAGCTATAGATGGCGTTACTTCAAATATGATGGCACTTCCCGGCAGTTATTATTCAGATTTTATGATCCAACTATTTGGTTCTTCTGCATATGTCTTTTCCATCATACTTTTATTTTGGGGATATCAGTTGATGAAATATCATTCAGTAGCCTTTTATAGAGCTATCGCATGTATCACAGCAATTATTTCATCTTCCATTATGATATCGATATCAGGAATACGTAACTTTAGTGGAGGTATTGTAGGAGATTATTTTTGTGCTTCTATAAAAAAATGGATTGGGAGTAGCTCTTTACTTTTCTGCTCTGTTAATAATTTGAGTTTTATCTTTCTCTTTTTGTTTATTATTGGTTTCGTAATTGCTATACGCTTGAATTTCTCGAATCTAATAGATTTTTTCGGATACCTATATGCATATCTTGCGGAAAAACTAAAATTTGATGAAATTCCTTCAATGCCACTCAAACGTTTCGGCGACAATGAAGAAGGAGAAAATTCAAAAATAGTTCGAAAAGAAACGAAAACAAAATTGCAAAATCTTAAATACAAAGAGAAAGAATACGATTTTGTATTCCCTTCGCTTAATTTGCTTAAAGAACCACAACATCACGATGAGAAAGTCGCAGAATCCGAATTGAGAAGTCGTGCTGATAATTTGGTAAATGTACTCAATGAATTCGGTATTAACGGAGAAATTACAAACGTTGGTTCAGGTCCTGTGGTTACTCTATATGAGCTTAAACCGGCACCTGGCATAAAATCATCAAGAGTTATTGGCTTATCAAGCGATATTGCCCGAAATATGAGCGCAGTTTCTGCTCGTATTGCTGTAATTCCCGGAAAAAATGCACTCGGTATAGAGCTTCCAAATATAAAGCGCCAAATTGTTTATCTAAGAGAAATTCTTGAATCAAATGTTTATAAAAAATCATCTAGTGCATTGCCAATAGCACTTGGAAAGGATATCGCAGGAGGAGCAATTGTTACAGATTTAGCAAAAATGCCTCATTTACTTATTGCAGGAACCACAGGATCTGGTAAATCAGTTGGTATTAACGCAATGATCTTATCTCTGCTCTATAAACTCTCTCCAGCTGAATGCAAATTCATTATGATTGACCCAAAAATGTTGGAATTATCTGTTTATGATGATATCCCGCATTTATTAACTCCTGTTGTTACAGACCCGAAAAAAGCCGTTGTTGCGCTAAAATGGGCAGTAAAAGAGATGGAATCCCGCTACAAAGCTATGTCCAAAATCGGTGTACGCAATATTGAAGGATACAATGCGAAAATAGCGGCACTCAAAGCAAGTGGAGAACCAATAACTCGCCGTGTCCACACGGGATTTGATCAAGAAACAGGTGCTCCTATTTATGAAGATCAAAAAATGGATATGGATTTGGTTCCATACATAGTAATTATCGTTGATGAGATGGCAGATCTTATGCTTGTCGCAGGAAAAGACATCGAAGTTGCAGTACAACGTCTTGCACAGATGGCACGCGCTGCGGGAATTCATTTGATAATGGCAACGCAAAGACCATCCGTCGATGTTATCACGGGTACGATAAAAGCAAACTTTCCTACACGAATAAGTTTCCAAGTCAGTTCAAAAATTGATAGCCGAACCATTCTTGGCGAGCAAGGAGCAGAACAACTACTTGGACAAGGTGATATGCTTTATATGGCATCCGGTGGCAGAATGACACGTATTCACTGCCCTTTCGTATCTGACGAAGAAGTCGAACATATTACGCAACATTTGAAAGAGCAAGGAGAACCGCAGTACATAACATCGATTTTGGAAGATGAAGACGGAGAAGATGCGGAAACGTATGATGAAACAGAAGGTGGTGATGATCCCATGTATAAAGAGGCGGTCGCTTTGATTTTAAGAGAAGGAAAAGCTTCAACAAGCTTTTTGCAGAGGCATCTAAAAATTGGATATAACAGAGCTGCTCGTATAATAGACATGATAGAATCCGCAGGAATTATTTCTTCTGCAAATCATGTCGGAAAAAGAGAAATAATCGGCAGATGATAATGAGAAAACTGTTCATAATTTTTTGTATTTTGCTTTCTATCCCTCTTGTTTCAGGAAAGCAAAAAGAAATAAAAAACAAAGATATTCAAAAAGATTTGAAACAAATCGAACAATTTTTCAATAGTATTAACACATTTAAATCTGATTTTATTGAAATAAACAGCAAAGGAATGCAAAACTCTGGCTCTTTTATATTGAAAAGACAACCAGCAATGCTAAAAATGGATTACACAATTCCTCCTACAAAAATTATTATCGTAAAAAACAATAAAGTCATTTATTACGATAAAGAATTAAAAGAAAAAAGTATTACTTCAATTTATTCATCACCTCTTGCATTTTTTCTGGATTCAAAAGTCACTATTCAGGATAATTTAGAAACAATCTCGCACTTAAAAACAAGCAGTATGCTTGTAGTTGTTTTCCGAAAAAAGAACGATACAGATGAAGAAAATGGAGTAGTTGCTTTGGTTTTTTCTTTGAAACCTTTCCAACTTGCGGGATGGGAAATCTACAGAAAAAGCGATCAAATGGATATTGAAATACCAATTCGTGTTTATTTGAAAAAGCAAAAGATAAATCAGAAAATATCTGACGATGAATTCAAAGGATATGATTAGCCAAAAGAATAAAGTGAAATAATCTTTCCGTTTTCTTAACGATTTTTCCTTAGAATCAGCACATAATAGAATCGGAGATTCAAATATCATGTTTAAAACATTTCAAACTATCTTGCGAAAAATTTGCGGGGGGGGTATTCGTCCTCTTACGCAAGATTTTGCACCTCTACAAACTCCACAAAGGCGGGATATTAATCGAATTCACATTTAGCATTCCCGTTTGTATTACTCTTTTGCTTTTTGTCTCTGACCATTATCGATTCTACGAACTAAAAAATAAAATCCGAACATCAGCATATCTGCTTGGTAGTATAATTCAACAAATTGCAAACACACGAACTAATAAGCAATTAACAAAAGCAGATCTTAACAGAGCAACATTTGCAAGCTGTCTTAATTTCTTTCATACAAAATCTATGTTTTATCCGTGGCCGTTCGGAATTTATTATGTCGCTCGCTTTCATTATGTTAAGAGAGAAAGCGACAATAACTATAAATACAATTATTGGGAGTGCAGCATTGGTTCTAACGCACAATCTGTTGATGCGGGGATGTGGAATTCGAAATTAACCTCTGCAAATAAATCATCAAATGAAATAGAAGCAATACATCCCGACTTAATTTGTTATAAAAATGGTGAGGAGAGATTGCTTATAACATGTTTTTATGGAGCAACAAAAAATACAAATTTTACTAAATCAAAACTTGGATTATTTCTACTTGAACCAAAGTTCAATCTTGATGGTAACTTCGTTTACAAATTTGTTATTACTCCAAAACCTGGTTTATTTCCCCCCGCTTGGAAGTAATAGAAAAGAAATTCATATATTATTTCCTCTAAGGTATGCTTTATACCTATTTTTAGTAAAAATGCATGTTTTCTTATTTTAATGGGTGATTTTTTATTCCAATATATATCATATATCTTTTTTTTAATGTTTTTTATACATAATAAATAAAAAATTCACAAAAAAAATACGTTATTAACTTTTTTTTAACTTTTTTAGTATAGAATATTTCACTTATAGTCGGCAAATATATTTGTACACCAACTAATATATTAACGATTATTATCAAATATAAGTTCCTGAAGTAAATCGTAATACTGTTAAGACAAATTTTTATTGTGATCTCGTAAAGATCGCAATGAAAGTTTTTTTATTTTTTAAGCAAGGAGAAAAAACATGAAAGACTTAAAAAAAATATGTATTTGTCTTGCAACAGGTATTCTTTGTGTTTTAAATTGCTTAGCAAGTGATAGTGATACAGCGTCTATGTCGCATTACAGCACATCTGACGATGAATCAGACTCAGATACAAGCATAGTTTCGCGTCGATCTACTGCCTCTGTAACCGTTGCTTATATAGAACATCAGAAAGAACTCACAACAGAAGAGGAAGATGAGTTTGCAGATTTTCCTACTTCTTCAAATATGATTCATCAGAGAACTCTTACATTAACTTATAGTATTCCCTCACTGCAACCGACTACCCCGACTAAAATTGTTTTGACAATAGATGGTGGAGGAAGTCGCGGCATTATTCCTTTATTCTTTTTAAACGAGCTTCAGAGAAGACTGAGCGCAGAAACTGGACAATTAATAGAAAAATTGCCTATAGACATATATGCCGGTACATCAGTTGGTGCTCTTATAGCTACGGCTGCAGCGGCTGGAAAAGTTAATGAATTGCATCAAAGATATACACCGCTCGTAAATAAAATATTTTCTTACAGCTGGTGGAAGTGGCCCTTTACAAAATTATTTCGCGGATATGGCTATACGTCGAATGGAAGATCTGAAGTAATCCGCTCTTTTCTGAGTCCTGAAACAGAAGAAAATATAGAATCGGATTTAATTATTCCGTTTTGCTCAGCAAAGACCCATGATGTTTTCACATATACAAATTATGATGAAACACCGAAATTTGCTTTGTTTGACGCTTTGATGGCAACAAGTGCAGCTCCAACCTATTTTCCACCTCATATTTTTACAGGATTAGATGGTGTGAGATATGAAGGAACCGATGGAGGATGTTTCGCGAACCATCCCGGTTTAATTGCGTTGTTGCATGCAGTAAAAAAATATCCTCATTCAAAAATAATAATGATATCTCTTGGAACAGGTCATTGCAGAGCAGCGGGAAATACTACAAAAGATCTTAACTTACTGAATTGGGCAACTACTGTTCCGGGATTATTCATGAATTTACATAGTATAGAAACGAATGAAATTCTTACGGAATTGGCTGCTTGCGGCCTTCGCCATAATTTCTTCACTTATATAAGAATAAATCCGGTTTTGGACAGAATAGATTGCACCACGGATGGTGCTTCAACAGAGCATTTAGAACATTTGGAGACAGTTGCAAGACAATCTATTTCGCATGATGGACATGGAAAAGGCAATTTCGATAGAGTTGTGAATATATTGAAAGAACAGATCAGACATTCAAGATAATTACGTATTTCAAGCAGATCATGTTATTTAGATTGTTCTTTGTGGGCACTAAATGGCGTGATCTGCAATTTATTTTTATATGAAATAGTAATAAGTTTTATTTAACAACTTATGATTTGTAATATATCTGTATTTTACATATGCTATCGCTTTTATCACAAAAAAATCAGTTGACTTTACCGCTTAATAGTGTTTTTCTATAAACCATCCTTGGAGAGGTGGCCGAGAGGCTGAAGGCAGTGGTTTGCTAAACCGCCATACGATTGAAAGATTGTATCGAGGGTTCGAATCCCTCCCTCTCCGCCAGTCAAAGTCTTGATATGAAGTAAATTTTATATTTGTGCCTAAGTATAATGAAATGCAGAAGCCACTGTTACAGAGAATCGTTCGCCTTTTATCCATTTTAATTTAAGTCCATTTAGACGAGCTTCAGGTTCCATTTTCCATGCCTTTTTCCACAGATTCTCTTCTCTGATCTCCAAAATTTGGTACTTGGAGACTTGGAAAGTAAAATCTCGCCAGAGTCTCTTCATCAACATTTTGCCTGTCAAAACCTGATTTTTCCCAAAAAAATTTTAGAGAACGATGTCTTGGTATCGATAAGGATTCGAACTCTTCGCAGTCTCCGCTGATTATCAGTGTTCAAAAGCCTCTCCAAGCAAAAATACAGATGATACCGAGGGTTCGAATCCCTATCGACACGAACTAATTTGCCAACTTTAATGATAGAAAATTATTGAGCTAAAAAAAGGCACGGATTGACGTGCCCTTTAAGTTTTATCGATATGTCTTGAACAAGTCTTACAGAATTTCCATACGCAATGCTTTGGCCATTTGCACAGTTCCGTCCAAATTCTTCCAGGCGGTTTTAACTTCCGTCACTCCATTCATTTTACAACCGCATTTTTCAAAATCAGCGAGGCGGTCAATCAAATCACAAAAGCGACATGAGATTGTAAACTCTGTAGTACCATTTTCTCTTAAAGTCGCCACAATAGCTTCAACATCATCCGGCCATATTGTATCATCGAAATCAATAAGCTCTTTGCCGATTTCCTTACTTTTTTGGTAAGCAAAATATACCGTGCGATTGATTCCCGCTTCTTTCAGATAGTCCCAATTATCGAAAGGAAGCTCAAGTTTAGCGATATAAAACGTTTGTTGATCTTGCAGTGTTTTCATATTCTTGTCTCCATGTCTAAAACTGATTGTAATATAACTCCATTTTCTTGGTTATCAAGTTAATTCTTTGATTTTATTACATTTTTTTTATCGAGAAATTTCCCTTAGCACACGATCAAAGCCCTCGAGATTCATTTTCACATTTATACCGTTATCAGCCAGAGAAACCTCGTCAAGCAGCATTTTCGAGACCTTTTGCTGTTCCGAAGGATAAAGAAAACTCCAAACCTCAGTAAGATTATTTAGCGCGGAAACGATGTTTTCCTTTAAAATTTCAGGACTTGATGCCTTGTCAGACTCGATAATCCTGTTGATGTTCATAATGACCTCAGGAGAGCTCAAGATTTTGAAAATCTCATTCAACATCTGCTGCTCTATTTCATCGGCTGAAATGGTTTTAAAAGCAGAAACACAAGACTTATTGCGCAAATGATTGCTGCAAACATAATAGCGATACCGTAAGCCATGGTTATAAGCATAAGTCGGAGTCATAGCAGCTTTGCACTTTGCACACTTCAAAATTCCCTTCAAAAATGACGGCGTAGAAGTCGCGTAAGCCTTCCGTCCGTCTTGATCGTATTTTTTGAACAAACCCTGTATGCGATTCCACTCATCCTCAGGGATTATCGCTTCGTGTTCTCCTTTATACATTTCTCCCTTATGCGTTACATAGCCCTTGTAATAAGGATTTGTGAGAATTCTGCGTACATCTTTTTGCGTAAAAAGTTTGCCGCCACCATTGCGATTTCCGCTTACATGTTCTCGCAATTTCGTTCTATATCCCCTACGATTCAGCTTGTCTGTAACCATCGTGCAGGATTCGGTCATATCAAACTGCTCGTAAATAAATTTCACGACCTTCGCCTCTTCCTTATTAATCACAAGTTTGCGATCCTTTACGTCATAACCGAGCATCGGATACCCTCCCATCCACATTCCAAGCTTTTTCGAAGCAGCGAACTTATCCCGAATGCGTTCGCTCGTAACTTCACGCTCAAACTGCGCGAAACTCAGCAAAATATTCAGCATCAATTTCCCCATTGATGTCGAAGTATTAAACGACTGAGTCACAGAAACGAAACTTACGTTGTTCTTTTCAAAGATCTCAACAATTTTGGCGAAATCGAACAAAGAACGAGATAAACGATCGATTTTATAAACAACGACCATGTCGATTTGTCCGGATTCAATGTCCGCAAATAGCTCTTTCAGCGCAGGTCTGTCCATGTTACCACCTGAAAAACCTCCATCATCGTAATGTTTAGAAATTAACCGCCAATTTTCATGAACTTGACTCGCAATGTAGTTCTCGCCCGCCAAGCGTTGGGCATCAAGGCTGTTAAACTCCTGCTCCAGACCATCTTCACACGATTTTCTGGTATAAACGGCACAGCGTACAATCTTCTGATCACTCATTTTTCATCTCTTCCCAATAATTTTCGTTCTTGTTCAGACCACAATAGGCTGATTTCTGAAAATACAATGTCCTGCAATAATATATCTCGAGGAAAATCTCCCGTTACGATGGCTTTTTTTATTTTCGGACTGAGATTGTTCAACTTTAAAAGCCGTCGTACATACGCTTTCGATAACTTGTTTTTGTTGATGTACCAGTCCGCACGACCAAAATCCCTGATACCCTTTTCCCAGCGATATGCCTTCGCCAAAGCTCGCAACAACGGCCGATTTAGCTTTTTCTGCGAATCACTCTGATGCATGATTTTTGATTTCGCCGAGCCTCGCTTAACAATTTTTATCGGAATAAAGACTTCTCGTAGTATTTTTTCCTCAGGCATTAACATTCTCCGTTAATATTGAAAAATCTTAAGCCGTTCCATTTTGTTCCCGTAATTTTTTGAGCTACCGCAGAAAGCGATTTGAAAATAGCTCCGCCATAGGAAAAACCTTCTTCAACAACTGTTACTTCATGCGTTTTCCCCTTGTACTCTTTAACGATTTTCGTACCGACCATCGGAGAATACCTCTTGTCCTTATCCAAATGATTAGCTTCATACTTCAGTCTTTTCTCAGTTTCAGAATCAACTCCGCCATAAGCCAATTCCTGAATCTTGTACGCCAGTTTCGGCACCATATAATTTCTCGTTCTGAAGGCCGGTGGCGCATCAAACATCTTCGCCCAGAGCTTGTCCAGTTCATTCAATGATAAATTTTTCAAGCTCATAACTTGCTTTATAATCGATAGATCATTTTCATTTTTTTGAATCATTGCCATTCTCCAATTCGTCAACTTCAACTGTCACAGTTACGCTCTTTTCACGAAAGCTGTCAACCGCTAAACCGTTCTTTCTCTCTCGTTTCTGCGCTTTTACGTATCTCCGAATCGCCTGACATAACATATTTGCCAACTTTTCCGGCTTGCTTAGTCTTAATGCCATTATTCATTCTCCCCCTCATAATTCACAAAGTTTTTGCCGATAAAGACATACATGCGTTTGTTCCCGTGAGGTGTCCATTTTTGCTGACAGCCCTGAAGTATCTGATTTTTCTGTAACGTCTCTATCGCATAATTTCGGTTGAAACCTTTGCAGATTTCGTTCTTAAATACGCTGGTTGTGACGTAATAAACGAGATCATCGCCTGTTTTTCGTTTATACCCCGCGAGATTCGTAATACGTTGGTCAGGAAAACTATCCAAATCAAAGAAACGGCTGCTTACATGTGTTTCGAAGAATGCCAGCACCTGTTCCATCAAGCGTTTTTCCTCAAGATCACCGACTCCGCCTTTTTCTTTAAGCCATGACTGAAAACATGTAAGTGCGGATTGATAGGCTTCACCCGGAAGCCAGCCTGTTAAACCGTATCTCGTTGCTAATTCACCCGCAAATCCAATGAACATAAAGCGTTCAAACACTCGATTATCCTGGCTTGTGGGATTTTCAGGAAGATATCCGATTTTGAGACGTTTTAGCTCATCGTTGTATTTTTCTTCGATTTTATCCTCTTTCAAGATGTGTTTTACGAACTCAATTGAAGGATGACCGTAATATCTGGACGCACTGTCTTGCAGATACTTTCCGAACTCTGACACGTCTAAAAATCCGTGCAAATTCTCAAAAAGTCCGTTTGTACGATTAATTGAGTTTGAAGGAATGCTGATAAAACGCATCTCCTGACCAGCCTTTGATTTATTGTCGACTTCTGATAAATGAGCCGCCAAATCGACTTCACCGCTGGATAAAAACAGCGTGCGCCAATGAAATGTTTCTCTCAAATTGCAGTCTTTTCCCAGTCGATCTTTACCTTCTCCATGCGAAAACATATAAGCGACATTCCCTGCTTTTTGCGCTGACATTTCAGATAATTCATCGAGAACTAAAAGCGCATCATTGCGTTTAAAAGCCAAACTTTCGAGCGCATTATCAGTTGCTCGCCAGGTTTTAAGATACTGAGGAGAACCGAAAATCGATGAAGCGACTCGCAGACAGGTCGTTTTACCTGTTGAACTTGTTCCTGCGAGGTGAAATCCGCCACTTTGTACGTTACATGGCTTCAACAGCAGACTCGCAAAAGCTAAGCTGGCAGCAAACATTAAACGAGAATTACCAACGCAGTATATAGAGACGTTCTGAATCCAACCTTCTAAACTTCCTTTTGTGCTGAAAGCGTCATCTCTGAGATTTGTACTCAGCAGAACGTTATCCTCATTGCCGATTACTTGATCAGGCCTTAAATACGCGTTTCCGCAATAGCCGGTGCAGTCAACGAGCTTAACTTCCTTATTCGGAATAGACAGCAGCAAATATTCCATCAATTTGCGTTTCTCAACTCCATTCCATTTCATGATGAACCCCTTGGAAATCAGATGAACTTTTGCCTGATCGCCACCATTCGCAAACATTTTCGAAGTAATAATTGTCTCGCACAAATTATTTCGATAATCACGAAACTTAATAAGTCTGGAAATCGAACTGTCCAGTTCTCTTATAAAAGCTTCTACATTGATATAGTCACAAATTTTTATCGTATCGTTCGTTTTATCTGATACAAAAAACAATCCGTCTTTGGACAACAAAAATCCTGCTGGAATATCATTTCGAGATTGCAGAGGTGCTGATTTCAAAATTGCATTAACAGCCTCCTTTCCTTCTAAAATAAAGAGATCATTGAAATCCGTTGGCTTCGATGAAGTATCTTTAAAGCACGGAATTACCACTTTTGATCCGGTCGCAACAGCCGCTTCTTTCGCTTTCTCAATTCCGGGATTAACACTGTTTTCGTGATAACAATCATTATCAGCACATAAAATCATTTTTAAATTTGGATATTTTCTGCGAAGAGCTTGAGTGACAGGTTTTAAATTTCCTGAATCAAAAGCTACGACAACAGGTTCGCCTGTGCATTCATATATAGTGGCTCCCGTCGCATATCCCTCACAAATGAAGGCATTTTCAGCTAAAGTCCCAATCAGAAAATAACAGCCCTTTTTCCTTCCGCCGTTAAGAAAGCGTTTCTCTGAGTCTTTTGTAATAAACTGTAGTGACCATAATTTACCTTCTATGTCTCTCAACGGAATTACAAGGCAGCCTTTATAATCTCTCAAACCATGAGATAAAACCTTCTTTTTCGAAAGATACGGATGTTCAGAGGTTTCACGAATACTGTTCCAAAGATTTTCAGCTTTCTGCGCAGCATGTTCGTGAACTTGACGCATTTCTTCATCAGCTTCTTTTCGAACTTGTATCATCTCATTTACAGCTTTTTCGAGTTGTTTGCCTTTGTAATCTTTGTTGAATATGTGCGAACTGATTCCAGTTACGAAATCGCCAAAAATATATCCATTATCAAATTTACGCAGCCAGTAACGTTTGTTTTTTCCCCAGCGAACGATTTTGAACGTCTCTGTATCCTTATTTGGTACTGGAATATCAGTTTTTTTTAATGCTTCAAATAATTTATCCATACGAATCTCCTTAATGTGTTTGGTTACGAAAATGCAATTTAGGTTACGAAAGCACCGATTTTGGTCTCGCACTCCTTAAGTCGCTTTTAGATTGAAAAATGAGCATTTATCCGACAAAAATAATGCGTAACCTAATTGAACAGGTTCCGTAACCGCTATTTTTTGGTTACGCGATTTTTCGTTGATATATGAAGGCTTTGTTGTAAATCGAATCCGTAACCGGTTACGCCATTTTCGTAACCAAAAATGATTATTCGTAACCTCAAGCAGCAAAGCTAAATTACTTATTTTCTCTGAAATCTCAGTATTTTTTGCATTCACGCGTATTCTGGCTAGTATTTCTTCAAAATTTCTGATGTTATTGCAAAAATGGTTCGAAAACGCCTTAGTATGAGAGAAAATCAGCCATAACAAAAAATCAGCTTTTTTGAAAAACACTGACAGTATTATTAATGGTACTGTAGAGATGAGTAAATTATTTATACTATATAATATATAATGTAATGTTAGAATGTTATATATATAATTATATACTGATATATCAGTACCTTTACACATACCATTACCCATAACAACCTCACAAAATCGGGCTTTTTCTAGCGAATTTAATGCCTTATTGTCTAAAAAAGCATGTTTATAGGACGTTTTCATTACGATTCTCCTTATAATTCAAAGCTTGAGAGACAAGGAAAAGCCCCATCTCTCAGCGTTTATCGTTAATTTCCCTTGATTCTGCATACGTTTCTGAACCCGCACATTTTGCATTTAAAAAAGCTCGGATCAGCTGAAATACAGGGCATTTGCTCGTTATTTTCTGTGGCTCTTATGATTTGCACGGCTCTGTCTGAATATCGCTGAGCAGCCTCAGAATCAAATGGAACCAGCTCAAAATACAGCTCTGATGTGTCTTTATTCAACGCAGTGAACAAACATTGCTCCAGCTCCAAATAAGCCATATACAGCTGGACTTGAGCGAAATACAGCGGTTTCGTGAGCATCAAGCCTTTCTTGGCTGTTTCTTGAAAACTTTTATTATGCAGCGTTTTACATTCCCAAAGAATTGGAAAATGAGCAAATAAATGCTTCAAATTATCTGATACATCAACAATTTTTCCATCGATGTGACCTTTTATACGTCCTTCAGCTGTTGAAAATCCGAACTGTTCGCCGTTTTCGTTTCGAGTTCTCAGATCGAATCCTGCAATTTTAATCCACTCAGCTACAAGATCTTCTAAACAATGTCCAATGTCGAAAGTTCTCAGAGTTGAGGCAGAAAACTCCGCCTCTTTTCCTTCGTATTGCAATTGAAC
>CAJODB010000009.1 GCA_905233185.1 uncultured Alphaproteobacteria bacterium | reverse complement strand
ATAACTACCAAAACTCGGATTCATCAAGAACAACCCCAGTTTGGATTTATTAAAGTTCTTTGGCCTGTAGTAGCAAGAAATAACAAGCCTTTCATCGCCAACTTTGTAACAAAATGATTCAGATTGCAGCGGTTTATATTCAGGATGAGCCTTTATAAGTTGGTCGAGTGTTTTTTCTTCTTTTGCCCCAGTATCATTAGACATATTGTTTGGAGAATTACCAATTTCTGTACTTCCCCATGTTCTACGCATTTCATATTTGTCTTTATCTGTCTTTTTGATCCAATCAAAATCTATACAAAATTCTATACCTAAAGGCCAGGGATCAAACATAGAATTTGTATGAAATAAATTGAGACAACTGGCATATGCTATTCTAGCAAGATCCTTTTCTGTTAGTTGCTTATCTGTACGTGTGTTCGTAACCTGCTGAACCATGCTCGCAGCAAGATATGCGGAAGTCTTTAATTTATTTTTTAATTCATAGAGTCGATAATGATCATTTACGAAAAAAAGAAGAGCGATACATACGGGAATGCTAAAAGTAAATTCAATTAATATGCCGCCTTTTTGCGCTTCTCTTATAAAAATATGTCGGAGTAATTGGCAAAATACCCCCCCCCGCCATTATGTGTTTTTGTCAAGTTTTTTACTACGTTTACTATCATGATTATATATCCTTACGAAAATTTTTCACATCACAAAACCGATATAAATAATAAATATAAGTTGTAGCTCGAAATAGTTAAAAAACAATAAAGTTTTTCGAGAGTACATATACAACCTCTTTAAAAGATCCTATTTTTCTGATATATATTTTTTAATGCTATTTTTTAGCAGAAGTATATGCGTATTTGGGTGTTATGGGTATACCTAATGCGTTTTGTTAGTTTTCTTGAAAATCGGAGGAAAAAGTGCCCAAGCTAAAAACAAAAAGTTCAGCCAAAAAAAGGTTTAACTTTACAGCAACCGGAAAAGTTATTGCTCAACCGGCGTTTAAACGTCACAATCTGAGAAAAAGACCTCAGAAAATGAAAAGACAGACTCGCGGAACCATGCTTTTGAGTTCCAGAGATGTGAAAAGTGTCGTTAAATATATGCCGTATAAGTAAAAAGGAGCTGTAAAATGTCCAGAGTAAAAAGAGGTGTAACTGCTCATGCACGCCACAGGAAAGTTATTGAGGCGTCAAAGGGGTTTAGAGGTCGTTCAAGTACTTGTTTCCGTTCAGCGATAGAACAACTTGAGAAATCCATGCAACGAGCCTACAGAGATAGGCGTAATCGCAGACGTGATCTTCGTCAATTATGGATCGTCAGAATTAATGCTGCAGTAAGAGAACATGGCTTGAAATATTCTCAATTCATAAATGGATTGAACAAAATAAATGTATCGCTCGATAGAAAAGTTCTATCTGAATTGGCGATAAATGATAAAAAAGCATTTTTGGATATAGTGAACAAGGTGAAAGCAGCTTTGAACTAATCCATTAATTGTATTTTTTGTAGTAGCTTGTAGTAACTAGGAGGCGTTGCATGGTTGGAAGCAAAATTTGCGAATTGCCTAAAGGCTATAAACCTTCTGAAAAAGAAGAGTTCATGTGCGATTTTCAACGTGAATACTTCAGACGAAAGCTGGAAAAGTGGAAGGCTGATATTCTCAGTAACAATGAAGAAGTTCTGAAATATTTGCAGGAAGAAGGTAAAGCCTGTACTGATACCGCAGACCGAGCATCTTCTGAAACCGATTTGGCCTACGAGTTACGAAGCAAAGAACGAGCCAGAAAGCTTATAAATAAAATTGATGAGGCTCTTTTACGTATTGATGCAGGAACTTATGGTTATTGCGTTGAAACGGGAGAGCCAATTTCATTAAAGCGCCTGGAAGCTCGTCCTGTCGCGATGCTCAGTATTGAAGCGCAAGAACGTCATGAGAAACAAGAGCGAGTTCATAAGGACGATTGATGTTTGGTTCGCAAGATAATCGAAGCAATAACAACGACAGCGAAAAAGCAAGCAACGATAATGAACGCAATTTTTTCAGTTGTTTTCGCGATTATTGGAATAAAGTTTTTGTTTCATCCTCAAAAGAAAAAAAAGAAGAGCCTACTTTAAAGGAAGATATAAAATTCATTGTTATTTTTGTAACGATATTCGCGTTATTTCGGTTTTTCGTTTATGACTACTACATAATTCCTTCCAGTTCTATGGTTCCTTCCTTGCTGATTGGAGATATGCCATTAACTGAAAAATGGACGTATGGATACAGTCGCCACAGCATCTGGTTCAGTCCGAATATTTTTTCAGGACGGGTGTTTTTTAAGCACAACGTAAGGCGTGGAGAAGTTATCGTTTTTAAAGAGCCAGACGGTGGTGACAGGAATATCATAAAACGCGTGATTGCTCTTCCCGGCGACAAGATCGCAGTAAAGCATGGCATAATTCATGTAAATGGTGTTCCTGCGAAATTAGAATTCAAAGAAAAATTTGTGTATGAAGATACAAATCAAAGAACATTTGAAGAATTAACAGTATATAATGAAATTCTTCCATTATCGGATGCGCCTGTTCATACCGTCGCATATTATGAACCCGCAAAAAATTCTCCTCAAAACAATTTCGATGAAATAGAAATTCCAGAAGGCTATTATTTTGTTATGGGAGATAATCGCGATTTCTCGAAGGATTCAAGATGCGGTTTAGGAATGGTTCCAGAAGAAAATTTGATGGGACGTGCCGTATATACAATTTATTCCATCGCAAATGGTGTAAAATTGTGGGAATTCTGGCTTTGGTTCCAAAATATCCGCTATAGTCGAATCATGAAAAAGATAATATAAATTCATGACTGATAAAGATAAAAGTATTTCATCCATCGAGAATCTGCTCGGATATAAATTCAAAAATGAAGAATTTTTGCAAATAGCTATTACACATCCCGGAGCAAAACGAAATATCTCTTCCAAAAAATTTGAAAAATTGGAGTTCCTTGGTGATCGTGTTTTGGGACTTTCTCTTTCTGATTTTTTGTATCGACGTTTTCCCGAAGAAACAGAAGGAGAACTCGCGGTTCGCATAGCAACATTGGCAGGAACCGATTTTTTAATCGAACTGGCGAAAAAAACAAAAATTATCGAACATTTTAGAATACCAAAAGACTTTTATGTATCAAGTCATAAAAATTCATCATCAATTGCGGATATGGTTGAAGCAATTTTTGGAGCAATTTTTTTGGATTCTGATTTTAAATCAGCTCAAGATATAGTTCTAAAAGTATATAAAGATGATATAGATAAAGTTATTTACAAAGAAAAAGATTCTAAAACAAAGTTGCAAGAAATTACGCAAGCACGCACATCGCAATTGCCCGTGTATCGATTGCTGAAAACAGTCGGCGAGGTACATAACCCGATTTTTGAAATAGAAGTCAGCGCATGTAAGAAAACAGCCATAGGTCAAGGCAATTCAAAAAAAATGGCAGAACACGATGCCGCGGAAAAATTGTTAAAAGTATTAGATGAACAATCGCATTAGAATTTTAGAATTATTGTATTCCCGGAATGATAAAATCCAACTTTACTGTTTTATTTGTTAATGATAAATTGCGCATATAAAATCAGAAGGTAAAAAATTGAACAAGAAATGCGGATATGTCGCCGTATTAGGTGAAACAAATGCGGGAAAATCCACTTTGATTAACAAAATGGTTGGACAAAAAGTTTCCATCGTCTCGCGTAAAATTCAAACAACACTTTCCCGTACTCTTGGAATTGCTATATACGAAAACTCACAGATCATTTTTATAGATACTCCGGGATTTTTGCATAGTAATACGAAATCAGCAGAATCTTTATCAAAAGTAGCGTGGGACGCATTCCGTGAAACAGAAAATATCCTTTTTGTTATTGATGTTAATAAAAAAAATTTCGATGCTAGTTTAGCTCTCCTAAAAAAAATAGATACGGCAAAAAAAGTATCATTGGTTATGAATAAAGTAGATCTGATTCATAAACCAGAGTTATTAAAAATAGCGGCAATATTTAATGAAGCCAGGAAATTTGAAAAAATATTCATGGTTTCCAGCATTAGCGGAAGCGGAGTAAAAGACATCGTAAAATATCTTGCTGAAATTGTTCCGCAAAGCGATTGGATATATGCGCAAGATGAAGTTACGGATTCTTCTTTTGAAAAATATACGTCAGAAATTACCAGAGAGCATATTTACCATCGATTGCATAAAGAAATTCCGTATAAATGCAAAGTAGAAACTGAAAGTTATGAAAACCAGAAAGACGGTAGCATAAAAATCGTTCAAAATATTCATGTGAAAAGTAATGCGCATAAGATAATTTTTCTCGGCCATAAAGGCGGAAAAATAAAAGCAATCGGAGAAGCTGCACGTAAGGAATTATCCGAACTTCTCGAACGAAATGTACATCTATTTTTACATGTATTGGTTGATGAAAAATAATGCAGTGGAAAGAAGTTGGAATAATATTATCAGTAAGACCTTTTTCAGAACGCGCAAGAATTGTTACATTTTTCAATAAATCACTTGGGAAAATATCAGCCGTTTTTAAAAATACAAAATCTCCTATTCAAAAAGGTGATGTTTGCGACATTTTTTGGAAAGGACGATCGTCTGAACATATGGGCACAATAAAAATTGAAACAATTTTTTCTCCGTTCGGACGTATTTTTCAAGAATCTGAAAAAATATTTGCTATCGATAGCGCATGTTCTATGTGTTCGAATGGACTTTTTGCAGCAGCACCTCATGAAAATTTGTTTATGTCTTTCATGAATTTCATTTTTTCTATAACAAAAGATGATTGGATCACAAACTACATATTTTTTGAGCTTTCGTTACTCGCTGAAGTGGGCTATGGATTGGATTTATCAAAATGTGCTGTCACGGGAGCAAAAGAAGGTCTATGTTATGTATCACCGAAAACCGGCTGTGCGGTAACAAAAGAAGTAGGATGGGCATACAGAGAAAAATTGCTGCCACTTCCATCATTTATGGTGTCTGAAAACATCACTCCAAATAAATATGATATTTTTTGCGCATTAAACCTCACTGGACATTTTTTAAAGGTGTATTTTTATGGTATAAACGAGAATGAATTGCCGTTGTCGAGAGGATATCTGATCAATGCTGTCACAACAAATTATCGTGACGATGATACAGCGGCTTAAAATAAAGTTGTTTGTTCGTTTTTGTAAGGAATAATACCGATGAAAATTAGCTCCATCATCGATGCGAAAGAGAAACGCGTTGCAATAACTCCCGAAACAGTAAAAAAATATATCAAACTTGGACTTCAAGTGGTCCTCCCGAAAAATATCGGAGCAAATGCGGGATTCGCTGATTCTGAGTATATATCAGCGGGAGCAGAAATGAAAAAATCTCCAATCAAAGACGCTGATTTTTATGTTTGCGTAAAACCAGATTTATCCAAAAAACTTGATTTAAAAGTCGGAGCGCATCTTATAGCAATGTTATCTCCTTTTAAAAACAAAGAAACTCTGGAAAAAATCACAAAAAGCGGCATAAATGCATATGCTTTAGAGCAAATTCCGAGAACTACTCGAGCACAAGCAATGGATGTCCTATCTTCACAAGCAAACATCGTAGGATACCGTGCCGTTGTAGAAGCTATTTTCGAGTATAATAAAATAGTTCCTTTGATGATGACTGCAGCAGGAACAGTACGGCCCGCAAAAGCTCTTATTCTCGGTGCTGGTGTCGCAGGATTGCAAGCAATAGCCACAGCAAAAAGAATGGGCGCGGTTGTTTCCGCTTTTGATGTTCGCTCAGCAGCAAAAGAACAGGTAGAAAGCTTGGGAGCAACTTTTATTTCGGTCGATAGCGATGAAAGTGGAGATGGTGGCGGTGGTTACGCGAAAGAAATGAGCGATGAGTACAAAAAACGTCAAGCGGAAAAATTAGCACAAGCAATTTCCGAATCAGATATCGTAATTACAACAGCTCAAATTCCCGGTAAACCAGCTCCTCGACTTATCACAAAAGAAATGGTGGAAAGCATGGCAGCAGGATCGGTTATAGTTGATATCGCAACGGAAACTGGTGGCAATTGCGAATTATCGAAACAAGATGAAATAGTACAAACGAAAAATAATATCACAATCATTGGCGATTCAAATTTAGCTGCAAAAATCGCATATGACGCAAGCCAATTGTTCGCAAGAAATGTTTTTAATTTTGTATCATTGATGGTAAAAGATGGGAAAATTGATCTATCGGATGAGCTTGTTCAAGCTGCGGCAATAAAAAAGGCATCATAATATGAATAATTCGAGTAATGATATTCTTGAATCCGCAATAAATAAAGCAAAGTCTATAGGCGCAGACCACGTTGACATTATATTTTCGGAAAGCGAAACAATTTCTGCAAGCTCTCGTTTAACAAAATTAGAGAAACTGGTTCAAGCGAATTTGATGAACGTCGATATACGAGTATCAGTTGGCGACCGTTACGCTTCAATTTCATCAGATAATATAGAACGTTTGACAGATAACTCTTTCATTGAAAGAGTTGTATCAGCTGCAAAAAATTCACCTGAAGAAAAGCTGAAAATCCGTGCAGATTCTTCTGAACTATGCAAAAATTTTAAAGAAATCGATATTTGCGACAAAAATTTTTCCGCTGATCCCGATTATTTCATAAATAAAGCAAAAAAATGTGAAGATATTGCACTACAAATAAAAGGAATCACAAATTCCGAAGGAGCTGAAGCCGGATATTCTCGAACAAAATTTACTTTAATACGTGATGATGGATTTTGCGCTTCATATGAAAAAACTCTCAACCAAATTTCCGTAGTTACTCTTGCGGAAAAAAATGAAAGTCTGGAACGTGATTATGCATATTCAACTTCTGTATATAATGAAGATTTAAGAAGTTCAGAAGAGATAGCAAAAGAATCCGCAGAAAAAACATTAAAAAGATTAGGAGCGCGAAAAGTTCAATCTTGTAAAGTTCCGGTTGTTTTTGATAGAAAAACATCGCGTCAATTACTTAATAGTATGTTAGATGCGTTAAGCGGAGCTGCAATTGCGCGCGGAGTCAGTTTTTTAAAAGACAAATTGTCTCAAAAAATCTTTGCTGACTGTATAAATGTTTCTGATAGATATGCGATTCGCCGTGGTTTGAGATCTCGTCCGTTTGATTCTGATGGTTTGGAATGTCGAGATACAAATATAGTTACGAACGGAACAATAAATTCATTTTTGCTGAATACAAAATACGCGAATAAAATGAATATGAAAAGTACAGCAAACGCAAGTGGCTGGGAAGGTATTTCACCAAATAACGTGTGCATAGAAAATGGAAACAAATCCTTTTTCGATTTAATAAAAGGAATTAAGTCAGGCTTATTCGTTACTGAAGTAATGGGCAGTGGAGTAAATATAGTGACAGGGAATTACAGTCAGGGAGCTGTCGGATTTTGGATAGAAAACGGAGAAATAACATATCCTGTTAATGAAATTACTGTAGCCGGAAACTTTTTAGAAATGTTTTCACATTGCGATGTAGCATCAGATTTAAAATTGGAATCTGGAATTGATTCACCTTCAATATTCTTTGAAGAAATGATTGTTGGCGGGATTTAAAGTTATTTATTGATTGAAAATATTATGGAACTGAAAAAAATGAAGAAATTTGTCGTTTTTATTATCGCTGTAATTGTCGCTTTTAGTTTTAATTTCGATTCATGTTACGCGAAAAAAACAAAGACAAAAAAAATCATCAAAAAAACGGAAAAAGTTATTTCTGCTCCAAAACAATCAATCGTAATGGATTTTGATACCGGCGAAGTTTTACTTGGAACAGATTTGAATGAGCCGTGCGCTCCTTCATCCATGACTAAAATAATGACAGTTTATTTAGTTTTCGAAGCTTTGGTAGAAGGGCGATTACATCTTGAAGACGAACTCCCCGTTAGTGAAAATGCAAAAAGCCAGGAGGGGTCTCGCAGTTTCTTTGAAGCCGGTTCTTTAGTAAAAGTAGAAGATCTTATCCGCAGCATGATAGTCCATTCGGGAAATGATGCCTGTGTTGTTATTGCTGAAAAAATGGCAGGAGATGAAGAAGCTTTTGCAAATATGATGAATGAGAAGGCTGAACAATTCGGCTTAAAAAATACTCATTTCATGAATTCAACGGGACTTCCTGAAGATGCTCATTATTCTACCATGTATGATCTCGCTGTAATTACAAGACACATAATTGCGGATTTCCCGGAATATTATCATTATTTTTCCGAAAAAACTTTTACTGCAAATGGTATTACTCAACAAAATCGCAATACTCTTATAGGAAATTCTCTTAATGTCGATGGATTAAAAACGGGACATACGAGCGTTGGAGGATTCGGCGTTGTTATTTCCGGAAAGAAAGACGGAAAACGTCTTATAGCAATAGTAAATGGTTGTACTTCATCAAAATCAAGAGCAATTGAGGCGAATAAAATGCTTGCAATGGGATTTAATGAATATACTCCTGTGAAAATTGCGAGCCAAGATTCTCCAATTGCGACGGCAGCTGTGGACTTAGGAAAAAGAGATAAGGTAAATTTATACGTAGATGAGGATATTAACGTCTCAATTCCAAAAAAGTATCGTCAATCATTGGTGGTCGGAATAAATGTAAAAGAACCTATTCCGGCGCCGGTTTTAGCCGGCAGTAAAGTAGGTACTCTGACATATAAATACGGAAATTTCTCTTCAAAAGAATATGATTTATTCGTTCATGAACCTGTTGCGAAATTAAATGTATTTGAAATTGTTCTTTTGAAAGTAAAATCGCTTTTTTCAAATAAAAGATCAAATATAGAAGCTCCTATTGGACTTGATACAAGTGCAAATACAAAATAGACGGAGTTTTAAGTATGCAGCTAAGGGGGAAGTTCATAACACTTGAAGGAGGCGAAGGAGTTGGAAAGACGACTCAAATCCATCTGCTTTATGAATTTCTTAATACAAGAAGAATAAAAGTAAAAGTGACACGAGAACCCGGAGGAGATGAAGTCGGAGAAAAAATCCGAGCAGTAATAAAATCCGCGGCAATAACCAAAATGGATCCTCTTTGCGAAACTTTACTTTTGTTCGCCGCTCGTCGCGATCACTTCATAAAAATAATACAGCCATTATTAGAACAAGGTTACACCGTAATATGCGATCGTTTTTATGATTCTACTTTGGTATACCAAGGCCTGCTAAAAAACGTATCTATAGAAGATATAATGAAATTGAAACAAATGACTATAGGCAATACCGAACCGGATCTAACCATTATCCTGGATGTTGATTCGGAAGTATCGACAAAACGCCTCTCCATGCGGAACTTGATTCAAGATGAATATGATACAATGAAGAAAGAACAGCACGATATTATTCGAAAGGGGTTTCAAAATATTGCGGAAGTATTTTCCTTCAGATCGGTAATGATTAATGCTACAGGAAATGAGCAAACTGTTTTTGCAAAAGTCATAAAAGCAATCGAAAAGAAATTTGATTGCATTTTGCGATAGAATGGCACATTCATATTGATGATGTAATTTACAAACATAACTTATTTTTTTAATGAAATAAGAAAAAAGTCCTCTAAGTTTTTTTGAAAAATAATTCAGAAAAGAAAGTTTAATATTCCGTCTGAAAAAAAACAGGCACGACCGAAGCCGTACCTGTCGATTAATACTTTATAACTCTAATAAACTATCCGATCATCAGATTAGAAGCGGACGTTGTAAGAAACCAAAGCGCGAACGGTAAAGCCTTCATGCGCTCTAAGTTCTACATTCTCTTCTGTCTTTTTAGATTTAAATCTATAGTCACCTTCTAGACGAGCAGTAAATCTCTTTCCAAAGGCTTTTTCAACACCAAGAGCTAAAGATGGAGCAATTTTGCTTACTTTCTCTTTTTCTGGATCGTCATCGCTCCAACCTTCCATCTGAGAGTAAGAACCGCTGACCTTCAAATATACCATGGTATTGTATTTAGGTACGACATAACCAAGTCTCAGACCAACTGAAGGGAAAAGTCCTTTGCTTTCTAAATGCGCTGTTGTTCCATCTCCGTTATCTACATCCCACTTCTTATTTTTTGTGAAATCTAACAAAGCTTCAAGACCAATATAAAACTTATCTTTGAAAACTTTTCCGTAACCAAGACCAACCGTTCCGATAAAACGATTCGTGTTCTTGGAAAAAACGTTGTTTCCCGTGTTCTTATCTTTTATTTCACACTTTAAAAAGCTTCCACCGATACCGAGAGCTGCATAAAAACCACCAAGATCAGGTGTGCAGCATTCTTCAGGTGCTTGCTCGACAATTGCCGGCTCTTCATGAGCTGTGACTACGGTGGTATCAGCATTCAAGGCCATTGGTGACAACAAACCAGCTAACGCCGTTGACGCTACTATTTTCTTCATTTGAACTACTCCTAAATTAAAAAACGAATGGAGTATATACTAGTCTCTTCTATAATCAATAATAAACGGAGAGATTTTAAGTCTTGTGTTGCAAAATTATCTCACTTCATATGATATGTCCCACAAGGCTTTCTACACTAGTTTTCCACCCCATCATTTATTCATGTGGATAATATGGATATATCAAGAGAAGCGATTCCTTATAAGATGCGCATTTCAGCATTGAAAAAAACTCATTTATCTAAGATAATAAGCGGATATCTCAATTAGATATCCAAAGTTTTTGAGTATCTTGTTTATGTTAATGAGGAATGATCATGTGCTTGTATAGAACCCACAACTGCGGAGAATTGCGAGAGTCTGACGTCGGAAAAATCGTAAAATTATCTGGTTGGGTCCATAAAAAGCGTGACCATGGAAGCTTGCTTTTCATTGATTTGCGCGATCATTATGGCATAACGCAATGCGTGATTGATTCTGAGAATAAAGTTTTTCCTGAAGTTGAAAAAATCCGCCATGAATGTATCGTCACGATAAAGGGAACAGTAGTAAAAAGAGATGATTCAACCATAAATAAAGAAAATCCTACAGGAATGGTTGAGATAAAGATCGAAGAATTCACCGTACTTTCTTATGTGGCGAGTACTCCGTTTGCAATCAGCAGTGTTTCGGATTTATCAGAAGAAAATCGCTTAAAATACAGATTTTTGGATTTGCGTCGCGAGAAATTACACAAAAACATCGTGTTGCGCTCAAATATAATTTCAAGCATTCGTGAAAAAATGAAGCGCGCAGGATTTTTGGAGATAAGCACGCCTATTCTTACTGCAAGTTCTCCTGAAGGGGCGCGAGATTTTCTGGTGCCAAGCAGATTACATCCCGGTAAATTTTACGCATTACCGCAAGCACCTCAGCAATTTAAGCAGCTTCTTATGGTTGCGGGATTTGATAAATATTTCCAAATAGCTCCATGTTTTAGAGATGAAGATAGTCGTGCCGATAGATCTCCGGGCGAATTTTATCAATTAGATTTCGAGATGTCGTTTGTGACTCAAGAAGACGTTTTCGCAACTATAGAGCCTGTTATTTATGAGATTTTTAAAGAATATTCCAATAAAACCGTTTCAGAATACCCATTTAAACGAATTTCGTATGATGATGCTATGTTACACTACGGCAGCGATAAGCCTGATTTGCGAAATCCTCTGGTAATTGAAGATGTAAGCGATATATTTGCGGGATCAACGTTTACTTTATTCACTGATGCCCTAAGAGATGGAAAAGTTATTCGAGCAATTGCGGTCCCAGGAGCAAACAAACAGCCTCGAAGCTTCTTTGATAAACTCAATGATTGGGCGAAACAAAATGAAATGGCGGGTCTTGGATATGTAACTTACGGTGAAGATGATATAAAAGGCCCTATCACAAAGTTTCTGACAGACTCTCAGCTTACAACGCTGAAAGAAAGAACCAATCTATGGGGTACGGGAGTTGTATTTTTCATTTGTGATACAGAGCAGAAAGCTAATAATTTTGCGGGAATGGTTCGTACAAAGTTGGGAAATGACTTGAATCTTCTTTCTGATGGTTTCGAGTTCTGTTGGATCGTTGATTTTCCTATGTACGAGCGCAACGAAGATACTGGTAGCATTGATTTTTCACATAACCCATTTTCTATGCCGCAAGGAGGAATGTATGCTCTGCAAAATTTGGATCCGCTTAAAATAAAAGCCTATCAATACGATATTGTTTGCAACGGTATAGAGCTTTCCAGTGGCGCAATCAGGAATCACGAACCTGATATTATGGTAAAAGCATTTGAAATCGCAGGATATCCTGCTGAAGTCACAAAAGAAAAGTTCAAGGGAATGTTTAACGCTTTTCAATATGGTGCTCCTCCTCATGGTGGTTGTGCTCCGGGTATCGATAGAATGGTTATGTTGTTAGCAGATGAGCCGAATATAAGAGAAGTCATCGCATTTCCTCTTAATCAGCAGGCGCAAGACTTAATGATGGATGCTCCGTCATCTGTTTCCGAAAAACAATTGAAAGAGCTGCACATTAAGCTTGATTTGCCTAAAAAAGCTACAATAAAATCAGGAAACGATTAATATGGTGTTTTATATGAAGAAACTTTTGTCATTGCTTACTGTTTTATCGATTTTTTTCACGGGATTCTCTGATCTTGAAGCTTGGACTATCAGAATGACATGTCGTTCGAAAGGTCGAGAAATTGAGTTATGCAAAAAAGCCATTGATGAATGGACCAAAAAACACGGAGGTAAGCATAAAGTCGAAATTGTAACCCTACCACATGCAAGCAATGAGTGCTTTGCTCTGTATCAACAATGGTTGAGCGCGGAAACGTTCGATATAGACATAATGCAAATGGACGTTGCATGGATAGGAGTATTTGCTGACTATTTATACCCTCTAAATGAGATTTTTGCGCCGGACGAAATTGATACAGGCGACTATTTCGATGCTGTTCGCAAAAGCATGTACAGTGCAGAAGGGCAAATGGTAGCTCTTCCTTGGTATACTGATTGCGGAATAATGTACTACCGCAAAGATTTGCTGGAAAAGTATGGTCGAGCAGTTCCTACAACTTGGGAAGAACTGTATGAAACTGCTTTGTATATCCAGAATGAAGAAAGAAAACAGCCTGAAAAGAAAGGAAAATTTCATGGTTTCCTGTTCCAAGCAAAAGCATTTGAGATTCTTACGTGTAATTTCTTGGAGTTTGTCGACTCGTTTGGTGGTGCTATAGTTCAAAATAAGAAGGCCGTTGTAGATGCAGACTCAGCAGTTGACGCCACAATGTTTATGGTTAAGTGCATAAACAGTATAACGAATCACAACGTACTTAATTACTCAGAAGAAGATGCTCGCGGAGTGTTTCAATCTGGGAATGCTGTATTTATGCGCAACTGGCCGTATGCCTGGGCTCTTATGAATGAACCTTCAACAGCTGTTGCCGGAAAAATTGGTGTTATGCCTATTCCAAAAAGCGCAAAAAGAGGAAAGAACTCGGGAGTACTTGGTGGTTGGTTCCTTGTTGTCTCAAAGTATTCGAAACATCCGGAAATTGCAGCGGATCTCATAAAATTCTTAACCGACAAAACGCAGCAAAAGTATCGTGCGCAATATTCATATCTCCCTACTTTCAAAAGTTTGTATCAGGATAGAGATGTAATCGGCTCCAATCCTTTCTTCGCAGACCTATTTGATTCATTGAATAACGCAGTCGTTCGACCATCTATAGAGTTCGGTAAAGATTACTCAAGAGCCAGTTCTGAGATATACAACGCTGTAAACACAATTCTTACGCAGTCTACTGAGACAGAAATGAACAAGACGGAAGCCAGAAGACTGCTTAACAAATTGAACAAGAAGCTCATTCGCTTATTAAATAAAGCTGAGAAAAAGGCTCCGAAAAAGGAAAAAGGCGAAAGCGTGAGTCTTTGGAGTAAAATAAAAGGCTTTTTTGGGATAAAATAACGATGAAGATTTTTCACCCGCAAAAATTCAAAAAACGTCAGGTTCCAAGTAGCGGAAATTTTCTCAATTGGATGTTTCTGACTCCTTGCCTGCTTACTCTTATAATATGTGCAGGTTGGCCGCTCATAAGAACCATATTTTTCGGTTTCACAGATGCGACTTTGGATAATCTTTGGGATGTTGAATTTGTTGGCATCGATAATTTTATCGCAATTGCTCGTGACCAAGATTGGTGGAAAGCCGTTTTGAATACATTTGTTATAGCAATTGTGTCTGTTCCATTAGAAACCGCACTTGGCATGATTATCGCCTTAATTTTGCATCGGAATTTTAAAGGACGTGGGTGGATGCGTGCTATTGTTTTGATACCGTGGACTATTCCGACAATCGTCTCTGCTAGAATGTGGGCATGGATGCTCAATGATTCGTACGGCATTATAAATGATCTTCTTATGCGCATGTCCATAATCAACGAGCCTATTCCTTGGATTGCCTCCAATGCCCTCAGTATTGTGTCGATAATCCTGGTAGATGTGTGGAAAACAACACCATATATGGCTTTGTTGTTACTTGCGGGACTACAATCACTGCCGCAAGATTGTTTTGAAGCAGCGGAAGTTGACAGCATTCCATTCAGAACGACTTTCAGAAGCATTATTTTGCCACTCATGAAGCCGACAATTATTGTCGCTATGATTTTCAGAACATTGGACGCTGTCAGAATCTTTGATCTTGTGTATATTTTGAGCAGCGGCAATAATGAAAACGCTACAATGTCCGTATACTCGAGGCGATTCTTGGTTGATTATGCAGACGTAGGATACGGTTCAGCCGCCGCAACTGTCCTTCTATTCTTTGTCGCATTTTTAGGTGTGTTGTATGTATCATTTAATCAGAAGAAACTAAGGGAAATGAGCTAATAATGATTATGATCTGGAAAACGAAAAAACTAGTAAAAGAAATTGCCTTTTATGGGGTTTGTTTAGTTATAGCTTTCTGCTGTTTATTTCCATTTTACTGGGCTATAGTTTCTTCTCTACGAGATAGCGCAAGCCTATTTTCTACAGAACTTTGGCCATCAAAGATCACATTCACAAACTATATCGAGGTATTTAATGATGTAACATTCGGTCATTCATTCTTTAACTCAGCGGTTGTTTCAGTATTAACCTCATTGCTGACTCTCGCAGTGTGTCTTTTAGCGGCGTACCCACTTGCTCGCGCAAGATTCAGAGGTAAGAAACGCGTTTTGATGACTGCTCTTGGCGTAACTACACTTCCTCATGTCGCTGTATTGTCAGGATTGTTCGAACTCATTAGATTTTTGGATATATACAATGAAAAATCAGCATTGATTCTTTCGTATATGATTATAACTGTTCCATTTACACTTTGGGTCATGACGAATTTCATGAGAAGTATTCCAAAGGAGATCGAAGAAGCGGCAATTATGGACGGAGCAAGCAGATATACGATATTGACGAAGGTTTTCCTGCCGATTTTGAAGCCTGCTATCGTAACAACAGGACTTCTGGCATTTATTGCAGCTTGGAACGAGTTTTTGTTCGCTCTAACGTTTACATTGACAAATCAAGCAAGGACAGTCCCTGTCTCGTTGGCTTTGTTCAGTGGAGCATCACAACATGAGCTTCCATGGGGATTGATTATGGCTGCAAGTGTGCTGGTTACACTGCCGCTGATTGTTCTGGTAGTCATTTTTCAGCGCAGAATCATTTCAGGACTCACTGCTGGTTCTGTCAAAGGATAAAATAGAGCAAGTCCTTAGGATGGGATATTTTTCATTGCTTAGCTCTCTCTTAGAATAATACATTTTGTTTCATATCGTTCTAAATGGGGAAAATGAGTCGCGATATGGATTGTTTTATCTGTCTCTTTCCTGTATCATATCTCTATATTTATTTTTTTATATTATCATTTCATATCATATAGAGAGTTTTAAATGACAGGTAACAAAAAATCAGATAATAATGGTCAGCAACAGCAGATTTTTTCAATAAATGTGCAATATACAAAAGATTTCTCTTTCGAAAATGTTACACCGGCATCTCATATAACTTCAAACAAGCAACCGGAAATAGATGCTCAGATAAAAGTTGATGTTGAAGATGTAGATAAAGCAAAAGGCCTCTATAATGTTTCACTTATTGTAAACATTCATGCGAAGATAGAGAGCAAAACAATGTTCATCTTAGATTTGAATTATAAAGGAGAGTTCTCTGTTTCAGGATTCCCTGATGATCTCATGGGGCCAATTCTTTATATAGAATGCCCTCGTCTGTTGTTTCCATTCGCCAGAAATATAGTTGCAACAGCTGTTAGCGAAGGAGGATTTCCACCATTGTACTTGGCTCCCGTCAATTTTGCAGAATTGTATCAACAGCAATTGGATTCAAAAGGTCAGACTCTTCAATAAGCAAGCTGTTGGATAACAAGGAAAGGTGCACCAAGACAATGTCGGGAGAAAAATTAGCAGTCATAATGGACGGTTCAAGCTTCATTTTCAGAGCATTTTTTGCATGCCCTCCTATGAAGACAGCTGATGGACGTTCTGTTGGAGCAGTTCATGGATTTTGTACAATGCTTATTTCGCAGCTCTGCAAACATGATTCCGATTTGTTTTGCGTTGCAATGGATTCCGGACGTCATACGTTCCGTCTTGATATGTACCCGCAATATAAAGCCAATCGCGAGGCTATTCCTGATGATTTACGAGCACAAATGCCTCTCATGAATGAAGCTTGCGGAGCATTCGGGTTGCCTACTATATCGCAACCGGGATTCGAAGCTGATGATGTCATTGCTTCATACTCAAACGAGTTAGCCAGTCGAGGTTACAAGGTACGAATAGTCGGAATAGATAAAGATCTTCTGCAACTTATGAATGACAATATCGAAATATATGATCCCGTAAAATCGAAAATCGTTACAACAGAAGATGTTAAAACGAAATATGGCGTCATTCCATCTCAAATGGTTGATTTTCAAGCATTAATAGGTGATAAAGCTGACAATATTCCGGGAGTTGCCGGTATAGGGCCTGTTACAGCAGCAAAATTAATCAAAAACTACGGATCTTTGCAAGGAATATATGAAAATGTTAATAAAATAGAGCCTGAAAAACTAAAAGACAGGCTTATTACTCACAGAGAAGATGCTGAATTATCAAAAAAGTTAGCGACATTGAGCAAAAGTGTTAAAATTTTCGATATTTTTCCGCCTATAAAATTCAATTATAACCATGAAAAGGCGCACGATTTTCTAGCTTCTCTTGGTTTTGGATCCCTCATAAACAGAATGTACAGGACATCTATATACGCAAAGAGTACTGCGACTTTTTTGCAACACAATAGCAACATATTGCACGCAAATATTGATTAAAAAGAAAAACGGGTATACACTTCTGACTATGTTTAATTTAGGAGTAATTTAAATGAAGAAAATAGTAGCATCAACAGCATTAGCTGGTTTGTTGTCACCAATGGCTTTGAATGCGGATACCACCGTAGTCACAGCTCATGAAGAGCCGGCAATTGTCGAGCAAGCACCTGAAGAGTGCTGCAGCCCGGATTTTGGCGGCATTCAATTCATTCTTGGTATCGGCGGAAGCTTCTTGAAGGCTGAAGTAAAAGATAAAGACAACGGTACCAATGCAAAGATTTCTAAGAATGCAAATCGCTTCATTGGAACGGTTGGTCTTGGTGGCGGAAAAGTCTTCAAAGATAAGTTCTATGTTGGAATGGAAGTTTTGTTTGACTTCACAAAGAACAAAGATTGGACTGAGCAAGTTACATATAAAACAGTAAAGCAAAATGCAAAGTTGAAGAGCAATGGTCTTTTCACATCTCTTGGTTTGAGACTGGGTTATATCGTTCCTAAGTACAACACAATGGTATACTTCAAAGTCGCTGGTTCTCACTCAACCGCGAAAGTAAATCTCGAGACAGCAAACAAAGAACTTAAGGCTGCGAAAATTGTTCCAACCTTGGCTCTTGGTGTTGAGAAAGCTTTCTGCAAGAAGTTCACAGCTCGTTTAGAAGGTGAATACAGATTTAAAGGAACAAAGAAAGCAGATGGATATGAACTTAAAGCAAACGATGGTTTCAATATCCGCGCTTTGGTTTCTTACAACGTCCGCTTCTAATGATCGGATAGTCTGTTAGAACGATAAAGTATCAATCGGCAGGTACGGCTTTGGTCGTGCCTGTTTTTTATTATGCAAATGGAATCTTCTTGAACTGGATTTCATCGCGTTGTTCTCTGAATGACAGAGAGGGAGCTGAAGTTTTCAGAATGATGATATGGTGAAGTCTTCGGATTACAGAAAAATCCTTGGTATCATTTTAGACAATAGAAAGTGAACGAAAAATCCATCAGCCTGTCTCCTCGTCATTCTGAGATTGAGGAGAACAAATAATCCAGCCTCTCTCGTGCCATTCTAAAGGTATTGAAGAATCTATATTCATTTCACGGCAGTTCTTATCTTTTTTAGTCTCTTTTTTTTCGTTCTGTCTTTCATAATGCGATTTGCGGTAATCACGTGCAGCGTCTAGCCTGCCAAAAAGCAGCAAATTCATCGGGAAAAATCCCCATTATTAACAGTTTTTTTATAAAATTATCGTACAAGGGCTTGTGTTTTCGTTCTTATGCCTGTATTTTATTACCCTAAGCGTAGGTTACCACGGTCAGCAATTGTTGTTCATTTCGTTTTTACAGAGGTTTCAATATGGTCAGAACGTTCACTGAGCGTAAAAGGTTTAGAAAAAATTTCGGACGGATTAAGGAGGTAGCAACGCTACCAAACCTTATAGAGTTACAAAGAGCATCATATGATGTGTTCTTGCATTCTGAAAATGTAAAAAATGTGCGAGAGGATATTGGTCTTAGCGAGGCGTTTAAGGATACGTTCCCTATAAAAGACGCCAGCGGGCGTGCACAGCTTGATTTTTGCAGCTATCATTTCGATGAGCCAAAATATACAGAAGATGAATGTCGTAATCGAGGTCTTACTTATGCGGCATCTTTAAGGGCGGTGTTTCGTTTAATTGTGTGGTGCACTGATGAAGAAACAGGTGAGCGCACCATAAAAGACATAAAAGAGCAGGATGTATATATTTGCGATCTTCCTTTGATGACCGATAGCGGTACATTCATAATAAATGGTATTGAGCGTGTTATTGTCTCACAAATGCAAAGATCTCCCGGAGTATTCTTTGATCACGATCACGGGAAGACTCATACATCAGGCAAATATTTATTCGCTGCCCATGTTATTCCGTACAAAGGTGCCTGGCTGGATTTCGAATTTGATGCAAAAGATATCATTTATATAAGAATCGACAGGAGAAGAAAACTTCTTGTTTCAACTCTGCTGTTGGCTTTGGATTCCGCTGAAACAGAAAAAATGCGTGCGAAAAATCCAGACAAAGAGTTTAAATCATCAGAACTTCAGGGAATGAGTCGCGAAGAAATCCTTTCTTATTTCTATGATTCCTATGAAATTAAAAGCGCAAAGGGTGGAGTTCTTTCAAGAGCATTTGATGCGAAACATTGGAAGGGAATCCGACTTGAAAAAGACTTAATAAACGCAAAAACAGGCGAAGTTGTACTAAAGGCGGGCGAAAAAGTCACATCAAGAATCGCAAAAAAGCTCCAAGAAGAAGGATTGAAGGACGTTGTTGTATTTGCTGAAGATTTAGTCGGTAAGTATGTTGCATTTGATATCATTGATGAAGATAACGGCCTTGTTATTGCAGAAGCAGGCGATGAACTTACGGAAGAATTGATCAAAAAGATTCTTGATAAACAGAACAAATTCTCGGTTTTGCTTATTGATCATACAGAAATAGGCGGATATATCAGAAATACGCTTGCAATTGATAAATGTAACAACAGAGAAGAAGCCATGATCGAGATTTTCAGGGTTATGCGCCCTGGAGAGCCTGCGACAGTAGATTCTGCACAAGAGTTGTTCAATAATTCGCTCTTCTTTAATGAAGATAGATACGACTTATCGACAGTTGGTCGTGTAAAAATGAATGAGCGCTTGGGTGTCGATAAGCCTGAGTCGCTTGGAATTCTCACAAAAGACGATATTTTGCGCATTCTGAAGATATTGCACGAGCTTAAAGACGGCGTTGGCGAAATTGACGATATCGATAACCTTGCAAACAGACGAGTTCGTTCTGTCGGTGAGCTTATGGAAAACCAATTCAGAGTCGGTTTTGCAAGAATGGAGCGTGCCATAAAGGAACGCATGGGGTCTGTTGATATAGAAAATGCTGTCCCTAATGATGTCGTAAACGCAAAACCGATATCATCTGCTATCAGAGAGTTTTTCGGACTGTCGCAGTTGTCTCAGTTCATGGATCAAACAAACCCTCTGGCGGAAATTACGCACAAGCGTCGTATATCGGCTCTTGGACCTGGTGGTTTGACCCGTGACAGAGCAGGCTTTGATGTGCGAGATGTACATACGACGCACTATGGTCGCATATGTCCTATTGAAACTCCGGAAGGCCAAAACATCGGTCTTATCAACTCTTTGGCGGTTTTCGCAAGAATAAACAGATATGGATTTATCGAAACTCCATATAGAAGAGTAAAGAATTGCAAACTAACGAATGAAGTTGTGTATCTCTCTGCAACAGAAGAAGCCAAGCATGTCATAGCTCAAGCCAATGCTGCTGTTGATGCCGATGGAAAATTCAAAGATGAGTTTGTTACTTGCCGAAAAGCAGGTGAAGTTACCAATGCTCCTGCGGAAGAAATCGATTTCATGGATGTTTCGCCAAAGCAGATCGTTTCTATCGCTGCGACGTTGATTCCGTTTATCGAAAACGATGACGCAAGCCGAGCCCTTATGGGAGCGAACATGCAGCGCCAAGCTGTTCCATTGTTGAGAGGACAGGCACCGTTAGTCGGTACAGGTATGGAAGGCGTTGTCGCTATGGATTCAGGAGTGTCGGTTGTAGCAAAACATGACGGAGTCGTGGATCAAGTTAGCGCAGATAGAATAGTTATCAGGACCGAAAGCGACAAGACAGACGTTGGTGTTGACATCTACAATTTGAGAAAGTTTAAGAGATCGAACCATAGCACCTGTTTGAATCAAAAACCACTGGTTAAAAAAGGCGATGTTATCAAAGTTGGCGACATTATCGCAGATGGCGCAGGTACCAACATTGGTGAGCTTGCTCTCGGACAGAACGTTTTGGTCGGATTCCTTCCGTGGCATGGTTATACTTTCGAAGACGCTATCATAATCTCCGAAAAGCTCGTTCAAGATGACTATTTTACGTCAATACATATTGAAGAATTCGAGATAATGGCGCGAGATACGAAGCTTGGTAATGAAGAAATTACAAGAGATATTCCAAATGTATCCGATGACGCCCTGCGAAATCTCGATGAAGCAGGAATCGTACACATCGGTGCTGAAGTTCAAGCGGGAGATATCCTAGTCGGTAAAGTTACGCCAAAAGGTGAGTCCGCTATGACTCCTGAAGAGAAGCTATTGAGAGCGATTTTCGGAGAGCGCGCAGCAGATGTTCGAGATTCTTCCTTGCGAGTACCTCCTGGAGTAAGAGGAACGGTTGTTGACGTAAAAATCTTTTCAAGAAGCGGCATTGAAAAAGACGAAAGAGCAATCGCAATTGAAAGAAAAGAGATCGAGAACTATAAGAACGATCTGGATGCTGAGCAAAAAATTATCGAGGACGTCTATTATAGCAAGTTGCGTGAAAAATTGCTCGGACAGAAGGTAGTTTCATCACCAATAAAAGGAAAAATCGCAAAAATTACCGAAGAATATTTGGATTCCATGACACGCGGACAGTGGCGTCAAATTACAATTGCAGATAAGACTGTTGCTGCTGAAATCGTTGGTTTACACAGTGATTTTAATGAGATTCTTTCGAAATTGCATAAAACATTCGATGAAAAAGTCGAGAAATTACGCAAAGGCGATGATCTTGCGCCAGGCGTTTTGAAAATGGTCAAGGTTTATATTGCAGATAAGCGTAAATTGCAACCGGGAGATAAGCTTGCAGGACGCCACGGAAACAAAGGTATCGTTTCAAAAATTCTTCCTGTGGAAGACATGCCTCATTTGGAAGATGGTACACCTTTGGACATTATCTTAAACCCATTGGGTGTTACTTCTCGTATGAACGTAGGACAAATCTTGGAGACGCATCTTGGATGGGCTTCGAAGGGACTCGGCAAGAAGGTAAGAGAAGTTATCGAGAACGTTCAATCTGATAAAGAGCTTATAAAGGCTTTGAGAGCTGAGTTGAGCGATATATACAATGATGAAAAAGACAAGAAGGATATCGCTAAACTCTCTGATTATGAACTAGTTGAGTTTGCAACGAATGTTACCGATGGTATTCCTGTTGCAACACCTGTTTTCGATGGAGCTCGTGAGCAAGATATCGTTGCGGCATTGAAGAAAGCAGGACTTGATACTTCCGGTCAGGTCACTTTGTACGATGGCCGAACGGGTGAAAAGTTCGATCGGCAAGTAACTGTGGGCTGTATATACATGCTGAAGCTACATCACATGGTCGATGACAAGATTCACGCACGTTCAATTGGTCCTTACAGCCTTGTTACACAGCAACCTCTTGGCGGTAAGGCTCAATTTGGAGGACAGAGGTTCGGAGAAATGGAAGTCTGGGCATTGCAGGCTTATGGTGCGGCTTATACTCTCCAAGAAATCCTTACAGTAAAATCCGATGACGTTACAGGTCGAACAAAAGCTTATGAGTCGATCATTAAGGGTGATGAAAACATTGTTCCGGGAATTCCAGAGTCGTTTAATGTTCTTATGAAAGAGCTGTGCGGTCTTGGATTAAACTTTGAGTTTCAGCAAGATGCTATCTCAGATGAACACAAAATTGACGAATAATTAGGGCGAGGCATTACATTATGGCAGATAATCAGTTACAAAAGATTTTTGGTCAGGTTAGTAATCTTAACAGCTTTGATGCTATCAAGGTGTCTATTTCCAGTCCTGATAGAATCAGATCGTGGTCGTTTGGTGAGGTAAAAAAGCCAGAAACCATCAATTACAGGACATTCAAACCAGAAAGAGACGGTCTTTTCTGCTCTCGCATATTCGGTCCTGTCAAGGATTATGAGTGCCTTTGCGGAAAATACAAGCGCATGAAATATCGTGGAATTATCTGCGAAAAATGTGGCGTCGAGGTAACTCTTTCAAAAGTCAGAAGAGAGCGCATGGGACACATCGAACTTGCGTCACCTGTAGCTCATATTTGGTTTACAAAATCTCCTCCAAGCAGAATAGCATTGTTGCTGGATATTACATCTAGCGAAATGGATAAGATTTTGTATTTCGAGAATTATGTTGTTATTGATCCGGGTGTAACTCCTTTAAAACAGTATCAACTTATTTCCGAAGAAGATTATTATCGTGCTCAAGATGAATACGGTGAGGATTCTTTTGTCGCTGGAATCGGTGCAGAAGCATTGCGAGCTATGCTTGCTAACATCGACCTTAAAGCAGAAAAAGAAAAACTCCGCCTTGAGTTAAAAGAAACGACATCGGATATGAAACGTCGCCGTTTGGTTAAGCGTTTGAAGCTTGTCGAGGCGTTCTTAAACTCCGATACACGTCCTGAATGGATGATTTTGCAGTGCATTCCTGTTATTCCGCCTGAATTGCGTCCGTTGGTTCCATTGGATGGCGGCAGATTTGCAACATCGGATTTAAATGACTTATATCGTCGTGTTATCAACAGAAATAATCGTTTGAAGAGGCTTCTCGAGCTTAAAGCTCCTGATATCATCGTAAAAAATGAAAAAAGAATGCTGCAAGAGGCTGTTGACGCCCTGTTTGATAACGGCCGCAGAGGAAAAGTCGTTACAGGTACCAGCAAGCGCCCTTTGAAATCGCTCTCCAGCATGTTACGAGGCAAACAAGGCCGCTTCCGTCAGAACCTTTTGGGTAAACGTGTCGACTACTCGGGACGTTCTGTTATCGTCGTTGGTCCTGAATTGAAGTTACATCAATGCGGTATTCCGAAAAAAATGGCTCTCGAGCTATTCCAGCCGTTCATTTACTCTAGATTAGAGAGATACGGGCTCGCAACTACGCTTAAAGCCGCAAAACGCATGGTGGAAAAAGGGCGTCCTGAAGTTTGGGATATTCTGGAAGAGGTAATCAAAGAACATCCTGTGCTTTTGAACCGCGCTCCTACGTTGCATAGACTTGGTATTCAAGCATTTGAGCCTGTTTTAGTTGAAGGAAAAGCAATAAAACTGCACCCATTGGTCTGTACAGCATTTAACGCAGACTTTGATGGAGACCAAATGGCTGTTCATGTGCCATTGTCTCTTGAAGCGCAGTTGGAATCGCGCGTTCTTATGATGTCCACAAATAACATTCTCAGCCCATCAAGCGGACGTCCGATCATTCTTCCTACGAAAGACATAATCCTTGGTATTTACTATCTCACTATGGAATTGCCAGAAGAACCGGGCGAAGGTATGTGCTTTGCGACTATCGGTGAGATAGAACACGCTCTGCAAGAGAAAATCGTTACTTTGCATACAAAAATAAAGGCAAGATACCATCAAATACAAGCAGATGGCTCTTATAAGAGCATGACCGTAGATACTACACCTGGTCGTATGATTTTGTCGCAAGCTCTTCCAAAGCATCCGGGAATTCAGTTCTCTCTTATTAATAGATTACTTACCACTAAGGAATCGGCTGCAGTTGTTGAAACCGTATATCGTGTATGCGGCCAAAAAAGCGCCGTTATTTTCTCAGATAAACTAAAAGATCTGGGATTTTATTACGCGACAGTGTCAGGTCTTTCTTATGGTAAAGATGATTTGGTCATTCCTCCTGAGAAAAAGAAAATCGTTGATTCCACAAGAAAAGTTGTTAACGAATATGAGCGCCAATATATGGATGGACTTATCACCGCTGGTGAGCGCTATAACAAAGTTGTCGATGCATGGGCAGTTTGCAGTGATAAGGTTGCCGACGCAATGATGAAAGGCATGTCCAAGATTGAAAAGGGCGTTCCTATGAACTCTGCGTATATGATGGCGCACTCAGGTGCTCGTGGTTCCGTAACCCAAATGAGACAGGTTGCTGGTATGCGAGGCCTTATGGCGAAACCTAGCGGAGAAATTATCGAAACTCCTATTATTTCAAACTTTAAAGAAGGCCTTACAGTTTTGGAGTACTTCACTTCAACACACGGCGCCAGGAAAGGTATGGCAGATACAGCGTTGAAGACTGCTAACTCCGGATATCTGACTCGTCGTTTGGTTGATGTCGCTCAAGATTGTGTTGTCGTAAAAGATGATTGCGGCACCAGCAAGGGAATCTTGATGAAGGATATCATATCAGGTGGTGATGTTATTGCACCTCTCTCAGAACGCATTTTGGGAAGAACAGCAGCGCGTGATGTCGTAGATCAATCAACTAGTAAGATAATTGTAAAGGCAGGCACTCTTATTGATGAAGCACTGGTAAAGAAGATTGAAGATGCTGGTGTGAATGAGGTTTATATAAGATCTGTTCTTACTTGTGAATGCAAAAATGGTATTTGTGCGACATGCTATGGTCGTGACTTGGCTCGTGGCACAAAAGTCAGCATTGGCGAAGCAGTTGGCGTTGTCGCTGCTCAGTCTATTGGTGAACCTGGAACGCAGCTTACAATGCGTACATTCCATATCGGAGGTACTGCTCAAAAAGGTGCAGAAATGTCATCTATCGATGCTACATACGATTGTACAGTAGCAATTCGTAATGCAAAGACAGTTACAAACACCGACAAGCAAGTTATTGTTATGAATCGAAATGCTGAAATCGCTATGCTTGATGCAAAAGGCAAAGAGAGAGCATTACATAAGCTTCCATTCGGTTCCAGATTGTATGTAAAAGATGGGGAGCAGGTCCAGAAAGGCGCAAAATTAGCCGATTGGGATCAGTTTACATCGCCTGTTATTACGGAAAGAGCAGGTAAAGTTCAGTGTTTGGATTTAATTGAAGGCGTTTCTTTGAAAGAATCGATTGATGAGTCGACTGGAGTCGCTACTTACGTTGTCTCCGATTGGCGTCAACATGCCAGATATGCGGATTTAAAACCACGGATAATTCTTACAGATGATGATGGCAATCCTCTTCTGCTGCCGAATGGCCAAGAAATCCGTTATCCATTAAGCCCTGATGCTATTTTAGCTGTAAAAACAGGAGATAGCGTAAAAGTTGGTGATGTTTTGGCTCGTGTACCACGAGAGACATCAAAAACAAAGGATATCACAGGAGGTCTTCCGCGTGTTTCTGAGTTATTCGAAGCTCGTATGCCGAAAGACCCTGCAATTATCAGTGAATGCGATGGTCGTGTTGAATTCGGCAAGGATTATAAAGGCAAGAAACGCATTATCGTTCATCCTGAAGATGAATCTATGAATCAAATTGAATATTTGGTTCCAAGATGGCGTCAGGTAGTAGTAAAAGAAGGTGATACTGTCGTTAAAGGCGATGTTTTGGTCGATGGAAACAAAGCACCTCATGATATACTGCGCGTACTTGGAGTTGAAGCTTTAGCTGAGTATCTGATTAATGAAATTCAGGATGTTTATAGACTGCAAGGTGTTAAAATCAATGATAAACATATCGAAATTATTGTCAGACAAATGCTACAGAAGGTTAAAATCTCTGAACCTGGTGATACAACATTCCTCGTTGATGAACAAGTTGATCGTTCTGATTTTGAGGAAGAAAATGCTCGTATAATGAAAGAAGGCGGTACCCCTGCAACTGCTTATCCGATTTTGCAAGGTATTACAAAGGCGTCTTTGCAGACGAAATCGTTTATTTCCGCTGCATCATTCCAAGAAACTACGCGTGTTCTTACAGAAGCAGCTATCACAGGTAAAATCGATAGATTATATGGCCTCAAAGAAAACGTTTTGGTCGGTCGTTTAATTCCTGCGGGTACTGGTTTGATAATGAATAAGGTTCGCAAGACTGCTTTGGCGAGAGATGCAGAAGCTATCGCACATAGCGAAAAACAATGATATTATAAAATGCGGTAGTGATCAGCTTGACTCCTTTGTTATGATCGCTACCGCTGCTACTATTAATGCAGTCTCATGTATCTTTTTTCGGAGTGTAGCTCAGCCTGGTAGAGCACTGTCTTCGGGTGGCAGGGGCCGGAGGTTCAAATCCTCTCACTCCGACCAGGTTTATTGGTACATAAAAATGGATTCAAACAAAATCGCCTTGCAAATCTTTTCATTTTCTTAACGATTATTTCTTAAAATCAGCCTATACAAAGTCGGGGAACATAGCCATGTTTAAACTATTCAAAACCATCCTACGTAAAAATTACGGGGGGGGGTATTCGCTCTCTTGTACAGGACTTTACGCAGTCGTAAGTCATATAGAGGCGGAATATTAATCGAATTCACTTTCAGTATTCCTGTCTGTATTTCTCTCTTATTTTTCATAAACGACCACTATAGATTTTACGAATTACAAAGCAAACTCAAATCATCTACGTATCTTACTGCAAGTATGCTTCAGCAAATTAGTAACAATCGTACTAATAAACAGATTACAATCAAAGATATACGCAATATATCTTATGCCGGTTGCTTAAATTTCTTTCATACAACTACTATGTTCGATCCATATCCATTTGGAATTTATTATGTTGCGCATTTTTACTATGTAAAAAGAATAAGCAGCGATAGTTACCAATATCAAAAGTCTTACGGAGCAACCGATCGCAGCACATCTCTGGAAAATATGAAGAATGTTGTCGCGGGTAGTGGTGATGGCGTTTCAACTATAAGAAGCGCTCAGGTAGAAGCTATGCATCCAGACCTGATTTGTCAAAACGATGGCGAAGAACGCGTACTCATAGATTGTAATTACGGAAAAGTAAATTGGGGAAGCGAACAATTTAATAAGAGCAAACTCGGATTCTTTATATTAAATCCACCAAATGTGAAATCTGTTGATGGAAGAACTAATAACGCATTTGTTTACCAATTGGTTATAACTCCTAAACCCGGTTTGTTTCCTGTAAAGAAGTAAAGTTCTTATGAGATTTTAATAATCTTTGATACCAACTATAAAAAGCAAGAGAATAGTTTTTTTGAACTTCTCTTAAAAATTTCTCAAGAACATAAAAAACAAAAAATCATTTAAAATCTAATATCAAAATGATATATGTATGGATATTGTTTGATATAACAAAAATATGGACACTTAGCTCAGCGGTAGAGCATTACCTTCACACGGTAGGGGTCGCAGGTTCAATCCCTGCAGTGTCCACCAGCTTTTTTATCCCGATCTTACAGCGGACTCACACCTTACGCAAACGCTGGTACAGTATCCACCAGTGTTTTTGTCCCGCTCTTACTATTAAAATCCACTATTCTTTTTGATCACATTTGCCGCAATTAGAACATCCGCTACACCATTTTCGTTGTAAACAGTATTCACAATGTGATCGGAAAAATGGCTCAGGCTTCATGTCTTGAAAAAGATCTGTTTGTACAATCTCTTTTGTTTTATCTATATCAATGTCAAAAATCTGGGATTTACTGCTCTCGTAATTCAATCCCTGCATATATGCGAACTTTGATTGTTCTATTTTATTTGTAAATCTTATTTTTCTATTATCTTTTATAAAAATGTTTCCTGTTTCAAAAAAAGAAAAAGTGACATCTGCGTTCTGACATTCTTCTGATAAACGCTTAACCCACGAATAATGCAGAGGACGAGCGCCATCGTAATTTTCTCCCCCACACCAAACATTCCCAATAGCTCCAGAAGATAAATATTTTGCAAGTGAGATCTCTCCTATAAATGGTGCAACCATGATTCCTTTGTGTTTAAATGGTAATTCCAATAGAATCGGGACTCTTTCATCGACCCTGACCTGATTTTCTGTAGTAACGTTTAGCCAGATATTGCCCCATCCATCTTTCCAATCATCTGGAAAGCATTTTTCGATTCTTTCCGGCCGTTTTGTAACAAGAATGAAGACAACATCGGAACGAATCTTCATAATATCCCATGCTGCAGAACGCCATTCATCTGCTTCTTCAATGAAAAAATCCGATGTCATACATACCCGAAGAAATTCTCCGCTTTTGATTTTATAAAAACCATTTTTATCTTTATGAAGAGGATAATCGAAATTATTTTTTACACGAAAAATCTCTGCTCCGGATCTTCCTCGTTGAGCATCAAGAAAATACATATAACAATTGCGGCAACCTTCACTCTTTTTTGTACAACCATGCCACGGATTCCAGATATCTCGCATAATTTTATTAATATAATAATGAATGCAAACTTTTGAGCTAAATTATACTACTTATACAAAAACTGAAAACATATATTCCTATCATTATTATTTACTCAAAACAACTAAAAGCTGAAGAAACTCTCATAAAAATTTGATTATGTATGTAATATGTTGTATGCTCTCTACCAAGATGTTTTGAAAGTATATTCGTACGATGCTTGATCCTTTACATCAATTTGTTATTCAGCCGATATTTAAAATCAATGTTGTAGGATTTGATTTATCCTTCACAAATTCATCATTAGCTGTTGTTTCGGCAGTCGTGTTAATATGCGCCTTATTTTCGTTCGGTCTCAGGAACAAAAGCCTTATTCCGGATCGTCTTCAAGCGTTTGTTGAAGAGACATACTTGCTTATTGCAGGTTTGATCGATAATAACGTTGGGACTCAAGGACGCCAATATTTTCCGTTCGTTTTTTCAATTTTCTTTTTCGTTCTCTTCGGAAATTTGCTCGGTATGGTTCCTTATATGTTCACATTCACAAGCCATATAATTGCTACATTCACACTTGCTATGGTTGTGTTTTTGTTTGTAACGATCTTAGGAATCGTAAAACACGGTTTCAGATTTTTAAGTCTGTTTGCTCCAAAAGGATTACCAACTTTTCTTTTACCTGCTGTTGTTCCAATAGAAATGATTTCGTATCTTGCCCGTCCAATTAGCTTAGCTATTCGTCTTTTCGCAAATATGATGGCGGGCCACACAATGATGAAAGTTTTCGCGGGTTTTGCCGCTATGTTTGGAGTATATGGTTTTATTCCTATTGGTGTAAATGTCATTCTAACGGGATTTGAAATAATTATAGCGATAATTCAAGCTTATGTATTTACTATATTGACTTGTGTATATCTAAATGATGCGATACATTTACACTAGAAGAATAGGTTATGTATAAGAAAAATTAGAAAAAGTTGTTGTTTTTCATTTATAATATAGAAAGTTAAGGAGATTAAAGAGATGTCACCAGAAGCAGCACGTATGATTGGCGCAGCAGTTACTGTTTTTGCATTATATGGAGTCGGAATGAGCATGGGAAATTTGTTCTCAACTTGGATTAGCTCAGTAGCTCGCAATCCAGAAGCGGAAGAGAAAGTCAGATTTATGGGTATGCTTGGTTTTGCTCTGACAGAATCCATAGCCCTTTTCGCTTTGCTTATAGCTTTGCTTATATTGTTCAAGTAATTTCTATTTTTGATCTTTATGGATTAGCGATATCTAGGCGATAGGTGTAGAAATGCCTCAGCTGGCAGTAGAAACATTCCCATCACAAATTTTTTGGATACTTGTTGGATTTTTTGCTGTATATTTTTTTATGTCTACCGTTGTTGCCCCTAATCTTGAAGAAACTTTGGAGAATAGAGAACAGCATGTAGGTTCTCTCATAAAAAAAGCAGAGAAATTGAATTCTGATGCGCAAAAAATAGAAAAAAACGCATTTGACGCTCTCGAAAGGGCTGAAGTGGACTCTGCTGCTACCGAATCAAACCTTATAGCATCGTTTAGAGAACAAAGTATAAAAGAAAAAGATGCTTTGTATAACATTTTTGCTAAAGAATCGCGATCTAAATCTGAGTTATTGGCAGAAGCTTCTGAAAAATGCTTCAACGATGTTGTTAACGATATAGAAGATATCGTACAAGCGGCAATGTTAAAAATAAATAGCTCATCTAGTAGAAAGAATGTGCGAAAATGAGTATTGATCCAAGCTTTTCAATCGTAATTTCTTTCCTCGGATTCTGTTGGATTTTTGCAAAAAAAGTTTATCCAATGCTTACACAAAAGCTAGATGAGCATATCGAGGCAGTAAAACAGCAAATTGCGGAAGCTGAAAAGTTACGTGAAGATGCCGCAGCGGCTCTAAAAAAAGCCCAAGAAAAAGAAGGAGAAATTGAAGAAATTATTACAGCCAATCGTCTAAAATCAGAAGAAAAAATCAGAAGATTGCGTGAAGAAAACGAACGATTATTAAAAATGCTTCGAGAACGTCATGAAATTTCACTAAAAACGCAGTTAGAAGCAGAAGTTGTTAAGCAAAAAAATCAGCTTATTGATAGGTTAGCTGACCTTATTCTTAAAAAAATTTCGGAAAGAATCGAAGAAACAGATTACAAATTTTCAATTTCTTTGAAAAAGGAAGATCTAAATAAGCTTCTGGAATCAAATGGTAAGACCATTCATTAGAAGCAATTATTAAAAACATTTTTACGATACTTCCACGGTTTGCGTTTGTGGTATCTGTGAGGTTGTCGGTCGGATCATGATATTTGCACGACGACTATCAACTGGAATTTCTGACATTCCTCCATTCCTCGTGTCATATATGAAGTACCGATAAGCTGGTTGAGTGTATGCACAAAGAATCCATACATTGTTATCCGCTGTGTAACTGATTCTTTTCCATCCTAATCCACCAAATTGTTGCTCTATAGCTTGCAAATGCGCCTGAATATCGTTCGTAAGCGGAAAATTCTGCGTTTGTTCACCTGTTCCAACAGTTATGAAGACAGGATGACCATCCGAATTAAGATTTACGCGACAAATTCCTAGACTATTAACTCCGTTAATACTTCCTGCATCAATACTTGAGCCATCTACTAGATTGTATCCTATGAGAACCAGCGTATTATCATCCTGCAGAGCCAGCTTATAGCAATAATTCCCAGCCACAGATACGTAAATTTCTTTGTTTATGTCATTTATGTGATCGATTTGTGCGGCATTAATATCTGTTCCACCTTCAGGAATGGCAAATACATCAAACCCCGACGCTGTTCCCAAAATAGAAGGAGCAGAAAGTTTATAGAATATTCGAACATTGAGATTTTTATCGATTATAGGTTTCGCATTATTTTCTGCAATAGATAGCATTTGTCCTGTTCTGAGATTAATAGAGTGTGTTGCGTATCTTTGGCCATTATAGCAGCTTATTGCACAAATCGATTCGCCATTTTTTGATGGAATAATGTCAATCTTGGTCGCATTATTAATCGGCGTGAATTTATGATACGTTCTGTTTAGTAGATTGATTGCCCTTAAGTGCCAGAAATTATTGTTATTTTTTATAGCGCAAACAATAAAATTCGAACCAACAAAAAATATTTTTTCTATAGATTCGTTCTTTGATGTAGAAAATACAATCTGCTCACTATTATTTGGAACAACTCTGACAATTACATGTTCTTGATTTCTTGGACTTCTAACAATCCGCGCAATAAGACTGCCTTCAGGAGATATGCACGCGTCTTTTATTACAGGAACATTACTTATAGGCTGAGTTCTCATAGGATTTGTAGAAAAGAATCCCTGATTGTTACTCGTCATTCCATTACTATTTACAAAGGGCAATTGCTGCTGTGGTTTAAAAAACGGATGATTTATACCATTATTATTAGATCCACCATTTTGCATCATCATAGGACGCTGCTGTTGATTATCGTTATCAGATGATTTCGCATTTTTTACGATATATTCAAATGCCTGAGTAAAAAGATTCATTGCACAGATCTTTTTCGAAAAGAGTAAAGAAGAAATTATAATGCAACAAACTATTCTTATGGCCATAATCAATCCGCCTTTTCAGCAATATCTTTTTGCTATTATTAAGCTATGATAAGTGAAAAAGATTAATTTGCCGTTAATTTTTACTATTTTTGTTTATCGTACTTTCAACCAACTGAATCTAAACGTACCTCTTCATTTTTATAATCAATAATTACACTTGATCCCTCATGTAGCTTTCCTGAAATAATTTCTTTTGCGATAAAATCATACAAATGCTTTTGAATACACCTTTTTAGAGGACGTGCGCCATAAATCTGGTCATATCCTATTTCTCCGAGCCAATTTTTCAAAGTATCAGTGAAATTAACCGTAATCTTTTTTTCGTTCAATCTATTCTGTAGATCTTTCAACTGAATTTCGACAATTCCTTTTATATTTTCTTTCGAAAGATTATTGAAAACCACAATTTCATCCAGACGATTAATCAATTCAGGACGAAATGTATTTTTTACAACATTCATAACTTCATGATCGATTGTTTTCTTATCCAAAGCTGTCTTTTGGAAAAACTCAGCACCAAGATTGGATGTAAGAATAATTATAGTATTTTTGAAATTAACATTACGACCTAATCCATCTGTCAAATGCCCTTCATCCAATATTTGCAGCAGAACATTAAACACATCATTATGAGCCTTTTCTATCTCATCAAATAATATGACAGAATAAGGACGCCGCTTTACGCTTTCCGTAAGCTCACCTCCCTGCTCATATCCAACATACCCTGGAGGTGCTCCAATTAATCTTGAGACAGAATGTTTCTCCATATACTCAGACATATCAATCCTGATCATATTATTCTTATCATCGAACAAAAACAGAGCCAAAGCTTTGGATAATTCAGTCTTACCGACTCCGGTTGGCCCCAAGAAAAGAAATGAACCAATAGGTCTATTCGGATCAGAAATGCCTGCTCGTGAACGTCTGATACAGTCCGCTATCGAGCTTATAGCTTCGTCCTGTCCCACAACCGATTCCTTCAACCGTGTTTCTATAGACAGCAAACGTTCTTTTTCCCCCATAACCATTTTTTCAACAGGAATACCTGTCCATCTTGAAACCACAACAGCAATATCATCTTCCGTAACTTCGTTATGCCGCTTTATTGTCGACTCTTTTTCTTGCAGTTCTGCTAATCTTTTTTGCAACGTCGGAAGAACGCTGTATAAAAGCTCCCCTGCCTTTGCAAAATCTGCATTACGTTGAGCAATTTCTGCATTGTTACGAGTATCTTCTATTTTGCTCTTTATATTTTTGATCTCATCAATATTTTTCTTTTCTAAATTCCAATTTGTATTTAGATCCAGTGACTTTTTCTCCAAAATTTCCAGTTCTGACTGAATTTTCTGTAAACGCTCTTTAGAAGATTCATCTGTTTCCTTTTTTAAGACTTCTTGTTCGATTTTTAACTGCATTATTTTTCGATCTATTTCATCAATTTCTTCAGGTTTAGAATCCAGAACCATTTTCAGACGACTTGCAGCTTCATCCATCAAATCAATGGCTTTATCAGGCAGAAAACGGTCGCTTATGTAGCGATGCGAATAAGTACAGGCAGCAATTACAGCAGCGTCGCTAATACGAACTCCGTGGTGCAACTCATATTTTTCCTTTAAGCCACGCAATATGGATATAGAATCAGCAACAGTCGGCTCTGAAACGAAAACAGGCTGAAAACGACGAGCAAGTGCGGTATCTTTTTCTATGTATTTTCGATATTCATCCAATGTTGTTGAACCAATGCAATGTAACTCACCTCTGGCTAAAGCAGGCTTCAGCATATTTGAGGCATCCATAGCTCCTTCTGTCTGACCAGCTCCTATTAATGTATGAATTTCATCAATGAAAAGAATAATGTCATCTTTTTCTGAGATCTCTTTCAAGATGGACTTCAAACGCTCCTCAAACTCACCACGAAATTTTGCACCGGCAACAAGTAACCCCAAATCCAGCGACATGATTTTCTTATTTTTTATGGAATCAGGAACATCTTGCTTGATTATCCTTGAAGCCAACCCTTCAACAATAGCAGTTTTTCCGACTCCGGGTTCACCAATAAGAATAGGATTGTTTTTTGTCCTGCGAGACAGCACCTGAAGAGTTCTACGAATTTCCTCATCGCGTCCTATAACAGGATCAAGCTTTCCCTCACTTGCTAGTTTTGTTACATCTTTTGCATATCTATTTAATGCATCATATTCGCTTTCTGCGTTTTCTGATTCGACCTTATTATTCATTCTTAAACTCCTTATTGTTTGCTGCAAATTTTCGACATTACCACCTGATTTTATGAATAAAGACTTTATCGGTTCATTTGAAAACAAGCATAAAACTAAATTATCCAAACTAATGAACTTGTCTCCTTGTTTAGTCGCAGTCTCCTCCATTTTCATAAAGATTTGCGCAAGATCGTTAGATAAAGTCAGATTATTTTGTGATCCGAATATTTCCGGCTGCTTAGCTAATTGTTCATTACAGAATTGATTAAATTTGCCAAAATCTATACCTTCCAAACATTTGCTAACAACATAATCCCCACGATCCTGAAGAATACTTGCTAAAATATGATATGGTGTTAATTGCTGATGATGTGATTTTAGCGCGCTCTCCTGAGCCCTCTGCAACAGAAATAAAACCGATTGAGTCATCATGTTCGGATTCATATAACAACTCCCCCAAAATTCCTGAATATAACAGAATTATTATAGTACTTTCGCAAATAGGCGTAGCATATTTTTTTGCTTAAAAGCATCCGAACATAGTATGTAATACAATTGCGAAAATTAACGTAAAAGTCGGAACAATCAACCCGACAACAAACAAATCTTTATACGAATCTCTGTGAGTTAAACCACATATAGCAAGCAAAGTTATCAAAGCTCCATTGTGCGGCATCATATTTAAGCTTGCTGAAGCCATAGATACAATTCTATGGAGCATTTCGGGATTAATCCCTGCAGCGTTTGCCATCTCCAAATATTTCGCACCAAGGATTTCCAGAGAAATACTCATAGCTCCCGATGCTGAACCAGTTATTCCGCTTAAAATTCCTGTTACAAAAGAACTTGATATAAGGGGATTTCCCGATGACATAGCTAATACATGATCACGAATTATAGCAAATCCCGTCAGACTATTTATCACAGCACCATATCCTACTACAGAACCTGTATTAAATATCGGCGCAAGTGAATCAAGGGCTCCCATATTGAGACATTTTATTATGTTGAGCTTCTTTAAATGCATCACGAGTAAAAGAACAATTGAAGCAAAAAGAGCAACAATAATTGCCCAATTGCTTGCGACAGTTTTCAGCGCTACCGCTCCGTATTTCTTTTGTGAAAGATATGAAGTATCAATATTTGGAAATATGTATGCTACGCAAATATAATTAAGCAAAATAACCATAACTATAGGCGCTATTGCTATCCAAAAGTTTGGTAAATTTTCATCTTCAACTTCCATAATATTGTCTGTATGGGCTCCATATCCTTCATTTGTGGCATGAGCTTTACGTAGTTGATATTTCAGCCACAACATGCCAAAAACAAACATAATCACCGAACATATAATGCCTATTCCCGGAGCCGCAAAAGTATTTGTACCAAAGTATTGAGAAGGAATGGCGTTTTGAATTGCCGGCGTACCAGGCAAAGACACCATAGTAAAAGTAAATGAACCAAGCCCTATAGCACCTGGAATCAATCTTTTCGGAGTTCGTGACTTTCTAAATAATTCGACAGCAATTGGGTAGACAGCAAAAGCAACGACAAAAAGCGAAACTCCTCCGTAAGTCAGCACACTACATGATAACACAACCGCTAAAATTGCGTTTTCCTCGCCAATTTTATCTGAAACATAGTTAGCAATAGACCGTGCACTTCCTGAACTCTCCATAAGCTTACCGAAAATAGCACTAAGCAAGAAAAGAGGGAAATAAGCTGTAGCGAATTCTCCGACTTTTACCATAAATATCTGTGTATAATTCGCAAGAACAGGTTCGCCGAAGTTAATAAGAACCGTAAAGAGAGCGATCGCTGGAGCTAAAATCAAAACAGAAAAGCCACGATACGCAAAAAATATCAACAAAGCAATAGATATGAAAATACTGCTAACTTCCCACATATTCAGTCACCATCATAAATAAATACAGCAAAATTATTGATAAGAATTGTTAAATTTTCGCTAATTTTTTAGAAGATGAAAAGAGCTTGCGAAATTATTTTTAGCGACTTATTTATACCTACTCACAGCATTATTGATCTGTTTCTTAAGAAAATTAAATCGCGAACGATTTGGAACTATTGCTTTTGGAGTAGGAATCATCTTTACACTAAACGGATTTATCACTCGATTGTTGCGCGCCAGTTCAAGATGTAAATGCGCTCCTGTAGTTACTCCACTGGTTCCAACATACCCTATAATCTGGCCTTTTTTCACAAGGCTTCCATAGCGCACCGCATATCTGCTAAGATGAGCGTAACGACTGGAATATCCGCCTGAATGTTGTATATCAACACAACGTCCGTATCCCGAAAAAGTCGAAGCACGCTTCACAATACCATCTTGTATCGCATACACAGGTGTTCCGTAAGATGCACGTAAATCAACACCGGAATGGTTATGAATACGTCCCGTAATAGGATGCCTTCTTCTGCCAAATTTATCAGTTACTGACAATCTGCCCGCAAGAGGTTGTCCGAAGCTCGATCCTCTTGAATAATAGTTACATTTCTCGCCATTTTCAAAATAGTATGATGAATCACGACCATTCGTAAATCTATACGCTGCGATATTTGCGCGTTTCGTCGTAATCCGAGCGTAAATCATTTCTCTATTTTTTCCGTAGATTACTTCGAATTTATCTCCTTTTTTTAAGGCGTTCTTAAAGTTTATTTTCGACGATAAATTTCTTATAACAGAATCGATTACATTAGCAGGAAGTCCAAGATTTCGTGCATCAACATAAAAGCTGGATTTGATTTGTCCTTTCACTAAAGTTGCGCCCGTCTGTCCTGCAACATTTACGGTATTTATACTTTTATTCTCCGGAGAGGGACTTTCAAGCTTTTTTATTATCGGATTTGTTTCTTTCTTTTGGGTAACCGACATTACTGCTGATTTCGATGAACTATTTTCAGCAACCTTTAAGGTTGAAATAGCATTTAAAGATTCTAAAAACTCATTGTTCAAAGATTTTGAGGCAAATTTATCAAAGTATTTGTTCGAAATAATTTCGTTTGTCGTCTCTGCTAATAAATCACTCTTTGCGAATTCAGCATCATTCTTGCTGAGAAAAGAAATACCCGTATTTCCTGTATGATTCATAAATATCGGAAGATAAGCGAGGCAAAAGAACAACCCACCGCACAATAACCTGGATTTCTTCAACAATTCTTCTGACTTCAAATTACCCTCATTAAGTAGCCAACACATCGACCTACTAATAATATAGCATCATTACAGAAAAACGCAACTTTTTTGCTAATTTTTTTATCTGTTACTGCCTATAAAACTAAAAAAATCCGTAATTTTCTCTGGAATTCCAAAAAAATATCTAATTTTTTCATTTTGTTTATCCAAAAACTTATTTAAATCTTGATATTATTTGAAACAATATTCTAATATTAACTCTACAGTTTATTGTGTTGTTATAGTTATGGTGTTTTAATGGATTCTGTAGTAATTGTCTCAGCTGCAAGAACTCCTCTTGGAGCTTTCGGCGGAAATTTTAAATCTGTATCTGCGGTTGATTTAGGAAGAGCCGCTGTCAGGAAAGTTATGCAAGGACTTTCCGACAAAGTCGATTCTGTATATATGGGATGTGTGCTTTCGGCTGGTTTGGGACAATCAGCAACCCGTCAAGTTGCTCTTTCCGCAGGATTAGATGTTTCAGTCAATTGCGTTAACATAAATAAAATATGCGGTTCAGGAATGGCCGCACTCATGATCGCACGAAATGCAATTTTAGCAGGAGAATCTGAAGTTGCGATTGCAGGAGGTATGGAAAGCATGACTAATGCGCCGTATCTGCTGGAAAAAGCCCGCTTTGGATATCGTTTCAATGACGGAAAGATCATCGATCATATGGTAAAAGACGGCTTGCTTGATGCGTACGAACAGTGCGTGATGGGTGTATATGCTGAAAACGCGGTTAGCGCCTATTCTTTCACACGGGCTGACCAAGATGAATACACGAAATTGTCGTTTAATAAGGCGCGAAAAGCAGTTGAAGACGGAACTTTCAAAAACGAAATCACTCCTGTTTCCGTAAAAATAAAGAAAGCTGAAAAAGTAATTGATACAGATGAAATTCCTTTCTCTGTTGATCTCGAAAAAATGCCAAATTTGAAGCCGGCATTTAAAGAAGATGGTACAATAACCGCAGCTTCAGCAAGTTCTATATCAGATGGTGCAGCAGCAATGATGATCATGACGGAATCGAAAGCAAAGGAGTTAGGATTGGCCCCGATTGCCAGGATTGTAGCTCAAAGCTCATTTTCGCAAGCACCAAGGCTGTTTGCAACAGCTCCTGTGGGCGCGATTAGACAAGTTCTGCAAAAATCTCATTGGGATATCAGTGATGTAGATGTTTTTGAAATTAATGAAGCTTTTGCTGTAGTTGCTATGTCCGCGATAAAAGAGTTTTCGATCCCTTCTGAAAAAGTCAATATATTTGGTGGAGCATGTGCGCTCGGACATCCTCTTGGAGCGAGTGGAGCAAGAATCGTTGTAACACTTCTTAACGCAATGCGCGCACGAAACGCATCAAAAGGATTAGCGACTCTGTGCGTTGGAGGAGGAGAAGCTGTAGCAATGACTTTCGAGAAAATATAGAATATTGATGTAGATTTGCTCTTGCTTTAGCATTTGTTTTTCTCTATGTTATGCATGCGGTGATTGATCGTAAGATTTTCATTTGCTTGCTATGGGCAATTAGCTCAGTTGGTAGAGCACCTGACTTTTAATCAGGGTGTCGCAGGTTCGAATCCTGCATTGCCCACCATTTGGAATTTGTTCTCAAACCCTTTCTGTTCCTATTTATATAAAAGAAATTAATCTTTATTAACTTTTTCCTTTTTTTGTATAAAAAATATGATACTATGCTGGTTGTGTAGTAGGTTATGTGTTTTAAACCTCCTGTAGAAGTAAAGTTTCGCTGACAGGAAAAGTTATGTTTTTAATGGAGTTAATTAGATGGTGTCAAATTATAATACTGATAAAGTAAGAAAATTTAATAAGAGTCTTGATGCATTTATAGGTGAAAAAGTTAAACAGCGCAGAATCGCTCTAGGAATGAGCCAAGACAAACTGGGGTCATATCTAGGTATAACCTTCCAGCAAGTACAAAAGTATGAAAAAGGCATTAATAGGATAAGTGCAAGTATGCTTTATACAATTGCAACCGTACTTAACGTTGAAATTCAGTATTTTATTGAAGGATTTAACAATAACACAGATCATTCACATTCTTTAAATGAAGATCAATCACCGATTTACGAAGTAGATATGCGCGATAAGAAGGAATCTTTAGATTTGCTTAAAGCTTATTATTCCATATCCGACTTAAGTGTAAGGAAAAAAGTACTCGAATTAGTAAAAGCTTTTTCGCATAGTTCAAAGAAAAAATCTACAGAATCAAAAGAATAGAGACGTTATTTTATTAGAGCTCTTGCGAAAGTCGAAAATGGCATTTGGAAGACCTTAATTATCAGTACATAAAAAACGCCTAAAATAACTTTCGCAAGAGCTCTATTCTTTCCTTTTTGAAGCAACTAAAAAAATTACTAACATTATAAAAAAACGTCCGAGGAAAGAATCTCGGACGTTCTGTTTTAGCTATCACAAAATAGGACGGTGATTTTCTACACACTAATTTTCTACTTTGTCTCTTTCTTATTCGCTTCATAAGCAGTTCTGAGAACGTTAACATTGCTCTTTCTGTACGATTTGAAACCATTTTGAGAAATGCTTGTTCCGAAGAACGCTCTTTGTTGGTTATTATGCAATCTTCCACCCATAGAGCTATTTGGATAAATATTTTTTATGCTTTCTTCAAGCTTGATATTGCAATAATCACCATCGTACTTAACAGAGGCAGTCGGATTTCTGTATCCTGGTTTGAAGTATTCCTCAACTGTAACCTCAAGTCCCTTCACTTCTGATGGATTGTATTGCAATTTTGCGTAACTTCTCAACCTATCTTCATCATGATGAGTATATGTACCCTGTGCTTTGAAATCACCAACAGGTATCGTCAAAGCAACAGTAAGTCTTCTATCTGGAGATTGCTGATTTACGCCTTTTGTCGGATCATCATAAGTTAAACCAGCCGATGTAGTGAAAGTAATATCATCAAAAATCTTCGTTGCAAGACTCAATGTATACTCGCGTAGTCTGCTGGACTTAGACCATGCTCCATTGAATGTGAAAGCCGGAATAATTCCAAATATCGGCTTAGAATAAATGCGCGCAATAATTTGGCGAGAAGATTCTTGTGAAACGCTATGAGCAAATTTTTCTTTCAAGTCTTCATCGGTAAAGTACTTTTTCATGAGCTCATTGTAATCATCCCCAAGCTCTTTTGAACGTCTTAAGTCTCCAAAACCTTTTTCTTTCACTCCAAGGAAGGTTTCAAATACCAATCCGTATTCATTCGCTGGAGTCATATAATAGATACCAGCGGCAAGAGCGTTCCCCAAAGATCTGTCATCGCTAAATGATACATGCGGAGAAATTTTTCCATACGGAGTACCGTATATTGCAGTCAAGTCTGCTATATAAGAGCTCTTATACACCTGCAACCCAGCTCCCGCGGTAATTTTATCTGTCAGACCCTTACGATAATTACCACTGAAGCGAGGATCATGCGCATAACGAACTCTGCAAGGATCATCTACATCATATTTGCTTGCGTAAATTACAGACAAATCGAAATCGTCTTCCCCTGCTTTCAACATACCGTATCCTGCAAAGTAATCAACCGTCAAAAGCTCGCTTCTGTTAAGCTGATCGCTCAATTTTAAAGTAACTCCAGGAATTTTTGCTTCTTCCGGTAAATCATCAAGATAGTAAGTACCAGGAGCAAGAACTCTTACTGCCAAAATATCATCACCCAATTTACATTCAACCTTTGTTGGACGAGTTATGACAATAGGACTGGAAGAATTTATCACAGAACCGTTTCCACCCTGACGGAATATGCTTATACCGGCACCTGTAATAGCTTGCTGACTTCCTATTTGGTTTTTCGTTGTGGTATCTCCGAGAACAACACGGAAATTATGTTCATCATCTTTAAACATAAGCCTTGTATACTCTCTGTGGAAATATGGCTTATTGACGTTTTTATCCATAGCTTTTCCATAGATTGTTTTCACTCCGCTTATTTGATCATGAAAATCTTTTAATTTATCAGAAGGAACTGTTTTTGATAAAAATCTTTCGCTTTTAAAAACAAACATATTCGAAAACTGACGCCCATAGTATAGTCCTGTATCTAAAGTGAAAGCGCCTAAAGATACAACAGGATTTAAACCTATCGCAGATGAGTTTTTTGGACCAAAAGCGTACTCATTACTTCTTTCATGAGATGCTTTAAGGTTCAAGAAACCATCAGCTTCATCAGGCCATGGAATCAAACTATCTTCATTCTGAGATGTCACAACTTCCGAATTCGAAGTTGCATCTTCACCTTCTGTTGCCGCAAAGGTGTTCATAGCAAATAAGGACAGTGCAATAGAACAACACAAAAGTTTTTTATACAACATAAATTACTCTCCTAATACAAAAAACACGCTGTATATCTATAGTATTTTGCAAAATTTGTCCAGCAGAATTGAAAAAACTCAGGAAGGTTTCAATCGTGTGTGACAGAAATATCGCAATTTGATTAAAATTTTTACTTTAAATTAATCTTCATTCACTAAATTCATGATTACATTTTTAGTATAAAAATTAAGGAGAAAAATATATGAGCAAAAAATTACTCACTATGTTCATCGCATGCGGTTTGTTCTCGTTTTCAATGGATCTTTATTCATCAGATACAGAAGAGTTCGGAACCGATAATGTTGGTTTAGGAGATTTATTTCAAGAGCAAGAAGATAATGACGAAAACTTCATACAAAATGAATCAATAGATAATGAAACCCAAGCAAAGTCAGTAGAAAAAGATAAAAAGAAGCGCAGAAAAGGAAGATCTAAATTAAGTAAAGGACTTTCTAAATTTAAAGAACCTTTTGCGTCTTCTGAAAATTCAGAAGAAACATTGTCCAGTTCTACAGAAGACTCTTCATCACTTACTGAAATAAAAAAAGAGAAAAAAAAGAAGAGAAAGGGGAGAAAAAATCACAAGAAAAGGCATATTCCTAAAACAGCAGAGAAAATGACAGATTCCACAAGCGCAGCGGAAGCAGAAGACGAGAATAGCAGCGATAGCAAACGTGAAGAAGTCAAGATGAAGTCACCTCTTAAAGAGAAGTCAGTAGCAGGAAGCGAGAAGAAAAAAGGCCATAAGCATCGTCATCGAAAAGGAAAAAGACGCAACAATCGTACAAAAAAAACTGTAACGAAAGATAATATAGCAGATATTTCTGCATCTGAATAAACTAAAATGGATACCTTATTATCTGCAATGGTAGTAAGGTATCTTTATTTATGAAGCATTGACATGAGAAAAATCTTACTTATATAATATTACGTATACGAAGTGGTAGGATAGTATGTTAAAAAAAATTATTCCTCATAGTTCTTTAGCTTTCTTCTATACACTTGGTTTTTATCCTTCTTATTATTATCGATATTGATATTTCAACTTTTATCGCAACTTTAATTTTTAGTTGTGCTGCATTTTTTTGCGCAACGCTTATTGTTAATAATTTGTATTTTTTAATTTATTAAGTTAGTAGAGATTCACAATGAAAAAACAATTTGGAGCTGCATTTTTGCTCGCAGGAACAGCAATCGGATCAGGAATGATTTCTCTTCCTATGGTGCTGGCAAAGTTCGGAATTATCAATACTTGCGCAATAATGATATTTTTTGCGATATTAACCTACTTAACTGCATTAGTTCGTTCTGATCTAAACCTAAATTTATACGCAGAAGCTACTTTAAAAGACGTTGGAAAGGCATTTGATTGTCATTGGGCCGGAATTTTTGGAAATTTCTTATTAGTACTTTTGCATTTCGCTTTAATGTCGGCATATTTATTTGGTTTTTCCTCGATTTTATGTTCATTTTTCGGAAACATTGTCTCCCAATCTATTGTAATAGCTCTATCAGCAATCGGAGTTGCATTGGGTTTTCTTTTTGCGCCGCATTTTATTATCAATATAAATAAGTACTTATTCATATTAATGTTTTTCATTTTTATAGTTTTGGTTATAGAGTTATTTTTCGAAACTCAAATACATATCATTCCGAGATGTGCAGAAAAAATAAAAATCAATGAATGGACAACCCTTGTACCCATCATATTTACTTCTTTTGGATTTCAAGGTTCTATACATTCAATGACGAAATTCTGTAATAATGATAGGAAAATGATAAAAAACGCCTGTCTATTGGGAAGTATAGTTCCGGCTCTTGTTTACATAATTTGGACAGTCGCAATTTTGCTGGTTGTAGCCAACACCGACGCGCATTTCTTTCAACTTATGCTTGATGGGAAAGCAAATGATGTCGGTAAACTTGTGACAGTCCTCAGTAACGCAGCATCGTCACAAAGCGTTCAAATTATTGTATGGATCGTTTCGATTTTAGCAATTCTGACTTCCGTTTTGGGTGTTGGATTAGCTCTGATGGACATTTTTCGGCAAGAGTGGCAAGAAACATCCAAGTATAAAATCGTAGGTTTAGTCGTATTTGCTCCTGCTGCAGTTTCTATGCTTGTACCAAACGCTTTTATAAGGATATTGAATGTTTCGGGAGTTATTTTATCATTAATCGCAATTGTCGTTCCTGTAATAATTTCACTGAAAATGCAAAGACTTGGAAAAGCTACAAAATGCGAGTTGCTTCTGAAAAACAAATTCGTGATTTTCGGAGTATTTGCTTGCGGAGTAATGATCATCTCCCTCGGAATTCTTGATTTGGTGAAAGGATAAGCAGGATATTAATCTTGCTTCTTTTTATCAGAATCTGAACAATAACGTCTTTCACATTCACCCAATGGATCTAATCCCGTATATTTATCTACTTCTTCCATATATTTAGTTATAGCACGCTCCATGCAATTATTGAAAAAACGTTCATCATTGGATCTTCTTTCTCTTTTTTCTTTTGAAAAAAATGAAAAAGGATAATCTGAAAAACCTGGAGATGCTATATGTAAGAATATTAAGAATAATGAATCCTCCAGTGTACGAATATTTATATGATTCCCATTACCTTCTCCATATACTTTTCTAACTAATGCTATCCCCTCCGACCAAGACAGATTTCTTGAAACTACTATAGATAATTTTCAGCGTCAGAAGATGAAAGACCATAAGCATTAAGACTTGGAATATGTTTTTGTAAAACACCTCGGAATATAGGAGATACTTTTTGAAAATCTATGTCTCCCAACCATGATCTCAAATTTGCTGTTAAAACTATCCCATTTCTGCATTTTGTAATCTTTCCTTCATTTTGTTTCAGAAAATATTCCTGATCATCTTCACCAGAATAGGTTGTAGGAACCTCAAGAGGGAAATAAGAAGAAACTCGCAGTCGAATATAACCATTCAATCCTTGATCACTATCAGAAACCCTGTAAATTGTTCCTACATCATAGCTTTCTGTCATAAACATCCCAAAGGAATGAGAAAGAGCAAAAAATATTAAACATATAAAGAAAATAAAACGACTCAAAGTAACCTCCATAATAATTTGTTATTTTTAAAACAACCTCTCATCATCACCGTCTCTATTGTTTTCCTCCGTTCTATCTGTTCTTCTTCGTCTCATATAATCAGAAATTTTCCCATTTCTCCAACCGGAGTTTGAAAAGCGAAATAATGTCCACACATACGACCATATTTTTGCCGCACCTTTTAAAGCTACCACACTTCCCACAGTTGCTCCGGCAATTGCGCATAAGGCTTCCGCTGTACTTGGCGTTTCTTTAAGTCTAAACAAATAAAAATATTCAGTACATATACAAATACGCTTGATTTTTTACCTAACATTAGAAGCGAACATAGTTATTATATATGATAATATTCTAAAATTCTTATCGTAAATATAAATAAGAAATCCTTTCTCCTCTCCCTACTCTTTTCGTTCTTTCTCATATATTTCTGTCGAGAGTAGTTTTTGGATATCGTCTAAATTTTCCTTCAACCTATTTTGCTCTACTTCCGATTGCATTGATTCACAGCCTTCCCTAACCGCCTTTTCCTTACGAAGTTGTTCAATGACATTTCGCAATTCATTCGCAAAATTTATTAGTTGCTCTGTTTCTATCATATCCGAAAAACTTATCCTGATTGTGCAACCCGGCAGTTTTCCTTGCGGATCGATAGCTTCAATCACGTTAGATTTATCTTGTCCGAGGCATGAACACCCAGCTGAAAAAGAAAAATCACGTGTTCTATTCAAAATATCTTTCAACAATACTCCCGCAATCGAAATAGAAACGATATGCGATGGTTCAGATGAATTAACGAAAACACCGCCTATTTTTTTTAATTTATTCACAAGAACCACATAATTTTCGCATATGCGTTTCTTATCAAAGATGAATTTTTCAACTGCTTTTCCAAACGCACATATCAATGCTGTAGATTTTGTTCCCGGAAATAATGCGTCTCCCGATCCAAACATTATCGGCTGAAGTCGGTTGATATCACGTACATATAATGCCGCAATCCCTTTTGGCGCTCCGATTTTGTACCCGGAAATCGTCAGCAAATCGATTCCCATTTTATTCACGTCTATATCATATTTGCAGAAAGATTGAGCTGCGTCCGAATGGAATAAAACACCGTGTTCATGCGCAATTTCCCCTATCTCCTGCATATTTTGTAACGTGCCTATTTCGCTATTGAACATCTGAATAGAAATTAATTTCGTATTTTTTCGAATACTATTCTTTAATTGCTTTAAATCGATATACCCATAACGATCAACATTAATATAAGTAACCTTATATCCGTTTTTTTCCAAATGTTTGAAGACATTAAGAATGCTTTTGTGCTCTATTTTCGAGGTTATCAGATGGCAACCGGGATTTTTATATGCGACTCCAAGGACTGCTATATTATTTGCAACAGAAGCGCAACTGACATAATGAATTTGATCGCGTTTCGCACCTATTTTTTTCGCTATAACATTAGTCGCTTGTCTTTCTTGCTGTTTTAATTGTTCCGCATGCGGATTTATTCCTGAAGAATTGCCGTAGATACGACTGACTTTTATGAATTCCGCGAGAGATTCTTCATTTATCTGCCATGATGCAGCATAATCCAGATATGTGGACTTCTTCACCGAAAGATTGTCAGTCCGTTCTTCTGAAGTACAGGCAATCAACAGAAATAAAAGAGGTAGGAAATAAGAAAAAAGCCTCAATGTAATCCTCTTTTCCACTCAACGAAACACATTCTATTATAAAAATAGTCATTTTTTTCTAAAAAATAGAGAAATATGCAAAAAAAGGTGTATAATCCACCCGAGGTTTAGGAGTTTATATGGCTAAAGAAGATTTAATGGAGTTTGCAGGAGAAGTTATCGAAGTTCTTCCAGGCGCAATGTTTCGTGTAAAACTTGAAAATGATCATGTTATCTTGGCCCATACTTCAGGTAGAATGAAAAAAAATAGGATTCGTGTACTAGTTGGAGATAAAGTCAATGTTGAAATGACTACATATGACTTTACCAAAGGCCGTATTACTTTTAGATCGAAATAATAGTCAGATTTTTACGTAATTTTTTATCAAAAACAATTGACTTTTTCTGATTTTATTCAAATTCTGTAGACTGTGTGTTGCTTTTGTTAAGTCTTACAGGAGTAAAAAATGTTTTGGAAATCGCTTTTTGCTGCAATATTCATACTATTTGCAGTCCTGTGGCACAGTATACCTGCTCAAGTAGAAGCATCCCAACGACTACCACCACCAGAAGAAGAAAATTCATCTTATGCGTTAAGTAATAGAATGCAGCAATCACAATCATTACAACTTTATCCTACTCAGCAAACTATACCAACGTCACGAATTTTAGTTGTATTAGTTCGTTCAACACAATCAACATCTTTCTTAATAATATGCCCCCTTATTATTCAACAACCTGTTATTACAATTATCAGAAATCCGCCAACTTCACAATTTCTTGACTCTCTTGCTTTGGCTAATGACTTAATATCGACATATTTCCAATATATTAAACACAGAGATCAAGATTCTAAACAAATAGCTATGGATTCTGAGCTTGAAGCCGAAAGAATCTTAGACACAAGCTTCTTCGATAACCACATGAACTTAAAAATCGGCCTTCCACTGACACAAAAACAAAAAGCCAACATAATCTCAGATTACGGCTGCATGCTAAGTCGTATAGCTTGTGGATTTATGAAATACGATCCTGGAAATGGAATAGATTACGCAAGAAAAGCAATAGCTGTGCTTGATAACTTCTCTTCTCAACAGGGAAAATTACTATTCGGAGAACTAGAATACAGAAAACAAGCAAATTCTCTGGATGGACATATTGTAGCTTTGCGAAATTCACAAGATCAGAGATACAAAGAAACACTATATCATTTTTTATTTGATCCGCTATGGAAGAAAGATTTCTCAACATTCGGAGTAAAGAGAAGAGCTCGTACAATAATAAGCTGCGCTGACTATTTGAGAGAAGATAACCGTTTTTTTGAACTGGCTTGTGCTTTAAGTTTATTCATCATAAATTTCCAAGGTCTGAGAATGCTTACTTCTTTAGAGGAAAGCCAACAAAATAAGATAATGCACAACTACTATAAAGTTTTGCTTGTTTTAAAACAAAGGAGTCTTCCATATCAAATATTTCCAATAGTTCCTAAGAGGTTCTTTCATTATATAAGAAGTGAAGAAAACGCACGCTTTTTGCCTGAAATAGTTCAAAGCCCATCATCTACAACGGAGATTACTCTAAGTCCGACCTTTCATAATCCTAATGAAGTAATAAGATGCTGCGATTTCCTACTAACACAAAATACAGCGAACGAATTTGCTCGTCAGATATCCGGGATGGGGGAAGAAATTGGACGGATGCGCTTAGTTTGCGCTCTTCTGAACGGATTTTTTGATAATGAACTCCACTGGAAGAGATTCCCACCATTTTCTGAAACCCAAGGGACTACTTTGGAACAAATGTATAATACTGCTCAACGGTATTTACATAGATCAAGGATGATTTTTCTACACCCATTTAGGTTAGCCCCAACATCGCCGGCAATTATCCATCCTACAGCCGTTCGAAGAATAGCGCCACAGTTAATGCCGGATACATTTTTCCCTTCTTCTGTCTCAGCCACTTCAAGCAGCTCATCGACTAATAATATTCTTCATATCCAAAACAATTTTTCCGATGAAAATCTCGATCTGATTCCTTCATCGTCTACCGCTTTTTCATGGCATTGCCCTCCTGCTCCGATTCTAAGACCATCGCGACACATGACACCATCTCCGCTACCGAGAATACAGATTCCCACATTATCTACAACGCCAGATCAATCTATTGTAACAGCGACAAGCCCGACACCATCAGTAGCACCTACATCACCCGAAAATACTAAGGATTAAAAAGGCTAAATAAAGTTACTTGTGCTCTCCGGAAAGCCAGATTCCTGTCTCATTTGGCCAAGGTTTTATGTCTGTATTTCCGTGGTTAACAGCAGGGCGAACACCTTTTTCATACAAACAACTTTGCTCTATTTTTACAGAATGTTTAGATAAAGGTGTATGATTCGGAGACTGTTTTGTGCTCCTCGTACTGCCTCCTGCGTCACTTGCAGTTAAAGAATTTGAATGCGAATCTTTAGCTGATATAGTAGAAAAATCAGAAGGATAAGATGTCGAACAAGAAGCATCTTCGCTTTCCTCTTCAGATTCATCCGTTTGATAGCTTCCCTCAGAAGAAAAATCATCTTCAGAATCAGTGGTATAATCTAAGCACAAATCCGATTCATCACAAGACGAAGATTCATCTTCAAATTCTTCATCGTTCATACACTTTCTATACAATTTCTGGTATTTAGAAGCTAAATATGCCCCATCGAAAGTACATAAAGAGTTTTTTGCTTCAAATTTTAGTGGATAAAGAGCGATATCAGTTCCATCAAGTTTTATTGGACCAACCCATTTTCTTGCATTTAAATCGAAATAAGAATGAAGATACTTTTTCTTAAAAAAATTTTCGGATAATTTTTCATTGCATAAACTAAATAACACTTTGCATTTATCAAAAAAAACGGATTTATCATCGGCACTAACACGAGCCATATAACAACCTGAAGTTATATAATAAAATATACATTCATACTTTTTCTTTGGAGGATCGAGTCTGTAATTATCAGAAAAAATCAGATCAAACATCCCTCCACACTGATATGAACTGAGTCTATCTATCGGACTTGATTCTAGTGCGTCTTTTGGAACTGACTTATAATACACAATGTTGTATTTATCAGAAGATTCCTTATCATCTTGAGAGTCAATATAGGGAGAAGAAGCGCCACAAAAAGAAAAATTCACAAAAAGAAAAATGTAACAAAATAAGATACTGAAAAATCTAACTGCAAACATAACAGAATTATACCTCCATAAAGATATTGACCAAAAACAACACTTTTACAATGAATATATATTGCAAGAAAAAAGAAAAACAGAGTTTTTTATAACAAATAATTAAGAAAAGTTAATAAATTATATGCTATAAAAACTTATCATCATTATTTTCTGACTTTGATATAAGACTATACTATTATCGATGTACAACAACATTATATAACACGAAATTATATTGACTTATTTCATCAAAAATGTATCTTATTAGCCGTGGGCCTGTAGTTCAACGGTTAGAGCCCTCCGCTCATAACGGAGTAGTTGTAGGTTCGAATCCTACCGGGCCCACCATAGTTATGTTTTATTTAGTCCAAAAAAATTTATCTTAGTCTATATACTCTTTGAAATTTCAGCGTATAATAGTAATTGGTTAGTCTGAAAAAAGCTTTAAAAAACCGTCCAAAACTGGGCAAAAAAGGGGGTACTTTTAGGGGTATTTTTTAAGCTTGAAGAAAATGGAGTGCATATATGCTGACAGAACTTGCTTGCAAGAATTTCGGGCCTCAAGAAAAAAGTTATAAAAA
>CAJODB010000008.1 GCA_905233185.1 uncultured Alphaproteobacteria bacterium | reverse complement strand
ACATATGTATTTTTTGTTGATAAAGATGGAAATATTGATATTTCATCAGAAGATCAAAATGTTGATACAGGGAATATGTCATTTGCGTTTAGAACTGATGGTATGATAAAAAGCAGTAATCCAATTTTGTTTAATTCGTTATTTCTCTATGGAAATAGGATTCAAAATGATTCTATTTTAAAAACTCGTAAATATACTTTCTATTACAAAACATTTGATAATTACGGAATTTTTGATTCTCGCGCAAAAGAGATTGAGCCAAAACAATTTGCATCAAGTAGTGCTATACTTTTGGAACGACTGAAGCGGCTTAAAGCTGAAAGTTCAAGCCCCACTTCTTCTGCAAATGCACCAATGACATCATCAACCACCTCTGTAGCTTCTTCATTAGCAAAGAATACCAAAAACAACTACGGAATTATGTTGAATGATTATGTCGGATATAGTGGAAGTGCTCTGCAAGTTAATTCATACGGCTTGATGGAATGCGATAGTATGCATTTTGGCGGAACAGATAGCGAACTATCTGTGAAAAAAGGTAAATTTTTGGTTCATGGAGCTATATCTGGAACTTTTAAATCAACAGAATCTATAAAAGTTGAAGAAGTTGCCGATGTATACGTACATCAAGTTAATATGCGTTTCATTGAAGGTCTTCATCAAACTCAACAGTTGCCGCAATCATTGGAATTTATTACAACCTTAGAAAGAATGGGGTTTGACAAACCTGTATCAACGTTACCAATAAACAATACGGTTAATATATCAACTATTCATCAAACAATAGAATACAGCCATTTGTGGCGATGGAAATTCGAAGAGGGGTTGAATATTGGCATAAAGAACGATTTGTTATTAAGTTTTGGTTTATCTTCGACCGAGATTGAGCGAAGAAAATGGAGTTGTGAAGATGAAGAGCTGATGAATAAAAATGATTATAGTAAAGTTCAGCACGGTAATCCTATTCAAATAAATATTCCCGGAATATCTGGAGCAGTTACGCTTTTCTTGGTGACTACAGGCGCAGGAGGAGGAAATTCCTGCGGTTTTTTGTCATTAACAAAAAATAGAGAGTCTGTTTACTTACCAACAGCTACTACTGAAGATTTTTGTCGAAAAGATATTATAGGAAAATTAACAGGAGCTATAGATAGTGAAAATGGAGAAAAAGTTCTGGAATTAATTGCTCCGCAACTGCTGAAATATATTAGTACAAAAGGTAATGCAACATATAGTTATGAAGAAAAGAAATACAAATGGGAAGGTACAGAAGAAAGCATATGGAATGATATAGAAAAAGTTTTTCTATCAGAGATTTCAGCAATTCCTGTTGATCAACTAATATCTTCTGAAGAAAACAAGAAAAAAGTAGAAGATGCAAAGACAGAAAGATATAAGAAAGAAACAGCTCTTTCTAATGAAGTAACAACATTATTGAATCAAATAAAAGAAGAAATTTTGAATGATATAAATCTTATTGATTCATTAAATCTTTCTGACGGAGAAATGTCGAGTCAATTCACTAAAAAAACAGAAGGAGAGATAATCAGTATTACTAATCGACTTTACGGGCTTTCAATTCCAAAAGGTAGTAATGATAGAACTATTACTGCTAAGACATTAGATGAAGCGGTATCTCAAATTAAGTCAAAAGCTTCTACAGCTAAAGCTGAGATTACATATTCGGATTTGCGAATTAAACGACTTTTAACAATATATACTTTAGATAATGAACACTTGCAAAGTTTAATTATGCATTCTCCTGCTTTAAAGAGTAAATTTTCGGAAAAATTAAAAGCTATTGAGAAGAAAAATCATGAAATTATGAGGTTATATCAGCTTCCGGAAACCATGAAAGCCTATTTAAATAAATTCCTAAATAGAACAGGAATTCAACTTGAAGTGACAGGAACAGAAACAACTGGAGTGTTACAAGCTATCGCATATATTCAAAAATCAAGCTTAGTATTAGTTGCGGATCAAGACTATACAATAGACAAGGTTCGTATGGAATTTCACAAAAAAGGAGAAGTTCTTATTTTTTATGATAATCCTGAAGCAGAAAGTGTAATTTATGCTTTTGTTCATCCCGGGCATTACTCTAAGGCAGTTACACAAGAGCAATACTATAAAGCTGTAAGTGAATACAATAAATAAACGAGAATATAAATATATCTTTTAAGAGAAAACGAATAAGAATGTTCTTAGATCTCTTTTAATATCTCTTTATAACTTTCATTTCATATTCTACTTCTGCATTTGTAATTACATGAGATGTTAATATATAACTTCTTTCTGACAATAGAATATTTTATAAAGAAAAAATAATTAAAATGCACTAAGCACCATATCAATCTCGTATCTTTTCTTTATCTATCTTTGCAACAATTACATCCTTAAATTTCTTTGGTAATTTCACAATACTAATCCAATTTGGATAGTTTTTTTCGGAAATTATCATGTCAGGTAGGGATTGTTTAAGATTCTTTGCTTTTTTATTAGCGTTTATATTATATCGTGCCGGTGATTTTAGTATGAGAATATAAGAAGCATTTGTTTTTATGAGCTCTTTTTTTATTTCATCTTCATCATATATTGCTTCCATTACTTTATAGGATGAAATTATTCCTTCTTGTTGCCTATGATATGGAGCGCCAACTGCGCAATGCTTTGTATAATATAAAATATTCGGTCCATCGTTAGAATGTGCCATAATTACGACAGGAGTTGAACTCAACTTATCTATTTCTGCAAACAATTCTCGTGTCGTATATTCATTTTTTGTTATTTCAGCATTGTTTTCATCTTCTCTATCATTAACGTCTGTTATAAAAATAAACAGCAAAGTAATAAAAAGTGTTATTGTTATTCTTCCCCATTTATTTATTTTTTCGACATATACGCTATTCATTCCTAAATCCAGGAGTAACGGCAGGCTGAATAATGATGAAAAGAACAGCATCCTGTTTGCTAATCCAGCAAGAATCAAGTAAACGAATGAGCATGAGATAATTACTATCCACAAAATAGTTTTGTGCTGTTCATTTTTGTATTTTTCAATAAGCAATTCGCGTGATTTATTAAATATAGCTACTAATACGAATACAGCGTGAAAAATATATAAGACATGGTCTCCGCTTGTAAATGGAGACTGCATTTCGCTGATTTTTTTTAGCCAAATTTCCTTTACATATGGTGTTATATCGGCTTCCATACCTTGCAGAAATTTTGGATATACGCCAAGAAACACGAGGCCTATAGCTATTGCGAAAATAAAATTGATCGGTTTTTCTGGTTTATAAGCAAATATATAGAAGAAGTATGCTATTGACGTATATAGTCCCCAATGAACAGCGGAAATTTCATCGTAATAAACAGGTATGTTCGGCAAGTTCATTATGATAGGAAGATATAGAAGGAGAAAGAAATCCGATGATCTTCTGTTTTTTAAAAATATACGTGCGATATACAAGGATACTACGATTGTAACCATTCCATAAGTATAACAGTCGCTATTGTGGAGAGAAGGGGACGAGATTAGCAAAAGTAGTCCTATGTTGCATGCTACTTCTAAATTTTTGAGGCATAAAAAATGAAAAATATTATGTTTTTTTCTGCATTCTTTTTGTTTAAATGCGTATAGAAATAATACGCCATCGACAATAAGTAACGGAATAAGCGTTTCGGGAGAAATCCATATACATAAGGTCGTAAGCCGTGCGGTGCTTAAATAATGCTTCTTAAAATTGCTTTTTATTGCTTCAAAAATACAGCCTAAAAACAATATTATAAATAACATTATAAACGCATGATGATCGGGTCTTCCGAAATTCCCGTTAACTGTCATTATCGGGTGCACTACAAATAGTACAGCGCACAAAAAAGCATCATCTCTGCGCATAAGATTTTGCATTACTTTCAGAAAAACTACTGTTGTAACGATTCTTATTATAGGTGTTATACAAAATCCTACGTAATATATCGCTTTATCTATTGATCCAGTGAAGAAGCTTAAAATATATGAGGGAATTATAAGAAAGAAGTCGTAAAAACGAGTCCAATGTAGACTACATCCATAAGGAACGTTGCATCTTTTTATTATATTATCAGATAAATCATAGTGATTAAAAAAATCTCGGATTCTTACAAGTCGCATGCAATCATCTGTATCTATAAATTCAGTTTGGGATTGCATATAAAACGAAGCCGTAACTATCAGTAATAATATCGGAAGGATTATCAGTTCAATTATATATTGTTGTGCCCAAGTTTTTTTCATAATCATAAATTTTTAATCAAATTAGTTTATTTTTTATTAAACATTGCAAGATTATGTGATATTCTTCAAGCGAAAAAGGGAGATTATTATGAAAAAAATTGCAAGTTTTTGTCTTTTCTTTTCGGGGGCTTTATTTTTCATGCAAGCTACTGCTGCAAATGACAATAATGCTGGTGCGAATGGTATGGATCCGGAAATTATTGCACAAATCAGTCAAACAGCGGTAGATAAAGCAGCTTCTCCTGATGGAATAAAGGGAATTCTGGGTATATTAATAGGTCCTCAAAAATTTGAAGGATCAATTACGAATGGTCAGAAAACAACATCGCAAAAAATTGGCGTATTCGGTCTTACAGCAGGCTTAGAATATGCAAAATCCTTTAAGAATAAACTGTTTCTTGCAGTACAAATTCTTGCGGATATAGCTCCGAAAAAGAAGAAAGAAGATAGCTGGAAGGCTTTAAATGAGGATTTTGATTCCCGTATATCTGATGCAGGAGAAAGAAAAGCGAAACTACAAACAGATATGATTACACCTTCATTGGGATTGAAAGCTGGGTATTTATTTCGAAAGCAAAGATGCGTGGTTTATTTAAAGCTTGGTATATCAAGAATTTCAGGCAAATACACTTATGATTTAAACGGAAAAAATTTCGCAACGGCAAGCGTAAATGCTATTGCGCCTAACATAGCAATTGGAGGAGAATACAGGATAAATAAAAAAATAGGTGCAAGCATGGAAATCGGATTTCCTGTAAAAAAGAGGATTCATAAGAAAACGATCAACGGGATTGAGCATAAATCCAAAATAAGCCGTGTTGAAGTGCGAATTTTGGGAACATATACAATTTCGAAAACGGATTCTATGCCTAATTCGTTATCGGATCTAACTAAATGAAGAAAAAAGGATTTTTGTTCGTAATATCAGGACCATCAGCTGTAGGGAAAACTTCTGTTGCGAACGAACTTTTGAAACAAAAAAAAATAAATTTACAAAGAATTATTACTTGCACAACTCGCGCAAAAAGAAATGGTGAAGTCGAAGGTGTAGATTACTTTTTTATGAGCAAAGATGAATTTTTGCGACATTCTGAAAATGGAGATTTCGCTGAAATGTCGGAAGTATATGGTAATTATTACGGAATACTTGTTTCAACTATCAAAGAAAAAATAGAGCAGGGGATTAATGCGTTACTAGTTATCAATTGGGAAGGTTTTTTAAAAATAAAAAGATCATTTAAAGAAAATGTCATTGGATTTTTTTTGCTTCCTCCATCTTTGAAGGATTTAGAAACACGCATACGATCTCGTGGCACAGATTCTGAAAACATCATAAAACAGCGCATGAATATGATCACAGAAGATATGAGACACAAAGATGAATTTGATTTTCGTGTGAAAAATGTAAAAATTGCAGATGCTGCATCAGAAATTTTTGAAAAAATTGCGAATATAACAGCGTCTTGTTAAGTTTTCTTTTTATTTAAGAAAATTCGATTAACAAATGACTTTCTTATTCATTGTTTTGTGTTTTCTTTTTGGCTTTTTTCGCTTTTTTAAATGGCTGTGGTTTTATACCTTTATTATATTGATCTTGACGTTGTTCAGAAAGCTCTGCATGGCGCTGTCTATCAAAGAATGAAAGCAGTTTCTTTTTATCAAAAGAAGATGGCACGTCATCGCAAGAGTCCAAATCCTCTTCTTCATCTCCAAAACGTTCGTCATTTTTTATTGTTTGTTTCCGTTTAGGATCATGCTCTCTTACGCTTTCATCTCTTGATATCGGTCTTGTTGAATGGGTAGATATTGATGATTGTACAGCGTCTGTTCCTTTTTCCATATTTTGTGCCATTGGATCAGATGCGGTAATATATCCAACTGATATACACACAAAAAAAACACTTTCAATTAATCTTTCTGTATTCATGATGATAATTTTCCTTCTTTCCATTTTTAACAAACTATTTTATGCCTCTAACTATAGGATCAATATTAAATGAATTATAGATATCTTCAATCTTTATTTTAGATTTATTTTTTGTATCTATTTGCATAACTATCTGTCCGCGGCTTAAAACAATAGCCCTGTCTGAAACTTCTAATGCAATTTTAGGATCACTTACAGCCATTATAGTCGTTATCTTTTTTGATTTTATGATTTTATTTGTCACTTCTTGCAGAGCATCAGCCGACTCTTTGTCTAATCCTGTTGAATGTTCATCGATTAACAAAAGTTTCGCTTCTTTTATTACAGCAATAAGAAGTGAAAGAACGTGTCTTTGTGTTTTTGAAAGATTACATACCTTTTCATCAAGCAATTCTTCCATTCCCATAAAATCTAACTCTTTCAATTGTTGGAAGAATACTTCTCGCATTTCTTCATCTATAGCCGGATAAAAAATACTTCTGGATTGATGATGCATGCTTGCCATAACAAGATTTTCCAACAAGGTGAGATTACCTGCCGAACCTATAGTTTCGTCATAAAAGACAGCTGAAACATAATTTGATCTTTCAGCGAGGCTCTGTCGAGTTATGTCGATCTTATCAAGCCAAACTCTTCCGAAGCTGGAAGTAATATGTCCTGCAAGAAATCTTAATATAGTACTTCTTCCGCTTCCATTATTGCCGATTATTGATACAACTTCACCTTCGTTGACATTGAAGTTAATTCCGCGTAACGCGACTCTTTCTAATGGAGTTCCGCCACAAAATACAACGAATACGTCTTCTACACGAATCATATTTTTCCTCCATTAAAAGTTTTCCAAGCTTCCTTGTTTTCTTTGATCATTTATACCGACCATAAGAAATATCAAAACGATAGCAATTATTATGCTGTTATATTCAGAACCAACAGTATTTGAACCAAGAGAAGTGAATATTTCAATCGCTATTTTGTAAACAATTGAACCTATGAAACATGATATTATTGCAGCTTTTATTGAGTTAACTTCCAACAGTTTTTCTCCTATTATTACGGATGCTATACCAAAAACGAGAGATCCTGTTCCCATTGTGCTTGAGAAATCGCCCAAAACTTGGGTTAACAAAGCGCCGGATCCTGCTGCAATACCATTTGCTAATCCAAGACCTATACAAAGAACTTGTTTTGTGTCAATTCCAAGAGATTCTGATACTATTATGCCATCTCCGTAAACTCGCATTGCAAGTCCGTATTCAGAATTAAGAAATTTAAAGAACATAAAAGCGAAAATAAGTACAAATATAGTAATAATTACAGCATTTGTGGCCGGAGTTATATTTGATAAGCAGCCGATTCCTGATTTATGTAGAGTACTTCTTATGGCATCTCCAAAACTATTTAATTTGATTATAAAAGTTTGAAGAATTGATATTGTTATGACACTACTTAATACAATTTCAGCTCTTATATGATTTGTAATAGATGAAACAATAAATCCCGCAATAATTCCGCAAATAGTCGCACATATAAAAGCTGTTATAGGGTTAATTCCGGCAAGAACCAAAGCTCCGTATGTACATCCTCCAAGTGTAACACAACTGTCACAGGTTATATCCGTAACTTTCATAATAGATGTGGTCAGATATACACTGAAACTAATTAATGCAAAAATCAGTGATAAAGAAAAGATATTTAATGCTCCATCTACTAAATTCATCTTTATTCACTCCTGTTATAACTACTTTTCTTGCTCAATATATGCTTGTGCCTACTAAAAAAATGTTAATTTTCTTCTTTCTCTTGATTGTTATTCTCATTTGTATTTTCTCTGATTTTTTTCTGCGTAATCTGTTTAGGCAAATCACATTCAATTAAGTACATAATTGTAGATTTTTTATCAGCTTTCATGCGCGCAATATCATCTCTTTGCTTTCCCGTAATATCTGAGTTGTTTCGTAAATCTGCAGTATTTAAGCTTTCATGCGAAATGGTATTTTCGGCAAAAGCCATAATATCTTCAGCTGAAGCTCCGTTCATTGCCAGATCTATATAACGTAAGTAATGACAATCAGACAGCTGGAGGTTTTTGATCCCATCTTTTATTTTGTTATTTCCTAAGCAAATTACTGCAAGTGAGGTACTTGAAAAGGCTTTGGATATTTCCACAGCTGTTTCTGAATTAATACGGCAATTGCGCATGATAAGAGCTCTTAAACCTTCAGCATTTTTCAAAGAATCTCCTACAATAACGCCGCCCTCTTTGTCGATTGTGTTACCAGACATATCAAGATAGCTTAATTTCGTTAATTTGCTGAATGATTGCATGATTGGTTGTGTTGCGGTTGCCGGGAGTTCCATATTTTGCAGTCTTAAACTAGTGATAAGAGGCAATTTTTCCAGTGCCTTACCAAAATTTGTAGCATGTTCAAATAATTGTTTTGTATCCTTTAAATTCCCTATTAAAAACGTCAAGTTTGTAAGCTTCTGTAATTTGGATATGCTTTTAATTTGAGTATCTATACATGCTTCAGGAACAAACATTATGGAGAAACAAAGAGTTTTCAGATCTTTCAAAGAAGATAAAGCTTCTGAAAGTTCATTGTATGATTTTTCTGCTTCTTCTCCGGCAATCTCATTCAAACATAATGATAGCATAGCCATATTATTGGATTGGTTAATTGCTGAGATTATATGTTCACACGATTTTGAATTTATAACATCAAAAACGACACTCAATGATGTAAGGTTTTTCCTTCCAGATATTGCTTGTGTTATCTCTTGTATTGCTTGTGGAGATATATTAATGAGATTTCCCTTCTTATCTTTCGTCTTTATAAACTTAACAGATACAGCAATAAGCGAATCTAATTTTTCTATTGTCTCAGCTATGTATTTTGTATCTTCTTCTGCGATTACACATGAATTAAAAACCAGATTTTTAATTTTTTTACTTGAACTTATAAAATTGCAAATATTTTCGAGATCTTGACTTGAGAGAGTAATATCTTTTATTTCAACGCTTAGTAGGTCAGGATATTGGGAGAAAAAATTTAAATTGGAGAATTCGTCTTCTCCAGACATACCTTCAGAGTAGAATCTGTTCTCACGTCCAAGGAGAGTTACTTTTCCTTCTTCTATCCTAAGGCCAACAACTTTATCTTTCTCTATTGGTGATTCTGATTTTGAAAAAGGAAAATTTTCTGCTAATTCGTTCTTCTTTTTTGTAGCTTCTTCACTATTATTTCCATTGCTCTCCTCTAAAGCTAATAACAAGCCAGGTGTACACAAAAACAACATAGCTGCAGATAAAAAATTTATTACGCTTTTCATAAAAACCTCGTTACTCGAAACTTTTCATAATCAATGAAAGCACAAAAAAGTAAATAAGATCTGAAAATTTCATAATTTTCGTGTTACCATATTAAATAATTTTGTTATTTGAGGTTGGCCTTTGATGTCTTTTGAAAAAATCAAAGATTTTTTTTCTCCGAAAGAACCTGAAGAACGTCCACGTCGTTCTTTTCCGGCAGAAATTTTTAGAGAATATGATATCAGAGGTGTAATTGATTCAACTTTATTTGAAGAAGACGGATATGATGTCGGTCGTGCTTTCGGAACAGTTCTAGCAAAGAAAAATTTGAAAAAAATTTGCGTCGGGCATGATTGTCGTGTTTCTTCTGATAATATTTCCAGAAATTTACTTAATGGATTGCTTGACTCGGGAACAGAGGTTATCTCGTTAGGATTATGCCATACACCATTGGTTTATTATACGGTTAATAAGTTCAAGTTAGATGGTGGTATTATGATTACGGGATCGCATAATCCTCCAGAGTATAACGGTTTCAAATTTATGCTTGGACTTGATCCATTTTATGGAGAAAACTTAAAGAAACTCGCCAGACTAATTGCCGGGAAAAATTATATAGACGGTGTTGGTCGTGAAATTGTTATGAATAATATTTTTCTAACCTATGTAAATGAGATCATAAGCGATTTTAATTTTTCCGATGATTTAAAAGTTGCTTGGGATATTGGTAATGGAGCGACAAGTAATGCCATAAAAGCGATCACAACACTTATTCCCGGAAAGCATCATGTTTTATTTGAAGAAATGGACGGGACCTTCCCGAATCGTCCTCCAGATCCTATTGTTGCTCGGAATGTAAAGTATTTATCGAAATTTGTCAGATATAACGGATTTGATGTAGGTTTCGCTTTCGATAGTGATGGGGACAGGCTTTGTGTTGTAAATAACAAAGGAGAAGTTTTATACAGCGATCAAGTGTTGATGGTTTTAGCAAAAGATTTCTTGAAAAAGAATCCAGGAGCTCAGGTAATTGCTGATGTAAAGTCATGCGATAGATTATTTGATACTATCCGAAAATGTGGCGGAATAGGTCTTATGGAAAGGGTAGGGCACTCTTTTATAAAGTCACGTATGAAATCCAGCGGTGCCTTACTTGCCGGTGAATTAAGCGGACATTTCTTTTTTAAAGACAGATGGTATGGCTTTGATGACGCTATATATGCAGCTTTAAGGTGTTTAGAAATATTGAGCATTGATAAGAATGCTTTCAGTGATCTTCCTTATGGATATGTAACACCTGAAATTCGTATAACTTGCGAAGAAGAAGAGAAATTCAAAATTATAGATTCCCTAAAGAAAGATTTAAAAGAAAGAAAAATGTCTGTAGTTGATATTGATGGTGTGCGAGTAAGTACGGACATAGGTTGGTGGGTACTTAGAGCATCTAATACGCAAAATGCTTTGTCGTTGCGTATAGAAGCTTATTCAGAACGAGCTATGTATAAATTAAAGCATGAAATATCAGATTATTTATGCGAGTATATCCCTAACATTTTGGATTGTTTAAACGAATCTATGGAGAATGATAATAAAGAAGAAAGTGCGGTTCAATCAAATTTATTTCCATTTTAACTTTTTCTTCATGGATTCTTTATTTTTTATAAAAAATTGAAATATGCAGAAAGATTTTATTGATTTTTTAAAAGGACGAGCTTCTGCTCTGGATATAGTTCCAAAATATGTGAAGCTGACGAAAAAAGGCAAAGATTGGTTTGGACGCTGTCCATTTCATTCTGAAAAGACAGGATCGTTTAAAGTTGATGCTGATTTAGGTTTGTATTATTGCTTTGGCTGCGGTGCTCATGGCGACATGATAAATTTCGTTATGGAAATGGAAAAACTTTCTTTCGCAGAAGCAGTAAAACACATCGCGGATATGTACGGTATACAAGTTCCGGAAGATCGAGAAACTTTTCGTTCCGAAGATGATATAAAAAATAAAATGTATACAGTAATGGAGATCGCAAAAGAGTTTTTTGTACATCAATTGAATTCTGATTCCGGGCGAGAAGCAAAAGAATATTTGAAGAATCGAAATATTTCTGACGAATCTATATCGAAATTCCAGTTAGGTTTTGCTTTTAATGAAGAGAAACTAGTTGATCAACTGAAAAAAAATGGTTTTTCTGAAGAAATTATCATAAAAACAGGACTTTTTTTTAAAAAACAGTATAAAAACGAATTAAGCAGTAAATTTTCGGGTAGAATCACTTTTCCTATAATAGATTACAAAGGTAAATGTGTTGGATTTGGTGGGAGAATTATCAAAAAAATCGATGCGGCAAAATATATAAACTCACCTGAAACAGAAATCTTCGTAAAAAATCATCAATTATACGGATATCCGCTCGCCCGAAAAAGCAAATCACGAGAGATAATCTTAGTTGAGGGATATTTGGATGTTATAGCAATGCACCAGGCTGGATTTGATGCAACAGTTGCTCCTTTGGGAACTGCTATAAGCGAAACCCAAATAAATATGTGTTGGAGAGTGTGCGATAATCCTATCATATGTCTTGATGGTGATAGTGCCGGCGTAAAAGCATCTTTTAGATGGTTAGATAAAATTCTACCCGTGCTTATTCCGGGAAAATCTTTTAAATTTGCAAGACTGCCGCAGGATTCAGATCCTGATTCTCTCATACTTAACGATCAACGCGAAATTATTTCATCTTCTTTAAATAATGCTTTGTCTTTATCGGATTGGATGTGGGAAGGCGCATTTTCGCTTTATCCTTCAGAGACTCCCGAACAAAAAGCCGCTATTATAAAGATGTTGAAAGAAAAAACGGAACAGATAAAAGACGGTTCAATTCAACGTTTATACATTCAATATATGAAACAAAAAGAAAATGAATTGTACCGTTATAAAGGGAAAACATTTAAGCCGAAAATCGGAGAACTTATAAGACCGGCAACTCCGGTTAAAGAAAAAATTGAAAAAATTTTAGTAGTCACAATAATAAATCACCCCTATATAATTGACAGGGTCATTGAGGATTTTACTAAATTGGAGTTTACTTCTTCTGCGATGATAAAATTAAAAGAAGAAATTCTTCGTATATATGATGCTTATCATATGTCAGGAAAAGTCGAAGAAGGTAACAGAGTAATTTCGGAGCTTGAAAAAGATATTTCTGATGTAGAAAAGGATATTGAGATACATGCGAAATTTGTAGGGAAAAATGAATCATCTGAGGATAAAATATTATCCGGCTGGAATTCTTTTTTTGAAAAATATTTATCGGTTCCAATGATTACTGAAGATTTACATAAGGCTTCAATTAGTTTACAATCTACCTTCTCGGAGAGCGATTGGCAAAGACTAAAAGCCCTAAAAAATAGTACGTTATTAGCAGCAAAGAATAGGGGGAAACAATGAGCGCAGTTCAACCATCTAGGGAAGAAGATATCATGGATTTTGCGGAAGAAAAGGAAGAAGATTCTTCCGAAATTGAATTTAAAAGGTTACTGTTGCTTGGAAAAGAGCGCGGCTATATAACTTATGATGAATTAAACGATGCTCTTCCAAAAGAAAAATTTTCAACTGAGAAAATAGATATTGCGATATCCAGCATAACAGATATGGGGATTCAATTAGTTGAAGCAGAAGATGCAGATTCGATTGCTGCGGAACAAGAGGAAAAAACAGCAGTAAATCATGAAGATCATGTACATGCAGCAACAGTTAGTGAACAAGATGATAATCTTTTGCGTACAGATGATCCCGTTAGAATGTATTTGCGAGAGATGGGAAGTGTTGAGCTTCTTTCCAGAGATGGAGAGGTCGAACTTGCGAAAAAAATTGAGCAAGGATATATCAATGTTCTGAGTGGTTTGTGTGATAGTCCCAATACTTTCAAAAAAATCGATAAATGGATTTCTGACCTGCAAGATAGGAAAATAGTTCTTCGTGAAATAGTTCAAATAGATAACGGTAACGGAGATAAAGAAGATGAAGACGATGATGTCTCTGATGAGGATTTATCTATTGATGATGATACAGACGAGGAAGGGGAGGGTAGTAACGAGTCAAATATGACTCAGGATGAAGAGAAATTACTTCCAGCTGTATTGTCTTCGTTCGAGAAAATAATGGATCTTCATGAGAAAATCAGCGAAAAGAAAAGGACTGCTGCACAAAAAGCGAAACTCAAATCCGAATTGGTAGAGACAATTCAGGAAGTAAAATTCAATCAAACGATAATCAATAATATGTGCGAGGAATTATACGCTCATAACAAAAAATTAATAAAAAGTGAGGCGAGTTTACTTAAAGTGGCTCAAATTTGCGGAATTAATAGGGATAATTTCTTTAAAAGTTATTATGGAAATGAAACCAATGAAAATTGGCCGGCTTCTTTAAAAGGTTCCGCATGGAAAAAATTTTATGATGAATGCGCAATTGATATAGCTACTCATCGTGATTTAGTAAAATCCATAGAAGAATCGACGGAACTCCCAATATCTGAATTCAGAAAAGTTGTGAGTTGTATTCAGAAGGGTGAAAGAGAAACAAGTCGTGCAAAAAAAGATATGATTGAGGCGAACTTACGTCTTGTTATATCAATTGCGAAAAAATACACCAACCGCGGTTTGCAATTTCTTGATTTAATTCAGGAAGGAAATATAGGGTTGATGAAGGCCGTTGATAAATTCGAATATAAACGTGGATATAAGTTCTCTACGTACGCGACTTGGTGGATTAGACAAGCTATAACCAGATCAATTGCTGATCAAGCGAGAACTATACGTATACCGGTACATATGATAGAAACAATCAATAAGATTGTCAGATCTTCGCGGCAAATATTGAATGAAATAGGCAGAGAGCCAACTCCTGAAGAGATTGCGGCAAGACTGCATATGCCAATTGAAAAAGTTCGTAAGGTTATGAAAATAGCAAAAGAGCCTATTAGTCTTGAATCTCCTGTAGGAGACGAGGATGATTCGCATTTAGGAGATTTTATTGAAGATAAAAACATTGCTCTTCCTGTGGAATCCGCTGTTAATTCCAATCTAAGGGAGACTACTACATTGGTTCTTGCAAGTTTAACTCCTCGTGAAGAACGCGTTTTGAGAATGCGCTTTGGTATAGGTATGAATACTGACCATACACTTGAAGAAGTTGGACAACAATTCGCTGTTACAAGAGAGCGTATACGCCAAATTGAAGCGAAAGCGTTGAGAAAATTGAAGCATCCAAGCCGTTCCAGAAAACTAAAAAGTTTCCTAGATTCCTGATATTATAAGCTATAGTGTGCTGTATTATGGATTTTGGTTTTTGTGATACAATTATTGGTAGAATCGGAGTTGTTGGAAGAGAGAACTTTATAACGAGAGTTTTATTTGATTTTGAGATACCAAAAGTTGAACAGCACAAAAGCCCAGTAGTATCTGAAGCTATTAATCAGTTGTTGGCATATTTTGATAGACGTCTTACAAAATTTTCTATTCCATTACTTCTTAATGGTACAGAATTTATGAAAAAAGTATGGAGCACCCTTTTGGATATACCATACGGAAAGACAGTTTCTTATAAGGATATTGCCATTGCAGTAGGAAATTCAAAAGCATACAGAGCCGTTGGTATGGCGAATAGAAATAATAGCATTCCTATATTTATTCCATGTCACAGAGTTATTAAATCAGACGGTTCTTTAGGTGGTTTTTCAGGTAAGATTGATAAAAAGCGGACACTTATCGCACTGGAAAAAGGAAATTTTTGTAGTTGAAAGGAGTTTTCATGGAGGAGGATATTTTGTTTAATGGAGGGTTAAAGGATTCTACTCCAATGATGTCTCAATATTTTGAAGTCAAAGCTCAATATGAAGGCTGTTTATTGCTTTTCAGAATGGGCGATTTCTATGAAATGTTTTTCGATGATGCAAAGAAGGCAGCTGCTGCATTAAATATAGCTTTAACGCATCGTGGAAAACATATGAGCGATGAGATTCCTATGTGCGGGATTCCTGTCGCTGCATTAGAAAATTATTTAGGGCGTTTGGTTCGCTGTGGTTATAAAGTAGCCATATGTGATCAAGTAGAAGACCCGAAGGAAGCAAAAAAGCGTGGTTATAAAGCGGTTGTAAAACGTGAAGTTATTCGAGTTATTACTCCTGGGACAATTATCGAAGATAGTTTATTGAATTTTCGTTCAAACAATTTTCTTATGGCGGTTGTTCCTGAAATAGCGAAGAAAAATGCGAATGTCAAAACTGTTAGTTTTGCTACAATAGATATTTCTACGGGAGATTTTTTTGTTAATACAGTTGTAAAAGATGATTTTTCGGGAATTATTGGTATTTATCAACCAAAAGAATTTTTGCTTCCATCGTATCTAGAGCGTGGAGAGTTTGAACGATTTATTGCATCGATAAGCAGTTCCAATATAACTTATCTTCCGGATACAAAGTTCAATCCATCTATTGAGAAAGAGCGTTTAGAAAAATATTTTAAGGTCAAGACTCTCGAAAGTTTCGGGATATCTATGAAAAATGAACTTGCAGCATGTGGTGCCCTTCTTGAGTATTTGCTTATTACACAGCGTAATGAAATGCCAGCTCTTCCTATTCCTAAAAAAGTAGCATTTAGTGATTATTTAATTATTGATTCAGCTACAAGCAAGAGTCTTGAGATTGTTTATTCGGCTAATGGAGAGTATTCATATAGTTTACTGGGGGCAATAGATAAGACAAGTACTCCTTTTGGCGCCAGAGCGCTCGCTGCACGCATTGCTACTCCAATAGTTTCTATTGAGAAAATATCTAAACGCCTTGATTGTGTTGATTTCTTTGTAAAGAACGATATTTTATCAGATTCTCTTCGCAGTATATTATTACAATCTGCTGATTATGAAAGAGCAATGAATAAAATCAAATTTAATAGATTTTCGCCCAAAAATGTTGGTGATATTCGAGAATTATTGCGTATGCTTGAAAAAATAAGAGCGATTGTCGGAGAAACAGTTCTTCCGTCTGAAGGAGATTATTCGTTTGATAAAATAAAAGATTTCTCTGAATTGAAAAACATTCTTGAAAAAGCTCTGGTCGAATATGGGGATTTACCGGCTTTTAATCGCCGTGATTCAGGAGTTATTGCGGATGGATATTCAACAAAATTAGATGAACTTAAGTATCTTAAGGAAGACAGTAAACATTTGATTTCTGAATTACAGACGAAATATATAGAAGAAACGGGAATAAGTCTTTTGAGAATAAAAGATAATTCAATTCTTGGCTGGTATATTGAAATTCCTCTTTCTCAGAAAGCTAAAATTACAGAAAAATTTATACATCGCCAAACGTTAGTTGGGAATGTACGGTATACAACTGATGAATTAATCGAGCTGCAGACCAGTTTAATTAATGCGCTGGATGAATGGAGTGCGGTCGAACAACAGTTATATGATGAAATAGTTTCGAAGGTTATAGATAGGTATGAAGATATTACTTATGCTATAAAAACTTTGGCATGTATCGATATCTACACAAGTTTTGCTTGCTTAGTTAAAGAGCGAGGATATGTCAGACCAATTATTACAGATGAACCAGTGCTTGAAATCGAAGGAGGTAAGCATCCAGTTCTTTCTTTGTATGAAAAAGAGTTTGCAAGTAATGATTGTGATTTGGATTCAAATCATCGAATTGCACTACTTACGGGGCCTAATATGGCAGGAAAAAGCACTTATTTAAGACAGAATGCTCTTATAATTATAATGGCTCAGATTGGCTGTTATGTTCCTGCAAGCGCAGCAAAAATTGGCATTGTCGATCGGCTTTTCTCTCGTATAGGAGCATCGGATGACATTGCTCGAGGCAGATCTACTTTTATGGTAGAAATGATTGAAACCGCAACGATATTAAATCAAGCAACTGAACGTTCCTTTGTTATTCTTGATGAAGTCGGACGAGGAACTTCAACATATGATGGTCTTTCAATCGCATGGGCAGTGATAGAGAATCTGTATAAAATCAATAAATGTCGAGTACTTTTTGCTACTCATTATCGTGAATTAACGGCATTACAGGAAACTTTACATAATATACGCTGTAAAACATTGAAAGTGCAAGAGTGGGAAGGCGAAGTAATTTTCTATCATAAAATAATAGACGGAATCGCTGATAAATCATATGGAATACACGTTGCGAGTATTGCCGGGGTTCCAAAAGGAGTAATTAATCGTGCCCGTGAACTTCTAAAGAAATTTGAAGATCAAGAAGATGAAAAGAATAGCAATTTAAAAACTCCACTTATTGATTCATTATTTGATAATGAATTTATTGATGAAAATGAAAAGACAATAGAAAAAAGCAAGAAAAGTAATGAAATTCAAAAACGCTTATCTGAAATCGATATAAATTCTATAACACCTATTCAAGCTATGAATATTTTAGGCGACTTAAAAAGTATGGTAACTAACTAATAAAATTATCATCTATTCCTATTATATTAAACTTATGATTGAAAAAATATTTTTTACTTTCTTTAGAGTTGTGCTTTCTTATAAAAAATAATTACTTCTTCTTGCGTGTGATAATCAAAATTACTGGAAAATAGCATGATTTTTAAAGAAAACTAAGCAGATTCAGTCAAAAGCTTATAATATTTTTTTCTACATTATTTATGGTGACTTTTTATAGAAAATAGTGTAGGATTTAGCCATATAAAATAGTGTTTAGTTTATGTTGTGGATTTTGCTGCGAGAGCTTTAGATTGCTTTCGCGGGATATAGTGTTTTGTGATAAAGACAGGGAGATTAAATATTATGCAAAACGTTAACATCGCTTCTAACACAGAACTTTTTGCTCCAAGATTCGTAATTAAGCGTGATGGAAAAAGAGTTCCATTTGATGCGGAAAAAATAGTAAATGCGATCAAAAAGAGCGGACTTGAAACAGGTGAATTTGGAGAAGCAGAGGCACGACATATAACTTTCAAAGTAGTAAAAATCTTAACCCATAAATATAAAAATGAAATCCCTGAGATCGAGCAAATTCAAGATATAGTTGAAGAGTCTTTAATAAGCGAAAATTATGTTAAAACAGCTCGAGCATATATCGTTTATCGTGAAAAACGCGGAGAACTTCGTAAAGATAAAAAGAATTTGGTTGATGTCGTTCTATCTATAAATGAATATCTTGATAAGTTAGATTGGAGAGTTCATGCAAATGCGAATCAAGGCTACTCCCTGGGCGGAATGATTTTAAATATTTCCGGAAAAATGACAGCAAACTACTGGCTAAATAGGGTTTATCCGGAATCTGTTGCGGAATCTCACAGAAACGGCGATTTTCATATACATGATTTGGATATGTTATCTGGATATTGCGCAGGATGGTCTCTTAGAACCCTTTTAAATGAAGGATTTAATGGTGTTTCTGGAAAAGCGGAAGCACGACCACCAAAACATCTTACAAGTGCTGTCGGACAGATGGTTAATTTCCTTGGAACTTTACAAAATGAATGGGCAGGCGCTCAAGCGTTCAGTTCTTTTGATACTTATCTTGCACCATTTGTTCGCAATGATGGACTTTCTTATGATCAAGTTAAGCAATGTATTCAAGAGTTAATTTATAACCTCAATGTTCCATCAAGATGGGGAACACAAACTCCATTTACAAACTTAACTTTTGATTGGGTTTGTCCGGATGATTTGAAAAATAGCATTCCACTAATCGGCGGAGTTGAAGCTAATTTTACATACGGAGAGCTTCAAGAAGAAATGGATATGCTTAACAGAGCTTATATAGAGGTTATGACGGAAGGTGATTCAAAAGGACGTGTGTTTACATTTCCTATTCCGACATACAATATTACCAAAGATTTTCCTTGGGAAAGTGAAAATGCTTTACGAATGTTCGAAATGACTGCGAAATATGGTCTTCCTTATTTCCAAAATTTCGTAAATTCCGATTTAACTCCGGGAATGGTGCGTTCTATGTGCTGCCGTCTACAGCTTGATCTTCGCGAATTATTGAAAAGAGGGAACAGCTTATTCGGTTCAGCCGAACAAACAGGATCTATTGGAGTTGTGACACTCAATTGTGCTCGTCTCGGGTATTTATACAAAGGTGATTGGGATGGTCTCTTAAAGAGAACAGAAGAGCTGATGAATTATGCAAAAAACAGCCTCGAAATTAAGAGAAAAGTTGTAACAAAGTATATGGATAATGGTTTATTCCCATACACCAAGAGATATCTTGGAACTTTGCGAAATCATTTCTCTACGATTGGCGTAAATGGCATTAATGAAATGATCAGAAATTATACCAATGACAAAAATAGCATTGTTGATAAAGACGGTCATGCTATGGCGATTGCGTATTTGGATAAGATTCGCGAAATTTTGATTCAGTTCCAGCAGGAAACAGGACATATGTATAATCTGGAAGCAACTCCTGCAGAGGGGACAACTTACAGATTCGCGAAAGAGGATAAGAAACGTTTCCCGGATATAATCCAAGCGGGAACTCCTGATCATCCTTACTATACAAACTCGAGCCAATTGCCGGTCAGTTTTACGGAAGATGCTTTTGAAGCTCTAAAAATGCAAGATGATTTGCAAAAGAAGTACACAGGCGGAACAGTTTTGCACTTATATATGAGAGAACGTATTTCGAATGCAAAAGTTTGCGGAAGATTGATACGTAAAGTCGTGGAAAGCTTCAGATTGCCATACTTTACGATCACTCCGACATTTTCGATCTGTCCAAAGCATCAATATTTGGCAGGCGAGCATAAATTCTGTCCATTGTGCGATGCGGAAATCATGGAGGCAAAGCGCAGACGCGAAGCATACGCAGCGTAGAAATAATTATTATATTAATATTATTTTTCTATTATGTACTTTTGGGCCTTTTCTTATATGAAGAGGCCATTTTTTATATAGTTATTATTTAAGAAAATATAATGTCACAAAAAAATTCTCTAAGAACAAGCTCGTCGGGCTAATGCATCTACTCGCTCATTAAGTTCGTTCCCATCATGTCCGCGAACCCATTGCCATGTAATTTTTCGCCCCTTTGATATTTCAAGTAATCTTTTCCATAAATCTTGATTTTTTACTAGTTTTTTATCTGAATTTCTCCAATTATTCTTTATCCAATTATTAATCCATTGAGTGATTCCATTTTTTACATACAAGCTATCTGTATATAAAATTATTTCAGATTCTCCTGATACAGATTCAAGTGCTTTTATTACTGCTGTTAACTCCATTCGATTATTTGTTGTATCAGATTCTCCGCCGAAAAGCTCTGAAGTCTCTTCTCCATTTATTATGAGTACTCCCCATCCTCCAGGGCCTGGATTTCCGCTGCACGCTCCATCTGTGTATATGGTTATTTTCCCACAAGTAGGAGAGCAGGGGAGGGATATTTCCGCATCAATGGTACCTGAGAAAATATAGTCAGCGCTTCCTATTTGGATATAATTTCCATTATCAAGAAATTCTACTTTTAAAGTACCGCCTTTTTGAAGGACGAAAATTGAATTTGTAAGAATAAAGCTTCCTTCTTGTTTAGCTGCTATAGATGCTGCAAGAGCACCACTACCACAGGCCAGCGTTAATCCGGCTCCTCGCTCAAAAACTCGAAGTTCAATTGTATCAGTTGAAATTTTTTTTACAAAACCAACATTCGTTTTTTGAGGAAAAATGGGATTATTCTCAATCTTCTTTCCAATTTCTTTTATAGCTTCAACCGATGGTATATTATCTACGAACAAAATGAGATGAGGATTTCCTACATTTACTTGAAACACTTGCTGTATAGTGATTTTTTCAGTTCCAAAACGTAAATCAGATTCGGGAATCCTTGAAATATCAAAAGAATTTATTATTATTTCATTATTCCAATAAATTGAAATATCATCTTTGCTTTTTGTGTTGATTTTGAATGACTTTTCATCAGCAATCATAGTGCAGTTATCTGCATTTTTTAAAATATGCATTAATAAACCAATACAACGAGTAGCATTGCCACAAATTTCCGCTTTACTACCATCTGAATTAAAAAAATCTACCTTTACAGAGATTGAAGAGCTTCTAAAATCAACTATTTTATAAAGAACAACTAAATCGCAACCAATTCCGAAATTTCTATCACTTATTTTTCGGAAAAAATCGACGGAAAAAGGCATACCTGAAGGAAATTGCTCTAAATCGATTAGAACAAAATCGTTCCCCAAAGATTGCATCTTGCAAAAGTTTATCAGCATGAGATTATTCCGTTACTCAAAAGAGTTTTCGTTATGACTTTTCCGCGTTCAACGGCTGGTTGATCAAATGGGGTAACACCAATTAGGTTACAAACAGATGGCACTTCGATCATAAAATGCATGAACAATTCTCCGAGAATCTCAGGAGTTATCGCCGGGATTGCGAATTTTCTTAACGGGCGTTTTTTTTCTAGCAATGAATCTATTGTTGCACTACATTGAGCTTCGAATATTTCAGAAACTCTTTTTCCGTTAAGATATGCAAATTTATCTGGAAGATTGTTATTACTAATTGATAAATCAACAGTCTGCTTTTCATAAAAAAATGAAAAACATTTATCTGCACAACCATCGAGATACAATTGCAATTGACTATGTTGATCTACAGAACCACGGGCAGTTATAGGAGTAACTCCGATTCCTAATTTTCCCGAACTTTCAGCGTAAAGCTGTGCAAGCCATTCTGCAAAAAACATTAGTTTATCTGAATATATGAATGAGACATGATTCGTAATATTTTTTCGAAAATTCCGAATAATAAAAGCAACTCCTGCTTTCACATCATTCAAATTTCCATGCAGGATTTTCTTCCCGCCATTACGTATTTCAAAAGGATCAATCCCGCATATAACTGCTGGCAACATTCCAACAATAGAAAATACAGAAAAACGACCGCCGATAGTTTTCGGATGATCTAAACAAAGAAAATCATTATCAATTGCTATCTGCTTTAGTGTAGAAGCTTTATTTTCTGTAATTACTACAACTATTGATGATAAATCTTGAGCGCTGAATAATTTTGAAATTAGCAAGAACTGAGTAATAGTCTCTAAAGTTTCTCCGGATTTTGATATGCATAAGATACCAACTCTGCTTAGATCTTTTATATCACTAAAAATTGCATTTAAAGTACATGGATCTAGATTGCTTACAAATGTTATTTTCTTTCCTGTACTATTTTTATAGCTTTTCGATATTTCATAGATACATTGCGCACCTAGGCTTGAACCGCCTGTACCAAGTATCAAAAATTCGTTATGAGAGTTAAGCCATTTTTGCAATCTTTCATCTTTTAAACATTCTAAATCGTCAGAATGATCGACAATTGAGAAACATTCAAGCTTCAATAAATTATCAAAGAAACCGAAATCCTGCTCCATTGATTCAATTGAAGATAAAATTTCTTGATTAATCATGATGATCTGTCCTATTTTTTTCAGGCATTATTGTAGATATAACGCATGGATCGCTACGGAATAAGGTCTTTGCTTGTGCATTTATTTTTTCTAGATCATATTTGCGAGCAAATTTAGGATATCCCATAACAAAATCGAAATCATATCCGGCACTTATTTTTCTGGAAATACGATATACAACGTCAAACATATCATGTCCGATAAACTTATGTGATTCCAGAATTTTTTTCAGAGCTTTTTCTGCTTGATTTTTAGTAATACCATCTGATGCAATATTCTTTATCTCAGTAAGTACAGCTGTTGTTACATCTGATGTAGTTCTTGAATCAGGAGCTGTAAACATTATGCATAAATCGCCGTAATCATAGTTCCAAGATGAATAACTTATGGAAATAGACGCGACAAGCTTCTGAATATCAATGAGTTCTGTTTGCAAAATATCGCTCATAGCATTTATAAATATTTCTGTCGCAAGTGCGTTATCTCTATCGTTTCTATAGTTTGGTATTCTCCAATACATTTCTACCATAGGGACATTTATTTGGTTACTGTATCTTGTAACTGCAATTGTTGAACCGTGATGCGGTGGTTCTTGCATTCTTTCAATTTTTGATTCGTTCTTTCTATCTTTTCCTGCGAAATATTTCTTTACTAATTCCAAAACATCATTTTTTGGAACATTGCCTGAAATAATGATAGTAACTCTGTTGTCAGCATAATTTTTTTCTTTAAAACGCCTTATGTCCTCTTCAGAAATTTGTTTTAAACTTTCGAAAGAACCTTCTATATCTGCTCCATATTTAGAATGCCAATATAAAGACTTCATACTTTCTCTATGAATGATATTCTTATCAATTTGATTTTTGCTGAGCAGATTTTGTTCAATATCTTGTTTTTGAACGGCAATTTCTTCTTTAGAAACTGAAAAATCAGAATATATTTGTCCGAAATTCTTTAAAATACCATCCAGATTTTCTTTTTTTCCAAGTACATAGTAAATACTTTGATCATATCCAACATATGAATTTATTTCCGCACCATAATGCAATGTATTTCCATTCTCATTAAGCTTTTTTACATATAATTTTGAAAGTAAATTAGCTAATCCTTCTTTTTCAATCTCATCAGTACTTCCACAAGATATGCAAAACATAACTAACAACGTATCTGATGAATTAGCATCAATAAAAATTACTGATACCCCGTTATCTAGCTTTTCCTGGTATGCATTGCGATATTCTTCTTCCGCTTGTATTAATAATTGAGGCGAAAAAAACATCAGCATCAAAGCAAAAACAATTTTTTTGAACATCGCAAAAGCTCCTCTTTATAAAAAATAATCGCAAAAAAAGTTTATATAACCAATTATCCTACTTTAAACACGGCGGAACAATAAGTTTATTTGTTGATGTTTCGTGTTGTGTATCGATTTTCTCGTTTTCTATACCTCCGCAAGCTGTAAGAAAGAACAATAACAAAAAAGACATAAAACAGTATTTCATATTTTCTTCTCCTTCTCTTCTAGATATGAAATTATAAATAAAGTCATTACTCCTATAACAATAGCAGAATCTGCCACATTAAACGCCGGCCAATGATACCCGTATAAATGAAAATCCAAAAAATCAATAACTGCACCATAAAGTATGCGGTCTATGATATTTCCAAGTGCTCCTGCAATTATCAACGAAGTTGGAAGTCTGTAATATGGCGCTTGATGCTTTGCAAAGACTATTAAAATAGCACTTGCTACGATAGCTGCAACGATTAAAAGGGAAGGGGAGGCTATGCTATTAAATAATCCAAACGTAACCCCTTTATTTTTTACAAAAATAATATTGAAGAAAGGGGCAATAACCTGACTTCCATCTTTTAAATAAGATACGACAGCTATTTTTGTTAGCTGATCAGTAATTAATACAGCTATCGCAGCAAAGATACTTAAGCATTTCGAGCTAAAACACTTTGGCATCTCTCGCATAATTTACCTTTCAAAGATGAGGAAATTTTCCAACATCTTTCGCATTTTTCTCCGTTTGCTATGTTTACGACAACACCAATATTTTTTAAATCATCACTTATAAAAGCCTCATCAGGAATTTTTTTATTGTGAATATTAAAACCTGATGTTATCGCTATTTCTTCCCATAGAGCCTCGTCTTTCATTGAAAGAATGTTATCTGGATCATATAAGTCTATACTCGCTTGTAGACTCGAGCCAAGTTTCTTATCTTTTCTTGTGATTTCAATTGCCGTTGTTACAGAACGCCTAACTTCCTTGACTTTGTTTATCTTTTCGAAGATATCCGAATTGAACCATTCTTTTTCAGCCGCAATAAATGTTTGAATATGAACACTACTTTCTTTGTTTTTCTGTAAGCTCAACCAAGCTTCCTCTGCAGTAAACACCATTATAGGAGCCAAACGTCTTACGATATGTTGAAAGAGAGTATACAGTACCATACGATAAGCTTTGCGCTTCTGATCGTCTTTATGATCGCAATATAAACAATCTTTGCGAATATCGAAGAAAAACGAGGATAAATCATTTGCACAGAACATATATAGGATAGAAAAGTACTTATTGATATCATATTGTTCGATACATTCATCTAGTTCTTTTTCTGTTTCCGCAAGTTTATGTAATACCCATTTTTCTAAATCTGGGAGAGCATTATAATCGACAACTTCGTTCTGATTATCATATTCGTGAAGAGCACCAAGCATATATCGCAAAGTATTACGTAGTTTCCTATAAACATCTTCAAGCTGTTTGAGAATATTGATACCAAGTTTCAAATCTTGAGTAAAATCGCTGCTGGATACCCACATTCTGAAGATATCAGCTCCCCATTTTGCAACAACTTCATCAAGAGTTATTACATTTCCCAAAGATTTTGACATCTTCCGGCCTTGTTCATCAACAATAAATCCATGAGTCAAAACTGCTTTAAAAGGTGAATTAGTAAAAATTCCACATGCATTCAAAAGAGAGTGTTGAAACCAACCACGATGCTGATCAGAGCCTTCAAGGTACAAATCCGCAGTAGTTGAAGAGTCATTCAGTCTTAAAACGTACGCATAAGTTGATGAACTTTCAAACCAGACATCCATTGTATCCATATTTTGTTCATAATCATTCGCTGAATATTTATTTCCGAGAAAATCCTGAGCATCACGAACAAACCAAGCGTTAGATCCTTCTTTTTCGAAGATATCCGCTATTCGATTGATTACATCAATATCTCGTAGAGGTTCTCCCGTCTTTTTATTTATAAATATCGGCAGAGGTACACCCCATACACGTTGACGAGATACACACCAATCTCCCCGATTTTCAACAAATGCTTTGATTCGATTATATCCTTGACGAGGAATCCAATTGATTTTTTCGATTTCTTCAAGAGCTTTTTTACGCAATCCATTTTTATCCATACTTATAAACCATTGTGGCGTAGTCCTATAGATCAGAGGAGCTTTAGACCTCCACGAATGAGGATAACTATGTACAATAGTACATTTATAAATAAGTGCGTTAACTGTGGTTAATTGCGCTAAGATATCTTCTTCGACTTTAAATACATGCTTTCCCGCAAACAATGGCACATGATCATAATAAAGACCATTACCTCCGACTGTTTGAGGAAGAGGAATATTATGCTTCTGGCACAGAACGAAATCCTCAACGCCATGTTCAGGAGCAGTATGAACTAATCCGGTTCCTGAATCTATTTCAACGTGATCTCCATGATAAAGAGGCACATCAAAATCGTATCCGAAATCGTGAAAAGGATGAACGCAGACTGTTCCCGCAAGATCTTTTCCGGCAATTTTAGCTAATTCGTGAACAGAAATAGAAGTTGTAGCAGAGAAATTTTCTACCAGATCCTTTGCTACAAGCATTTTCCGTCCATTTATTTTAAGTAGGCTATACGTTATATTCTCAGAATAAGCTATTGCTCGATTTCCAGGTAAAGACCAAGGAGTCGTAGTCCAAATGATGCAATAAGCATCTTTTAAAAGTTCGATATTCGAGGATTTTATCTTGAACGCCACATATATACTTGTGGATTTCTTATCCATATATTCAATTTCAGCGTCAGCGAGAGCGGTTTCTTCAACAACAGACCAAAAAACGGGACGCTCACCACGGCAAAGAGTCCCATCAGCAATGAATTTTCCAATACATCTTATAACTGTTGCTTCAGCTTTCGGATTCATTGTTAAATAAGGATTATTCCAATCTCCATTGACCCCAAGGCGCTTAAATCCTTCTCTTTGAACATTTATCCAATGTTCCGCAAATTGTTTACACATATTTCGGAACTCAGGAATCGCTATATCTCGTCGATTTTTTCCGGATTTTTTCAACTGTTCATCGACTTTCCATTCAATAGGAAGACCATGACAATCCCATCCAGGAACAAAAGGCGCATCAAAACCTTGCATTTGCTTCATACGAACAATTATATCTTTCAAAACTTTGTTCATAGCTGTTCCTGCGTGCGGAGTGCCATTTGCGAAAGGAGGGCCATCGTGCAAAACAAATTTTTTGCGATTCTTCGATATTTCTCTCAATTTACCGTAAATATCTGACTTCTCGAAATGTTCCAAAATTTCAGGCTCTTTTTTGGAAAGAGAAGCACGCATTTGAAACTCTGTTTGAGGAAGAAAAATAGTATCCTTAAAATTTTCTGGCATAACAAAAATCCTATTCGATCTATACGAACACCGTAGCTATTATATAGGAATCCGCATATCGAGAAAACCGAATTTAGATAAGATTTAATTGATTGTTTACAAGAAATGATGTATAAAACGCCATACGCTTAATTGCTTTTTATTGCGTTATTTCTTTATGTGCTGGATTAGCTCAGCTGGTAGAGCGGCTGATTTGTAATCAGTAGGTCGATGGTTCGAATCCGTCATCCAGCACCATTTATTTAATAGCTTCTAAGTTAGTCGGATTACTATATACATATGAGAGAGTAGTGATATACTTTTTTGAGTCTGTTTTTACCTTTCTTAAGAAGCCTTATAATATAAATAAATTGAACACCTGATTTCGATATTGGTATTATTTTAATTTAACATAATCAAAATTATTTAATCGTCTTGTTTTAGATTTCTTAATTTTTTTCCTTCTAAAATTTTTCTTTGTTGATTTTCTAGATTTTTTTATATTTTTTGCTCTTGATTATGAATCAGCTGTTCTAGCAGCTGAGCTAATCCAGCATATTTTGTTAACCTTTACTAAAAATTAATTCAATCATGACATTATAAATATTTTATGTCTATGTTTATTAATTTTATGAAGCATAAAGCTAAAGAGAGGTCCAAAAATGAAAAAAATCATATCGTTTATTATTCTTTTTTCTAACTGTTTCTAACTTACAAGCTGATAAGGCCCCTATTCTCTCCAATCAGCAACAATCAGATACTGCCAGTAATATAAATAAAACCCTTCTAAAGCTTGGAAAAACGATAAATCAAACCAATCTTAATGCAGCAGAAACAATACGATTCATTGCAGAATCTCAAGATATATATAAGAAATCAAGCCTAAAACAACAGGAAAATTTAAAGGAATATAATGAGTTAATTGAACGATATAATCTTTTACAGCAAGAATACGATAAAATTGAGAAGAAGAACCGAGAAAAAGAGGCTTTATCAAAAACAATAGCTGAAAATATTCCAATGAACGATCTGGATATTTTAATTGCTAATATCAATGCACTTTATAAGCAAGAGACAGATCCATCTACAAAAAGATTTTTAGGAAAAAGAGGAAATATAGTAGATTTATTCGCCTCGTTTAAGAATTCAACAGATGCTCAAAAGAAAAAAATGATGGAAATAGAACAAACTCTTATTGCTACATCAAATATAGTGAAAAAGTTGAAAGTATTAAAAAAGAAATTGAACTCATCTCAAGAAATCACAGAACGAAATTCTGATATAAAAACGACTGAAATGACAAGAAAAAATCGCTAGTTTTTTTATCTAAAAATATTTTTTGTCTTTTACTAAAAATTAATCTTTTTGACTTATTATAACTTATAAAGTTAAAAAATAGACAAGGAGAATTATAAAATGAGAAACAAATTTATTGCACTTTCCGCTTTAGTACCAATGACTTTTGCTATTTCTTTTTTGGAAGCAACGCCAGGATCTAATAGTCGTTTTAGATATGTTCCGAAGACCACAGCATCTGAACAAGAAAGAGATCAAGCATTTACAAAATTGGGCAGTTTAATAGAAAGTACACATCAAGCAGGACAACAAACAAGTACGTCCAGCACACAAGCTCTTGAACAATTCAAAAATTTACAGTCTATGTTTAAGGATGTTGTATCAGCTCGCAATGCCGCACAAGCTGACCTTAAGGCACAAAAAGACGCTTTGGCGAAAGAACAAGACGAACATAATGCTACACGTAATGCTCTTGCAAGCAATCAGAAACAGTTAGAAAACGCGATATCAAAGCATGCAGAAGCAACAAAGAAATTTGAGACAGAAAAAGCCGCATCCCAGAAAAAATTGTTAGAAACTGAAGGCTTACTTGCGAACGAAAGAAAGCAACATCAAGAAACAAAACGCGAGTCTGAGGAAAGACAAAAACAATTTGAAGCGGAAAAAAAGGAGCATCAAGCAACAAAAGCTGCTCATGATAAAATGAAAGCAAATTGGGAAGATGAAAAGAAAGCTCACAACAAAACAAAGTATGATTTAACGATAAAACAAAGAGAAAATGATGAAGAAAGAGAAAAACGTGAAAATGCAGAAGTTCAGCTTCGTACGACTTCAAGAAAATTGAGCCAAACTGAGGAAGCTCATAAAAAAACTCAAGCAGATCTTGAAGATAGTCAGAAAAAATTAAAAACAGAGCAAGAGGCTCATGAGAAAACTCGATCAGCACATGCTTCCACACAGGCTGAATTAGAAGCAAAAATAAAAGCTCATGAACAGTCTCAAAAAGAATTGGAAGCATCAAGAAAGGAGCATCAAGCAACAAAAGAAGACTATTTACGAGTGAAATCCATGCAAGAAGAGACTCAAAAAAGATTAAAAGATGAACAAGATGCCCATGAAAAAACAAAGACTGCGCATTCTAATACGCTCAGAGCTCAAAAGAAAGCTGAAGCAGATCTTAGAACGAAAGAAAATCTCTTAAAGAAAGCACGAGAGGATAGAGATAACGCAGTAAATGAACGAACTGAAAAGGATCGTCAACTTCAGAAATTAGCGAAGAGTCATGCTGCGCTTGTAGAACAACAAGGAAATCACGAAAACGAAAAAGCTGAGTTAACTAAAGAAATGGCGCGCGAACGTGCGAAAATCGGTGAAGCAATTGAAACCATAAAAGCGGATATTTCTTCAATTCAAGAAGAAATTAGAAATATTGAATCAAATGCCGGAGCAAATGATTCAGTTAAAGAGGCATGCGTTAATATAAGTGCCACTCTTGAAAGCATGAGTGATTCTTTAAATGAAGAAGAGAAAGATCTCGTACAATTGCAGAAAGATGCTAAAGAATTGAACAAAGAAATAGGGATGGATGACAGTAGAGGGAAAAAGGTTATTATGCCAAATCCAGACTTTGATGAAGATATAGCTAACTCAGAAGTAGCTGATTAACTTACTGTTTTCGTTAAAAAAGCCTCTTAATTAACTTTATTTTAAGAGGCTTTTTTGCTCATTTTAAGGTCTGTAGGACTTTTATAATAAATCTTTTTCTTAACCATTTATTTTTTTAGAATGTAGTAATGCAAAGAAGATTGGAGGTAACCATATGATGTTTCAAATCAAAACACTCTTGCATAAAAAATACGGGGGGGGGTATTCGCTCTCTTATGCAGGAGCTTGTGTACCCAAAAACCGAAAAAAGGTAGCATATTAATCGAATTCACATTTTCTATTCCCGTTTGTATTACTCTACTTTTCTTTATATCTGATCATTATCGTTTCTATGAATTGCAAAATAAAATAAAAACTTCGACTTATTTTGCTGCAAGTATTATTCAACAGATCAAAAACACAAAAACAAATAAGCAATTATCTAAAAAAGATTTTGCTGATATTGCATATGCAAGTTCTCTCAACTTTTTTCATACAAATACGATCTTTAAACCATGGCCTTTTGGAATATATTACGCTCTGATTTGCGCTTGGGTAAAGCGAGTTAACAGTAATAGTTATCAATATCAGAAATGTTATGGAACAACTTCTACTTCGGGCGCTTCTCCTGATGGAATGAATCAAGGTTGTACTAACGTAGAAACAAAAACTTCCAGTCAGATCCAAGCTATAAACCCCGATTTAATTTGTGATAAAGATGGAGAAGAACGTTTGGTTGTAGAGTGTTGCTATAGAAAAGCTTCAGGATTTAATAAAAAGAAACTAGGCTTCTTTCTAATTGAACCAAAATTGCAAAAAGATACAATAGATAACATAAACAACTTTTTTCGATATCAATTAGTCATCACACCTAAACCAGGACTTTTTCCTGGAACAAATTAGAATTTTTTGAAAATATTTTTTCTTTGCTAACTAATCTCGAGAATTTCTACACTAGATTTTCATCGTAAGTTTTGCGCGTCCTTTATTGTCATATCCCAAGAACTTGACATTAACTTCATCGCCTTCATTTACTATATCAGTAACGTTCTCAACTCGTTCATCTGACATTGTACTTACATGAACCAGGCCTTCTCTTGTCCCATAAAATCGTACAAACGCTCCAAAATCCATTATTTTCACAACAGTCGCTTTGTAAATTGCACCTTCTTCAGGATCAAAAGCTATCTCTTTTATCATTCCAACCGCAACATCTATGGATTTTGAATCTGGTGCCGCAACGTTAACATTTCCATCATCATCGATATCAATTTTTGCACCGCTGCGTTCTATTATGTCCCTGATCACTTTTCCACCAGATCCGATAACTTCTCTGATTTTATCCTTAGGAATAGTCAATGACACCAGTTTTGGCGCATTCTCATTTAATTCTGGACGCGCTTCACTCAAGCCTTTAGACATTTCTTTTAAAATATGCATGCGACCTTCGCGAGCCTGTTTCATTGCGGCTTCCATAATATCAAAAGAAACTCCGTTTACCTTCAAATCCATTTGCAAAGCTGTAATTCCATCTTTCGTTCCCGCAACTTTGAAATCCATATCGCCAAGGTGATCTTCTTCTGCCATAATATCGCTGAGAATGACGTAATTATCACCATCAATAATCAATCCCATAGCGATTCCGGCAACTGCGTTTTTAATTGGCACGCCAGCATCCATCAGAGCAAGAGAAGCTCCACAAACTGTAGCCATAGATGAAGAACCATTGCAAGATAAAACTTCTGATACCACACGCATAGAATAAGGGAATTCTTCTCGAGATGGGAGAACTGCATTTATAGCACGCCATGCAAGACGACCGTGACCTATCTCTCTGCGCCCTGGGCTTCCTAAACGCCCTACTTCGCCAACGCAAAATGGAGGAAAATTATAGTGCAGCAAAAACCTTTCCTTAAATTCTCCAGAAAGCGAATCTACTAACTGTTCATCTTGTGTTGTTCCGAGAGTAGCAATTGCAAGAGCTTGAGTTTCACCGCGATTAAATACAGCAGAACCATGAACGCTTGGTAAGACAGATACATCAACACTTATTTTTCGTATATCTTTCGCTTTTCTGTTATCAACTCTTTTTCCGTGTACAAGAAGTTTATTACGTATGAATTGGGAGCAAACATCATGAAATTTTTTTGCTAAAATATCTTCCGTTATTTCTTCTTTTTCCGAATAATGCTCTAAGATTTTTGCAAATACTTTTTTCTTCGCTTCATTTCTTTCTTGTTTCGATTCACCATTGTAAGCAACTTCGATATCTTTTGTAAATAAATCTGATATTTCATTGAAAAGTGCTTCATCCCCAATTTTTTCAGGAGATTGTACTTCCCAACTTTCTTTTGCTGATTCTTCAGCAAGTTCTATTATCATATTTACAATAGGTTGAAATGCATTATGACCAAATTTTAACGCTTCAAGCATCGTTTCATCTGATAACTCTTTTGCGCCGGATTCGACCATCAGAACTCCGTCTTTCGTACCAGCTATGGTTAGATTCAGATCGGTTTCATGACCAATTTTTGGATTTAATATGAATTCGCCATTCTCATAGCCTATTCTCGCTGCAGCAACTGGTCCCATGAATGGTAGACCAGAAATTGTTAAAGCAGCCGAAGCTCCGATTATAGAAATAATATCGGTATCATTTTCTCTATCAAAACTCAAAACTGTACAAATAACCTGTGTTTCGTTTCTAAAATCAGGATGAAACAAAGGACGTATCGGACGATCGATTAAACGAGATACCAGCACCTCATGCTCAGATGGGCGCCCTTCCCTCTTCACAAATCCTCCAGGAATACGTCCTGCAGCATAGGATTTTTCGATATAGTTCACTGTAAGAGGAAAAAAATCATTCTCTGTACTAGGTTTATCATCAGCAACGACAGTACATAAAACGATCGTGTCACCATATCTGACAGTTACCGCGCCAGTCGCCTGATTCGCAAACCTTCCTGTTTCAATTGAGAGTAATCTCCCTCCCCAATTGATTTCCTTCTTACATATCATGAATCTATTTCCTTAAAACTTTACAGCAATAGCAACGAACACACTAACAAGAGAGAAAAAATTAACGTCTCAAGCCTAATTCTTTGATTAAAGTTGCGTATCTCGAAGAATCGACTTTATTGAGATAATCAAGTAACTTTCTTCTTCTGCTAACCATACCTAATAAACCGCGACGAGAATGAAAATCTTTCGTATGAATTTTTAGATGCTCCCCTAATGCATTAATTCTTGCACTCAAAATCGCGACTTGAACTTCAGGAGAACCTGTATCTCCTTTGTGCGTCGCAAATTTACCAATAATATCTTTTTTATTTTCTATCGACATCGTAATACTCCTCAATTTCTAATTTAATGAACACATTCTAACGGCTTTTACCGTACCATCACAAAACACAGTCCCAATTCCTTTAAATGTTTTGCTAAATTTTTCGAATATCAAAACATTCGAACATTCAGATATGACATCTTCAACGGAAATTGGTAACCCGTTTTGTAACTTTCGAGCTTCATTTTCACTCACATATAAGGCCGGGATGTCGCCCAGCGGACTTTCTAGAGGAAGAACAAAACTCATTAGCGTGTTAGTATCCTCTATTTTTTGTAATTTTTCCAGAGGAATTGCATTATTTATGGAAAAAAAACCAGATTGTGTTCTCCGTAATGATTTTAGATATGCTACAGTTCCTAATTTGTCAGCAATATCACGAGCAAGACTCCTAATATAAGTTCCCTTTGAACATGTAACAATTAAAGTTGCTTCTTTTAATTGCTCCAAAGATTCGCTAATCAAGTCTAAAGAAAAAATATGAACAAAGCGAGCTTTAAGCTCAACATTTTGCCCTTTGCGCATAAGGTCACATGCACGACGTCCGTTTATCTTAATTGCAGAAAACTTCGGAGGAATTTGGCGCTGGTCTCCAAGAAATGTCGGAAGAATTTTCCGTAAGCTTTCTATTGATGGAATGCATTCCGATACGTTGACAACGTTGCCATCTATATCAAGCGTATCTGTTTCTGTTCCGAAAATCATAGTGAATATGTAAGTTTTCTTGTCTTCATTAACATAAGGAATGAATTTTCTCCCCTCCCCTATTGCTATCGGCAAAATGCCAGTAGCGAACGGATCCAGTGTGCCTATATAACCTGTACGTATTCCTTGAAAGATTCTTTTAACAGTTAACATTGCAGTATTTGAAGACAATCCTGCAGGTTTATCTAAATTCAACCAACCACTAACATTTTTTTCCATTTTCTTTTTATAAAAATTAACTCTGAATAAGTTTTAACATGTTTTTAATGTATTGATAATTAACCGATATTTAATTTTTCAACAAAAGCTGTGGATAACTTTGTGGATAACATAGTGATAATAAGCCCGACTTTGTCGTTTTCTGGAGGTTTATACGGATTGCCTATTTTTTAATCATCCAAATAACTTATTGTTTTTTAAAACTTTTTTCTATTATTGAAACGACCTTATGATTTTTATTGTAAATACAATGGCAGAAAAAGTAGATCTGTGAATTTGTTGAAAATTTTCTCTTTATTTTTCGATTTAATTATGAAGTTTTTGATAATGTTAAATACAAATATGTTTTTCTGATATTCTGATTTCCTGATATTTTGATATGTAAAAAAATCGACAAAAGAAATCCTTATATTATACTATATATGCAATCTTGTAGAAAACAAGAAATGAAATATAGTAAAATATCAAAAAAATACGTTTTTTCTACTTCGAACCTTTATGCTTCATTTTTGTGAAGGATGATGTATTGAAATAAAAGAGAAAAGGTCTTATCCTCTTTGTCTGACGCGAAAGAAGCATTAATGATGCGATATTCATATTTCTTACACCTGATGAAGGAAATCTTTTCATGGCAGGAGCAAGCCTATTAGAATCACATTGGAATTAAAAAGAAAAACTTGAAGGAGAAATAGCAAGGTGGCAAATAATTGCCGAAGAATACAGTGTGACTTTATATCTTTAGTGCCTATCTCGCGAAAATCTCAAGATTTCCTTTCAAAAAAGAGCTGAGCGAGAGTTCTTTTCAAAAGATGGTATACAATTACAAAAAATCGTTTTTTATTTCCAATGCTTTTTTATAAATAATCTTTCGGCTGATTTTGTATTTTTCAGATAAAACATTTACCGATTCTTTCAATGATGTGTTTTTCAAAAGTTTATTAAGTTCGGAAAAAATTTCCTCCATCTCTTTCTTTGTTTCTGTAATTTTTCCTTCAATGAGAATCACAAATTCTCCAGTTGGTTTATTATTAGAGAAATACCGCAACATTTCCAAAAGGTTTCCACGCCGAAATTCTTCAAAAATTTTTGTTAGTTCTCGACATACGCAGCATCTTCTATCCCCTAAAATTTCCAGCATATCTTCTAAAGTATTCAATAGTCTGTTCGGAGATTCAAAAAATATTAAAGTTCCAGTTTCGTTTTCTAAACTCTCTAGAAAAGTTTTTCGAGCATTATTTTTTGATGGCAGAAATCCAAAAAATGTAAATTTATCAGAAGGCATTCCAGAAGCACTTAATGCCGCAATCGAAGCAGATGCTCCCGGAATTGGAAACACATCGATTTCGTTCTGTAAACACCAATTAACAATTTTATATCCGGGATCTGAAACTGTTGGTGTTCCTGCATCAGAGATTAAAGCATATATTCCCTGCTTATTTATTAATGAAGTAATTGAAAAATCTGTTTCATTATATTCATGGCACGCAACAAGTTTTGTTTTTATTCCATACCAATCAAAAAGTTTTCGCGATTGCCGAGTGTCTTCAGCAAACACGCACTGTGCCATTTTCAAAATTCCTAAAGCTCGCAATGAAATATCGAGTATATTACCAATCGGTGTTGCAACAACATATAATCCGGGTTTATGATTTTGCTCCAGTAGTTTTGTATTGAGCTTTTCCGATAATTGGGGTGTTAAAAGTGCGTCAGACAATAAAAATATTCCTATTTTTGCTTCTTATCTTGCTGTTAAACTCTTGTTCGACACAGCGCGATATTAAAATATCTCAAAAAGATCAAAATATCGATCTTTTAAAAGATTTTCACTTAAAAAAAATCGCCAATGAAAATGCAAATAATACAATTTTACTTTTACTGCCTCTCTCTGGAGTAAATGCGAATTTGGGACATGGAATATTGAATGCTTGCATCTTATCTGCCAATGAATCGCAAAATACAAATATAGATTTTGTTGTTATCGATACAGCAGATCGTTCTTTAGATAAAAATCAGTTATGTTGGAAATATAAAAGCAAAAATTTACGTGCAATTGTAGGACCAATTTTCTTTACTGAAGCAAAAAGATATGGCGCTTTATTTCCAACTATTCCTATGTTTACGTTTTCTAATAATATAAAAGTCAATAGTAACCATATTTTTGCATGTGGATTATCTCCGCAAAATGAAATAAATGAGATTTTCTCGTTTGTAAGAAAAAATAAAATTGAAGATTTTCTTGTGATGCTTCCAAAAGGAAAATATGGAGATGAAATAGAACAATATTTAAAAATATCTATGAAAAAATTCAATTTTGTTGAAGAAAGCGATATCGAAATAATAAGATATGATTCTATCGAACAAAAAGAAGCGACAAATTACGTAAAAAGTTCCGGCAGACAGGCCGTTTTTATTCTTGATCCTATACTTGATCTTGAACAATTACCGAAAAATATCGCTGTTTTTACACTTAGTTCTCACGCTTTACAAAATAGAGAAGCTTGGAATGGATGTATATTTGCGTTCTCGAATATTCAGGAACTGATGAATTTTTCGGTAAAATATAAAAATGTTTTTGGAAAAACTCCATGCGTATTAGATATGATCGGATACGATATAATAAATGCTTTATGTGCTTCAGCAAATGATCCTTATGAACCTTTTATTTTAGAGCATAAAGAATTACATGGATGCCTTGGCAATTTTTCAATCATAAAAAACAAAGGAATAAAGAGAGAGTTGCACTTATACAAAAGTGAATAACAAAGTTTAATCGACCTTCGGTGCTTTTTGTGTTAATCTTTCGACCGTAGAATTTTGTCCATGGAATTGTATTATGAAAAATAGTTTCCAAGAAATTGTAGCAAAACTTAATGAATATTGGTCCAGTCATGGTTGCGCAATCCTGCAACCTTATGATATGGAAGTTGGTGCAGGGACATTCAGTCCATACACATTACTTCGTGCTCTCGGAAAAAAGAGTTGGCGTTGCGCACACATTCAACCGTGCCGTCGACCTGCAGATGGAAGATACGGAGAAAATCCGAACAGAGTTCATAAACTGCATCAATATCAAGTAATAATCAAACCATCTCCAGATGATATCCAAGAAATGTATTTAAATAGTTTAGACAGAATCGGAATAGATCTTAAATGTCATGATATTCGATTTGTTGAAGATGACTGGGAAAGTCCAACACTAGGAGCTTCAGGATTAGGATGGGAAGTCTGGTGTGATGGAATGGAAATTACACAATTTACTTATTTTCAATACGTTGGAGGGATTGCTTGCAATCCGACTACCGCAGAATTGGCTTATGGAGTTGAAAGAATAGCCATGTTCTTGCAAAACGTAGATAACATATACGATGTTAATTGGAATGGAAAAGACGGTAATGAAGCGATTACTTACAGAGATATATGTTTTGAACAGGAAGTTGAATTATCAAAATATTCTTTTGAATATGCCGATGTTGAGATGTTAAAACAAAATTTCATAATGGTTGAAAATGAATGTAAACGACTTGCTGAATTGGATCTTCCTTTAGTCGCGTATGAACAGTGCATAAAATCAAGTCATATATTCAATTTATTAGATGCAAGGGGAGCTTTTAGCGTTGCTGAACGTGTTGATCGAATTGCAAGAGTTAGAGCTTTAGCTAAATTATGTTGTGAAGCACAGGTAAGAACTCATGAATAAAAAAAACTTTTTTGTAGAATTGTTAATAGAAGAAATTCCGGCAAGATTTCAAACAACCGCGATCGAAAATTTTTCTAAGATTTTTTGTGAAGAATTTTTAAAAAACAGAATTCAATTTGATGATATAAGAACATGTATTACACCACGCCGAATGGTTTTTTCCGCCAACATTGATGAAGAAATTTCGGAATTTGTTGAAGAGAAAAAAGGGCCACAAAATTCTGCGCCAAAAGAAGTTATCGAGCAATTCTTGAAATCTGCAAATGTATCAAGAGAACAATGTACAGAGAAAATAATCAATAATAAGGCCTTTATTTTTGTAAATATTCGGCATGAAAAAAGAAAAACTGAAGATCTGCTTGGAAATATAGTGAAAAATGTTATTTTCGCTTTACCGTGGCAAAAATCTATGCACTGGGGAGATCACTCTTTCAATTTTGTTCGGCCACTTCGAAATATATTGTGTTTGTTTGATGAAAAACTTGTGAATGTAGATATGATTAATGAAATAAATCTTTGTTCGAAAAACTATACTTTCGGACATCGATTTATGGCTAACAAAAAAATTTTTGTAAACAATGTAAATGATTATATTGAAAAAATGCGAGAAGCATTTGTAATAGTTGATCAAAACGAGCGAAAAAAAATAATTTTAGATGAATGTAACAATATAGAAAGCAAAGAAAAAAATTTAAAAGTCGATATAACAAAAGACCTTTTAGAAGAAGTTGTAGGATTAGTCGAGTATCCTGTCGTAATGATAGGAAATATCTCTGAAAAATTCATGCGCTTACCATCTGAGGTAATTACAACAACTATGCAATCTCATCAAAGATATTTTCCAACGAATATCGGGAATAAGCTTGCTCCTTATTTTGTTTTTGTCGCAAATAATATTACTGCTGATAAAGGCAAAGCAATAAAAGCTGGAAATGAAAGAGTATTAAGCGCCAGATTGTCTGATGCGCTATTCTTTTTCGAAAATGATCTGACAACTCCCCTTGAAAGACATTTAGATGATCTTAAAAAAATAGCTTTTAATGAAAAGTTAGGGACAGTTTACGATCGGACTTTGAGGATTCGGGACCTTTGTGAACTATTATATGATGAAATCAGTAAGAATAATGTCGGAAATGAGCAACTTATGCTTCCGAAAAATTCAAAAGAGCTGTTAAAACGCGCAGCACTGTTAGCAAAATGTGATCTTGCGACAGGTATGGTATGCGAATTTACGGAACTTCAGGGAATAATGGGAGCACATTATGCCAGTTTTCAAGGAGAGTCTGTTGAAGTTTGCGATATAATTCGCAATCAATATAAAATGGTTGATGATCTCTATTCGCCTCTTTGCGCTTTATATTCAATGGCAGATAAGATCGATGTAATCACAAGTCTATTTGCTATCGGAAAAGCCCCTACAGGCTCAAAAGATCCTTTTGCTTTGCGTCGAGCAGCAATTGGGATTGTAAAAATTATCACAAAATATGAAATGAATATCGATTTACGAAAAATAATTGAGAAAACCTTTGAACGACTGCAAAAAGATTCAAAAGAAAATATGGATCCGAATACTGTTGACAATGTGATTACATTTATTATGGATAGATTACGCGTTGTTTTAAAAGAATTTGGAATAGAACATGATGTTATAAATTCAGTTATGGTAGTTCCGCAAGATATTCAGAGTATACAGAAAAAAGCAAAAATATTGGATATTTCTTTTAAAAGTGAAGTCGGAAAACAAATAATAAGTATATATAGAAGAGCAAGAAATATTGTACAAGGAAATTCTGGAACACTGGTTGATGAGTCTTTATTTAGTGAGAAAGAAGAAACTGCTCTTTTCATAGAAATAAAAGATTTTGAAAAAACTATGATTGAACTTGAAAATAGCGAATTAAATATAGTGGACAAATTTGAAGAGAAATTAAAACGCTCCTTAAAGACAGAAAAAGCGATGTCAGAATTTTTTGCAAATGTACTTGTAAACGCCGATGATAAAAGAATTCAACAAAACAGAATAGGAATTCTTGCGCGTTTCGTCGCTATTTTTAATAGGTTTTTACCTGAAATCGCAAATTTCTAACATAATATATTAAGGAGAGCTATTTTATCAATGGAATAAAATAGCTCTTCTTTTTATTTATTAACTCCTTTTTAGTTTTATTATAAGAAGTTTCTATGAACTTTTTTTACTCAGAGATTTCTTCTTCAGAGACAGAAGATGTTTCATCTTCATTTACATTAATTATTGAAGAATCATCACTTTCACTAGAATTATCCTCAATGCATTTTTCTAACTGATCCAATTCATTATTACTAGTATTCAAAGTAGAACTTTCTTCAGAGGCCGCAAAAGAGAACGGCACAACAAAAACTGAAATCGTAAGCAAAATTGCAATTTTTTTCATATATATTTCTCCTATTTTTTGTAAAAATTAAGAATATCTTATCAAACAATTCTTAATTAAGAGTTAAAAAAATTACAATAAAAGGCAATTTTTAATTTTAAAATGAAATAATAGAAATCAGACGATTGTTTATTGCTTTTCCTATTCCCGTATTTGGTATAGACATTACGCAAATTCTTGCAGCATCACTGTTATCAAGTTCCTGTAACATTGAGAATAAATTCGCTGCAGCTTCATTAAGATCTGCATTTTTGCTTAAATTTAGAGTTTTTTGACAAGAAGATCTTATTGGTTCTCCGAAGGCGAGTAATGCATCATTATAATTTATAGAAGTAGCATTTAATATAACCGGTTTCTTTAACATGAATTTTTTTATTTTTTCTTCAAATTTAATTTTTTTCATTAGAAAACCGCATTTTTTGGCTAATTCATCCGCTGTTATTGCGCCTTGTCTCCTAATAAGCAATTCTTCTCCTGAACAGTCAATGATTGTTGATTCTATTCCAAAATTACATTTTCCTCCATCTATGATGGCTACGTTATCTAAATCTTCATTAACAGCTTCTGATGTAGTGTGACTTAATTTCCCGGAAGTATTTGCACTTGGAGCAGCCAGAGGAAAATTCAAATGGGAAAGCAAATCAAGCGCAATAGAGTTCGACGGTATTCTTATTCCTATTGTATCCAGTCCCGCTGAACAAAGTAGAGATAAGTTTGTCCCGACTTTTCGTTTCAATACCAAAGTAATGGGGCCAGGCATAAAATTCTCAGCTATACAATGAGCATAATCTGTGATTTCCACATCAGTTGCAGCACTTTCCAAATTCTTGTAACATACACTAAGAGGATTAAATTCTGACCTTTTTTTACAAGAAAAAATAGATGCTACTGTCTTGTCAGAATAAGCGTTTCCTCCTAATCCATAGACTGTTTCTGTTGGAAATGCTACTAATCCACCATTCGATAAAATATCGACAGCGGTATCTATATTTTTAGATGAAATTAATTTATTCACAGAAATAATTTATTAAGGGGTCTCTCAGACCCCTCATATCTCAAAAAAAGGCTAATAATTTTTCGGAACAACACGAGCGCGATTACGATCAATAATCAACAGAGCTGCTTGCCCTTGATACAATGGATTATCAAGCCCTTGAACGACTGTTCTCATTGCACCTGAAGATAATTTTACGACATATTCAAGCCCTTCTTGTGATTTAAGATGTTTTTCAGCCATTGCACCACCTGCTCCACCAGCAAGTGCTCCGATTACTGTTGCGGTAGTTCTTCCACGACCACCACCAATCATATTTCCTAAGACTCCGCCAGCTGCAGCTCCCATCAAAGCTCCTGTCATATTGTTTTCCAGATAATCACCTTCTTCGACCATTACTTTTCGCACGCTAACAACTGTGCACTCGTAAGTTTCAGATGCCGCTCCAATCTTTCGTGCATCATATGATGAAGATGATATATTCCTTGCACAGCCTCCTATTGAAAGAACGCTAATCACAGCAATAACTGTATAAATTAAAGTTTTCTTCATATTAACTAACCCCAATAAAAATCAAAAAAACGTATTGATTATAACGTAATCAAAAAAAATATAAAACTGTTTGAAAAAGATCAATCGCATACTCCGACTCCCCTACCCCATATAAGGAATTTTTTCTTATCTACAGTATTAGAACCACCCGCAAATAATTTTTTAACAAAGTCGCTGGAAAATTTAAAATCACATACAAAAGTAAGAACAAATGCTTTTCCCGATATTTTATAAACACTGTTAATCGAAGATGTAGTTAATGGATTTGTATGATTATTGAGAGAAATATACCCACTATCGCTACTCGTATCTCTTTGAAAGAAGTTAGTATCTCTGTTGCTATCAACATATGCTTTTTTAGCTTCATCTGCGCTGTATACGTCACTACTTGGCCAAAATACTTCTTCACTTCCATATGGATCAGTCGCACACATACTTTCTAAGCTATCATATACAGTGAAATAATATTTGATATTATCTCGAGGAATTGCTGCTGGTTTATGTTTTGTTATTATAGTTTCAAATTTTGTTGTACTTTTTGTTGCAATAAACTCTAGAATAGCTTCAAGTGCCATACTATCCATAGCTGTTCTGGTATTATTTATTCTTATAAGCTCAATTATGAAAAATATAAGCATCAAAAGCACAGGAAGAGTTAATGCCGCTTCCAATGCAGCAAGTCCCGAATATTTATCTTTAATAAGTCTTCTTATACTTATCATCATGACATGGATAATAAAGCAGAAATATTAAGAAAACGTTGCAATTGCTTTTTGTACGTCGGAGATTCCAATCATTTTTTCTGAGCTCGTAGCAAGAATTTCCGGAAAAGCAGCGGTATGCATAGATATTTTTGCTTCAATTTCTTGTTTTATATTCGAGATATTCGAAATTTTATCGATTTTCGTTAAAATTATTTGATACACTACTGCGCTATCATCCAATATATTCATTATTTCTTCATCTGTAGCTTTGAAGCCGTGACGGGAATCAATTAAAAGAAAAATTCTACGCAAATTCTGACGACCTCGTAAATAATCAAGTATCAATTTATCCCAAGATCTTCTCACTTTCTTTGAAACAGCAGCATAACCATATCCCGGTAAATCAGCTACAGATATTTTATCAGAGATAGTAAAGAAATTTATCTGTTGCGTTCTTCCTGGATTCTTTGAAACTCTCGCACAATTCTTATCGCCTACAATGGCATTAATCAATGATGATTTACCGACATTCGAACGCCCTACAAATGCGACTTCAGGCATAAACAAGTTATGCGGTATTTGTTCAATCGAGGAAGCTCCTGCGATAAACTTTGGTTTCGCACTGAAAAGTTCCTTAATTGATATCATTTTTTGTTTTTATTTCTCTCGTTTTTCATCTGATCTTATCATTATATACTGATGAATCAATGATAGTATGTTGCTGAAAGTCCAATAAATTACAAGTCCAGATGGTAATTGAGCAAACATAAATGTAAACATGATTGGCATTATTAACATCATATTTGCTTGAGTAGGATCCGGCGAACTTGGCGTAATTTTTTGTTGTAAATACATAGAAATTCCCATAAGAACCGGCCATATACCAATTTGCAGGAATCCAGGAAGATCGAATGGAAGCAATCCTCCTAAATTGAATATCAATATAGGGTCAGGAAGCGAAAGATCTGAAATCCAGCCGTAAAATGGAGCTTGCCTCATTTCTATTGATATATAAAGTATTTTATATAAAGCAAACAATACAGGAGATTGCAACAAAGCAGGTAGGCAACCACCAACAGGGCTTATTCCCTCTTTTTGATAAACTTCCGATACAGCTTGTCCCAACTTCACTTTATCATTAGCATATTTTCTTTGAAGTTCCTGAATTTTAGGTTGAATATACTTCATACGATTCATAGAACGATATGATTTTTGGGCAAGAGGCATCAGAAGTAGCTTTATTATGAGAGTAAGCAGTAGAATACCAAGCCCCATATTTCCTACCATATCTTTTATAAACACCAAAGAGTAGAGCAATGGTTTTGTAAGGATGTACAGATAGCCGAAATCTATTGCCAGATCAAAATGTTTGATTCCGAGCTTTTCTTCATACATATCTAAGGTTTTTATTTCTTTCGCGCCTAAAAATATGTGGTAAGTTTTTGCAATTTCCTGTGATGGAGCGACAACAATAGGCGCGCTGCTACTGTCCACGTTATATACATCCTTATTGCCCTCTGTTATGTGTGAATACGATATATTTAAGTCAGCATTCTGTTCAGGAATAAAAGCTACCAGCCAATATTTATCCGTTATTCCAAACCAACCACCAATAGTTTTGTGGTCAATTTTCCCTGACTTTACAAGATCTTTATAACTAACTTCCTCTAGCTTTCCGTTAAGGTATCCTAAAGGCCCCTCATATGCAGACCATGTATTCGTGTAGTCTTTTTCAAATTCGCGATGTATTTTTGTAGATGACTTCAGCGCTACTGCATAGTCACCATAATTACGTACTTTATCTGTGATTGTCACTATATAATTGTCATCAACGGAGATTTTTCGTTCAAAAGCTAATCCATTTTTATTATCCCAAGTTACGACAACAGGTGTATTTTCGGTTAATTCTTTCGATTTTGTTTCCCAAATCGTGTCATTATCAGGAAGAGTTATATTTGGATCATCTGAGGCCCAACCAAGTGAAGCATAATATTTCCGGTCATCGTCTAATTTCCCGAACACAGACGCATTTTCAAGCTTATCATCTTCTTTATAGTTTTTAAGTAATACATTATTAAACTGCATACCGAGAGTAGAAATAACGCCTCTTAATTTTTTAGAATTTATTCTAATTTCTACAGCTTTTACAGGATCTTTAGATGTAATGAAGCTTCTTGAAGTAGAATGTGCCGAAACAAGAGTCTCTTCTGCACTTGTCCCATTGATTGATACCATTTGCTGCGAATTAACTGATGTTTCTCTACCTTGATTGCCAAGAAAATACGGATATACAAGCATTATCAATATTGAAACAGCAAAAAATATCAAGACATTGCGTTTCTCTTCATCCATTCGGAAATCTCCAAAAAAAATATCTATTTTTATTACGAGGTAAGATTGTACAGCATCGCAGCACTTTTTCAAAAAAGATTCTTAATAAGAAATTTCTACCATAAAAAAATTAACCTTAGCGAGATAATCCCGCTAAGGTAATATGGAGGTAAAATGAACTTTAGTGTTCGGAAACTGTATTCAAAAAGAATACACGGTTATCCGCTCAATTTATGACGGAGTATGCGCCATAAATTCGGATTTCCTCAAAGTCTCTTTCTGTCCTTCGAAAAACGAAAAACATTGAAAGCGCGAGAAGTAAAGTTATGATAATTCGCTCTAACAGTAACTTTGCAATCCGACACTGTTTGCATCTTACAATAAGTTTTTTGATCGAATCAAGATAATTTTTAAAAAAAATATATAAATTCTGAAATATTTTTTCATTTCTCATTTTGTGTGTATAAATGATAAAATAAAGAAGTTGTTGTTTTGTTTTTTATAGATATTGTTGTTTAGAAAAATGTTAGAAGAAAATTTAAAAATTCAAATCGAAAATTTATGGGAAGGACATTCAAACGATATTTCTTGTATAGAAAAGATAATGGATGCCTTGAATAACGGAAAAAGCAGAGTCGCAGAAAAAATTAACGGCAAGTATGTTGTTAATGAATATATAAAAAAAGCTATTTTATTATACTTTAAGCACTCAAAATCCAAAGTAATAGAATACGGAGGGACATCTTGTTTTGATAAAGTTCCTCTAAAAACAAATAATTGGACAGAAGAAGATTTTATAAATGCCGGTTTTCGCGCTGTTCCAGGAGCAATTATTCGTTATTCCGCATATATAGCAAAATCAGTAGTCGTAATGCAGGCTTTTGTTAATGTCGGAACTTTCATCGATGAGGGAACAATGGTTGATACTTACTCTCTTATAGGAAGTTGCGCTCAAATTGGAAAAAGATGTCATATATCCGCGGGAGTAAACATCGGAGGTGTGCTCGAACCTCTTCAAGCAAATCCCGTTATTATAGAAGATAACTGTTTTATAGGTGCCGGAAGTTCTGTAATGGAAGGAATTATTGTTGAGGAAGGGGCGGTTATCTCTACTGGTGTTCATCTTACTGCGTCAACAAAGATTTTAGATAAAGCTTCAGGCGAAATAACTTATGGAAAAATTCCTGCTTATTCAGTTGTTGTTCCTGGAGTTTATCCTTCGGGCAACGTAAATCTTTCTTGTGCTGTAATTGTGAAGCAATGCGATGCTGAAACCAGAAAAAAAACTTCCGTCAATGATTTATTAAGGTTTTAAGATGATAGATGACGTGCTTTCTCTTTGCTCTAAACTTATAAAGTGTAAAAGTATAACACCAGAAGATGATGGAGCAATTGATTGCATTGCTGCCTACCTTTCGGACGCAGGTTTTGATATAAAAGTACTGAACTTTATGTCTTCTGACGGAAAAAATCGTATAAAAAACTTATTTGCAAGATACGGAACATCCGATAAAAAAATTTTGGGATTTTTGGGACATTCTGATGTTGTTCCTGCCGGAAAAATGTGGAAAGTCGAACCATTTGATGCTGTTCTCAAAGATGGTTATTTATATGGTCGTGGCGTATGCGATATGAAAGGTGGTATAGCGGCTTTTTGTAGTGCAGCATCGGAATTTATAAAACAAGAAGGTAATAACTTTGACGGTTCCATAGTCATATTAATAACGGGAGATGAAGAAATCGGTTCAAAAGAAGGCGTTAGAGCGCTAATTAACTGGTGCAAAGAGTACGGAAAACTGCCTCATGACTGTTTGATAGGTGAACCATCATCGTATGAGAAAATAGGCGACAGAGTTTATATTGGTCATAGAGGAAGCATAAACATAAATGTAAAATCAAAAGGGAAACAAGGACACATTGCATATCAAGGAAGATATAAAAATTCACTGTCTAATCTTTGCAGATATATATCACGAATGTTGGAGTATGAATGGAAGCATAAAGATAAACGCTTTCCGAAAACCAATCTTGAACCAACTATGCTATTTACAAATAATTATGCAGAAAATGTGGCTCCTGACGAATCTTCAGCAAATATAAATATAAGATACAGTTCTGACTATGATTCTGAAAATTTGAAAAAAATATGTGAGCAAGAAGCAAAGGAATATAACGTTTCTCTGAGTTTCACTGTTAGCGGAGATGCATATTGCTGTGATGATGAAAAACTTAAATCATTAATTTCGTCTGCAATCAATGAAGTTACAGGAGAAAATCCAGAATTTTCATGCGCAGGCGGCACATCTGATGGTCGATATATGATAAAATACTGCAATATTATAGAGTTCGGCTTGCTGGATGCAAATATTCATCAAAAAAACGAAAGAGCAAAAGTCGACGATCTTCTGTGTTTGTCGAAAATATATCATGTATTCTTGAATAAGTATTTTTTGTAAAGAAATTTTTCTAAAAATGTAATTAGTAACTTTTTTTTTGCATTTTGATGATAGGCTTTATTAAAAGAAGAGGGTTAAACTTTGAAGTTTCTTGCTTTCTTAGTTTTAATATTTTTTGCATTTGCCGAAACGCCAGCCGTTCCGATTGATACTCCTGACACTGATGAAAGAAACGATTTTGTTATAAGATGCCCAGATGGTTGGGGATATCGCACATTTAAAGGAGAAAATGGTTTAATTGGAGTTTTTTGGCCGAAAGGTACATCATTTAACTTAACAGATACAGCAATATTTGTCTTTCTCCAGGATAAGAGCAAAACATTACCAAAAATTGCTGATAATATAAATCTATTTACAGAGAAATGTACGAAGGCTCGTTTTAAGTTTCTTCCATCAGAAGCAGAGAATAATCCTACAAAATCGCTCGGAGAAAGATATTTTCGCGGACGCTGTGGACGAACAATGGTAATAATCGAAGAATCCGTGGAAGCTTATAATATTGTGATTCTTATAGCATCAGCAAAAGCTTACATAACAAAGAAACAACTTTCTGATTTGAAAGAAATTGCAAATGCCTATAAACGAGAAGCAGAGGAATACGTAAAAAAATCAAATTCTGAAGATGAAGACGAAGGAGAAGCAAACAGTCCAGAGGAATAAGAATACCTCTAAAGAAAATATAATTAACAGTTTTCTTGTTTCTTTCTTTGCAATTTCTCGAAAAGAATCATTTTTTCTCCACCTGGATAAAAAAACAAAATTATGCAATACGCACGCGCAAACCATCCAATTCTTTTGTTAAAGTAACCTGACAAGCAAGACGCGAATTCATTGTAATTCCGCTAACTCTATCCAATGCATCATTTTCTTTATCAGAAATAGGAGGAAGTTTATCAATTAAATTTTCTACAATAATATGACAGGCGCCACAAACTCCGAATCCTTCACAAAAGCTTCTTATTGGAATTCCATTTCTTTCCGCAACTTTTAAAATCGTATCTTCTTCTGAAAAATTGCAACTTTTCTCTGAACCATCTTTTAGAATAAATGTTATTTTCATTTTTTCACCTCATCTATCTTTATAGGATTCTTACTAAGGCGTTTACTTATTATTTCATCCAAAAAATGCCCTACAATATCATCAATATAATTGATCGTATTCAAAATATCTCTACTTTCAGATCTATCATTTGAAATATATTCTTTTAACCGCATTATTCCATTTTCTACTCTTTTTTGTTCTGGTTCAGGAATGTCATTAATAATAGATTCCCAAAATGAAATTTGTCTTTCTGCAGCCATTTTTGCAGAAATATAAGCAGATCGCTCTTTATCTTGTGTTATGTTTTTCAATGCATTCTCTAACATGGATATCATTTCATCTTCCGTTAGTCCGGCACTTGGTTCTACAACGATATTCTGTTCAATTCCAGTATTCTTTTCACGAGCACTAACATTGAGCAAGCCATTTACATCAACAGAGAAGCGTACTTCTACTTTCGGAGTACCTCGAACTGCTGGTGGTATTCCTTTAAGTTCAAATTTTGCTATTGATCTGCAATCTTTCGCAAGCGCTCGTTCTCCTTGAACTACATGAAACTTTATTCCTGTTTGATTATCGCTGTATGTAGTATATTCACGAGTTTGTACTGTAGGAATTGGTGTATTTCTGTGAATTATTTTATCTACTCCACCTCCGAAAGTTTCTATTCCGAGAGTTAATGGTACGACATCTATAAGTAAAGTATTTCTATTTTTATTAACAATAGAATCTGCTTGAATAGCCGCTCCAAAAGCGACAACTTCTTCCGGATCTATATTATCAAAAATGCGCGTCTTAAAATGATCTTTTGCAGCTTCTTTTACGACCTGCATTTTTGTCATCCCACCAACCATAAGAACGCCATCAATCTGATTATGCGATAACTTTGCATCAGAAAAAACTTGATCAGCTATTTTGAAAGTTTTTTTGATATATTTTTCGGATAAATTCCACAATAACTCAGAAGAAAGTCGGAACAAATATGTTTTTCCTCCAATTACGCATTCTTTTTCGACCAATTTTTCAAGATTGCACTGTTCTTTCATGGTTTTTGCAAGCAATTTTGCGCGTAATTTTTCGGATTCTGTAATTTTTACTATATCATATTGATTAACATTGTATTCTAATATTGCATTATCAATGTCATCACCACCAAGATAATTATCTCCGCCTGTAGCCAGAACCTGAAAAATTCCATCCACTAATCGTAAAATGGAGAAGTCAAAAGTGCCACCCCCAAAATCATAAACAGCATACACACCGTTTGCTTTCTCAGCTAATCCAAAAGCAATAGCTGCAGATGTAGGTTCATTTATCAAACGCAAAACTTTAATTCCTGCTAAAGAAGCAGCCCGCTTTGTTGCTGTTCTCTGTATATCAGAAAAATGAGCAGGAACTGTTATAACAGCGGATTCTATTGATTCTTCTAATTTTTGTTCGGCAATTTTTTTAACATAAGAAAGTATTTCAGCTGATATCTCTTCAGGAGATTTTTCGAAAAATTTATTGTTACTTCCCATATTGCGTTTAATAGAAAATACTGTATGAGCATAATCCATCTTAGACAAAGCCTTACGACCTATAAGTATCTCGTTATTATTCTCAATTTTACTATAGTTCACAACTGATGGAGTAGTCTTTCTGCCACTGTCGATAGGAATAGTTTGCGGAATACCATTCTTCATAATCGCAATAACTGTAGTAGTAGTTCCTAAATCAATCCCGACTGTAAGCATTTAACTCAACTTTTTCCAAAAACGAATTAATAAAACGCAACAAACATGTATATTTCCTGAATTTTTCAAGATCGTCTTCTTTAAGATTGTGTAACAAAGATAATATATCTTTCATCTTATTCCTTAATGATTCGAGAAATTTTTCTTTTTCAGATTCATTTTTTATAGAATCATATTTTTGATGCATATTGAACATTTCTTCCGCAAAATCAGAAGGAAGTTGATCAAGAATAGATACTCTTCGTACTTTTAAATAATGTTCCGCCCGATTAATAGGATCCATAAGCGTTTGATATGCTGTATTCAGCTCAGCAACGGAATTGTCAGCGAAAAAACTCACACAATCGCCTGTACACGAATCAGGATGTTCTTTTCTTTGCCGCTCTAAATAAATATACATAAGTGATGTTTCGTCTAAATTATACGAAATCGGTAATCCAAAAAATTCAAAGTAATTTTTATCACTCATATCCTGAGTATGATACATATGAGATAAAAGAATAACAATAGATATTATAACAAGATTAATGCATAATATACAGTAATAATAACTTTTTTATCTACAAAAATATTGACTTATAGGATAGTTAACTTAATGAGTCTTTTTTCTATCGCGCTTAATCCGTCGCTACCCGTTCCCTCTACCTCACCGTTTGCCATTGCTCCCCCGCCCCTCTCCTCCTGGTACAGCCTCGCCGCTTGCTGCGTCCTGCTCTCTCGCTCTCGCTGCCTTGCCGTCTCTGTCCCTCGCCGCTTGCCGTGCTCCGT